>DBTM01000061.1 GCA_002307055.1 Clostridiales bacterium UBA1316
GCAAGGGCCCTCGGCAGAACTGGCCCGTTGCCGCCTGAAAAAATCTTCCGAATTGCTAAAAAAATAGCAAAGAGCACGAGCCTGCCAATCATCATAAAGCCAAACGCGGGGCTGCCGAACAGCGTAACAGGCGCTTACGATGTCGGCCCCGCCGAATTTGCGCGCCAGATGGCACAGTTTGCTTCCCTCGGCGTGAAGATCGTCGGTGGCTGCTGCGGGACGTCGGCGGACTATATTAAAGAGCTGAAAGCCACCTTCAGCGCATTGAAGCCGGCATCATACAAGAAGGATAAGAGCATCCGGATATGCGCACCTCTGCAGATCGAGAATATCGACGGGCTGAAGCCCGATACCAATCAAAAAAAAGCAGCCGCAACTGAAGACGAGATTATCGAGGATGCGCTTGAACAGTCCGACGGCGGGGCAAAAATCATCACGGTCAGGCTGCCGGACGGGCTTTCGCCGACCAAAGCCAGTCAAATCGTGCGGAGCATACAAAGCCAGAGCGAAAGGCCGCTGTATTTGATTTCAAACGATTTGGAGGCTTTATCCACCGCGCTGCGCGATATGACGGGAACAGCCGCTGTATCCAGCCCCGGCGGCGATCAGCAGGCGCTTTCCATCCTCGCGTCGAAATATGGCGCGGCTGTAATAATTTAAAGAACCGGGAGATCAATTTTGTGACGGAAAACGCTTTTTTACCCACGGATGTTCTGCTCCCGATTGGGGCGGATAAGGTCAATATGACAAAATGGAGCGTGATTGCCTGCGATCAGTTTTCATCGGAGCGAGATTATTGGGCACATGTTGAAAAAGCTGTCGGAGGCGAGCCCTCCACGCTGAGGCTCATTGTACCCGAGGCGTATCTGGATGAGGTAAATACAGCCCAGAGCGCCGTCACCATCGCCGAAAAAATGCAGGACTATCTGCGGGACGGGATATTCAAAACGTACGAAAATTCCTATATTTACCTGGAGCGGAGGATATCGGACGGGCGTATCCGCAAAGGACTTGTCGGCCAGCTTGACCTCGAGCTGTATGATTATGCGCCCGGCTCAAAAACACCGGTGCGTGCCAGTGAAAAAACAATCGTGTCCCGTCTTCCCGCACGGATGGATGTTCGCAGGAGCGCACCCTTGGAGCTGCCGCACATTATGGCGCTCATCGACGACCGTGAGTGCCGTGTCATCGAGCCGCTGGCAGATAAAACCACATGTATGGAACCGGCATATGACTTCGAGCTTATGGAGGGCGGCGGAGCCGTCAAAGGCTGGCGCGTCACGGGTGATGACGCCAAGGAGATCGCCGCTGGACTATCTTGCCTGCTGGAAAATAGCGACGTGCAGATTATTATCGGCGACGGGAATCATTCGTTGGCAGCCGCAAAAGGCTTGTGGGACGAAATCAAAGGCGGACTGAGCAGCCGGAGCCGGCAGACCCACCCGGCGCGTTTCGCGCTCGTTGAACTCAATAATGTCTACGACCCGGCAATCAGCTTTGAAGCCATCCACCGAGTCGTCTTTAATACGAAGCCCGAATTACTTATAAATGATCTGAAAAATGCTTTGCCGCTCACTGACGGCAGCGGCTACGCGCTGCGCCTGGTTACCGCCGCAGCCGACCACAGCCTGAAGGTTAAGGCGGCGAGTATCGGTCGGCTTATTGAAATGCTGCAGTCCTTTTTAGATGACTATGTGAAGCGGACAGGCTGCGTGATCGACTATATCCACGGTGAGGACTCTGTGCTCGCTCTGACAAGAGAAGCGGGCAGCGTCGGTTTTTTACTCCCGGCGATGGACAAGTCTGATTTTTTCAAAACGGTAACCGCCGGCGGTGTTTTCCCTAAAAAGAGCTTTTCAATCGGGCACGCACGGGATAAGCGGTATTACCTCGAGTGCCGCCGAATTCAGAAATAATTATTGATTAAAAGCATCATAATAAGCAATAGTTCTTTATCGGACTGGAGGTTAAAATGAAATTCTGCTGGAGCACCTTAATGGTCAAAAATATGGATGAATCCCTGAAATTTTATACTGAGGTTATAGGACTGGAGATTGCAGGCCGGTTTGAAGCCATACCGGGCTTGGAGCTCGCATTTTTAGGGACAGGAGATACTCAGATAGAGCTCGTCTGCAGCGAGGAAAGTCAGCGCTCGGCTGTCGGCGATGCCGTATCCTACGGCTTTGAAGTTGATTCTCTGGATGCTGCGCTGACTATGGTTGAAGAAAAAGGTATTCCCATCCACAGCGGCCCGTTTGTCCATCCCAACGTAAAATATTTCTTTATTAAAGACCCAAACGGCTTAAAAATTCAGCTGAAGCAATCAATAAAGCAAATATGAGTGAAGCGCCGGCGAAGCCGGCGCTTTTTTGAGGTATACATATGCTGTGGCTATCATTTTTAATCAGCACGGTTGGACTCGGATATTTCATGTATGGGAAAAAAGCGGTGCGGTACCGCTTCCTGATCGCGGGGCTCATCCTCATGATATATCCCTACTTTATACCGGGCATTCTGCTTATGCTTATTATCGCGCTTATCGTTCTTACAACCCCCTTTATCCTTAGGTTCTGACAAGCACAGATAAGTAAAGACGGCGCAATCCCGCGCAATCCCATAGGGGACGGGTTCCCGTCACACATATGCAGACTAACGAACGTTAGATTGATAGATGCCGGATATTATTTATCCATATCGTTCAGCTTTGTCATTAGGCTGCTGAAGTTTAATAATATATTTTCATCCGTGACTTGACTGCCCGATTGATAATAGGTGATTTGATTGGTGCCTTCGAGCGGTATGCTTAGGTCCGTAATCGTTGCCAAGAGCTTATTGACTGTGCCTCTGTTGCCGTCAATAATGTCAATGTCTGGGCCGAGCAGGGCTTCAAATACCGGCTTGAAGTAGATAAAATGAGTGCAGCCGAGGACGACCGTTTTATAATTGCGCATACTAAAGGGAGACAGTGCGTCTTTTAAATACGGCAGTACCGATTGTTCGTCAAACATCAGGTTTTCGGCGAATCGGACAAGACCCGGCAGAGGCAGGAGATCAACGATATCCTCGGCGTCAAGCCGGGTGATGAGCTTTTTAAGCTTTTCTTCCTTCAGCGCCAGCTCGGTCGCCGTGACGAGAATCCTTTTATCTTTATGGTTTTCGACAGCCGGTTTGACAGCAGGCTCCATCCCAATGATCGGTATAGTATATTTTTGCCGTAAATCCTCGATAGCGACGCTCGTCGCCGTATTACACGCGACAACCAGAATGTCCGCGCCGTGACTGATCAGGAAATCCGCCGCGTTTAAAACATACCCCCTGACCTCCGGTTTCGTCTTCGTGCCGTAGGGGACATTTTCCGTATCGGCATAATATAAAAAATCAGCGTTTTTCACTATTTTAAGCGCGTCGTGCAGGACTGTTATCCCGCCGATGCCGGAATCAAAAAGACCGATTATCATCTCATGGACACCTCATATGTAATTTGAGCTCCAAAAATAAGTCTTGACGCATTATCTTATCATCATACCTATTTGAAATTTATATGTCAACACATAGACAGTTCCGGGTCGGCAGCTAAGAAAGAGTGTCGGACGGAAAGCTGGAAGCACAAAAGTCCTGCCGGAAGCCGGAGTCGGGACGAAAGCACAGCAGGCTCTCAGCATTGTTTATTTTGCCGCGCTAAAGCTTCTGCCGAGACCGTCGGCGGCGCGTACGGCGTCATAGAGCATACGGCCTGTTACGGGGAAGGGCATGTTGGCGGAGGGGTTTCCGGGTGCGGCAGCGGCATCGGCGGCACGGCGGAGGGTGTCCTTGTCGATTTCTTCGCAGCCCAGATCACCGAGTGTAATTGGCAGACCGACCGACCGGCAGAATTCGTATATCTCGTTGATTTCGGCTGTAGGGCGGTCTTCCAGAATGAGCTGGACGAGCAGACCGAAAGCGACGGTTTCACCGTGCGCGGCATGATGCAGCTCCGGAACAGCGGAAAATGCTTCCGAGAGCGCGTGTGCGACAGCCACACCGCCGTTTTCAAAGCCAAGCCCGCTTAAGAGAGTATTGGCTTCGACAACCTTTTCAAGAGCGTGTGTTACAACCTGATTTTCACAGGCAATTTTGGCATTGAATCCATGTTCAATGATGGTATTGAGGCAGTGCTTCGCCAGGGCGAGGCCCGCTTCGGAGACAGAACCGCCGAAGCTGTTGAGCGCGTTTGATCTCCGGCAGGCATCGGCTTCAAACCAAGTCGCCAGGGCGTCCCCCATACCGGCAACGAGAGTCCTGACGGGGGCTTTTGCGATAATTTCTGTATCCATCAGGACAAGCGCCGGGTTGTTCTTTAAAGGACGAAGGCGGCTGAAAGAGCCGTCATTATTATAGATAACGGAGAGCGCACTGCAGGGAGCGTCGTTTGAGGCAATTGTCGGGACAATCACGGCGGGGACATTCATATCCTCGGCTGCGGCTTTAACGGCATCGATTGCCTTTCCTCCGCCGCTCGCCATTAGGACGCTAACCCCGGCCCTTATACCGAACGCTGCCAGCCGCGCAATCTCTTCGTCGCTTGATTCACCGTTGAATTTATCTTCAATTTGTAAAATATTGAGCAGTTTAAAGCTTTTTTCACGGCCTTCGCGCGTTGCGCTTAAACCTGCTTTTCCGCCGACGACGAGCACCTTATCTCCTAAGAGAGCAATGTGCCTGCCAAGGGCTTGAATCGCACCGGCTCCCTGCACATATCTGGAAGGCGCGCCGAAAATTTTCGTCTTGAAACCCATAGATAACAATTCCTTTCAAACATGCTTTTAAGGGTATCTTTTATATTGGGATTATACATGATAAATAAAATGAGTGCAACAAACTGCACCGTTTTGCAGGTATTGTGTTTATGCCGGGGCTGACATATAATCATGAATAATGCCAAGCATATATATGAGGTGACAATGCATGACTAAGGACATAAGATTTGCGACAATTGACGAATATATAACGCAGTTTTCTCCTGACATTCAAGAGCGGCTGCAGCTGACGAGAGCAGCCATAAAACAGGCGGTGCCCGATGCTGCTGAGAAAATCAGCTGGGCAATGCCGACATTTTATTTGAACGGCAATCTTGTCCATTTTGCGGCGTTTAAAACGCATGTCGGCTTTTTTCCCGGCGCGGATGGAATTGAAGCCTTTAAAGAAAAGCTCAAAGATTATAGCTATTCAAAGGGTGGAGTGCAGTTCCCGTTTGTCAAGCCGCTGCCTGTTGCGCTTATCGGCGAGATTGTTCGGTTCAGAGCCGCGCAAAACAGCGCGTATATTCTAAAAAAGCGCGGCAGCAAAGAGACTGAGGCGAATGCATCCCATCCCCAGACATACAAAAAGGACGGTATTACCGCCCTTTGAGTCTTCTGAATATTTTATGTATCCTCGTCCGCAATCTCGATGAAATTCTTCAGGAACATCGGCGCGACCAGCTTGTAATTTGGAAGGCTCGTTGCGATATCACGTGTGGCGTAATAAATCGCCAAGCCGTTGACACTTGTCCAAAACAGGATCGACAGCTCCATTGGGTCCCCGTCAACAACGCTGCCTTCCACTTGTCCTTTTCTAAAAATCTCCGCCATGATTCTATAGGCAATATCGCGCTTCTTATCAAGCTGAGCTTGAGCCTCCGCTGAAATATCCGCCTGATAGGTTGATTGGGCGATCATACGGCATGTCTGCCGGAAGCGATAGCTTGTCTCTATTGTTTTAAATAGAACGCGAAGCGCGTACATGATTTTTTCGCCGTACGACTTGCTCATTTCCCGGACATACCGCGAGGTCTCGTTGATGCGTTCAATCGAATCGTCGACAAGATCGATATAAATTGCTTCCTTTGATGGGTAATAGTAATAGAGCAGCCCCTGCGAAATATCAGCCGCTTCCGCTATATCCTGAATCCGCGTGGAGTAATAGCCTTTGAGCGAAAATTGATCAAGTGCGGTTACCAGTATAAGCTCCCGTTTAGCGTCGCGTATCTTTTTATTCTGCGCTGCAGTCCTTGCCATTTGCGGATCCCTCCATTCAAGCGATACAAATGCGCAAATAATCTTTAAACTTATTGAATTAATGTTCAATATATGCCCGTATTAACATTTTGTCAAGAGCGGACAGGATAATATTTACATTATGCACATTTTTCTGTTTTCCTGTCATGAGTATTTTGCCACATCATTGATGTTGAGTTTAGCCGAAAATTGGCATATAATAGAAAAAATATTTAATGCAGCCGGTGCAAGTGCTATTAAAAGAAAAATGAAATGATGATGTTTTATGTTGTTGGCCGTTGAGCTTGAAAAGCTGCTGAAATCAAACGGGGTTTATGATGTTGGGTTCTGTGCCGTTCCCGATTCGCCGTGTGGGCTGAACTACGCTGTCTCTATCGTCGTGCCGCTGTCCGATGCCGTTGTCGATGAGATTGGAAACGGCTCTTTGAGCGCTGAAAACAGCGCTTTTACTACCCATACCTATTACCATCATTACAGGACGGTTAACGTGTTCATCGACAGCATGCTGCTCCAGGCCGGTTTCCTGCTGCAAAGCGAAGGGTATAAGTATATCCCTGTCGGCGCGTCACAGACGATCAATACGGGTAAAAGCCGGGAGCATTTCGGGCGGTATTCGCATAAAAAAGCCGCTGTACTGGCGGGTCTCGGAACCATCGGAAAGAGCGCCTTGTTCCTGCATAACCGGTTTGGCCCGCGCGTCCGCCTCGGCACGCTGTTTACCGACTGTCCGCTAGCTGAGACAAGCTTTACCGCGCAATCCGCCTGTGGTAACTGCAAGCTGTGTGCGGATGCCTGTCCGGCAAAGGCTATCAAGGGTATCCATTGGTATCCGGGCATCGAACGGGAGGCCATGCTTGACGCAGCGGCCTGCAATGCCTATATGCGCGAACACTTTATGGATATCGGCCGCGGCGCTGTCTGCGGCATCTGCATGAAGGTATGCCGAATACATGACAGTGCTTTGACACAGGAGTGATGGGATGATAAAAACGGACAGGCTTATTATACGGCGGTTTCGTGCGAACGATTGGCGCGACCTCTATGAGTACTTGTCTGACCCGGACGTGGTGCTCTATGAACCGTATAATGTTTATAACATAGACATGTGCATACGAGAGGCGGCTGAGCGGGCGAAGGACAGAGCGTTCTGGGCTGTATGCCTGAAAGAAGGCGGAAAGGTGATCGGAAATCTCTATTTGGAGAAAAAGGATTTTGAAACCTGGGAGCTGGGTTTTATATTCAACAAGCGGTATCAGGGACAGGGGTATGCCGTTGAAAGCGCTAAGGCGCTTATGGATTACGCTTTTTTGAAATACGAGACAAGGCGCATTATTGCCATGTGTAATCCGGAAAATAAGCATTCCTGGCGTTTGCTTGAGCGTCTCGGACTGCGCCGTGAAGGTCACCTGATACGCAACATATATTTTAAAACCGATGATAACGGGCAGCCTATCTGGCTTGACACCTATTTATTTGGTTTGTTATTCGAAGAATGGAAGCATGCGTGAGGGAGCGTGATTATGTGATGAAAGACAGCATCATCCTTATCGGTATGCCGGGAGCCGGAAAGAGCACTGTCGGTGTTGTGCTGGCGAAAACGCTCGGCTACGACTTTATCGATACAGATATCGTGCTCAGCAGAAGGCTGGGGATGACGCTTCAGGAGTACATTGACCGATTCGGCATTGAGGCATTCTTAAAAGCCGAGGAGCAAACGGCATTATCCATCGCCAGCAGCAGCACGGTCATCGCCACCGGCGGCAGTATGGTGCTGTCTGAGGCCTCTATGAAGCATTTGAATGATAGTTCAACCATGGTATTTATCAATGTTCCGCTTGAAGAGCTTGTCCGAAGGCTTAGAAACATCAAGACGAGAGGTATTGCCCTAAGGCCCGGACAGTCGATAGAAGACCTTTACCGGCAGAGACAGCCCTTGTACATAAAATACGCCGATTTCACAGTTCCGGAGGCTTCAGGAAAAGTACCTGACCTTGAGGCGCTTGTAACGGAAATTATGCAAAAGCTAAAAGACGGTAAAACGGGAGGGGAGCGTCAATGAGTACAACAAGAGTTATCTTTATCCTTGTCTGTTTAATCGTTGCCATCATGGTGTTCACAATAGGGATCATTATTCAGAAAAACAATCCGGACAGCAAGTATTCAGTAACAAACGCGCTGAACCCAAAAGCCTTAAGAAAGCGCCGTTTGAAGCTTCCCAAAAACCCAAGCAGCTATTTAACATTATTCCTCATTATTTTGCTTCTCTTTTTATTTCTTATTTTTAAAGGTAAATAAAAGCCGCTTAAATACGCACTATTCTTTTATTTGATTGATACAATCCAGGTATCATGGTAAAATAAGCATATTCTATTTATTCTCGGAGGAACAATGACCAAAGATTTATCAATGCAAGAGACTGCGCTGCATCTTGAGAAATTCTGTTCGAAGATGGACAGCAGGCATCCTGATTGGGAAACAGCGCTTTTTGTCAGCAAGGTCAACCAATACTACTTCACCGGCACCATGCAGGACGGGCTGCTCGCCATCAAACGGAGCGGAAGCAGCTTCTATTTTGTCCGCAGAAGCTATGAGCGCGCTATGGACGAATCACCGATCAAGAACTTATTTCCGATACAGAGTTATAAAGATGCCGCAGAGGTAATCGGCTCGGATTTAGGGAAGACTTATATCGAAACGGAGATCATGACGTATGCCATACTCGAGCGGATTAAGAAGTATTTTGATATCAGCGATCTCGGAGCGCTCGACAAAACCGTCCTCTCGGCCCGGGCTGTCAAGACACCGTTCGAACTGAATATCATATCAGAGTCAGGACGGATTCACAACCAGCTGATGCGGGAGGTGATCCCAGCACTGCTGCGCGAGGGTATGAGCGAGACCGACCTTTCGGTTGCGCTGCTTGAGAAGATGTACGCTTACGGTTTCCACGGTACCACGCGGTTCCAGATGTTCCAGACGGATTTGGGAATAGGCCAGATAAGTTTCGGAACAAACTCGCTGTACCCGACATTCTTTGACGGGCCGGGAGGCAGCTGCGGTCTTTCCGCTGCCGTACCGATTATGGGCAGCCGTGAGCGAAAGCTGAAACGCGGTGATATTATCTTCGTCGATATCGGCTTTGGAATTCAGGGTTATAACAGCGATAAATCGCAGGTGTATATCTTTGGCGCGAAGCCGACGGACGAGATGGTCAGGGAGCAACGCGCCTGCATCGAAATTGAGAAGCGCACCGCCAACCTGCTCATACCGGGTGCTCTGCCCTCAGATATCTATAAAAAGATTATCGGTGGTCTCAGTGAAGCTTATAAACGTAATTTTATGGGCTTCGAGGACAGGCGAGTCAAGTTTCTGGGTCATGGTATCGGGCTGCATGTCGATGAGCTCCCGGTTATTGCTGAAGGTTTTGATGAACCGATTGAAGAGAACATGGTATTTGCCATCGAGCCCAAAAAAGGCATAAGGGATGTCGGCCTCATCGGTGTGGAAGACACATATATCGTTATAAAGGAAGGTGCGATATGCGTTACAGGCGGTCCCTGCGACATTATTGAGGTATAATTCAATTTATAAAATTAAGATTGAATATTCAGTCGAAATAAGTAAAAAATAACGGAAAGAGGTTAATATGAAGGTATTTACATTACAGGAAGCTACTGAAATAGCCAAGCAGCTGGGAATCGACTTTAAGAAGGCCGGATATACCGCGGAGGAATTTCTCGACGGGCTGCACATCGAACTCGAGCATGGCCTTGTCGACGCACAGACCAACGTGACAAACGACGACGGGCTTACGACGGCGAAGATTGTCCTGGCGCATCTGAAGGAGAACATCAGGTATTACGACGAGAATGTCGGTTTGGAAGCATGGGAACACGCACTCGATAAAGTGAAGGGCGATACAAAGGGAAAGAAAATACAAATAGTATAATATAACGTTCGTTAGAATTTATACGATAGGAAATATCGGATAATAGGAATATTTAGTTTGTTTTTGCTGATAATAACCTTGACCGAGATGTGATTAATATAGGAATGTCATAATGCCGCAGCTTGGCATTATGCACCGCGGCGGAGCAAGGATAATCTTGCTCCGCCGCGGTTGTTGTCTATATTGGCGTATCAGGTGCCTAAACCATCATAAATATCAATGAATATCACAATCTTTATTAATAGCCATTTATTTACCATTCCAATTTCATGAAATAGTCTTATAATATAGAGTGATTAAAAATGAATGTAGGGATTTAAGCGAATGAACACCTTTTCGCATATGCTGATCGGCGATTTTCTACAGAAATACATATTTGAAATAAACGGCGTTGAACTGGATACGGCGAGCTTTGTACACGGTAATCTGCTCCCTGACTTTTTGCCGTCTTATAAAAAACTGCCGCATACATGCCAGAGCTGGGAGCTTTACCTGAAACGTGAGAGTAAAACGCTGTCCGAGCATAAACAAGAAAGCACACGTTTCGGCCCGGGCTACTCCAGACGTCTTGGAATCATATGCCACTTTTACGCTGACTTCTTCTGTTATGCGCATACAGAAGCGTTTCAGGGCGGAGCATGCCAGCATTTTAAATATGAGTGGGATCTCTACAGATTTACGCGGAAATATTATCCCGCGCTCTATTGGACAGACTTCGGCAGCGGATCAAGCGCGAACCAGACTGCTGAGATAATCTCCGGCGGATTTACGGCGCTGCAGCAATCTTACTTAAAAGAAGAGCAAGCTTTTGAAAACGATATTGTGTATACACTGCGCGCCTGCATCAACGCAATTACGCTGATTACCAGTAATTCTGTTATTGCTAAAGCGCCGCAGCTGGGGCCGCTGGTTACAGGCTCTTTTAAAGTGTAAAGGAATCCGAAACATAGAAGCGCCGAGACGGAAGTATCCGTTCCGGCGCATTATTATGCGTTTATCGGCGATGCGGAATAAAATTGCCCATGAAAATCACGGCAAACGCTTTAATAGATAATAAGTGTCAGTTTTACCTTCGAAATATTGGTCCTGCTTAGAAACCACAGAATAATTTTTAAGGATGAAGGGTGGGACAGAATTGCGCGTCAGCACATAATCAATCTTTTTTTCATTGATGAACGCATCCTGAGACGCCTGGATTTCCGGCAGGCGGATATTTAAGCCGCAGAAGTATTTACAGGTTGGATCGATATTGCAGATCGTGTACTCACCAAAATCCAGAAAACCGTAATTTAAAAGAGTGGGATGGTCGGTCTGCATGATGATGGCTTTAAATTTATACTGTGCCATGTCTTCGCGGCGTTCACCGATCAGATATATATTAGGACTGCTGAACCATGCGAAAACGAGAGACAAACCTGTCACTGCGATTACGGAAAGGTACCAGACCGCAGATTTTATAGGATGTGACCGCAGTTTTGAATAAATCAAATCAACGATGAAAATCAGCCCGAAAACCGAAAAGACGCTCAGCAGGAGTCCGTAATACTGATAGGCGATATCTCCGGCAAATATACCGGCCATTAAAGCCAGACAGCCGATAAACAGGCTGAGTCTGCCGATGAGTGATTTGAGGTACTTCTGCGTGATCAGCAGTGCGGCTAAACCAATAATGATGAATAAGGAGAACTGAAAATTTTCCAGAAAGGCAATCATAATATTAAACAGACGGCCAAACAGATGATCAAATATTGTCAGTTCTGAAATTTTGGAATACACGAAGATGTTGTCGTAAAAATAGCTCATGTAAAAATCACCAAGCGCATGATTCAGAAAAAAGTAAATCAGCCAAGGCAATAATAAGGCGATTATGCCGCTCAGAAAAACCAGAGTGGTTTTTACAGCCCGGCCAAGTTTTTTTTGTATGAGGCAAACCAATACTATCGATAGAATCCAGACAAGCTGAAAACCGAGCAGGTTGAATTTTATCAGTAAGATACAACCGGCAATGACGCCGTTTAAAAGAACCTGCTTATATGAAATGACAGCGGGGTATTCCAGCTTATAATAGCGCAGCAAGGAATAAATCGACACCGCGACAGACGGAAGACATAGCTCTTCGGCACTGTCGCCATGGCATAAAGCAGGGGATGACAAGATAATTGCCGCGATAATCGGCAGCATAAAGTACGCCGATTTTACGGGTAAATAGAGCCTGATGATTTTTGCCGATACCCATAAAAAACACGAAAAACATATCACCTCAACGATATAAACACCTAAAAAAGAATTATTCGAAATTGCCCCGGCGAAGCCGTGTATGAGATATAACAGGGGGCCCTTCTGGTCGAAGATGTCACGGTATAATACTTTTCCGCGCAGCAGCGATTTTCCGACCGTTAAAAAGCAATTGGCATCGCCCCAGTCATTGAACGGATACAAAAAGGATGATTTTGAGCAAATAGCAAGAAAAACGGTTGAAATCAGGACGCAGAAAAAAAACAGAACAAAGTTTCTGCTTTTGTTCTTTTCCACCGTCAGCAGGTTATTTTGTTTATCGGAGAATAAGACTGCATGATTCATCAAAACACCGCCTTGAATGATATCTTACATCTGAAAATAGAAATGTCAATATCACACTTATTATGCTGAAAAATCGCACCAATAATATGTGTTTTACACAAAAGGCTTGAATTACCTTTTATATTGATAATATAATACAAAAGGGATATTTAAGTCGGACTTGACAGGATGCTGTGTTCATGAAAAAATCATTTTTATCCAGACACGCCCCGAATGAAAAAGCGCTCAGCTTTTTAAAATATATAGGGCCGGGCTTGCTTGTGACAGTCGGGTTTATTGACCCAGGCAATTGGGCATCCAACATAGCGGCTGGGTCAAATTATGGGTATACGCTCCTGTGGATGGTGACGCTCTCTACCGTTATGCTGATCATACTGCAGCATAACGCAGCCCATTTGGGGATTGCAACCGGTAAATGCCTGGCTGAGGCAGCAACAGAAAATATGAAGCCATGGATTAGAAACGGTGTTCTGGGTTCGGCGATGGCGGCATCTGTTTCGACGGCTTTGGCGGAAATATTAGGCGGCGGCATAGCACTGGAAATGCTCTTCAAGATACCCCTGAAATTGGGCTGTGTGCTTGTTATGGCGCTCGTTTTGTATTTACAGTTTTCAAATTCCTATAAAAAAATCGAAAAGATCATCATCGGGTTTGTTTCGCTTATCGGGTTATCATTTATTTATGAAATTATGATTATTCATGCTGATTGGCCGGCGGCAGCAGCCGGATGGATCACACCCTCGTTCCCTAGGGGAGCGATGCCTGTTATCATGAGCGTTTTAGGTGCCGTTGTCATGCCCCACAATCTGTTCCTGCACAGCGAGATCATCCAATCCAGACAGTGGAATCTCAAGGATGAGAAGATCATTCGAAAACAGCTCAAGTTCGAATTTGGTGACACACTGTTATCCATGATCATCGGCTGGGCGATAAACAGCGCTATGCTGCTTATCGCTGCGGCGACTTTTTTCAAACAGGGTACGGCTGTCAGCGATTTATCACAAGCTCAGATTATGCTGCAGCCGATGCTTGGCAGCGCCGCCGCAATTGTTTTCGCGCTCGCGCTGCTTTTTGCCGGTATATCGTCAAGCATCACAGCGGGTATGGCGGGCGGCGGCATTTTCGCCGGTATTTACGGCGAACCGTACGATATTTCCGACGTCCACAGCAAAATTGGCGTTCTGATCACAATGCTCACAGCAACTGCTGCTATCTTTTTTATCAAATCGCCTTTTGACGGGCTTGTTTATTCTCAGATGCTCTTGAGTATCCAACTGCCGATTACGATTTTTACACAGATATACCTGACATCATCTAAAAAAGTTATGGGTAAATACGCAAATTCAAAACTGGATAAATTCCTCCTCTGGACTTTCGCCATCGTTGTTACCGGCCTCAATCTGGCGCTCTTGGGCAGCTATATTATCAAGTAAGATGAATTTAGAATTAGGTAGGACATGGAAATGAAGAAACTCATTATTGCTGTATTTATCATTATTATGACTTTTACTGTAACATCATGCAAAAGCACGACAGGCGGCAGCACAGCAACCCCGAGTGCTGAATCAAACGCGCCCACGACCGCGACAGCTGAAGCAACCGCGTCGTCGGCAGGTACTTCACCCGCTTCGACGGAGGAAGCTTCCGCGTCTTCGTCGGCTGATATAAAGACAATTAAGCTCAGCGGAAAAATCGGTGATACATCCATACAAATGTCCATACAGATCCAAGACGGCAAGGTCGCGGGGTCCTATTATTACGATAAAGACAAAAAAGAAATCAAGCTTGACGGAAAAATAGAAGAAAACAGAATGATGATAATAAACCAATACGGTGACGATGGAAAAGCCGCAGGCAAATTCGACGGCTGGTATTCTCCCGGAGTCAGTATAAAGGGCAGCTGGACAGATGCCGCAACGGATGTGGTACAGGATTTTTATCTCAAAGTTATCAACGGTATTCCAGCTGGCGCCATATGGGCCGGTGAGTGGAAACGGATGGACACAGACCGTTTCAACAGCGCGACACTGATCATTTTTAATGAGACGAAAACCAGCTTTGATTTTCAGATGGACGCTTACAGCGGCGCGCATACAGGCTTTATTAACGGTACGGCGGCAATCGACGGATCCTTGGGTTATTTCAGTGATACCAGCACCGGAGCGATCATGTCTTTCGTTCTCAAAAGCGGGATCATAGACCTGACGGCTAATACCGCGGCAAATGGCCAAGCCGGAGCTGGTGTCGAATTCGACGGTAAATATACAAAGGCTGCGCTTGCGGCCGATACGCTCCTGAGCTTGGGATATGTAAAAAACGCGCAGCAGGACAATGCGTTTCGCACAATGGTGGGAACGGATTATGAATTGTTCTTGGATACAGCCGACGTCTCCGCTGCGGGCATTGATCAGGACAACCTCGGTGCAACCGTTACAATGTGGTGGGTACCCGGTCTCACGGGCACCAACGAGTCGATTATGATGCTTATGCCCAATAATAAGCTCTGCGCCGGAATCATCGACACAGAGAGAAATACAATAAAGGTATATACAAATGCCAGCAACATCAATTCCGTCCCCGCGACCATACGCACGTGGGCCAACAGTTACCCCGCATTGCCTTTTGAGTTCCTAAACACCAGCAAAAAATAATAGTTTGTGACAAATAACTCATTTTAAAGTATAATATAAGCGTAACAACAGCATTTGTGAGGTCATATATATGTATCTTGACGTAAAGGAACGCAGCTTTTTTTCGCGCGTGTTTTATAATATGACATGGGCGCTTGTCCTGACGGCGCTGACGGCTTACGGTATGGCCAACTACCCGCCGTTTATTCATGCCATTATGTCCAATACAATTGGGCTTTTCCTCCTGATGGCACTGGAGGTTGTCCTGGTCGCGGCGCTGTCGAGAAGGATTATGACAATGAGTGTCGGCGCTGCTTATGTCGGGCTCGTCGTTTTCTCACTTGTCAACGGTGTGACGCTGTCGCTCATTTTTCTCGTTTACACGCTGGAATCGATTTTTATTGTCTTCTTCGCCGCCGCAGGATTGTTCCTCATTATGGCGCTCTTCGGGCATTTAACGAAAAAGGATTTATCGCCGATGGGGCGTTTTTTGTACATGAGCCTGTTTGGAATCATCATCGCGCTTGTTCTCAACCTGTTTATTCAAAGCTCAGCCTTGATGTATATGGTCAGCTTTGCCGGTGTTCTGATTTTTTCGGGAATTACAGCCTATGACATGCAGTTTTTAAAAACGATGTATGAAAGCACGAGCTTTTCACCCGAGCAATACGAAAAAATCGCCCTGTACGGTGCCTTAAAGCTATACCTCGACCTGATTAATCTTTTCCTTGATCTGCTCAGGCTTTTCGGAAAGAGAAGATAAAGCCCGAAACGCTTAAAACGAAAAGGGCGATAATTTGAATATTGCTGTATTTGCCTCTCACGGCGGTTCGGATTTACAAGCGATCATCGATGCTTGTAAACTGGGTAAAATCAATGCAACAGTCTGTGCCGTCATAAGTAATAATGAGGGCTCAAAAGCCTTAGAGCGCGCAATAAACGAAGGAATTGATAATTATCATCTAAGTAATAAAGTCATAAACAACCAAGATACTCTTGACCAAAAAACTCTCGAAATACTAGACAAACACCACGTAGACGTGATTTTCCTAGCCGGATATTTGAAAAAACTCAGTGAACCCATCGTGCAAAAATATGAAGGAAGAATATTCAATGTTCACCCCGCCTTACTGCCTAAGTTCGGAGGAAAAGGGATGTACGGTATCAATGTGCACCGAGCTGTCCTAGAAGCCGGAGAAAAAATAACAGGCATTACAATCCACAGAGCTGATAAGGATTATGACAACGGTGATATTATAGCGCAGACGACGGTTGATGTTTTAGAAACGGATACGCCCGAATCCTTGGCGGCGAGGGTATTGGAAAGGGAACATGCTTTTCTTGCTGAAGTTATCGGAGATATTGTCAGCGGAAGGATAATGCTGGGGAATGGTACTCTGATGGCGGGAGAGTAAGGCAAAGCATGCTGTTTTGATGCGTTCAAACGGCGTGTGCTCTATAAAATAGGCAAAAAAAAAGCAGGGAAGAGCGGATTGTTCCGTTTCCCCTGCTTTTATAGCATGCGCATGTCCTTCACATAGATACTGCCGGGGATGGATTTTGCTTTTTGCTTGAGTTCCGCTGCGATATCTGAGACTTCGAGGTAGGACGTAAAGGCTTTGAATTCGTTGGTGACGACAGCCAGCGAAATCGGCATAATGGGAAAAAGTGTTTCAGTGCCTTGCCGGTTATGTGTGACGATATGTCCGCGTTCGAGGTCTTCAGGCAGGTATAGGTCTCTGATACGGCGGTCGAATTGTTCTATGATTCCTTGGCAGATCGTGTCGGCGGCAGCAAGATTGACAATCGCAATGAAATCATCGCCGCCGATGTGCCCAATAAATGAGCTTTCATCGCTGCCCTTAACCTCGTCGCGTAAAATATCGGCTGTGAGCTTAATGGCGAGATCACCTTTACAAAAGCCATAAACGTCATTGTAGGCTTTAAAATCATCCAGGTCTGCGTATATCGCAGCAAATGGGCGGTTACTTTCAATTCTGCAATCCAGCTCCCTCATAATCTCCAGGTTACCCGGAAGCCCGGTGAGGGGATTGGCGTCCCTGTTGCGGTCAATGCGTTTCAATGTGTTATTAACCCGGCATAACAGCTCACGATTGTCAAACGGCTTTATAACATAGTCATCAGCGCCAATATCAAGGCCAATGAGCATGTCCTCGTGATCATCCTTACTGGTGAGCATGATAATAGGCATCAGGTTGTTGCTTTCGGCTGCACGCAGGATACGGCATACTTCAAAACCGTTGATTCCCGGCATCACCACATCCAGAAGCACAAGGTCGGGCTTCTCCTCACGAACAAGACGCAGCGCTTCCTCGCCGCAAGATGCTAAAACGACCTGGTAATTCCCCTGTATCAATGCATTAGAAATAACCTTTGCAAAAAAACTGCTGTCATCCACCACCAAGATTTTTTTCTTGAACAATAAGCGCACCTCTTTCTTTGATTCTATTCTTAATATCGTTAAAAAAAGTCAAATATGTACTATATTTAAGAAATAATTTGAGAAATAGTGAGAAATAATGAGAAAAAGTGAGAATTTGGCGGCAGAGCTATTGAAATTTCACAATTAAATATTTTGTGTGCAGAATAGAAATATATAGATAGTAATAATACGTTGACAAATTTTATAAACATAAATATAATATGTTTATAAATGCAGAGGGAGCGATAAAAAATGGACAAAATCCTAATACGGTCGCTGGAGGAGACAGAAAAAGGTTGTACATTCGATACTGAGAAAGACGGTTATATATGCAATATATGCCGCAGAGTCTTTGAAAGCGGTGAAGTGTTTAAAGTCGGCGAGAGATATTTCAACGCTAAAAAAATGGCGGAGCTTCACATTGCCGGCGAACACGGCAGCATGCTGGAGGTTTTGATGTCCTACGAAAAGAGATATACAGGTATTACGGACAATCAAAAAGAGCTTCTGTCTATGATATCCTCCGGGCTGTCAGATCAGGAAATCGCAAAAAAGACCGGGACGGCAGCGGCGACAGTGCGCCATCAGAGATTTGTGTTCAAAGAAAAAGCCAAACAGGCCAAGCTCTATCTGGCTATCTATGAGCTTGCCGTACAAGGTAAACAGCAAGCCCGTAACAGTATAGATGAGCAGGAAGAATTTATTGATATTCATGAAAGCGCTACAATGGTTGATGACAGGTATCTCGTCACAAAAGCTGAGGAAGAAACGATTATATCGAATATGTTTATATCGCAGAACCCGTTAAGGCTCAAAAACCTTTCCCCCAAGGAAAAGAAAAAAATCGTGATTCTAAAGAGAATAGCCGAACAATTCAAAAGAGGCAGAAAATATACCGAAAAGGAATTGAATGGTGTTTTAAAAGATATCTATGAGGACTTTGCCACGATCCGGCGTTACCTGATCGAATACGGCTTTATGGACAGGACAAAGGATGGAAAAGAGTACTGGCTGATATGACGGATTTAAAAAATTTTACAGACGACAGCGGCAGAATAAAAACCTGGGCAGCAAAGCGTGATAAAAAAATTGAAATCTTAAAGTATATCTCAACAAAATTTGAAAGCGGGAGATTCTATTCGCAGAATGAGGTCAACGCTCTTATTGAGCAGTGGCATACCTTCGGCGATTTGTTCATCATTCGAAGAGGGCTTGTGGATTATATGCTGTTGACCAGAACAAGAGATGGCGCGAGATATTGGAAAGATGAAATGGCAAGTCTTGGGGATATCGCAGCGCTTGTCGAGGAGAAGTATAACATTGGAAAAGCCAACAGTATTTTCTGCCTGTCAGGCGGTTATGGTTCACAAACTTATTATGTACAGTCAGATAAGGGCGCGTATATCCTCAGACATGTCGGACAAAACGAAAGGAATCCAGAGGAATATGAAGCGCTTGTTTCTGAACTGAAGAACGGGAATGTACCGGTACCTGAAGTAATCTTTACAAAGGATGGCAGTTATTGCGTGACCTCGGAGAATAATGCTTATCAGCTGCGGACGTTTGCCGAAGGGAAAACTTACAGCCGTAATTCAGCACCACCATGGCTTCTCGTTGATTCGGCTTGCATGCTCGGCAGGATTCAGCGGTGTATGGAGAAACTGCCGCCGCTCCCGGAGGGCATTAATAAAGCGTATTTTCAGTATTTTACACCGGAAAGAGCAGAGCAGAATCATTTGCATTCACTCAAGATTGCGAACGAAATGCACGACACGGAAATTGCGGACGCAATTAATAATAAAATAATGATGATTCATTCTTTGAAAAAGATCGACTTTGATTTCGATAAACTGACATGCAAAAACACACATGGTGATTATAAGTTACAAAATATCGTCTGCCTCAAAGACAAGATTAACTCTGTAATTGATTTTATGTCGCCCTGCATTCATCCTGTCTGCTGGGAAGTGATGCGATCATACGCTTTAGCTGACCCGGAATGTGCTGACGGATGTATTAACATAGAAAATTTCAAGAAATACATAGCGTGCTTTCTCGAATATGGTACACTGAATGACGATGATTTAAAGCTCATGCCGTCTGTATTTTTTTATCAGAATGTTGTCGCTGATTACTTTGGCCAGTACTACGCCATGGAAAATAAAAACAGGCTTAATCTGCTCAATGACACTTTCTTTTCATTGAAGCTATGCAAATGGCTGGAGCAGAATATGACGAAGCTGGAGGACGCTCTGATACGCGGATTTTGAATTCGTCAATGTAATTAGAAAAATTTAACAATGTTACTTGACATTAACGTACAATATTTAGTATTATATCTAATAGTGAGACACAAATCGTGAATTCGGAATGATTTGCGTGAAAGTAAACTTTCGCGCCTGAAAAATCGATTTGGCCGCCAAATTCGGGAGCGGCTGTTTTTAAACCATCGATTATTACTATCTATTTGTGCCGGTGTTATGCGGCGGAATGGGAGTTGTTATGGCTAGCCGTTTAGAAAACAAGGTTGCGATTGTCACGGGTGCCACTTCAGGTATTGGACGGGCGATTACCGTTTTGTTTGTTAAAGAAGGGGCGAAGGTCGTTTTTGCCGGGCGCAGAGAGAAAAACGGGCTTGAACTGGAGAAGGAGCTTAAATCAGCGGGGGGAGACGCGCTCTTTGTCAGGACAGATGTGGCAAAGAAGGAAGACCTGCAGTACCTCGTCAACACGACGGTTGAGAAATACGGCAGAATTGATATCCTCGTAAATAATGCGAGCGTCGTTTCTACTTTTGAGTCAGCCGATTATGATGGAATCGGGGATTATGAAGAGTTTTTCAATATCAATGTCAAGAGTTATCTCGTCATGTGCCGGGAAGTACTCCCGTTTATGATCCGGCAGCAAAAGGGATCTATCATCAATACCGCCTCCGTCGGCAGTGAAGCCGCCGGGCATGAGATGATGTCCTACGCAGCCAGCAAAGGCGCTATCAAGGCATTTACGCGCTCGCTGGCCGCAGAATATGCCGACCAGGGCATTCGGGTTAACGCCATTATACCGGGGCTCACGATCACGGATTCTGTACCGGGCGGCAGTGAATTAGCCCAAAGAGCGGCTCAGACTATCCCAATGGGCAGAGCCGCGAGGCCTGAAGAGATTGCGTGCGGCTTTTTATTTTTCGCCAGCGATGAGTCATCGTTCTGCACCGGCAGCAACCTGATTATCGACGGCGGCGCAACAGCGGTATAAGCTGTACATATAAGGGACTGCCTTACTAAAAAATGTACAAGTATGCATCGAATAGGAGGAATCTCTATGGAAAAAGCGGTGAGCTGTACTATGACAAAAATCATTGCACTGGTGACGTATGCTGCCATGATTGCTGTCAATATACTTTCTGTCGTTTTGCCAATCAATGGCATCACACCGGGTCAGGTTTCCGATTCATATCCGAATCTTTTCGCTCCGGCGGGCTTTACTTTCTCCATATGGGGTCTCATCTATTTGCTTCTGACGTTATATATCATTTATATGCTGGCTGCGGAGAACGCGCCGACAGCGCTGATTTGTAAAGTGAATATCCTGTTTTCACTGTCTTCCGCCGCCAATGTGTTTTGGGTTTTCTCCTGGCACTACAGAATAATTCCACTGTCGATGCTTTTTATGGCTATCCTTCTTGTCTGTCTGATTTTGATTATGCAGATGGTTACAGCGGAAACAAAATTGCTCGGCGAAAAGATTTTTATCAAGCTGCCGTTTGCTGTTTATACGGGTTGGATTACTGTTGCTGCTATCGCCAATGTCACAGTGCTCCTTGTCAGCTTGGGATGGAATAGGTTCGGCATATCTGAACAGGCATGGACGGTTATTATACTGGCTACCGGCACTGTTATCGGCATTTTAGCCGGTATACGGTTTCAAAGCATTGCTTACCTGCTTGTCCTAATTTGGGCATATCTCGGCATTCTTCTCAAACACATATCAATATCGGGCTTCAGCAGCCAATATCTCTGGGTTGTTATCACAGCAATCATATGCATTCTGCTTTTTGCTCTGACAATTGTCTATGCGGCGAGGACGAACAGACGAATTAATACGAAGAAATAAGCGGAGCATATTTAAGGCGGCACTCCCTGCATGAAGTTGCAGGAAGTGCCGCCTTTGCTAATTTACAGTACTTATACGCTCCTTGTCAGCAGTGCGCCGACGCTCTGGCTGATTGAGTCGCGCAGTATCCGCTGCCGCATGCTGAAATAGTCGATGACGGTGTTTCTTAGTGTCTTCCGCGTCTCCTTATCCATACTTTTGTATTTCTTAATCATGGCGTCAATACCGGACAGCCATTCATTTGTAAGGTCGGATAGTGTCAGCGCTCCGGATGCGCTGATCATGTCAAAGAGCGCTTCGACGAATAGTTCCCGCTGCTGCATCGTCAGCTTGGCGAGCAAGCCTATCAGTGCTTCGTTAATCTGCTGGCTTGATTTTGAAAGCTCCTCTTCATGAACGAATGACGGTCCCAAAACGCCCCATGTTTGAGGATCATGCGACAGCAGCCCATTAACTGTGCTTGCGACAATTTTATAATCCTCACAGTGCTCCAGAAGCATCCCGATGACAGAGGACTTAGGAATGAAGGTGTTGATGCGGCTTTTTATTTTCGCATACCCTGCGCTCTGGATGACCGCAGCTTGAAAACCGGGGCCGTCATTGTTATATATAGCGGTGATTTTACTTCTATGCCGATCCGAGGTGTATGCCGCCGCATAAACGGCCAGGTTTCCACCTTTTGAGTGCCCGCCCAGATAAAAACGTCCTTTGAACTGCGGCGCGACTTTATTCAGATATGCCACAGCCTGCGACTGTGCCAGCACGGCGTCTCTGAAAATCATGAGGAAATCCTCTTTCCAGCCGGCCAGATTATCATCGGTACCCCGAAACGCTATGTAATGCTCTTTGCAGTTAATTGAGAAGACAATTGCCGAAAATTGGTTTGGAACGATATCGTCTTCCTCACTGATATAACAGGATAAAACGACATCCTTAAACCGGGCAGATTGCGATGCGTTGACCAGCAACTCAGGGTAATGCGTCATAAAGACACCCTTTTGCTCAAGATGATTCGCAGTTTTGAGCTGCTGCGCAGCCCACGCGAGTGTTACCCCGCGGGTGCTGGTGTCTGCCGGGACAACACCCTCAAAATTTATGTAAGCTAGGCTGGCAAAAATCAGATTATCGACTTCGTTGAATTTATCCTGCTCAAAGCTTAAGTCTCCCCGCCATTTTAGATACTCTAGCATGTCTGACATTTAATCACCCTTCACCTCTTTTATGATTACTGATATTATATCACGAACACAGTGTAATAAAAAGATTCTTCAGGGCTAAGGCCCTTCAGGATGATACATCAGGTGGTCTATATGGATTTACCGGATGTCATTCTGAGCCGTGAGGCGAAGAATCTTTTTAACTTATTATTTTGCCGTTACATTGGCTTAATAAATTCCTGAGTCCAGTAGTACGTGCCGCTGGACGTTTTCGCGACACCGCAGCCCATCTGGGTATAGGCTGGGCTTAAAATATTGGCACGGTGACCTGCCGAGTTCATCCAGGCGGTCATGACCTCCTGAGGCGAGCGCTGCCCGTAGGCGATATTCTCGCCGGCTGCCGAGAACCGGATACCGAACGACTGCATCATTGTGAAGGGCGAACCGTATGTCGGCGATTGATGGCCGAAATATCCTTTGTTGATCATATCCTGCGACTTATATCTGGCGACACGGCAGAGTTCCCAATTGGCTTTTACCAGGGCGAGTCCGTGCGCCGCCCGCTGCTTGTTGACGAGGTCAATGACCTGCTGCTCAAGCGATTTGACATTATCAATGCTTGGTATTGTTATTTTTTGCCCGACGCGGATCATGGATGGATTCGCAAGCTGCGGATTGGCTTTAATCAGCTCACTGACACCGATTTGATACCGGACAGCGATCTTCCACATGGTATCGCCCGGCACCACCGTATAAGTGCCCCCCTGTGCAAAAGCACTTACCGGCAATGCGACCATGACGAGCATTAGAAATAGTGCAATAAATTTTTTTAACTTCATTATGAGCTTCCTTTTCTCCGGCGAATTGAATGTGGCAAATACAGCGTATCATTTCCTGCCGGTGAAATGACAAGACACTGGACTCGAATTATGAGTCACCAAAAATTTGCGTCCTGCCTTATTATCTGCATATCTCATATTTAAAGCATGGTAGTTTTATTAAATTGATATAAAATCAGGGAATACGATGATAAAAAGTTGACCTGACCCCTAGATTTTATGGTTCACTCTATCGATATATATATAGGACATATTAATAAATTGAGGTGACGTAGATGAAGAAAATTAATGCAATTATTAATGATTACGTCGCGTCGAGAAATGAATTTGAATCCCTTAAATATGCAAACAAGCTGATTTATTTCGGTGTTGTGCCGATTTTAATTGCTGCGGCTGTACTTAATGCAATTATGTACTCGTTTATAGGCGATTTCGGTATTTTAGAAATATTGATAAATAGCTGCGGACTGCTCGCTATGATACTTGTTTTATACCTGTCTGATAATTTTGTTAAATCTGAACGCATGAAGTACAACATCATCATCGCCTCGTTTATTGCCATTACCATTTTTGTTGTCTTTAGGTACTATGGTCATGTCGGTCCGGCGGTCTGGACAATTACACTGATTCCTGTTGTTATATCAATTTTGAGAAATAACAAGCAGATGATAACGGCGCTGTCACTGACGCTTTTCATATTAGGTTTATACATATGGGTAACGAATGAGCAGTTTGTTATTGGTACGGTATATTATGCCACACAGTTTACGGCCTTTACTTTTCTCTTTGTTATCGCAACAGGTGTTCAGCGCATCAATTTCGAGCGTTATAAAAAAATTAAACACTATCTGAACGAATCGGAAATGATTTCGCAGATATCATCAAATTTTATAACTGTCGGTGCTGACAATCTTGATGATAAAATTCAGTTTATGCTGGAAAAAGGCGGTATATATTATGGGAGTGATATTGCGAGTATTCTTTTGCTAACTCAAGATCAGCAAAATATGAGATATGCTTACGAGTGGCTTAACATTGAACAAAAATCTCAGGTTGGCAAAATTGTGAAGCTTGATGTGCAGTCCACGCCCGCATGGGTAGATCAAGTGGAAAATAAAACAATCTGGATTATCCCCAATGTCGACGAGCTTGATATCAAGCAGGCACCCGGCAAGCCGGAGCTGCAGGCTTTGAAAATAAAGTCCATGATATCAATGCCTATAATTATCAGGGATAAGGTATATGGTATTTTGTTCTTCGAATCATTCAGCAGATATCTGTATTGGAAAGACGAGCACATTAAGCTGCTTGGCGTTTTGACGAATATGTTAGCTGACGCCTTCTTGAAAGTCGAATCAGAAAAAGAGATCAACTACATGGCTTATTATGATTCGCTGACAGGACTGCCGAACCGGTTTAACTTCGAAACCAAGCTCGATGAAGCCATTAAGCTGGCTGAAAAATGCAAAACAAGACTTGCCGTCATGTTCATTGACCTCGACTTTTTCAAATCCGTCAATGATGCAATCGGGCATGAAGGCGGGGATGAGCTGCTCAAACAGGTCGGCGTGAGCATCGGCAAGCAGATCGGCAAGGATGACCTTGCCGCGCGTTTCGGTGGAGATGAGTTCTTTATTCTGATAACGGACATCAGCAATCTTGATCATATTGAAGAATATTCAGACCATGTCATGGCGGCTTTCAGAACACCCTTGAACGTCAGCAATCAGGAATTCTTTATAACGGCAAGTGCCGGTATCGCAATTTACCCATATGATGGACTCGATTCGAGTACATTAAGAAAGAGCGCGGGCCTTGCAATGTATGAAGCCAAAGAGCTTGGCAAGAATCAGGCAGCATTCTTCACCCCATGGCTAAAGGAAAATATCGAAAAAAAAGTCCGGATAACGAATCTGCTTCACAGAGCGATGGAAAAGGACGAGTTGATTGTCTATTATCAGCCGCTTATTGATATTTTTACAAATGAGATCAACGGTGTTGAAGCGCTGCTGCGTTGGAAGCAGCCTGAGCTTGGTATGATTCCGCCGAGCGTGTTTATTCCCCTGGCAGAACAGACCGGACTCATTTTTCCAATCGGCAAATGGGTGCTCCAGGAAGCATGCCGCCAGAATAAGGCATGGCAGGACGCGGGGCTTAAGCCTATCAGAATGGCTGTTAATCTCTCCATCGAACAATGCCGCCGAGCGGACCTTGTTGATATGATCAAGGAGGTGCTCGAGGAAACAGGACTTGACCCGGTATACCTGGAACTTGAGATAACAGAGAGTGTCGCCAGCAGGGAAACAGACTTCATATGCGGTATGCTGGAGGCTATCAGGGAACTTGGTGTATCCATTTCAATCGACGATTTTGGGACGGAATACTCATCACTCTCGCGCGTCAAACGCCTGCCGATCGATCGTATCAAGATTGCGATGGAATTCGTACACGGCATTTCAATCTGCGATAAGGATGAAGCTATTGCGAAAATTATAATCAACCTTGCCGACAACCTCGGCATAAAAGTAATTGCCGAGGGTGTGGAGACGAAGCTCCAATACGATTTTTTAAAAGCGCATTTATGCGACGAAATACAGGGATACTATTTTTACAAGCCGATGCCGGCTGAGGGTGTGGAAAAGGAATTATGCGTACCGATGGTAATATGTAATAATTTTCGCCAGCATATATGAGAAAAACATGCGGCACCTTCTTCAAAAGTAAGCCGCATGTTTTAAGGTATAGTATAAACTGACAGGCTTTTCAAAATTATAGTATCGTAAAGCGTTGAATTAAAAGCTCATGCTTGATAATCTGAAAAGAATAATCTTTTTGCCACGCAGGTATAGCCAAGCTTTTCGCTCGCTGCGCAATTAATAATGCCGCTTTCTTTTGAAGTGCCGGAGTTCGTTGATATAAGATCATTTTTTATGCAAAACTCGATAATTGAAGACCAAAAATATGTCAGTGCAAGCTCGGATTTATACTCCTCCAGCATAAAAATCCCGCCGATATCACAATTGCTGATGCCTTTTCCACTTTCAACGCACGGCATCGCACATCCGACAAGCGCGCTCTTATAAAACAGACCGAAAAATAAGGTGCCGTCGCTATTCCCATACTTTTTGCGCTGCTCAAAAACGCGCAGGACAATAGACTTGGATTTCCTGCTGAATTTTTCAATCGCTGCATAATCGGTCTCCTCAAGCGCTCTGAAACTGTAATCTTGAGGTACATAAACGTCTATTGAGGCAAGTAAGTACGCGTAATCATAATGCACACGCTTATATAAATAGCCATAGTTGTCGCTCGGCTCGGCTTTATTTATATCACATAGGATGCTGATGAAGCTGTCGGTGAATTTTTTCGCAATCCTTATATACTGATCAATATCGTCATCCTTGCAGAACAATGTCATAGCTGTTTCTTCGGCGCAATACTCTTCGATATAGATATATTCATTATCGTCACTGAGCTTATATACCGCGCAATCAATTTGAGACGCAAAAAAGATGTTAAATGCATATTTTATCGGATTTACGGTGTAAAGATAATCTGTAAATATATCGATATCGATTCTCTCCAGATTCGGGAATTCGGATTCAAATCTCTTAATTACTGTTCCGGTGGAGTTGTCTTTCCAAATGAGCGGGTTGTTTTTATTCCGTTCCCTGTATTCACTCGGCGGCACGCCGTATCTTGCTTTAAACGCCCTCGTGAAATTTTCCGGGTTTGAATACTTGAAATCAAGTGCAATATCAAGAATGCTTTTATCTGTGGTCCGCAATATTTGGGCTGTCCTGATGAGCTTATATTCCCTGAGATAATCCATAACGGATTTGCCCGTGGTCTCACTGAATATTTTGTTGAAGTGGAAAAGCCTGCTTCCTCTGCAATTTTCTCCAGCGTGATATTATCGTCGTTGAAGGATTTTGATATATAATCCAAAGCATTACAGATGAAATTTTCGTTGTTCATTTTTATCACCTCACTTGCAGTATATCGATTTATATTCTAAAAATCCTATCATTTCCAACTGAGTTCAAAACGAAGAATAAACGCCGGCAGCCGTATCAAAAGAGATATAACTGCCGGCATCTTGTTTTGCATCGTTTTCCTGTGCGGATTACTTGACTGGCTTCAAAAAAGCTTTTTATAGAGGCTGAGTTCAGCCGGTTTGGCACACATGGCGCCGAGCTGGGGAAGGAGTTCCTGAAAATGTTTGGATTTTGAATGGGCGTCCAGCGCCTCCTGGCTCTCCCATTCCTCAATGACAGTAACGATCAATGGGGCTGATACATCCTGGAACATTTCATATTTGATGCATCCGGCATCTTTTTTATTTGTTTCTTCTACCAATAATTTTGCTAGGGGCAGAAATTCCTCGAGTTTATCTGCTTTGACGAACTGCTTTGCGACGACTTTCAGCATGTGCGGCACCTTCCTATATTTCATTATTTTGATTGGTATTATATACGTTCAATTCCTGCGGCGTTGTCAGGCCGCTGTTAATGGCATGATCTCTCAATTTGACATAGAGCTCCGCATTTGTCGCCGCAACGTAAGGCGCAAGGAAAAGAAAACCGATACCAAAGGTCAGCAGCGCCAATAACCCCCAGCCGATAAAGGACAGGTATAGGACGAACATCTCCCATTTTTGCCCGTATGTCATTGCCATACTGAGCTTCAGGGCGCGTGCATACCCGATATAAGGATTGTCCGTCAGGATATACGCCGTCATGCTGTATGACAGACCCTTAATATAGGTGATGACCAGACCGGCGATATAGATAACGCCGCACGCGACTAGAGAGGGAATCCAGCTGCTGTCAAACGTGGGCGCATATGGTGAGGGTGTAAAATTATCGGCCGTGAGGTATGCCATAAGAGAAGACATGCCTTTGATAAGAACAATGATGAAGCCCGCTGCTGAAATTAATGACCATAAGCATGTGAAAAGATACATCCAAGCCATCGCACCGACGATGTTCATATATCTGCCGCTGTTAAACGGATAGAAGATATTCGGTATCCTTGATGGGGCAATCTGGTTTTGCATAAAGAAAAAATTCAGCCCGACGGTCATTGGGAATGTTAAGAAAAGCATTGCGAAAATACTGCCGAACGGGATGAAATAAGCGACGAGTGCGGCGCCGATAGAAATAGCTCCGAGAATAATGACAGCGACGATACTTTCCCAATAGCTGTTTCTTAATACTGCTTTTGCTTTTGACTTAAGCTCTGCTCTTGTCCACATGTGCTGCCCCCCGTACATCATGATATGCGGATGATTTGTCCATGCTTTTCATTTCGTGCCTTGGAAAGTATTCTAATCTGGATTGAGTTTTTTTGCAAGAAAAAGTCGAAAATGCATCAAGCTATCCCAAAAATACAAAAAAAGTAAAAATAATACAAAAAATCAGCATATAAAATTTAATATCGTAAGAAAAACGCCGATATAAGGTTATGACTATTAAATACGAAACGGGTGATTAATATGAAATGGTTTACAGATTTAAAAATTTCCAAGAAACTGATTCTCGGGTTCCTTATCATATACCTGCTGGGCTTTATAATGGGCCTTATCGGCATCTTTGGCATATTAAAAATTACGCAGAATGAAAATATGCTGTACAATGAGAGCACACAGGGGGCAATATCCATCGGCAGCGCACAACAGGCTTTCCTTAATCTGAGCGTCAATATGCGGGATCTTGTAATCCATAATTCTGATGACCGGACGTCGTATTATCAAAGCATCAGCGACAACCTGACGAAGACGGAAACGGAGCTTGGCAAATTTGAAAAAACGCTGGCCGGACAGGACAAGACGGATTTCAACCAGCTGACAGCACAGTTCGACCAGTATAAAAAAACAATCGGTACTATCGTTGATTTATCAAAAGCGAATAGCTCAAGTAATAACATAAACTCGCTTATCAACAGCGCGGCAGCACTCGGCGATCAGACGGGAAAGGCTTTCGAAACGGTTACTTCAAGCAATACGGCACACGCAGAACAAAGTGTTTCAAAAGACAGTGCTTACGCTGTCAGAACGATTATTATTATGAGCATCATTGTCATAATATCCCTTGTCATTGCCATAGCACTCGGTAGGAGTATGTCCGATATGATCGGCAAACCGCTTTTAAAGATGGCGGAAGATTCTAACAAGCTCGCCGTCGGCGATATTGATATTATCAAAGGACGGTCCGGCGGAAGAAAAGACGAAATAGGCAGTCTGGCTTCGGCATTTGGCAAGGTTGTTGAAAACACGAAAGCGCAGGTCGCAGCGGCACAGCGTATAGCCGACGGGGATCTGACCGTTGCCATTGACGTCCGGTCGGAGAAGGATGCGCTCGGTATCAGCCTGGCCGGTTTAGTGGACAACCTCAATCAGCTGGTACTTTCCATTGCGACATCAGCCGAACAGGTTGCCTCAGGCGCCAGCCTTGTGTCGAATTCAAGTATGGCGCTGTCTCAGGGAGCAACCGAGCAGGCAAGCTCGGTCCAGGAGCTGTCGGCATCAGTTGAAGAAATCTCAGCCAAGACGCGCTTGAACGCAGAGAACGCACAGACAGCGAGCCTGCTCGCGCAGAATGCCAGAGCGGGCGCAGCAGACGGCCGTGAACGGATGAAGGAAATGGTCGGCGCCATGGTTGATATCAACGCCTCCTCCGCCAGCATCAATAAAATAATCAAGGTGATTGATGATATTGCATTCCAAACCAATATTCTCGCTTTAAACGCCGCTGTTGAAGCGGCAAGAGCCGGTCAGCACGGAAAAGGCTTTGCTGTTGTCGCCGAAGAGGTCAGAACTCTGGCGGCAAAATCCGCTCAAGCCGCCAAAGAGACCGCGGCACTGATTGAAGGCTCTATAAAAAAGACGGAGCACGGGACAAAAATTGCCGATGACACATCTGCGGCACTCGATAAGATTGTAGCTGAAGTGGATAAAGCGGCAAACCTGGTTGAAGCCATTGCGGTAAGCTCGAATGAGCAGGCAGCGGGGATACAGCAGCTGAATACAGGCATCGTGCAGGTATCGCAGGTGGTGCAGAACAATGCCGCGACCTCACAGGAAAGCGCCGCCGCCAGTGAGCAGCTCACCAGTCAGGCCAGTGCCCTGAAGGAAGCCGTCAGTGTCTTCAAGCTTAATAAAAAAGCATATGCCAATAAGTCTGCGAATTCGACTGGTGGAGGCGTGCCAAAATCCAAACTGGCGCTGAACACGTCAAGCCAGAAGATTGCTTTGGGCAGCGATGATTTTGGCAAATACTGAAACCGCGCCGGATTAACCGCAATACAGAAACTGAATACCCCTTTTTATTACCTTTTTCGTATTTTTTTGTGTATCGGTTATCTTGCAAACACTTCTTTAGTATGATAATATGTTGCGTGGTTTAATATGCTAAAGAGCTGCATATAGTACTGCATACGGTACTGTTTACAGGATAAAAAGTCACAATGCTGTTATGCATTGGACAAATGTGTCTTCGCTGAAGGCGCGTTATTCACTTGCGCGGCATAAATTGGTTTGCTAAAAATAAAGTGGAGGGGTTATAATTCAATGAAAAAATGTACGCAATGCGGGCAGGAACTCAGCGACGACACTAAATTTTGTTTTAAATGCGGCGGCTCAAATTTTGAACCGATTGAAGAAGCTGCCGGTACTTATCAGCAGCCGATCCAACAACCGCCCCAGCAGGTACCGCAGCAACCGCCGCAGCAATCCTATTATGCCCAGCAGCAGCCGGCCCAACCCTATCGGCAAGCTCCCGCGCAGTCCTATCAGCAGCCCGCATCCTATCAGCAGCCGTCCTATCAGCAGCCGCCGGCGTACCAGGCTCAGCCGGTCTACAACAACAACGAACCTGTGACAATCGGCAACTATTTATTATTCTTCCTGCTCATGTGCATTCCGATTTTTAACATTGTTTACTTTATCATCGTCGCAGTCGGAGGACCCAAGTACAAAAAGTCTTTGTCGAACTTTGCCAGAGCGGGGTTGATATGGGGTGCTATTATTCTTGTTATATATATCGTCCTCATCATCGTTTTCGGCGCCACACTGTTCAGCACGTTTAACGGCGGCGGATATTACGGCTATTAATCTATTATAATTCAAAAGACGCAAGGGATATAACAATGTTATTTCTCTTGCGTCTTCTCTTGCGCGCGTGCTTCACGGGAATATACTAATTTAGAGGTGTGTGAAAATGCCGGAAAACAAATTAGAACAAGGCGCTGGTTATCCAGAGTCATGTCTGTGTCCTAAAATTAAGTGCCAGAGACACGGCAAATGCGCTGAATGCGTCATCTATCACAAAAAAATGCCGCCTTTCTGCAAAAGAGAGACGAAAGAAATGAAAAAAGCGAAGATGAAAGAATTGAGAAAATCAGTTAAACTGCAGAACCTATAAAAGCTGAGCTGACGACGAACGTCAGTTGTTGACGTTAATTGTCATATATGCTACTATAATTTGGAATTGAGTACGCTTTTCATTGAACGCCGACGCTGTGTTCGCCAGTAAAAAGGAGATCATGAAATGGACGATTATCAAAACCCTGAAAACAGCGCGCCGGAAAATAGTGAGCCGGTCCGAATTGATGATCTGTCACAAAATGATGAAATGCAGCAAGCACATGAGCAGCCGATGCTTTACAGCGTCCCTCAGAGTACTTTTCAAACGCAGTCAGCGAGTCCGCCGCCCTACAATAACAATGCGCAAATGCAGTACTATCAGCCGCAGTATAATAACCCACCCCGGAACTATAATTACTATAGACCTCCGAACGGAAAAGCGACGGCATCGCTCGTTTTGGGTATTATATCGCTCGTCTTCTGGTGGATGAGTGTTTTTGCGGTCATTTCCGTCATTTGTTCGATTATCGGTATTGTGCTTGGCGCGAGCGCCCGAAATTCACTCCGTCCGGAACAAGGCGGAGGCCAGGCAACCGCAGGTTTAGTCTGTTCAATTATCGCCCTGGTATTATCGCTGCTTATGCTGGTTATTATTGTCGGCCTTCTCGTCATGATACCGCATTTGAGTAACGTGACCTCCGTATAAATAAGCTTGACAGCAAGCCGTAACATATTCGGCTTGCTATTTTGTAATCAGGCGGATAAACTAAATTAAGAGGTCCAACCAAAAGGGAGGCAATTCATTATGACATTTACGAAGCCGATTGATGAGCTTGTTAAGCTTCGGCGGTCCGTCAGGACATACACGAACGCACCGATACCGCCACAGGTTAAAAAGCAGATCAATGATTATATCCTGACGTTAAAAAGCCCGTTCCCCGCCAAGGCCTCATTCAAGCTCATTGAAATTAAGCAGGAGCCGAACGGTGTGAAGCTGGGTACCTATGGGATGATCAAAGGCGCGTCTGTTTTTATCGGCAGCGCTGTCCAAAATACAGAGTTTGCCGTTGAAGCGCTCGGCTACGAGTTTGAAGAACTCATTCTCTTGCTGACGTCGCTTGATATCGGGACATGCTGGCTTGGCGGTACGTTTACCAAAGGGGAGTTTCAAAAGGTGATGGACATTACCGAGGACACGCTCTTCCCGGCGATCACGCCGATCGGGTATTTTGAGAAGAAGAGCATCCGGGAAATGATGGTCAGAGGCTTTGTCAAGGCAGACTCCAGAAAACCGTGGGAGACGCTCTTCTTCGACGGTGACTTCAAGACGCCGCTCACAAGCGCGCTGGCCGGCGCTTATGCATTTCCCCTTGAAATGGTGCGCCTTGCCCCGTCAGCCTCCAACAAGCAGCCGTGGCGCATCGTCAGGACCGGCAGCGTGTTTCATTTTTATGAGTATAAGCTGCCCGGTTACAGCGGCGCGTTCAATTTCGATATGCAAAGCATCGATATGGGGATCGCTGCCTGCCATTTTGAGCTTGCCGCTGAAGAAAAAGGGCTGACCGGCCAATTTGACTTGCACGCTGATCCGCAGACTGAGTGCCCGGAAAATGTTATCTACAAATTCTCCTGGGCAGCGGAATAAATATTGTTATAAAACGACAAAGACGGTGCGGTGCCTTGTAAAGACATCGCGCCGCCGCTGTTTTACGGTGTTTGATTCCTGCTGTAAACATACGCATTGCCGCTTTTGCCGGTTCGCATAACCGCGCCTATGGAATACAGTACATTTAATGCCGTTTGTGAAGCTTTTATGCTAAGGCCGGACGCTGCTTTGAAATCCTTTGCGGTGAAACCGCATGTAAGTGTTTTGGGTATGAGCTTTATGTATTCTGCCGGGCTGCTTATATAAAGCTCATCGACGATATCAACTGGAATCCGGTCGTACCGCGAAGAACCTTTTTTCTTGTCTTTACTCCAGCCGTTCAGATAACGGTATTCCTCCAAATCCACAAGCACAATACAGAGGCGGAGGTTTGTATGACTTAGCATGTCCTTAATTTTATAGAGTTCCGGAAATATCTCGTACGGCTGACCGATTTTAGGTGATTTGCGCTTTTTTGTAATTTCTCCGGTTGTTTCATCAATCCAAATCAACCATTTCGTATTTGCAACCGGATAAACAATGGTGACATCGGTTTCAGCAAGAAAACACTCAAGCTTTTTCCGAAGCGCATTAAATTGACGCGTTTGAATTTCGATGATGCTGTTACGATTGACAATATCCGCAACATAGCGTGTTATCTTTATTTCGTGGCAATCCTCATCCGGTTGAAAATAGTTTTTCAAGACAGAGTGCAGCGTTTTTTCTCCCAGTGTACCAATTCCCTTTGAAAGATAGAGCGCCTTATTATTAATAATTTTATCGCATGCTTGCCTGAACAGCTGTTTATCCATAAGAAACGCACACCCTAAAAAACTCGATATTTTACAGAATACACCTCATTGCCCAAAAAAGGAAGACAGATACACGGTCAGATAATTATTTATTCGCAATAAGACAGAATTTCGTTCGCTAAGTTATTCATACTGACGAGAGATTCCTGTGTCAAACCGTGCGCCCGGTAAACTTCCAGCCATAAGCTTTTAACATCGTCATCCCAGCATTTGAATAAAGTAGAAAATGGCGTGTCGGAAACAGTTTTGCCGCTGGCTTTCCCATTGATATTTTTTAAGAAAAAAAAAGGCGCAAACATGAAAAAGTTGTAGTGTGATTCAAACCATAAGGACAATCCCGCATCATACGGCTTATTTAATAATGCGGCTCTGGCGATTTTATCATGAAGCTGCTGATAGTTTATTTGAGAACATAATTCGGTAAGCTGAGCTCCAGCTCCAAATAAGCCGAGTTTCATGCTCTTGATCTGCCGGACAATATTCATGTTACATGACAGTTTTTCTCTCATTACTTTAAATAGCTCGTTATAAGAATTCAATAAACGATAGCTTTCCTCCTTCGTTATGTCAAACCTCATGTATTCTACAGCTTTTTCAAACCATTCAATATGATCTAATCCCGTACCGATCCTGTGTAATTCGGATAATAATAGGGAAGTCGCCATATACCCTCGATATTTAAAAATCAGAAAGCTAATTGCCTCAAAAAGTACCGACTCCAGTCTGATTGACGAAGGGATAAGCTGGCCGAGTTCAGCCTCTATGACGCCAATATAACCTCTGCCTTCAACAATCTCTTTAGCTCCTGCAAACGCACGCTTCATATTTTCATCAGAGTAGTGTTTTGTTAATATTCCTTTTTGAAAAGGAAAAAATTCACCTGTTTTATCAAATATTGGTACTGTATGTGTTAAAAAACGCACTGATTCGCCGCCGTTAACGCAATCAGCTCTCCAATCCGCATACGACTTAACCTGAAGGTCAATTGGTATGCTTTTATACATGAGCTTTTTTATAGGCTGGGTTCTGCCGTCGATTAATACATCCAAGTCAATATCACTTCCGATACCTGAGTAGCCACCGACAGATGAGCCGGTCAAGCAGATAGCAACCGCTTTACTGCCTTTCCGGACAATCTCATGGGTGTATTCGGCGGCTAAATTTCGTAATTCTATGGATTTTGCAGTAGGATTATCATCAATAAAGCCATGTGTTTCCAAATACTTAATACCATCCAGCATGATTTTGGTAAGCATTTTAAGTCAACTCCTCTATTCAAGTCATTTTTACCTTCTACTGGACAATAGCATCCATGATGGAAACCAGCAAAGTGCATTTTCAGCGCAGAGAAGCTAACAGCATGTATATATCACGAATTACCTCGTTGCCCGGCGATATTTCGTAAAATAGATTGTCATACGGAGAGTTTTGGTATATGATACCAACGTCGTTTTCTTGGTATATTACAGGTTGGAATAGGCTTGGAATATAAACGAAGGGATGCTGGTATTTCAGCATCCCTTCGCCATGTGCATTATGTTATTTACCGAAGTATCTCTCCAGCAGACCTTTGAAGGCTTTGCCGTGACGGGCTTCGTCGCGGGCCATTTCGTGGACGGTGTCGTGGATGGCGTCGAGGTTGAGGGCTTTGGCGCGTTTTGCGAGGTCTGTTTTACCGTTGGTTGCGCCGTTTTCGGCTTGGACACGCATTTCGAGATTCTTTTTAGTGCTGTCGGTCAGAACTTCTCCGAGGAGCTCGGCGAATTTTGCGGCATGCTCGGCTTCTTCATAAGCAGCCTTTTCCCAGAAGGCACCGATCTCCGGATAACCCTCTCGGCAGGCGACACGGCCCATCGCCAGGTACATACCGACCTCTGTGCATTCACCGGTGAAATTCATGCGCAAATCGTTGATGATATCGTCTGGCGCGCCTTTTGCGACCCCGACAACATGTTCTGCTGCCCAAAGCATTTCATCACCTTTTACCGCGCTGACAGCAGGGGCTGCCGCTGCTGGAGCGTCATTGGGCTGTTCAACGAATTTTGAGGCTGGGGCACCGCAGACAGGGCATTTTTCGGGGGGCGCATCGCCTATGTGGACATAACCGCACACGCTGCATATAAACTTTTTCATAATTCTACCTCCATATTTTGTGTTGTTTATTTTTCTCAAATATTTTTGTGTTTATGATGACACTTATTGCAATTCCCGTAAAAAGTAAGCTGCCGGAAAAAAACATCAATGCCGTTTTTGCTCGCCACGCTTTCGTTAAGAGACTCTTCGACATCCACTTCAATGTCAAGCACCTCGCCGCAGCCCAAGCAAATGAAGTGCGTATGTTCCAATGTGTTCGCGTCAAATCGTTCCTGCCCGCCAACAACGCCTACAGAGATAATCAGCCCTTCATCCTTGAAAACGGCGAGGTTCCTGTATACTGTGCCAAGGCTGATGTCGGGCATTTCTTTTTTAACCTCTTCGTAAATCCAATCTGCTGTCGGATGCGCTGTTGTTCCGCGGATTTTTTTTAAAATGGCTTCTCTCTTGCGGCTGTATTTTTTTTTCCCGCTCATATGATCAACCTTTCCGGGAATTCAATAATAATAACAATTATTATTATTGAATTAAATATAACACACCGTTTTCAGTTTGTAAAGAGGTTTGGGAAAATTATTTCGATTCCGAATACAAAAAAAGAGCAGCCCTATCCCATGCGGGAATGGATACTGCTCATAAAAGCGGGTGCCAATAAAATAAGTAATGTTGTGCTGCGGTTTAACGGCTTTCTTTGAGCTGTTTCGCCGCTTGGTTGATGCCGGTTGCAGCCAGTCCGCTGACAATCCCGATAGCGATGGCATTGAGATAATCTGATGCCGGGTACGACGGCATGATCAGCATTGCGACGATACCAAGAGCCCCGCCGAGCAGACCGCTGATAATCGGCAGCCATTTTCGGTTAAGCTGCGTGGTTTTTATAATCTCAATCAACAGATAGCAGATGACGGTAATAGCCGCAACGGATGTAAAGCCGAAATCCATGGATATTCCCCTTCCATATGAAACTTGTACTAATTATGTATGCCTCGGCGTCTATCATAAGAACATATAATGCACAAAAATTTGTCAGCAAAATTTCAATAAAAACTAAGCGAAATTCTATAATTATATGTTGAAATATATTGGATAATGTAATAATATAAGCACACTGTAAAGTTTTGCCCTTTGAAGCGGCAATAACAAAAATATGCAAGAAATGGAAATATGCGTTATTCTCTAAAATTTGTGATTCGGGAGGCGGACAATGAATTTTTCTGCAATGGATAACCTGCTGACAAATAATCACCGTTTCGATTCCGATGACCCTGTATACAGGCGCGTTTATCTTCTTAATGTAATATTGCTTTTTTATATCGCTTTCGCTGTTTTGTTTTCCATATTGAATGCCGCGGCAGCAGCGTATTTGGTTACGATTATAATAGCTGCTACAGGTATTCTATGTGTCATCCTGCTGATATATTTTCATAAAACCGATCATCTTGACATCTGTTCTTATGCGGTCGTCATCCTCTTGTTCGCAACAATGATTACCATGTTTACGTATACCGGGCAAATACATCATATGTTCGTATGGATCAGCGTATTTCCGCCGATGGTTTATTTTTTGCTCGGCAGAAAAAAAGCGATGATTGCTACGGGTCTCATGCTGACATATTTGCTGATTTTTATGCTTTTAAATTATAAAAACTGGCTGGCAGCTGATTTCGGTACGGCGTCGATTGTCAATATTATGACATCTGCAATCGTCCTCACCCTTCTGATTAGTTTTTTTGAGATGAGCAGAAGTGAGGCTGTCAATGCCGTCCAAAATAAGAACCGTGAGCTTGAAGAAGCAAATCACGCGCTCATCGAGAATAAAGACCGTCTGCGCCTTATTCTTGATTCGACAGCCGAAGCGGTATTCGGTGTCGACATGGAGTGCAAATGCACCTTTTGCAATTCCAGCTGCCTGGAGATTCTCGGGTTCAAGCATGAAGAGGAAATACTTGGGAAAGACATTCATGAGCTGCTCCACGGCAAGTACAGAGATGGTTCTCCGCTGCCAAGGAATGAATGCAATATCATCAGGACGTGCATGGAAGGGGTTACTACCCATGCCGAAGATGAGGCGTTTTGGAACGCTTACGGCGCAAGCTTCGATGTCGAATATAATTCATATCCGCAATATAAGGACGGGGTGCTCATCGGTGCCGTCGTGACCTTCATTGATAATACGATGAAAAAAATGCATGAACAGCAGACCGAGTATTATAGCTCACATGACTTCCTAACGGGGCTTTATAACAGAAATTGTTTCGAGTATATGCTCAAAAAATCAGATACTTTCAGTAATCTGCCAATTTCGGTCATCATGGGGGATCTCAACGGCTTAAAATTAACGAACGACGTTTTTGGCCACGCTGAGGGCGACGAGCTGCTGATTAAGGCAGCCGAGGTTATAAAAAAAGTTTGCCGTGATGATGACATCGTTGCGCGTCTGGGCGGTGATGAATTTGTCATTTTCCTGCCTAAAACAAAATATGAAGATGCGATGCAGATTATATCCCGTATCAAAGAGGTCTTGGGAAAAGAAAAAACCAGCGTTATAAAGTGCAGTATGTCTCTGGGCTGCGATACCAAGACGACGGCAGCACAGAATATCGATATAACAACCAAAAACGCCGAAAATGAAATGTACAAAGAGAAGGCTTTGAATCGCAACCTGACAGATACCGATATGATTAACGCTATTATTATGTCCCTATACAGCAAGAGCCCCCCTGAAGAGCAGCATTCGGCTAATGTGAGTGAGATGTGCAGGGCCATCGGCGAGGAGCTTGGATTACCCCAAACAGAGATCAAGCAGCTCAGGAACGCGGGCTTCCTGCATGATATCGGCAAAGTTGGTATTCAAGAAAGTATCCTGCAGAAAAGGGGAGAGTTTACCGACCAGGAAGAAATCGAGTACCGTCAGCACCCAGCTATCGGCTACAGGATATTAAACATCTTTGACAGTACCGTGAACCTGGCTGAGGGCGTTTACAGCCATCATGAGCAGTGGAATGGTACCGGATACCCCAGAGGGCTCAAAGGCGAAGAAATACCCCTGATTGCTAGAATCATCGCAGTAGCCGGAAGATATGAGACACTGCTGAACCGCCGAGGCGAAAAACCGGTCAGCACCGAAGAAGCGCTTGAGCAGATCCGCGCGGATGCCGGAGTGATCCTCGACCCGGCCCTTGTCGACGTCTTTTTGAAAATAATGACCGAAAATCCATCGGGTAAGTAGGAAGCGAAGCAGAGCAACAGAGGTGATAAACGTGAAAGCAGAAGCAATCGTCTATGAGTCGAATACGGGATTCACAAAAAAATACGCCGAGCTGTTATCTCAAACGACCGGCTTAGCGGCATATGCGCGCAGCGAGGTTGGAACACAGCTGAAAAAAGGCGCTGAGGTCATTTTCATGGGCTGGCTGATGGCTGGCGGTGTGAAGGGTTATAAACAAGCGTTAAGAAAATATCATGTCAAGGCGCTTGCTGCCGTCGGCATGGGAAGCCCGACGGACAAGGTAGTCAGCGATATTGTTAAAAAGTACAGTATATCGCAAACACCAGTTTTTTATCTGCAGGGTGGGTTTGACATAAACAAGCTGCATGGGCTGTATCGATTCATGATGCTGAATATGGCGAAAATGATGGATAACACCGCGAAGAAGAAAGAAACGAAAACCGATGAGGAGCTCCTGATGCTCGACCTTATTAAAAACAGCCGGGACTTCGTCTCTGCGGATAAGCTCGAACCGATTATAACATGGCTTAGATAAAGCAGTTTACCCAGTGGCAGCGAATGAAACATATGATGAAATAAATGCCCCCAGCGCTTCAACGCGCCAGGGGCATTATCAAAGTATAAATATACCATATCAGATGAACGCAGAAAATTTCTAAGGAATTACAGCCGCTGTTTACGGATGCTGTCGTAGAGCTTATACCAGTACTGGACTGTGTTTTCCAGGAAAAAATAATGGCGGATGTACGCGCCGAGTAAGGCCAGAACGATTGCAATGAGAATGATGACGGCAGGATTATTTAAAGCGATGAACAGATAGATCGCAAATAAAAACAGGACTGCAATAATAAACGTCACGATAAGATGTACGAGCCGCTCGTGCTGGAGCCAGCGGATTTTGAGTTTATGCTCTTCAAGCAGCACATCGGGATTAGTTCTGTTCGATAATTGCTCCTGAATATATGCCTCGTGCTCGGAACAGTATTTTTTGATGTTGATGCCGTACTTCACTTGGGTTTTTGTTCCGCCCATCATAGTATCTCCGTTCTTAAACATATCATTAGCCTGATTATAGCGCCGTTAGCCGGCAAATGAAAGAGTAAGGAGCGGTTCAATTGAACCGCTCCTTACAGCAGTGTCCCATGCATCAGTCGGGTACATATTGCTGGAGTGAAATTCTGAAAATGTAATTGCCGGAGAGATCGGCGTAGCCGAAGCTTAAATCGCTGTTTACTTCAAAAAGGTCATACTGCGCGTCGAAATTCGCGTAACCGGTTCCTGAAAACAGGAGTATGCCGCTGTCATCATACACCTTGAAGGTCTGTTTAACACCATATGTGCTGACGACGGCGAGTGTTTTGCCCGATTTTTCACTGGTGACGACGGAGATGCCCTGATTATCTCCCAAAGGTATGATAAATTTACCATCAAGTGTCATCAGCCCTTCCTGCCATTTGTCCGCGTCATTTTTAAAAACAACCGCGAGATTGCCGCTGACGGAGTTAACGCCTGTTACGCCCTGCAGCATGTGTTTTTCGTCACCCTTGAAAACCGTCACACCATTATCACTGGGGTAATAAAACCATCCGTCATACAGTGGGTTGATTGTTTTATTTTCAACCGTGATTTTTTGTATGGCGCTGTTATAATAAACGGTATTGTTGTCGGCATCACTCACGCTGTATATGCTGCTGTCCCATCTGCCGATATAATATTGATTCTTTAAGAGTATTGTGCCGGTCGAATCAATGATGGCGTAGCTGCTGTCCAGATATTGGACAGTGCTTTTGCCGTTATTAAAATAATCGGCTGACAGATACTGCGGCGGTATAACCATAGTGAAGCTTTTATCTATATAGCCGAAGAGGCCGTTCCGCATAACAGCGGCGAACCCGTCTGAGAAAGCATAACTCTTCTTGTAATCTGTGTATGTTTCGCTTCCGGTTAGGGCGTCGATAAAGACGGTTCTGCCATCAGAAAGTGCCAGCGCAATAAGCCCTTCTCCGTAGCCGCTCATGAAATTGTACGCTGATGAGGCTGGAATATCGTTATAACAGCCCAGTGATTTCGTGTTGTACAGAAGCTTCCCGCTGTAATCCATGACATCGATATCGTTCTTCTCGGTGCTGCGGACCAGCATGATTACCTTGTCGGTATAGAAAACGTTTGAATAGTCAAATGGCGTTATCCAGCTGCCGTCGGCTGCGCATACAGCAAAAATGATGCTGTTTGAGGGCTCTTCCTTGTCAATTTTATCGGATATCCTTTCTAGGCTGTATACCGGCACATCGCCACCTGCTGATGTACCGTTGTCGTAATAACTGCCTTGATATATATCAGAGTAGACAGGGTCTGTGACGAGCTGCCCGGACGCCGTCATCAAGCCATACGCACGGATATCATTATAACCATCATCGCCGTACATCATTTGGCCGATGTACGGCAGCAGCTTGCCGTATTGTGACGATGTTTCAAGATTCGGCATCGCACCGTCTTTCAGCCGCGTGTACTTCTCCTCCGGCGGCTTATACGCTGTCAGACCGGAATAATCGGTCTTGACACCGGAATGCCAGTCTGTCGGCGACGGCGACGGCAGAGCCCCGCTGGGCTGCTTAACGCATGAGGACAGCATGAGCATGGGAAGCAGCACCATGAAGGCCATAACGCATTTAAGATAACGATTCATATATGCTCCTAACCTTTTACCGGTACATAACCTTCGGTTTTTATAAGATTTTGTCCTTCCGGTGATAGAAGCCAGCTGTACATGACACGAGCTGGGCTGCCTTCCGGTTCTTTCGCTGCGATGACGGTATAATAAGGATTTAAAAACGGATAGGCTTTGCTGGCTATCGTATCGTCGCCCGGCTTAACGCCGTCAATGGATAATATCTTGAGCCCTTTCGCCATCTGCATATCGTCGGCGTAATAATAGACAGTATATCCGATAGCGGAAGCCGTTCCATCAAAGTTCTTGACGGCAGTAATGAGACCTTCCATTTCGGAAATCGAGTACCCTTCCGGCGGCGTCGCCATTTTGAGATCCTTCATGACAAGTTTCACCATCAGGGACTGACTGCCGGACTCAGCGTTCCTCTGGAACGCTTCGATTTTTGTATCAGAGCCGCCGACTTGTTTCCAGTTTGTGATTTCGCCTGTATAAATTTTCTGAACCTGCTCTGTCGTCAGATTATCAACCGGATTTGAGGCATTGACCATAAATACGAGCGCATCGGTCGCGATCGGCGACTTTTCGTACTTGAAGTTTGCCGCCGCCATTTCGTCATAAACGGATGCCGCAGGCTCAGCCACAATTAAAATATCGGCATCGCCGTTCATCAGATTACGAAATGACTGCGATGTTTTACTAAATTCGGCAAGGTCTGCCACCTTGTCGCGCGGCTCACCCAAAAGCACACTCGCGACAGCCTGACCGAGCGGGATCGTTGACGTTGAGCCGTCCATCCTGGGAAAATTTGCTCTCGTGAACACAAAGTCCTGAGCAGTCGCCGTGACCGCCGCGTCAGACGGTGAAGTACTTTCTGCCGTCGGTGTGCCTGACGGACCGGAGCTTGTTTGAGCCGGTGCTTTAACTGCGCAGGACGCTGAAAGCACGAGCAGCGCCAACATAAGTATCGATAAAAGCTTGCTTTTCATAATATATCCTCCATAATGCAAATATTCCCAATACTAATTTACTTCAATTGACGGAGCATGTAAAGGAAAAGTTCTATGCAAATTTCAAACAATACAAAACCATGTGAAGTGTACTGAACCATACCCGGCACACTTACATGGCTTTGCTTTTAAGACAAATAAATTATTCGGCAGCTTCCGGTGAATCCTCCGGTTCCGCGTTGTGCTCCTTCGGCTGGCTCAGGTGAACGATCTTTAAAGGCGCGCCTTTAAAAAAGATTGAGAAGCCGACGCCGACAATGCACATGATGACACAAAAGATAAAAACGTTATGAATGCCGCTGAGGAGGACATTTTTTGCGCCGCCGATGGCAGCGCTGACGAGACCGGCTTTGTCCGGCGGCGTCTGGCTGAGGATTGCGCCGAGAGCGCCGGTGTCTGTAATCACCTGGGGGTTGGTGAGAGAGGCTTGTATACCTGCCGGAACGCCTGTGAGGTCAAGCGAGCGGAAGCCTGTTATCATCGAGGACGCCATGATTGTACCGAATAAAGCAGAGCCGACGGTGCTGCCGATTGTTCTGAAAAACTGCGTTGTGCCTGTTGCTGAGGCGAGCTGCTCGATAGGCGCGGCGTTCTGGACATTCGCACCGGTAATCGGTAAGGTGATGCCGATACCGGCTCCGAAAATAACCATATAAATAATAACGTTTAAATAAGAACTGCCGACACCCATTGCCGACAGGAGCAGTGCGCCCACGGCGCTGACCACGAAAGAGATGACCGTTAGAAATCGGAAGCTCCTAACCCGGTTCGACGCGAAAACACCGACGATGTTGCTCGTAATCATGAGCGCAATTGTCATTGGAATCGTTACAGCGCCTGACGTTGTCGCTGACGTGCCCAGTATTCCCTGGACATAATAGGGGATGTATACAATGGCTGCAAACATGACGGCGCTTGATAAAAAAGCGACGATAAGCGTAATCCAAATGCTGCGTTTTTTGAAAAAGGACATCGGTATGATAGGGTTTTGAGCCCTTGACTCGATAATCACAAAGAATACGAGCATGACGGCTGAAAAAATCAGCATACCGATTACTTGTATCGAACCCCAGGGATAGGCTGAACCAGCGAGGCTGAACGCCAGAAGCATGGGCACGAGCGTGAGCACTATAAAGACGGTACCTGAGATATCGATTTTGCTGGGGCGGCCTTCTGCTTTAAAGTTCGGCATGAACAGGATAATCATAAGAACAGCGACCGCGCCAACCGGTATATTAATAAAGAAGATCCAGCGCCAGTTCATATAATCCGTGATGAGACCGCCGATGAGCGGCCCTATGATGCTGGACAGGCCGAAAACCGACGTGACGATGCCCATATATTTACCGCGCAGCTGGGGAGGGAAGAGATCGGCGACGATTGTAAACACGCTGGTTGTAATGATACCGCCGCCAAGCCCTTGGATGCCTCGGAACAATATGAGCCAGGTCATGCTGTGAGAGATACCGCAAAAGGCTGAGCCGATCAGGAAGGTAAAAACGCCGATAAGAAAAATCGGCTTGCGTCCGAAGATATCGGCCAGACCGCCTGAAATGGGGATGATGACGGTCGAGCAGAGCATAAAAACCGTAAACGGCCAGGCGTAATACTCGACGCCCTGCAGCTCGTTGACAATTGTTTTCATTGCCGTACTGACGATGGTTGAATCTAGGGCGGCGAGGAGCAGGCTGGCCATCAGCGCAATAATGATAAGCACAAGCTGCGATCCATGCACATTCTCTCTTTTCAAAATTTTATGCTTCTCCTTTTGTAGATTATAAAGATTGTTTTAGTAAGGATTATATCATACTTTCATCTTTATATGGTCGTGGGCAGAATATATCAAATTGGTTAATTATCGGCGACATTATTTATCTAATTATTCCAGTAAGCCTTTGAACCGGAAAGCCGGCAGCAGAATCATGCAGTTATATTTAACTTGAATTAGCAAAAAAGCGGATTATAATTAAGGAATCAATCATCAGGAATTAATCATCCGGGAAGTGACGCAGGTGCCAAATAGCTTCAGAAGCCGTATCAGCGATATAATCAACGCCTCTATTCAAAAAAGGCTGGGTGTTCATCCCGTAAAAACTGAAATGGTCACGGACAGCCTGTATGCCGTTAATACGGGTACGGTTGATTTTTTTGTTTATCTCTCCGGTGAATATATTATTTGTATTGATACAGGGTATAAACCGACGCTTATTAAACGCGAACTGAAAAGCCTGGGCATTGCCCCCGCAAGAGTAACGCACATCTTCCTGACGCACGCGGATATCGACCATGTCGGCGGCATCCGGCTGTTTAAAAATGCAGCCGTTTATTTATCTGCCGACGAAGAGCAGCTGATTAAAGGCTATCGGCCAATTAAAAGAGCCATTCGCAGTCCCCGGATTCGCCGCGCGTATCAACTGCTTCAAGACGGCGAGACTATTACAATCGGCAATAGCAGGGTCAAAGCGATTCACACGCCGGGGCATACACCGGGCTCAATGGCTTATTTGCTCAACGACTCATTTCTCTTTTTGGGTGATACGTGCAAGCATGTGGACGGACAGCTCTACGCGGGCAAGCATTACACAATGGATTATGAAACGCAGAAATTATCCATCAAAAAGCTGGCTAAGCTTAAAAACATCCGTTATGTTTTCACGGCGCACAGCGGTTATACGGACGATTTTGATAAAGCGTTTGCTTATTGGAAATAAATCAATCTCATCATCACAGAAGACGCTGACATACCGCGAAAAATAAGGGAGATGTACTATGTTATACCGTGAAATGGGCAAAACAGGTGATAAAATATCGATTTTGGGTTATGGCTGCATGCGATTTCCGAGAAACGGCCGCAGGGTTGACGAGGCAAGAGCGGAGAGGCAGATCCTGACAGCCATTGAGCAGGGCGTTAATTATTTTGATACGGCTTATTTATATTTCGGCAACGAAGCGATACTTGGCAATATCCTGTCCAAAGGCAGCAGGGATAAGGTCCTGATTGCAACTAAAATGCCGCCCGTGCAGATCAACTCGGTGAGTGATATGGAGAAGATGCTCAATCTTCAGCTGGAGCGGCTTAAAACGGATCATATCGATTATTATCTTATGCACAATATTATTACGCTTCAGGCTTGGGAGCGGCTCAAGCAACTGGGCATCGAGGATTTTCTGCAAAGAGCAAAAGACGCGGGGAAAATCAGGAGGATTGCCTTTTCTTCGCACGGCGCGAAGGATCAATTCAAAAAAATTATTGATGATTACCCGTGGGATATGGCACAGATTCAATACAACTATTTCGATGAAAATAATCAGGCAGGCAAAGAGGGACTCCAATATGCCGCGTCCAAAGGCATTGGCATTGCTGTGATGGAGCCGCTGCGCGGCGGTTATCTTGTCAGCAAGCTGCCCCAGGAGGTGCACGATATATTTAATACCGCGCAGATAAAGCGGTCGGCAGCGGAATGGGGTCTCCGCTGGGTTTGGAACCATCCTGAAGTGACGATGCTCCTATCGGGTATGAACGAGGAGGCGCAGGTTGCTGAAAACATCCGTATCGCAAGCGAGATGACGCCCAATTCACTAACAGTCCCGGAACTTAAAATGTTCGATGATGTAAAAACTGCCGTTAAAAATTCAGTCAAAGTGCCGTGCACAGGCTGCGGGTATTGCATGCCATGCCCGGCGGGTGTCGATATTCCCGGCTGCTTTTCAGTTTATAACGATAAGTTCATCCACAAAGGACTTAATAAGGAGACATCCTATCTCATTCGAAACTCCGGCTTTGACGGCGGCGGGAAATCATACGCTTCCCTTTGCAAGAACTGCGGCGTATGTGAGAAGAAGTGCCCGCAGGGACTTCCAATCCGCAGGCATTTAAAAGAAGTCTCCAAGGAAATGGAAAAGTTCTATTTTAAGCCGGCGGTTGGGCTTGTTCAGGGGTATTTCAAGTTAAGAGCTAAAAATGATAAGCGTAAGAATACGCCGCCAACGGAGTAATGCCGTAATATCTCCAAAGTGGACTTCCCTGTGTATTACTCTATAAACCGAGCAGAGGTAACCGATGGATTCCAAAAGATACAAAGGCATAAAGTGGTTTTTGACGGCAGGTGCCAGCGGCTTTGCGCTGTATTTGCTTGCGTTCAATTCAGGGCAGGCGATGCTCAATTCGTCAACCAGCAGCATTGTCATCGCTATATGTCCGGTCGTGACCGCCATATTGGCACGTTTTATTTATCATGAGCATCTGCGGTGGATTCAATGGATATCAACCGCCTTTTCTATTGCCGGTTTTTCTGCTGAGCATGTTCAATATTCTGCAGCGGAAGCTGACGAAAACGTATTCCGCGCGGCAGACCTCCGCGTTCAGTATTTTCGCGGGTGGTGGCAGCGTCAGATCAGGCAAGCCTTAGCATCTGATTATATCACTTGATCTAAATTACTAATAGCAGAAAGTTAAAGGGGCTCAACCATGGAAACAGTTCTCATTATTTTGCTCATTGCCATCGTCGCCGGTTTCCTCGGCGCTCTCCTTGGAATTGGGGGCGGTATGATCGTCACACCCGCACTGACATTATTATTCGGGATTGATATAAAATACGCCATCGGCGCGAGTATCATCTCCGTCATCGCCACATCAAGCGGCGCGGCTATCGCTTATCTCAAGGACCGGCTGACGAATATCAGAATCGGCATGTTTTTAGAGATTGGGACAACCCTGGGGGCTATAACAGGCGCATTTCTCAGCGCCATTGTCAACCCCAAATTCCTGTTTATAATTTTCGGCGTTCTCATGCTTTACTCAGCCGCAATGATGCTCCGGAAAATCAACAGCGGCTTGCAGAAGGATGTCATCACCCATCCGATGGCCGAGAAGCTCCGGCTTAACAGCGAATATTTCGACAAAAGTCTCAATGAGACAGTCCCGTATCACGTTACAGGTGTTTTCGGCGGGCTTGGTATGATGTATATAGCCGGGACTCTGTCAGGCCTCCTGGGCATCGGCAGCGGCGCCTTAAAGGTCATGGGCATGGATTTGTTTATGAAGCTGCCGCTGAAGGTCTCCAGCGCGACAAGCAACTTTATGATCGGTGTGACGGCGGCGGCGAGCGCGGGCGTATATTTCTTCAGAGGTAATATCGACCCTAAAATCGCAGCGCCTGTGGCTCTGGGCGTTCTCCTCGGGGCAACCATCGGGACGCGTGTTATGCAGAGATTGAAGAGCAGGACACTGCGGCTCATTTTTGTGCCGATTTTAGCGTTTGTATCGATCCAGATGATCGTCAAGGGGGTGCTGTTTAAATGAAAAAGGATATTCAAAGTACTGAGCTGACGATTGCAAAGCTTTTAAAAGCAGGCGTTTTGCTGAGTGCAGCGATAATATTTACCGGCCTGGCACTTTATTTGATTACCGGCGTGAGCGGTTATGAAAACAATGTGTATCCGACAAACCTCATTTTAATAATCAGCGGCGTTCTGTCCTTAAAGTCATATGCCATTATGATGACAGGGCTCTTAATCCTCATCTTAACACCGATTTTCCGCGTGGGTGTGTCCATAATAGTTTTTGCCAAGGAAAAAGATAAGCTGTATATCATCATCACCGCCTCTGTGTTTATCATCTTGATTATAAGCCTCATACTCGGAAAAGTTGAGTAAAAGACTTAACTTAATTATTATAACGTTCGTTAGAAATCGTGATAGAAGAGGCGGTCACAATATGACCGCCTATGTGTTATTTTTCAGCTTTTTTAACCTGCATTAGTTTGTTGTAGAGTTCCTCGCCGACGCACATTTTAGCATATTTACACCATTGGACGCACGATTGGATATCGTTGTAGACGACATATCGGCATTTATCGCAGGCCATCTCGGTATCGACAGAAAATAATTCAATCTCATTTCCGCACTGCGGGCAAATCTTAACTTCCAGCGTCGGTGTTTTCAACTTATCGGTTCCATGGCAGCTTCCCAGCATATCGATCGCCTCCTTATTGATTGACATTATTATAATGGCGAACATAAAAAAAGTATGTTGTAAAAGCAACACGTTTTTACATATGCGCCCGATATTTGACATATTCAATGAAGTTATTTAAAATGATAAAGCAATGCGGAAGAATATGAGGGTGAAAGAAGCATGATTGGTGTTCTCGTCAATACAGCGACTGTTCTTATCGGCAGCCTTATCGGATTAATATTTAAAAAAGGTATACCGCAGAAGCTGACGGATGCCGTTATGCTCGGAATTGGTCTGTGTACCCTCTATATCGGCATATCCGGCGCGCTCAAGGGAGAAAATACGCTCATCCTGATCGGGTCGATTGTGCTCGGCGCTATTATCGGCACGGCTGTAGATATCGATAAACGCTTAAACGCACTCGGCACGCTCATCGGAAAGAGGTTTGAGAAAGAAAGCGGCGGTTCGGTATCGGTTGCTGAGGGGTTTGTTACAGCGTCCCTTTTGTTCTGCATCGGCGCGATGACAATTGTCGGTTCGCTTACAGCCGGACTGACAGGTGATAATAAAATGATATTTACCAAATCGCTCCTCGACCTGATTTCAGCGGCGATACTGTCGGTTAGTCTTGGCATCGGCGTTATCTTCTCCGCCGTGTTCGTTTTTGTATTTCAAGGCGTGCTTGTCCTGCTCGCGCAGTACCTCGCGCCTGTACTGACGACATCGGCTATCAACGAAATTACCTGTGCCGGATCACTCATTATTATTGCCATGGGCCTCAATCTCATCGGTGTCACAAAAATTAAGGTAGCGAATTACCTGCCCGCTATCCTTATCGCACCGCTAATCTGTTGGGTATTAACACTTTTTTAAATATAGGATATAAGATATAGGAGATTTAAAAATGGACGTTATGGAAGCAATTACAGGCAGACACAGCATCAGAAAATACAGCAGCAGACCTATTGAAGAAGAGAAGCTCAATCTCGTGCTGGAAGCGGCGCGGCTGGCTCCGTCGTCAGCAAATGGTCAGAACTGGCACTTTATCGTTGTACGGGATAAAGAAAAGCTGCGAAAGCTTAAGGAGGCGGCGGATGGGCAGACAGCTGTCGGTGAAGCACCGTGCGCCCTCATCGCCTGCGGCACGCAAAACCGTGTCATGGACTGCGGTCAGCCGACCAATACGGTTGACTGCTCCATCGCAATGGCTTATATGATTCTCGAAGCCTACACGCTTGGCCTTGGGACATGCTGGCTTGGCCATTTCTATGCCGACAAGGTTAAGCAAGCGCTCCAAATCCCGGATGACGTGAGTGTCATCGCCTTTACTCCAATCGGCTACCCCGCTGAGGCAGCGGTTGTCCGCCCAAGAAAAGAAATAAAAGAAATTGTCAGCTACGATATATATTAAGCAACACAAAAGCCGCTGCGGCATCACCGCAGCGGCTTTGTATGAGCCTTTTCTCACAGAGGACTGTATCTCCTCCGTGAGAAAAGACCGAGAATAACAGATGGTTTACTATTTTATCAGCCATTATCCCAAGTTTTCTGTTTGTTAAATTACATTATTTATCATTTTTTATTATGATAGACTTCCTAAATTCGATATTACCAGTTATAATTAACTCTAAGTCAGAAAAGTATGATTAAGAAGAGTATATCACCAAATGAAAAGCTCGTGAACAACAAAATAAAAATAATTATGTAAACAGAGAAAGCTTGTTGACATAATATTCTACAGAATAAAGGTCGGTGTGGATACATGAAGCATTATATCGCAAGACATCCGATTTTTAACCGAAAGATGGAGGTTTTCGGGTATAAGCTGATCCTCTGCCAAAGCTTGAGGGATTATTATTATGATCTGTACACCGAACCAAATGACGCAGAAGAGCTATACCATCAGCTGTGTTTCGCCGCAGATGAAGAAATGCACGGGAAACCGGCGGCCTTTATCGAATTTTCTGACGAATTGTTTGAAAGCCTTATTCCGTTGCTGCCGAGGAAGTATGTAATTGTTGAATGTGAAAGCAATTCCAAAAACGAATTGACGAATGTGAATAGCTTTATTAAAATAAAAGCGCAGGAATATCGGGTTGCATATGACGCAACAGAAAATATCATTGAGCGGCTCGTTGAAATAGCTGATATTATAAAGATTGATGTAACTGTCCAAAGTGCGCATACGCTGACAGAACGTGTTAAAAGCTATCAAAGAAAAGCGAAATATCTGGCGTATAATGTCGAAACTTGGGACGATTATAAAAAAGCTTTTGCGATTGGCTATGATTATTTTCAAGGAAGCTTTTTCTTAAAACCGTTTCCGGGAAAACAAAATGAAATTCGATCGTTTAATGTCAATATTCTGCGTGTTATCTCCGAGCTCGGTCAGCCGGAACCAAGCTTCAGAGAGATTGCTAATATTATTGAGCATGATCTCAGCTTGTCTTATCGGCTATTAAAGCTCGTCAACTCCGCTTATATTGCCCCCCGATTCAAGGTTAAAACGATCTCACAGGGCGTGACAATCCTTGGACTGAACGAACTCAATAAGTTCATGTCGGCTATGCTCATGAGGGACGCACAAAGCCCTGGAAACACAGAGCTTTTGAGGCGTTCACTTATACGAGGCAAGCTGCTGGAGTTTCTGGCAGAGCAAAAGCATATACCACAGAAGGGCACGGAAGCCTTTTTTACAGGTATTTTCTCGCTGCTCGATGTGATACTCAATCGTGAAATGGAAGATATCATGGGAGAGCTGCCGCTGACTGATACCGTAAAGGAAGCGCTGAAAGGTGAAACGAATGAACTCAAAGCGCTCCTGGACATGGTTATCCATTATGAGCAGGCTGACTGGGAGTCATTTTCATCACTATACAAACCGGACCTAATTCAACAGGAAGAATTGGTAAATGACTACATGTCGGCTTTGATATGGGCTGAATCACTTGATTTTTAATATGGTTAAGAGATGATGAAGCCTATCGTCTTGTTAATAATAACAGGATGAATTATAATTATTTCATTGCGAATACAGAACGAAAAGCGGGGTAAAAATGTCTGATCAAAACGTAAAGTCGCTGACAAAAAAGCAATATGCGATCCAATTCGTTAAATTCACACTTTTTTCAATTTCCGCGGGAGTTATTCAATTCTCGACCAGTACGGCGCTCCATGAGGTTAAGCCGCTCTTGCCCACACGGATATCGCCGCTCCTGCCCGATTGGCTGGTATATCTCATTCCGCTCATATTATCCGTTTTATATAATTTCACAATTAACAGGCACTTTACGTTTAAATCGGCAAATAATATCCCACTGGCGATGATGAAGGTTGCTGGGTATTATTTCGTTTTCACACCGCTTTCGACATGGTGGGTGAATTATTTCAGGACGATCAACTGGAATTTCTATCTTGTCCTCATCGGAACGATGGCTGTAAATTTTGTTACGGAATTTCTCTTTGATTTCCTTGTTGTATTCCGGAAAACGATCAATACGAACAGATTGGGGCAGAGGGAGAGAGAAAAAGCTCAGCTCCAAATAAAAACAGATTTTTCAAGCGCAGACTGAATAGTCAGACACGATCATCATTAATAATCGCCGAGGAGTATACATAATATATGAATAATTTTAAAATCCGGCCGGCGGTCCTTGAGGATGTGCCGCTGATACTGGGATTTATCAAAGATCTGGCTGAATATGAAGAGTTGTCCGCTCAAGTCACTGCGACAGAGGAGCTTCTGACGGAATGGATTTTCAATCAGCGGAAAGCGGAAGCGCTCATTGGTGATGCGGACGGGAAACCTGTCGGTTACGCGCTCTTTTTTCACAACTTCTCTACTTTCTTAGGCCGCGCCGGGATATATATCGAAGACATCTATATACGCCCGGAGCACCGTAAAAAAGGGTATGGAAAAATGTTTTTTAAGTATATTGCCGGATTGTGCGCTCGGCGCGGCTGCGGGCGCCTGGAATGGGCTTGCCTGGACTGGAACAAGCCCAGCATTGACTTTTATCTCTCCATGGGTGCTCAGCCCCTGAACGATTGGACAATTTACCGCCTGAATACGGATACGCTCAAAAATCTGGCTGATGAATAAGCTGCAAATTAAAACGGACGGTTCACTGTGCGGTTAACAGCATCATGAACCGTCCATTTTTATGTGTTTTACCTAAATGACGCGGGAAACTGCTTAACAATAGCATCGGACATCGCATCTGCCATTTCGAGCGCTTGAATTTCGATTTGGTCATATAATGCAATATCTTTTGCGTAGCTGTGGTTGAGCCTTTCGACAGCTTCTTCTTTTGTCAGTGCCAGATGTGTATGCAGCATTTTTTGGAATTCCGCCGCGTCAATGTATGGATTGATTGAATGCAGATAGGCAGCGATCTGGTCCGCATTTTGATACCACTTTTTTTCAGCGGCTTGTGCAGCCTGCACATTACCGGCCTTCGCGGCATTGACGAGTTCAAGCGCGATAGTCAGATGATCATAAATCAGGCGGCCAAATGTATCAGCCTTCTGATCCCCGTATATGGGTCTAAGGCTATTTGCCATATCGGCGGCATTTCTCAAAAGCCTATCAACGGTAAGCTTCAGATCCGGTGAATCTGAAGCGGCGCTCAATATAGCCATCCTCGTCCAGGCAACATGCTGTTCCCAAAGCTGCCGCAATGTATTGCTAAGCTTTAATTCATTTGCGGAGACCCCTGAATGGCTGCGGGATGTCTCTTGACTCGGAGCGGGAATCACGATTTGCTGGCCGATAGTCAGGTTATACGGTGTTAAGCCCGGATTTGCCGAGAGAATCGCAGAGACGGACGTGTGATAGTGAGATGCTAGTTCATAAATTGTATCTCCAGATTTAATTGTATAGTTCATAGTGTTTTCACCTCTTTTATTAGTATATGAGGCGATGCCGCATTTAGCTTTTAAAGGGCGTGGCTGCAAGCTAACGGATAATGATTTATATGATTTATAAACAACAGAACGGTTCACAGCGCGTAGCCACGCAGCGTGAACCGTCCTTTTTACTATACCCTATGTGCCAGGATATCATCGATGAGGCCATATGCTTTCGCATCTTCTGCGGACATGAAAAAGTCCCGTTCCATATCTGTGGAGATTTTTTCAAGCGGTTGGCCGGTGAGTTCTGTATAAATAGCGTTTAGCTTTTGTTTTGTTATTTGCATCCACCTGCTGTGTATTAAAATATCAGTCGCCTGCCCCTGTATACCGGAAACTGAAGGCTGATGAATCATCATTTCGCTGTTCGGAAGAGCAAATCGTTTTCCCTTTGTCCCTGCTGCCAAGAGAAGCGAAGCGGCGCTGGCAGCGAGTCCGATACAGATTGTCGACACCGCACATTTCAGATAACGCATGGTATCGAAAATCGCGAAAGCTGATGTAACCGAGCCTCCCGGACTGTTGATATAGAACTGGATTTCCTTGTCCGGGTCGGCTGATTCGAGGAAAAGAAGCTGAGCAACAATAAGGCTTGCTGAGGTGTCGTTGACTTCTTCGTTCAGCATAATAATCCTGTCATTCAGCAGTCTTGAAAAAATGTCGTATGAGCGCTCGCCGCGCTGCGTCTGCTCAATGACGACGGGTACCAGATTGCTCATAATGCCTCCGTTATCACGCAGCCTCGCAGCGCATATTCGTGCGGCCGCTCTTATTATGATCTGCTTGGTGCATATCCTGCGGTTGCCTGATGTTCAGCTGCTTACGGTATGCACCCGGCGATATGCGGTAGATACCCTTGAAAGCGCGTGTGAACGCTTCCTGCGAGCCAAATTGAAATTTTATGGCAATATCAAGGATTCGTGCATCCGTTTGGATAAGCTCCGCTGCGGCGCGGGCCATCCTTCTTTTTCTGATATATTTTTTTACAGGTTCACCAACTGCCTTGTGAAAAAGTCTGTGATAATGGTATTTTGAAAGAAATGCGATTTTCGAGAGATCCTCCAGCTGTATTTTTTGGTTTAAATTATTCTCAATATAATCCAGAGAGTCACGTATTTTCTGCTCATATTCCATACATCGATTCACCTCATTGTGCTTGCAGTATATATCATTATTTTAAATTATGTTTGATAATTTTTGCTATATTTACTTACCGCACAGATGTATATCCGCAGGTGCAATCTAACGAACGTTAAAACTAAATATGAAGAATTCTTTGCGCATTTCCTCCAAGAATCATTTCTATTTCGCTGTCTGGCAGCGGCATCGCTCTCAGATGCTCAATCTCTGCTGCCGAATCGCTCCACGGCGAATCGGAGGCGAACAGAATTTTTTCTATACCGTGATTTTTGACAATCCGTAAAAACTGCTCTTTTGGGAAAAACTCAAAGCCCATTGACGTATCAAGGTAGATGCCTGTACCGACCATGTAACGTTCAACATCATCCCACTCGGCGTGTCCGCCGAAATGAGCGGCGACGATGATGCCGCCCTTCATTGCTTTTGCGATATTGGCAAATCTGATGGGGCCTGACTTAACCGGTCCGGAAAAACCGGGATCGAAACCGGCGTGATGCAGGATGATAAGACCGCGGCTTAAAGCATAATCATAAATTTTAAGCATTTTAGGGTCGTCAATCACAAAATTCTGATACTCCGCGTGGAATTTTATCCCCTTAAGCCCTAAACTGACGATAAAATCAATATCCCGTTTATAGTCATCCGTATGCGGGTAGATACCTCCGAACGAAACGAGCTCATATGAGCAGATGCTTCTGGCCCACGTGTTCACATCGCGAAATTGGCTCTGTTTTGTGATGACCGGCTGTATAACGGAGACGTCAACGCCGCTCCGGTGCATGTGTGCCAAGAGTCCTGAAACCGTGCCATCAGTGACGGGCGTGAAGATCTCGTCGATATTTGATACAAGTGTGCTGATTGCTCTTTGAGCAAGGCTGTCCGGGAAAACATGTGTGTGGAAATCGATAATCATATGAAGCTCCTTTAATGCCATGTGCCGTTACCGTCGAGAGACAACAGCACGGAATAATCGCGGAGAAGGATGACAACATCGGGTTTATAGTCTTTGATGTAGTCCGCAAGAGACTTATCAGTATACCAGCGCAAATCAATTGAACGCATCTCGTTGAAGCTCGTATAAAGCAGGCATTCGACCGCATTTGTATAGCTGTCACCGACGATGAGGACATTCGGCAGACTTGGGCGGTTCGTGTTGATGACGGTCTCGGCGATGTCTCCGCCCATATAAACCGTATAGTTGACCGTCTCCGAGACGTTATCCGGCAAAGCGTATACCTGTGAAGGGATAACGTTGCCGTTGTTTGTTCTCGTAAACGGGATATCCTTATTTAAGATACCGATTTTAAGCTTTTCATCCGTCCGAAGCAGATTAAAAAGCTTTCGCATACGTGAGCCCAGAAACGGGTTTTCCAATTCTTTTATTGTGATATCCTGAGATGTTAAAACAGGCAAAGCCAGATGATGATCGGAATTGACTTTATTCATGAGCGTCTGATATGTCAGCATCGCGCCGTCAAAAGTGAAATGGTGGTCAGACGCAAAGTATACATTGTCGGGGTGGCCGATACGATTGAAAACGTCCCCCATGTCAATAAAATTGACGCTGCGCTCTGACATATCCGCTTTGAAATATCGCAGTACTGTCTTGTAATAATCCTCATGGCTGTTGAGATAGGCAGGGTAAGCATTACTGTCATACGGGCTTTGGCCGGAAACGGCAACATAGTAAAAGATACCGCCGTTATTTTCAACATATTGGCTCAGCGCACTCAGATTATCTGTCGATTGTTTCGATTGTTCGGCGATAGCGGCAGAATCAACGGTTTCATATTCGTTGTAGCTGAGGAGTAATTTACCGACGACAATATCGTTGACAACGGGGCGTTTTAGAACAAATAAATCGATATAGGTTCCCGCCTTCAGGAGTGATGTGCGCCCTGCGGCGTGATCCTTCAAATACGTTTCCCAATCGGCAAACCAACTGCCGTTCAGGAATGAAGCCTTGCTCAACACAGGCAGCGCTGCGAGCGTACGGTTCTCAAAATAGGAATCTGCAGCTTTCGGTTTAATGATCGTAACCATCATACCGATGTACAAAAAGCCCAGGAAACATAGGATAAAGAAGATATTTGCGGCCTTTTGAAGCTTCATTCGACAAACACTCCTCTCAGAATCTGAAATAGATAAATGGGTTAAATGAACCGACGACCAGCTTCAGATACGAAAAGGCAAGGAGAACAAGCCCCAGAAAACGGGGACCCCATACGAGAATCTGTTTTCCGACAGGTGTCTGCTGCTTTTCAAGCAGATTTTTAATCGCATTTTTGACCGGAAGAGCTGCAATAACCGAAATAATAAGCTCCGGCCAGTATTCACGAAGCAGATATATGGTCTGTCCGTTTGGTACAGGAGTGCTGCCGGCGCCAAACATCGTGCCGATAAAAGCCATGGCATGGCTGAGGCTGTCGGCTCTGAACAGTACCCAGCTTAAGATGACAATCAGCAGGGTGTAAATGTGGCGGATAACGGACGGCATTTTCTCCAGTATATTTCCCCAGATAAACTTCTCCCCTAAAAGCAGGACACAGAACCATAAACCCCAGAATATAAAGTTCCATGCCGCTCCGTGCCAGAAGCCCGTTAAAAACCAGACGATGATGATATTGCGGATGTTTTTCCATTTCGAGCACCTGTTACCGCCGAGCGGGATATAGACATAATCCCGAAACCACGAGGTCAGCGAAATATGCCAGCGCCGCCAGAATTCTGTGATTGATTTTGCAATATACGGGTAGTTGAAATTTTCTAAAAAATGAAATCCGAACATCTTCCCGAGTCCAAGCGCCATGTCGGAATAGGCAGAGAAGTCAAAATATATCTGTCCTGTATAAGCAATCGCGCCGAGCCAGGCGAGGCTTGCTGACATCATTCCTGCCGAGGCGTTGAATGCTTGATCGGCAATAATGCCGAGGGTGTTGGCTAAAAGCATTTTTTTCGCAAGTCCGAATATGAAGCGTAAAGCCCCCTCGGAGAAATCGGTGAGGTTTTCGTGCCGCTCTCCCAGATGGTCGGAAACCGTTGAATAACGGACGATCGGCCCTGCGACGAGCTGAGGAAAAAGAGAGATATAAAGAGCAATACGCAGCGGATTTTTCATGGGCTTTGCCGTACCTCTGTAAACGTCAATGATGTAACTCAGGCCATGAAATGTAAAGAATGAGATGCCAATCGGCAACGTTACATCAGGTACAGGCAGACCTGTACCCAGGGCGTTTAGTGTTTCGGCGAAAAACCGTGAATATTTAAACCAACCAAGCAAGCCAAGGCCTAGGACGACAGCGGCAATTAGGAATAAGCGGCGTGTTTTATCCGAATGCTCGTTGGAAACGAAAAGACCGCAGACATAGTTGATTGTGATCGAAGCAAGCATTAAGAGCAGAAACCTCGGACCGCCATAGGCATAAAAGAAAAGGCTGAAACACAGAAGTACAAAGTTTCTTATTTCACGCAATCGGCGCGGAATGACATAATAGAAAACCAGAAGGGAAGGGAGAAAGAAAAACAGAAAACCGATACTGGAAAAAACCATGATTTTCTCCTGTTATTTTATTAATGAACAATAACGAGTATAAACGCTGAAGAAATATATGTCAAATAGAGGGCTATATAATAATTGTAGCCGGATTCTCGTATGAATGAAACACTGTACCGAAACTTATGCTTCGGTACAGTGTAAAAGTATGCTTTTGCATGGCAATAAAATTATTTAAACAGCGACTTAAAACCATTCCAGAGGTAATCCCATATGATTTCAACTGCGCTATTATCATACTTAGCAATCAGTGTCCAGTCAAGATATCCATTAATCACAATCAGTAATGAGATAAAAAAGTACATGATCTTTTCCGGATCATTAAAGCTGGTATATCCGTTGCTGGTTAAAATCTCCTTTATCTCTAATGTAAGCTTATTATAGACCTGCCAATTATAACTATACATAAAGTCGCCAAACTCGCCGTCGCTTTCAATAAGCAACAGCCTTCTCCAGAATAATAGTCTGTCTCGGTCTGCCATAAAGACAGTCATCCTTGTAAACATAAATTTCAAGAGTATATCAATAGGCTCATCACGGTATTCATCAAGAATTAAAGTGATCTCATTTTCTATTTCAATTGCACGTTCATTCAATACGGCTCCGATTATTTCGTTTTTACTTTTAAAATGAGAATAAAGCGACTGCTTCTTCATGCCAAGAGAGCGAGCTATATCTTCTGTGGTTGTCTCATGAAAACCCTTAGATGCAAATAATCTGTAGGCGGCTTCTGTTATATCCTGTTTTGTGATCATGTTACCACCTGACTATCTATTTATCTCTCTTTTCGTAACATTATATAGGTAACATTATACAGAGTCCATTAGAAAATTCCTTATAATTTAAGCACTTTTTTATATTATTAGTAAATATTAACAAACAGCTAAAGATTATTACAAAAACTCCGACAAATATTATAAATACGAACGTTCGTAAGCAAAATATTCCAGAAAGGGAGGAGATTATTTTGGATTATCAAAAAAATGAAGATGCAGACACAGAAGACATGCAAACGGGGAGATATCTGACATTTAGTATTGGCGATGTTATGTTTGGAATTGAGATGCTGTACATAACAGAAATCATTGGTATGCAGAAGATTACGGAATTGCCCGATATGCCGGACTACATGAAAGGTATCATCAATTTACGGGGGAAGATCATCCCGGTATTGGATGTCCGGTTGCTTTTCGGCAAGGAAGTGCGTGAATTCGATGACAGGACATGTGTGATTGTCATTGATATTGCGGGTGTTCCGATTGGTTTGATCGTTGACAGAGTCTCGGAGGTTGTTACAATTCCGTCTGCTGATGTATCTGACGTGCCCAAAGCGAGTAAAGGGCAAAACAACAGGTTCGTTAAAAATATCGGAAAAACAGAAGGCGGTGTTGTCTTAATTCTGGATTGCGAAAAGCTGCTCAATGATCAGGACATCTCAGAAATAACAGGATTATTATAAAAACAGACAGTATGAGAATGGAGTAGGGTTATATGAAATGGTTTATAAATTTTAGTATATCGAAAAAAATGATTGTAGGTTTTCTGATTGTTGCTATCCTTGCAGCAATAGTTGGTGGTGTTGGTATTATCAATATAACCAATATGAAACAAGCAGATAAAAATCTGTATAATAATGAATCATTAGGGTTGCAATATTCGGGCGATGCGGCTGTAGAGTTTATGCAGCTGAGATATTTTATTCTAAAAATGACGACTGTAACGAATACCGCGGATATAAAATCTACAAAGGATTCAATTACAGAATTTCAAACAGCTACCGACGAAAGTTTTAAACAGCTTTCAGATATAACCTTTGAAAATAAAGATATCGAGGCACTAAACAGTGATTTAATTACTGCACTCACTGAATACGAAAAAGACATCACTCAATATTTAAGTTATGTAGATGCCGGGCAGACGGTACAGGCAAATGATCTTGTAAGTAATGAAATGGCGCCGCTTGGTGAAACACTGCGCGATAATTGCATGAAACTGAGCCAGCTTGTAGCTGATGAAGCAAAAAGTGCGTCAGATAAGAATGCACAGACAGCGACTAATGCTATTGTTATAATGGTTGTAGTCCTTGCTGTTGCAGTAGTCATTGCAATTCTACTCGGAGTGTCCATATCGGGCATTATTAGCAAACCGATTAGAAAAATGGCAAAAGTTGCAGATATGCTCGCTGTTGGTGACATTGATGTCGATGGTGTTCTGGATGCAAGTGATAAACAGCTGAAGGATCAGCCCAATGAAATTGGCGGCCTTGCGCTGGCTTTCCACAATTTAATTGTCGCAACGACACAGCAGGTACTGTCAATTCAAGCGATGGCGGACGGAGATCTAACTGTTGATTTTACAGTTCGCTCTGATAAGGACACTCTGGGTAAAGGTTTGATTCAGCTTGTAGACAATCTGAATCACCTCATCGGGACGATTGCGACATCGTCTGAGCAGGTGACATCCGGTTCGACCATGGTGTCCCATTCAAGTATGGCTTTATCACAGGGCGCTACAGAACAGGCTAGCGCCGTTGAGCAATTAACCGCTTCTCTTCAGGAAATCACAGCACAGACACATACAAACGCAACAAACGCTGGTAAAGCAAACGAGTTGGCTCGTGAAGCAAAAGATAATGCATCAAACGGCAACGGACAGATGAAAGATATGCTTAAAGCGATGGAGGATATCAACGTTTCCTCCAGCAGTATCAATAAAATCATTAAGGTTATTGATGATATCGCATTCCAGACGAACATTCTGGCGCTTAATGCCGCTGTTGAAGCCGCCAGAGCAGGCCAGCATGGAAAGGGCTTCGCAGTTGTGGCCGAGGAAGTCAGAACTCTGGCTGCGCGTTCTGCCAATGCCGCAAAAGAGACGACAGATTTGATTGAAAGCTCAATCAAGAAAGTAGAAACGGGGACTAAAATCGCAAATGAAACAGCGAATGCTTTGGGACAGATTGTCGAACAGGTTGATAAAGCAGCCGAGCTTGTTAATTCCATTGCAGTAGCATCAACAGAACAGGCGCATGGCATTGAGCAGATCAGCCAGGGTATATCTCAGGTGTCGCAGGTTGTGCAGACAAATGCAGCAACGGCTGAAGAGAGTGCTGCTGCGAGCGAAGAGCTCTCCGCGCAAGCCGTACAGCTTAATGAGACAATTGGTGTATTCAAAACGAGGAGTTCGTCAAAAGCAATAGGCGGCGATACGAATAAAACTTCAAGTAAGTTCAATGCGCAGCCAAGCAGGCAGATATCCGGCAGAACCGGTCAATCACCTGCATCGGCAAAAAAGATTGCGCTGAGTGACAACGAATTTGGTAAATACTAAGTACTGAATAAAATATAAAGCTTAAAAGGGCTGTTGCATTCAGAAGCGCCGACGATCACAAATCGATCCCGCTTTGTATGTGACAGCCCTTATTTTGCTTAATTAATACTGATGGATAAATATTTATGATTATTTAATTTATTTACTAAACTAATTAAAAAAATGCCGATAATAATAGTGGTAGAGACATGGAGCTGAAATAATTCACATGTTAACATAAGTAAATAAATGACGCGGTAAAATCGAGGACAATCAGCACGATTGTTATGTAAACCGTATAAGCAATTTAAAAAAGTACAGGGATAGTTAACAGGACATACTTAAGCAAAAAACAAAACCGCAGAAAAGTCGCTTCTTTATTTAACTATATAATTATTTTTATACCTAACTATCGTTAAAATAAAAAGTTAACGAACGTTAGGTATTATAATCTTTAAAATAATTACTTAACGTTAGTTAGAATTAGCTCGAAAGCATCTTTTATTTCTTGTATATTTATGTAGTAATTACGCTTTAATAAAATATATAACAGCCGCGCCAACACCCCATGAGAGCAGGCTGATAACCAAGGTGTTAAGAAGGCTCACTTTGCCGGCGCAAATATAGAATACGATAAGAAAAATGAGTGTCGCCGGCAGTGAAAAGATACCCGAGAGCACTGTGTCTTTGACAATTTTAATATCCGCCGACCGCGCTAAAAATGTAAAGCTGACTGCTGTAATGACAGGAAATAAAGCGATAATCCCGGCTATGGTCGACTTACCGTTTTTTGCTACAATACCGATTAATAAAACGAGTGTCCCGCCTGCGATGAACCTGATAACGCCCTCTGCGAATGTCATAATAACCACCCTTTCTGCCAGGCAACAGCGGTAAAAATTATTTGTAAATTTTCTGATATAACATTATGCGGATTATAGCCGCTTATAATTCTACAATTGATAGTCTAATATTCAATATTTTGTATTAAGCGCTTCTAAACGAACGATGTCAATAGTATTTAGGGTCAATATTCGAACAATATATTATGAATGTGAATAATTACTGATTAAGTCAATAAGATTTATGGAAGTATTGTGAATGCAGAAGACCTATTGCCGGATGTTGACAATACAGAAATGATGAAATATAATATGAACACATGTTCAATGAATGAATGATCAGCAAACCATATAATACATTATGAAGGTGATGGATTATGTCTAAAAAAGTAAATATTATTGGTGCGGGGCTTGCAGGACTGAGCACTGGTATTTTTCTGCAAAAAGAAGGAATAGAAACGACGATATTTGAGCTCTCGCCATGGGCCGGCGGGATGTGCACGGCATGGTTCAGAAAGGGATATCGTTTTGACGGGTGCATTCATTGGATGGTAGGCACAAAAAAAGGGGAACAGATTTATAATTTGTATAAAGAAGTTGGTGCGCTGGCAGACGATACAGATATATACAACGCAGAAGATATCCAACTCGAAAAAAATGGTGTGATGTATTGCATACCGATGGAGCTCGACAAATTCAGAGGGTATTTAATATCATTATCTGAGCAGGACACAGAATTCATAAACGGCTTCTGCGATGAAATCGATGTTATGATGCATGCAAAGCTTATACTCGGCACACCATCCGGTATCGCAGAAGTGGTGAGCATGCTAAAAAACAGCAGGGGATTTTTAAGCATCGCAAGAAAATACATGAGCAAGACAGTGGGGGAGATTGTATCCGGACTTAAAAGTGATATAATCAGGGAGGTTCTGACGGCGCTGATGCCGGGTGAATATTCAGCGATATCACTGTTCATGATGCTTGGAACGCGTATGGGTGCCAACGCAGGGTACCCAATGGGCGGCGCTTCAGATGTGATCAAGCGTATGGAGGGAAAATACAAATCACTTGGCGGAAAGATAAATTTTAACACAAAGGTCGACGAGATTGTTGTTGAGAATGGCCAGGCAAAAGGTGTCCGGTCGAAAGACACAATTTATCCGTCTGATGGTGTTGTCGCTGCATGCGACGCTTATGACACGCTGGAAAAAATGCTCCGTGGCAGATATCGGCATCCGCAGCTTACTGACATGCTGAGAGATGCACCTCTTTTTGACCCGCTGGCACTCGTTTCGTTTGGCCTCGATAAGAGGTTTGGCATTCCTTTTTCTGTCACATGCGAATGTCCGGAGGGGGTTGAAGTAGCGCCTGAAGTCAAGAGATATGCTTATAATCTGCGTTCGTTTGAATTTGACAGGACAGCCGCGCCACCCGAAGGCAGCAGTGTTATGGTTATGGTAGACAGTCCTCTTGAGTATTGGGCGAGACTGCGAAGCGAAAATCCGGATGCTTATAAAATTCAAAAAGAACGATTAGCCGAAGTGTTCTTGTCAGATATCGAAAAGCGGTATCCTGGATTTAAAGATGCTGTCGTTGTTGTCGATATTGCAACTCCGGCGACATATGTTAAACTGACGAATGTGTATAAAGGATCTTTTGAAGGCTTCGCACCCACCCCTTCAGCTTTAAAAGCAAATATCAAAAAGAAAATACCGGGACTGAAGCATTTTTGCATTTGCGGTCAGTGGACGACAGCGGGGGGCGGTATCTGTACGGCAGTTGCCGATGGCAGAACAGCTGCGAAGATTATAAAAAAGGAAATCAGGAAATAATGGAACAAAAAAAGCGAGCAAAGCAGCGCTGTGAACGCCGTCAGCAAATCATCGAATGCGCGCTGGATATGATTATCAGCCGCGGCTTTGACTCGACAAAGATCCGAGACATTGCGGATAAACTGCAGATTAGTACCGGCCTTTTCTTCAATTATTTTGAATCAAAGGAAAAGCTTTATGAGGAACTCATTCGGATTGGTCTCTCCGGCCCGGAGCATGTGCTTTCAATGAATACGGCGGATTTACCGCCATTGGTGTTTTTTGAAAAAATGACGGATTCGATTTTCGAGGCGCTCAGAGAGAATTCATTTACAGGAAAGATGTTCCTGCTGATGACACAATCACTCAGATCAGATGCGACGCCCGACAGCGTTAAAAAGCTAATAGCAGGAATGGACGCTGTTTTGCCGCTTTTGCCAATCATCGAAAGGGGGCAGGAATTGAATCAGATCAAGAAGGGGAGTCCTATTGCCCTGGCGGTTGCCTACTGGAGTGCCGTGCAGGGTGTTGCCGAGAGCTGCGCGCTGCAGCCAAACCTGCCGCTTCCCGAAAGCAGTTGGATAGTGGATATTTTGAGGCTCTGGGAGCAGCCGGCATTATAAGCATTGTCATAGGCACTCTGGAAATTTACATATGCCTATGAAGGGGTTCAGATATGGTTGTCACAGCGATTGCTTATATCGGCTTAATTTTAATTTTGCTCATTCTCGTCGCGGTATCGGGGCTTTTGTTTTATGCGCGGAATTACGCGGCGCCTGTTCCGCCTGCTATACCAGGTACGATAAAGATTGCCTGCGTCGGAGACAGTATCACCTACGGTGCGCTTGTAAAAAATAGAATTGAAAACTGCTATCCCGCGCAGCTGGAGAAGCTGCTGGGCACCGGGTATTCGGTCCGCAATTTCGGCATCAATGGGCATGCGCTTCAAAAAAGCGCCGATAAACCTTATTGGTCGCATAAACATTTTCAGGCAAGCTCAGAATTCAGACCTGATATTGTGCTGATCATGCTTGGTACAAATGACGCGACGGAGCATAACTGGAAGGGAATAGAGGCATACGCAGCCGATTATCGGGAGCTGAACAGCCATTACAGGTCTTTACCGTCTCACCCTATCATATATATGCTGACACCGCCGACGCAGTTTTCAGTCGAGAACTGTACCCGAGTTATCCATACGATGAATAATGACCGGCTTGATGCTATTACCGAAGCAATCAAAAAAATGGCGGAAGAACCCCCGATCACTGCTATTAAGATGAATGTTATCGATATTAATACCGCCACAAAAAATCATCCGGAATGCTTTAAATTTGATGGTATTCACCCGGATGCCTCAGGCGCGAAAATTATTGCTGAAATGGTGTACGCGTCGTTAACGCCAAACCATAATCCAATGAATACAAATATATAACTTGGGGGTCATCCAATGAAGAAAGCCGGAATACTAGCCGCATGTCTTCTCCTGCTTTTCCTGGCAGGACTTTTCAGCGCGTGCGGACAAGCGAAGCAAAATGCTGCTGCAGCAGAAAAGTCTGCTGAAGCAACCGCTATGACTGCAGCACCCCCATCTGCTCAGACGCCGGATATCACACCGGCATCGCCGCCGGTCAGCGCTGCACCGCCGTCTGCCTCCGGGTTAAGCACAACGGACTTGAATTTCACGGAAAAAACATATACAAACGGCACTGTTACCATTAAATACCCCCAGCTTACCGGCATGACGGACAGTGCCGCGCAGGAGAAACTCAATAAAATTATATCGGACGCCGCTTTAAGAGATCTGGATTCACTTAAAAACGAAAGCGATACGGAATACGAACTGAATTACATGCTGACATATAAAAGCCCCAATGTGATCAGCATTTACTTTGACGGTTATATGTATGCTCAAGGCGCGGCGCATCCGAACCAGTTTTTATATTCCGTCTCCATTGATGTAACAAAGCAAAAATCGATAACCCTGAAAGATCTTGTGAAAATCGATGAAAGCTTTGTGGATATGATGCTCAGCAGCAATTTCAGTTCGACAAGTTATGATATGACGAGCGAGCTTCAATCGGCGATTAAGGATGAACTTGTTCAAATGGACACGGACAGCTGGATTGCGGAGCTCAATAATGCCGATTCGATCGGTACCTCGACGTTCTCGTACCTGACGGACGACGCGCTGGTAATTTCCGTCTCCGTCCCGCACGTAATGGGAGACCACGTCGAAATCCAGCTGAAATACAAAGATTTAACGAAGTACAAGACAGACAATCCACTATGGAAGGCTATTGAAAATTAAGTTTGCTTATAAAAAAAGATATCTCTTTACAAAAAAGTGAAGAGATATCTTTTTTATTTTACAAATTGTTTTGAGGTGGTTGAAAGCAGGCATAATAAATTGCATATATTACCAAAATGCTGAAGCAGCAGGGAGCCAGAATAAGTATGTCGCTGTTTGATCAGATCAACTTGATATCGGTACTTTTTATCGCGCTGTTTATTCTGCCGATGCTTTTCGGGCTGTTCTACCCTCTTAACGGCGCAAGGATATTTCGTTCGTTCAACTCAACCATCAGTGCGGTTATTGTAATTATCTCGGCTGTTCTTTCCATCAGTTTCACCAATTATCTGTTTTCAAATAACGGTGATAACGGCTTGTCGAATCTGTTCAAAAACATCTCAGTGATTAGGTATTCCATCATCAATCAGGATGTTTTGGTTTATGCCCTTTTTCTGCTTATCATTCTAATCGGCTTAATCGGTATCCTGCAGCTGCTTCTCATACCTCTACAGAAAAAAGTGCTTATTCCATTATCCAACGCAATTGCAGCAGCCGTCTCTGCGTCCAACAAAACTATAAGGCTGCTTGTCAGCAGCCTTTGGCAATTTCCGAAATCCGTCTGGCTTGTCCTCGTTTTTGCGCTGCTTTTTAATTTCTACACAGTATTAACTAAAAATATGGTGCTCGACAACTATATCAACAGCTCCGGTGCGTACCGGCTGGTCGAAGAGAATGCCATACAGCCCATCATCGCTTCGAATGTTGTTCAGCAAATCCCTGGGTTCATTGATAATACGGTTAATAAAGCAGCTGAGTGCCTCTCTCCGGCAGGCAAAAAGCTGCTCATCAAAGTATATATTAACGGCGTAACAGTCGAAGATGCCGTTAAATCAAGCCCGGATATTGACGACAAAGCCATCGAACTTGCGGGAGCTGAAAATGATCATTATAAGATGGCGCGGATTTTATACGAATGGATTGCCGATCACATCAGTTATGACCATCAAAAGGCAAAATCAATTGAAACAGACGCTTTCGAAACATATTCCGGAGCCGTACCGGCTTTCAGCGAGAAAACCGGTGTGTGTTTTGACAAAGCATGCTTATATGTTGCCATGTGCCGAGCCATCGGCGTAAAGGTCAGGCTGGTGACCGGTTATGCCTATAACGGAAAGGAGTGGCTGGACCATTCCTGGAATGAAATCTATGATGATAAGGAGGGTCAATGGATCAATGTCGATACAACTTTCGGCGGTGAGAACAATAATTACTTTGATAGAATCAGCTTTGATAACGATCATCAGAAGGAAGAGGTTCAGGGAGAATGGTAACGCTGCTTGGATTATGTAAGATTTAACGCCGACTTTATAGGACCTTAATATTAATGCTGTAGAATATCAAGTATAGAGTTCATACAGCAGTAATGGAGGCGGTCCTGTGAAAAAAACGTACATCCTCGACACGAATGTGCTACTGCAAACGCCTAATGCAATTTATGCTTTTGGAGATAATGACGTTGTTATTCCTGAGGTTGTGCTTGAAGAATTGGATAAATTCAAGAAAGAGTCGAATGAAATTGGCGCCAACGCAAGGCAGACAGCGCGTATGCTTGATGCTCTCAGAGAAATGGGGGATCTGACACGCGGCGTTCCGCTTCCCGGAGGCGGCAATTTGCGTTTGGAACTCAATTTCAAAGATATTGTTCTCCCGGAAGGGTGGCATACAGACAAAGCCGATAACAGGATTTTAAAGGTTTGTAAAGGACTCTCTGAAAATAATGAAAAGGCAATCCTCGTCACAAAAGACATTTTCCAGAGGATTAAATGCGACCTCATCGGCGTAACGGCTCAGGATTTTAAGAATGAACAGGTCGACGCACCTGACGTGGGCTACAGAGGCCGGGTAGTGCTGTATGCATCGGCGAAAAAAATCAACGAGTTTTATAAAAAAGAGTCGCTCGATATCAAATATATAACATCTGTCGATGAGGCGACAGGCGAGGAAAAACCTTATACGCTGATATTGAACGAATTTGTTGTACTGACCAGCATTGAAAGCAGCAAGCATACGGCGCTCGGACGCTTTGACGGCGAAAAGCTTGTTTCACTTAAATATATAGAAGAGCGGCCGTTTGGTGTGAAAGCACGCAATGTCGGTCAGAAATTTATGCAGGAAGCACTCATGATGAACTGCGATGATATTCCGCTGGTGATCGTCAAGGGTGCCGCAGGTACGGCAAAAACCTTTTTCGCGCTTGCAGTCGGGCTCCATAAAATTATGGTTCAGAAGGAAAAACAATACCGTAAGATCCTGGTCTGCCGTCCGAATGTGAAGTTTGATGAGGACATTGGCTTCTTACCCGGCAGTGAAACGGAAAAGCTCGCGCCGTTTATGCGCTCGGTCATCGACAATCTGGAAATTTTACTCGACAGCGACGAGTACGAGCGTTATAAAAATGAAAGCGAGCTCAGAGACAAGGTAGACGAACTGTTCCATAGAAATATCGTTACAACAGAAGCAATCGCATTCATCCGCGGACGTTCTATTCAAAAAAATTGGGTCATTATCGATGAAGCGCAGAATCTTACCCCCAAGCAGGTTAAAGGTATTGTCACACGCGCGGGTAAAGGGACGAAAATTATACTTATTGGTGACCCCGATCAAATTGACCATCCCTATCTTGACAGCCGCACAAACGGCTTATGTTACGCCTCCGAGCGCATGAAAGGCAGCCGTTATTGCTGCCAGCTTACAATGAATGATGACGAGTGCGAGCGCAGTCCCCTCGCCTTTGACAGCGCCGTGCGGATGAATACGATTATATAATTAAATAAGAAGACGCAGTGCGCGAGTTGGAAACCTGCGAGCCTGAAACCCGCAGATTTCGACTCTTTTGCTGTAAATAAGCTGGTAAAACTTGCGGCTTGCTTAAAATGCTACAAAAAGTTACAATATAGTAACAACATGTAACGCAAGGAGTGAGTTTTGTGAAGAAATATCTTATAACGTTTATTGCGGCGCTGAGCCTTTTAATTGCTACAGGCGTGTCCGCCTCAGCTGTATCACTTGAGGTCGACAGTAAACCTGTTACTATATCCATGTCGGTGAGCAGTGCTGTAACATATGTGCCGCTCAGAGCTGTTTCCCAAATACTGTGCCCCGGCGCGGCGATTTCTTGGGAGAATAATGAGGCTGTTGTGAGGACAACAAACCTCCTGATCACGGCACAACCTGGCAGCTGTTATATTAATGCCAACGGTCGGATGCTATATGCCGCAGACGGTATAAAGGTTGAAAACGGCAGAATTATGGTTCCGATTCGAGTGCTCGCTAAAGCCTTTGGCGCGTCGGTTTCCTGGGATAGCACGACTGGTACGGTATCTCTGGTAAGGGGGAGCGGTACGATTCAATCCGGCGATAGTTATTACAGCAGTGATGCCGTTTACTGGCTTTCTCGCATCATCAGCGCTGAGAGCCAGCAGGAACCATTAGCCGGTAAAATAGCCGTCGGCAACGTTATTCTCAACAGAGTAGCCAGCTCGGATTTCCCGAACAGCATCTACGGCGTTATTTTTGACAGCAGATGGGGCGGTCAGTTCCAGCCTGTCAAAAACGGAACAATTTATGATACCCCAACCGCTGAAAGCATCCTTGCCGCCAAGCTTTGTTTAGACGGCGCATCCGTCGCCGGCAGCAGCCTGTATTTTCTCAACCCGGCTATATCCTCGAATTTCTGGACAATGCAAAACCGCAGCTATATTACTACAATCGGTAATCATGTGTTCTACGCATAAAAACACTTTCGTCAGGACAGCTTAAAATGGAAAATACCCTTACGCCTCATTCAGTGTAAGGGTATTCGTTTCCGTCTTGCTCAGCATATGACGACAACGCCGTCGGGTGTCATAAGGCAGACGTGCTGCGCGTATTGTCGCGAAAAATCATGAATGTCTGCAGGCTTGAAAAATATTTTTGCTTATCCTCCGGCCAGCCTGCCGGGTCTGCGAGAATCCAGCGCAGCGCGCCTGTATCGAAATCAAGGTTGATAAGCGCGTCTGCATGGCGGCCCGAGAAGGTTAACGAATGAGTCTTTTCGTCATACCAGAGTGCGTTGCAGTGAAGCCAGTCCTCCTCGGCTGAGAGGCCGGAGGCACCCTCTCCGGGCGTCAGCACCGATTTAAAATCCCACGATTTTATCACAGCACCCGTTTCGCGGTCAACGAGTACGCACATATCCTCGACCGTATTGCCGTAATCGGGATACAAACCTAAAATCGGCAGAACATGTGTCACCGCCGCGCATGGGCTGATAAAATATGGGTTCAGCTTAATGAAAGGATTGTCGATGGTAAAGCGCTGCCTGCAAATTCGTCCAGCATCGCCAGTTCCGCTGCTGCCTGCCGCTCCGGTAAATTTTCTTCGATGATATGCTTGATATGCTGCGTTATAAAAGAAAGGTCACCTCGCATTTACTTTGTGCTGAAGCAAATATCTATTTGCTGAGCCGTTTCCCCGCAATATCATTGACCGTCAGCTTAAGCACTGTGACAGCTTTAACCTCGTTTTCATCAAAGTCAAATTGCTGCTTGCTGGAATACTGCCGCATCAGCAGTGCCAAAGCGTGGAGCTTTTCACTATCACCGACGGTTTCCATTGAGCCGTTGCCGCAGACGCTCTCAAACCCCATCGACGAATCGCAGGCTTTTTCACCGTCGATAAAGATCCCGGGGCAGTCCACTTCAAATGCGACATTTTTATTGCGCCGCAAAAGGTCGAGCTTTTTGCCCGCATTTGCGCAATGGAAATACAGAGTAATCCTTTGACCTTCGGATTCGGCGCCGTAATTCAGCGGTACAATGTAAGGGTAGGTGTCGTCGAAAAACGCTATCCGGCAGACGCTGCATTTTTTAATAACGCTCATAATCTCATTAAAATCCGTAATTTCTCTGTCTTTGCGCCTCATAATCTCCCGCCTATTCCTGCATGTTCTTATAATAAAATATCGCAAGCTGTGTCCGGCGTTTAAAGCCGAGCTTATCCATGATGACGCTGATAGCGTTGCGTATGGTGCCCTCGCTGAGATAGAGTGTGCCTGCGATTTCGCGGTTTGATAAGCCGTCCGCTATGAGACTGATGATTTCAGTTTCCTTTTCGGTGATACCGAAATCGCTTAAATCCGTCTTTTTGTTTTGGCTTAAAAAACCAGGTATTTTAGCGACGATATCCTCACCGAAAACGCTCTGACCGGCGTAAACGGCTGATAAAGCGGGGACAATGCTCTCAAAATCCTGCTTTAGTATGTAGCCTTTGGCACCGATTTTCAGCGCACGGATGATATATTCGTCGTCGGCAAATGTCGTGAGGTATAAAATTTTCGCATCGGGATGCGCTTTGAGAATTTGCTCACCCGCGTCCAGACCTGTCATTGTTTCCATTCGTATATCCATCAGCAGAATATCAGGCTGTATAGCATCGTACTGCTTTATCGCATCAAAACCGTTATAGCCAATGCAGCTTACCATAATATTGCCGGAAGACTCGATAATCGTTTTTAACGAAATGCCGACGAGCCTGTCGTCGTCAATAATCAATATATTCATAATAACCCCTTATTCTGTTTCGGTATCGAAACGAATACCGTGAAGCCGCTGTCATAACCGATATTGACGAGGCCGCCGACCGCCTGCACACGCTGCGCGATGTTTTTGAGACCGATACCGTCACCCATGGTTTCCTTTTGTGAACCGTTATCTTTTATGATGAGCTGGTAGAGCGCCGGATGCTCCCGCAGGGTGACCTTAACCAGAGTTGCATCCGAGTGCCGCATGATATTGGAAAACGCCTCTTTGACGACGGATAAGAGGGCATACTTTACCTTTTTTTCAGGATTGCTGTCCATATCATAATCCAGAACGATGCCGCAGAAATCGAATCCGTCACAGAGATGCTTGGTTTCAGAATAGAGGTCAATAGAATCCTCATATAGGTTGTGCACACTTGACCGGACACTGTCCATGCCCGTCGAAAGCGTGTTCTTAAGGATATCCAGCTTCTCTTTCAAAGCATCGTCGGTGCAGGTTGCGATGAGAGCGCCTGTCTGCAAAATAGAATTGGACAGAATGTGCCCGACACTGTCGTGAATGTCGCGCGCAATCCTGTTGCGTTCATTTAAGGTAGCGAGGTTGACCTCATAATCCTGCTTTTCCATGAGTTCTTTATTCTTTCTTTCCAGCAGAAGCGAAAATTCCTTCGTGTTGTCTCTGAGCGTTATATACTCGCTTCTCGTTTGCTCAAGCATCATTGTCCGGCGTTTGATGAGATAGGCAAGACCTGAAAAGAGAACAATGAAGATACAGGGCATTAAGGGCAAAAGCTGAAACCCGACACCGGCAGGAATGACAGCCAGCAGCAGCGCCGCCTGATATTTTGAATCAAAGACATCATACAATATCACAGGGAGAAAAAACAGAAAAACCGGGTAGAAAATGCAGACGGCAAAATAAAGTACCACCGTCAGAATTTTTACCCGGTCAGCATCGATATAGCTCAAAAACGCGCTGGTGATGACCACGCAAATGATTGGCACAACGATATAGATATCCATATGATATTCAACATAGAATACGGCGCAAAGGATAAATACCGTTGCCTTGTCAATATATTTGTCCATGAGATTATCACATCCCAAACTTTATCCGAATGAAGGTTTCAAAGCTATTTTATCAGGTGACCGGAAAGATTACAATATTGTTGATTCAAACGAAGGTGTTTTCGGCTTGACTTTCATGATGCCAACAGCAGGCGAAACGCTTTGCTTCAAACTGAGCACTTTCAAAAATTATCATAATGATAGTTACTTCCCCCCCTCAATATAAGATAAATCCCTGTCTCAATAAACAAGACAGGGATTCTTCGGCTGTGCCTGCATGTGGTTTTTATTTTAATTGAATGTAAGTAATTGGTTTAGATCGATTTCAAGAGCTTGCGAAATCCGATACAAAGTGATTAGCGACAAGCCATAAGGCGTCGAACTCTCAAGGTTAAATATTGTACCGGGGCTTAATCCGGATTTTTCGGCGAGTTCCGCTTGACTCAGCCATTTTCTTTTCCGCGTATATTGAATTTTAAAGCCAACATTATTAATAAATTGAATTTCAGCTGAGGTATGTGTTTCTTTATTAAACGAAGGCATCGCTATTCAACCTTTCTCTATAATAATTTACGATGATAATGATATGATTTATGATAAATACTGTAAAACATTTCGTGCGTAAGGTGTGTGATAAAGTTCGATTTTATGTGAGATAAAATGATGATTGACTGTAATTTTCATTATAATGACGACATGATAAAGATAGCATGAAGGACATGCGTCAGCGTATAAAGATCGCATAAAGGAACGTGCTGTATATAGATGAAGCAAGTAAAAACCTCCTGAACTGGTATGACATTTGTCATATACAACTCAGGAGGTTTTGCACTTATGTGTGACGCTTGTTGAGCATAGAATGAGAACACAAATCAAATTCCCCAAGAAAGGAAAGGCGATATCTATGGTAGTCAAAGTGAATAATCTCGTTAAAAGATACGGCGATTTGATAGCTCTGGACCATTTCAATCTGGAGGTTAAGGAGGGAGAGGTTTTTGGACTCCTGGGGCCTAACGGCTCAGGTAAAACCACAGCGATCAACTGCATCCTCTCACTTCTGAAATATGACAAAGGCTCTATTGAGGTCTTCGGGAAACCGATGCAGCCCGATTCTTACGAATCGAAAAGAGACATCGGTATCGTCATGCAGAATGTTGCCGTTTTTAAGGAACTCACCGTGCAGGAAAACATCACTTATTTCTGCGGGCTTTACATCAGCGATAAAAAAAGATGTGAGGAGCTGGTCGAGGAGGCTATTCATTTCGTCGGCCTTGAGAATTACCGCAAATTTCTGCCCAAAAAACTGAGCGGCGGCCTGCTCAGAAGATTGAATATCGCCTGCGGTGTTGCCCACAAACCAAAGCTCATTATTCTCGATGAACCGACCGTAGCCGTTGACCCGCAGAGCAGAAACAACATTCTCGAGGGCATATTAAAGCTGAACAGTGAAGGCGCGACGGTAATATATACCTCGCATTACATGGAAGAAGTCGAGCAGATTTGCTCGAGAATCGCCATCATGGATAAGGGCAAGATCATTGCCACAGGAACGACAAGCGAACTGAAGGATATGATTAAAACAGGGGAGAAGATCACCGTTGAATTACTTAAGGCAGACAGCAGCATCCTCGCCGGGCTCAAACAGCTCCCGTATACCATTTCTGCCGAAATCTCCGGTTCGCAGATCGTTGTAAAATCCGACCACAGCAAGAATAATCTGCTGGCTGTGCTGGACTATCTGAATTCACACAACATTGCTTACGGCAGAATCTTCTGCGAGCTTCCGACACTTAATGATGTTTTCCTTGAAATCACCGGCAAAGAGTTAAGGGATTAGGGGGAGGATATTATGTTTGCGCATATTTTTAAATACAGCCTGAAAATGCATCTGCGCCAGCGTGCGGAATTGTTTTGGACGCTTATCTATCCGCTCGTACTGGCGGTGTTCTTTGGCATGGCGTTCTCAAACCTCTCCGGTGCCGATAAATTCACGAGTTTCCCGATCGGCGTTGTCAATAATGCGGAGTATAAAAGCCAGACATATTTCATATCTGCCCTCAAATCAGTCTCCGACGGGGCGTCAGAAGCAAAAGATAAACTGTTTGACGTGACATTGATGACGAAAGAACAGGCGGAGAAGAGTTTAAACGACAATGAAATTAAAGGTTACATCCTGTTCGAAAACGGCACGCATGTCGCTGTCAAATCGTCGGGCTTGGACCAGACGATCCTGAAGGATTTTATGGATAGCTACCTGGCTCAAAGCTCCGCCGTCAAAACGATTGTATCGCAGAATCCGGCGGCAGGAAGCAGCTTGAAGTTTGGCGATGCAGCATCATTTGTAAAGCAGGCGTCAAACAGCCGGGCAGGCGGTGATTCGACCGTTATCATGTACTACGGGCTTATTTCGATGGCAGTGATGTTCGGCGGCTTCTGGGGTCGGAGAGAAGTAGTGGATATTCAAGCTGACATGTCCCCGCAGGGGGCGAGGATCAATATGGTACCTGTCCACAAACTCAAAGCCTTCGTCTTCTCAATTTCAACATCCTTGCTTATACAGATCGGCTCGCTGCTGTTTTTGATCGCTTTTATGGGGCTGGTGCTTGGGGTCGACTTCGGAAAGCAGCTTGGCGGCGTGATTTTAACATGCATTGTGTCGGGCATCATGGGAGTCACCTTCGGTGCTTTTTTAGCCGCCGTCATTCGGGGCAGCGAGAACATAAGAAACGCGGTGATGATAGGCGCCAGCCTCCTGTGTTCCGTAATTGCGGGAATGGTATCACCGAGCCTTAAATATATCGTTACGCAGGCGGTGCCGATACTGCAGTACATCAACCCGGCTAACCTGGTTTCAGACGCGTTGTATGCGCTGTATTATTACGGCCTGGGCACACGCTTTACTCTTAATATTGTCCTGATGCTCGCGTTCTCCGCTGCCTTTTCCGTGAGTGTTTATCTTGTGATGAGGAGGCAGAAATATGCCAGTCTTTAAAGCATACTTTATCGTGATCAAGAGATATTTACCGTCATTACTCATTTACTTTTTTATCTTTATTATCATGACAATACTCTTTTCAAAGGTTATTGGAAGCCAGACCTCATTTAGTTTCACCGCGGTGAAAGCCAATGTAGTCGTAAACACGGACGAGAGTTCGCCGCTGATAGACGGTCTTGTGAAATATATCAGCGATAACGCCAATATCGTCACCGTGGGTAATGGCACCGAGAGTATTCAGGACGCGTTGTTTTACGGTAAAGCGGATTATGTTTTGCGAATTCCTGCCGGCTTTACTGAGAGCTTCATGAGCGGCAGCAACGTCATCACATTGGAGAAAACGACGGGTACAATGTCAGGCGACAGCGTTAATATGGATGTTCTCATCAACCAATACCTGAATACAGCGCGGCTGTATACACTGAATGTACCAGGCATTTCGGCGGAGGATCTCGCAAGAGATGTAGCAATAAATCTAAATAATACCGCCGGTGTTGATTTTGCCGCAAGCGACAATCAGGTAAACACAAGCATCCTTTACGACACATTTCGATATATGGCATATGCGGTTCTGGCTATTATGCTGATGGGTGTCGTGTCGATCATGATGGCTTTCAATGACCCGGAACTGGCTAAGAGGAATCTTTGCGCGCCGCTGAAACCGTACAAAATGTACCTGCAGATGTTCTTTGGCAATACAGCCCTAACAGTGATCGTTTGGGCAGCCATGTGCATACTTGCGCTTGTTTTGAGCGGGGTGTTGGAATTAAGCCCGGGTGTTCTTCTCCTATGCCTCAATATCCTGGTCTTTTCAATCTGCAGTCTGGCTATTGCCTTTTTAGCGGGTAAGTTTGTCAAGAGCCAGATTGCGCTGGCGGCTGTAGCTAACATCATATCACTCGGCGTCTGCTTTTTAAGCGGTATTTTCGTGCCCCAGGATCTGTTGGGGGTAAATGTTCTGAGAATCGCCAGCTTTACCCCAGGTTATTGGTATGTTAAAGCGATTGACACGATTAAGGATCTGCCGGCTGTCACCTTCGATAATGTCCGCCCAATCCTCGGAGACATGCTCATCCAACTCGGATTCGCCGCCGCCTGTATCATCATCGCGCTTGTAGCGACCAAACAAAAAAGGCAAAACATGGAGAGGTAGTTTTTAATTTTGAATGCACAAAGCCTGTAACCACCGGTTACAGGCTTTGTGCGGCATTTCATATATTCTTGACTGATGGCATGAGATTCAACAGTTCGGGAATGAATTATTTTTCCTTATTAGGAGCAATCCGTTTGATGAGATTCTTCAGCCAAGTGAGCGGATTGCCAGCAAAATGACTCGTCGGCGGCGCTTCATGCGCGGCGGTTATCAAGGCTTCCTTCATAAAGTATTCCTGGCAGTTGAGCTGGTCACCGTTATCGGTTTCCATCGTGTAATTGCCGTCTGGTCCCAATTTCCAAGCCTTGACGTTGTCTGAAAGCTGGATTTGAAGGATGTTCAGTAGGGCGTTTCGGATATTTTTGTCGAGTACCGGACAGGCGACCTCAATCCTGCGCTCCGTGTTGCGGGTCATCAGGTCAGCTGAAGCAATAAACATTTTCAGACCGATACCGCTGCCGAAGCAATAAACGCGTGCATGCTCCAGAAACCGACCGATGATGCTCGTCACAGTGATATTGTCTGTTTTTCCGGGGATACCGGGAATGATGCAGCAAATACCCCGGATAATAAGCGAGACCTTGACGCCGGCGCAGGATGCCTCGCTGAGCTTGTCGAGCGTATTCCTGTCGGTGAGTGAATTCATCTTCATGATAATACCGCATGGCAGACCCTTTTTGGCTTTATCGATCTCGTCGTCAATGAGAGATAGGAGGGTGCTCTTGAGCCATGTCGGCGCTATTAAGAGCTGATTATAACGGCCTTCAAGATTTGAAATGAGCATGTTTTTAAAGAATGTGTTCGCATCGTTGCCGATAACCTCGTTAGCAGTGATCAATGAAAAGTCGGCATACAGCTTTGCTGTCTTTTCGTTGTAATTACCCGTACCGATCTGGGTAATGTATTGGAGCTTGTTCTTATCATGGCGCGTGATGAGGCATACCTTGGAGTGGACCTTATACCCCTTGAAACCGTATATAACCTTGCAGCCAGCTTCTTCAAGACGTTCTGCCCATTCGATATTGTTCTGCTCATCAAACCGCGCACGCAGTTCCATAATAACGGTGATGTCCTTATTATTTTCGGCTGCGTCAATGAGATATTGAGCCAGCCGCGACTTCTTGTCGAGCCGATAAAGCGTGATTTTTATGGCGATGACAGCCGAGTCGGCAGCGGCTTCCTTGACAAGCTGGAGGAACGGCTCCATGCTCTCATACGGATAACTGAGCAGCATATCCTTCACCATGGCCTGTTTTATCGTGCTCTCGTTCTGTTTTAAATCAGTTAAATATGGAGGGACATACGGAGTATATGTAACAGCTCTTTTTACCGCTGCGGGCAGCTGCTCCTCTAAAGCGTAAACATAGGACATCTCCAGCGGCGAAGCGCTGTGGAAAACCTGTGTCTTATCGATATCAAGCTTTGAAGACAGATAGTTTGTGAGTGCTCTCGAACAGCCGTACGTCACTTCAAGCCGAACGGCGGAAAGCCGTGATCTCTTTTTAAGGATTTTTTTCATATGGTGACGGAAATCTTCTTCAAAATCATATGTCTCATCATCGGGATTTATATCGGCGTTTCTGGTAACGGAAATGATCGATTTTTCTACGACTGAATACATCTCAAATATTTTCTCTGCATATTTGAGAATAATATCCTCGACAAGTATATACCGTGCCAGTCCGTTTTTAAGAAACACGATTCGATCTAAAATTTTAGGAACGGGTATAATGCCAAATTTACCGACATCCTTCGATTTAAGTATGACGGCAATATTGAGTGACTTGTTTTCAATATGCGGGAACGGATGATGCGTATCAATAACCTGCGGAGACAGAACAGGGAAGATAACACGTTCGAAATAGCTGTCGATAAACTTTTTGTCTTCGTCATCGAAATCTTTAAGATCGACCCGCGCAATGCCCAGCTTTAAAAGCTGACGCTCAAGGTCATTAAATGACGCGTCTTTTTTTTTGTAAAGAGGAGGAAGCGCCTTGAAAATTTCCCTGAGCTGCTCCTTAACCGTCATTCCGGATTTACCGTCAATATGTGCTTCATCTATGATGGATAAATCGTAAAGACTGCCGACGCGAATCATAAAAAACTCATCAAGATTGCTGACAAAAATTGAAACAAACTTCAGCCGTTCCAGCAAAGGCACGGCTTTATCATTGGCGAGCTGCAGGACGCGATCATTGAATTTCAGCCAGGACAGTTCTCTGTTAATCGTAAAGCTTGTATCCAACATAAACTCCCGAGCTTGTATCATGACAGTTCACCGCCGATTACTTTTTGATAAAGATAACCTTCCCTGACACCGCAGGTGCTCACGATGATCTTTTTCACTTTAAACTGCGATGCGATTGTAGTCAGGACAATCATGCCGGTGATGACGGTGTGGATGCGGTCCGGAGCCAGCTGCATGACACGCCGCATAACCTCGTTGGGGTCCTTTTTATAGACAGACAGGACCTTCGTCAGCTTGTCGCAGTCCATCAACATGTTATCAGATGACAAATTATACATATCATTGTATATTTTTCTCGCCGCTCTGACCGTTCCGCCCACACCGCATATTATTTTTTGATTTGCAGCCTCAAAATCATTCAGTTTTGTGATTTCACTGAGGACATCCTGCTTTATCTTTTTGTATGCCGCTTCATCCGGAATGATGGATGATACATGCTTTAATGAAAGATTAAGTGAACCGACCGGGATACTGACGGCATCGGAAAAGACCCTGTTTTCAAAGCAGACAAGCTCTGTGCTTCCTCCGCCGATATCGACCAGGAGGCCGGATTGGATGTCGGCTGCGTGGATAGCACCGTAAAAATCCAGCGCCGCCTCATCCTCGCCGGAAAGCAGTTCAACATCGTATCCCGTGTCTGCTTTTATCGCCGCAAGAGCCTCAGCAGTATTTGTAATATTGCGCAGAGAGGCTGTTGCGAAGACATATGCCTTTTCAATCCCAAAGTTCAGGATGATATCTTTAAAGTTATTAAGAACGGAGCAAGCCTTGCCAATACCTTTTTCCCCCAGTGTACCGTTTGTGACATACCCAAGCAGCCCGGCAACAGACTTTTTGCTGAGCAGCAGTTTTGTCTGGCTATTTTCATACTTATATATTGACAGCCTTATGGTGTTGGACCCCAGATCGACAATTCCGCAAATCATAAAATTCATCCATTCTGCCGCCGCCGCGGCAATATGCTGATTTTTTGGCGCAGCGTATAATATATAGACTGCTCAATGACAAATTATCATATTTTCTGCAATTATTATACACCCACATCATGAATTTATAAATGTTGGCTCTATGATATCGGCTCGATGTTAAATGTGTTATCTGTGAAATGTAAAATTTACATTTCACAGATAAGCTAAAGACGCCTTATGTCAATTAATTCAGCGAAGAATTTTGCATTTGGTATCAAACGGCGATTCGTATGAATATGTCTTGTGAACGTATTTCATACGTCGTATAATAAATATATAAGTAAAGATCCGAACGGGCGGAGCGTTTGAAAGCGAGATATTAAATAACAAGGAATGGTTATAACCATGAAGAAAGTATTTAAAATCGGCGGAATTGTTTTATTGTGCATCGTTTTGGTAATCGCGGGTTATGTCGCTTATGTTTTTATCGACTATCACCGGCTGGCAGACAATATCCAGCTCGATGTTAAGAATGCCGTATCAGGTCCCGTAAAGACAAATGCGGTCTATACGCTGACAACGTACAATGTGGGTTTCGGTGCTTACAGCAGAGACTACAGCTTCTTTATGGACGGGGGGAAATATTCATGGGCTTACAGCAAGGATGAGGCGATCAAAAATATCAACGGCGCGGCGGCTGTAATAACGGCAAAAGACCCTGATTTCGCATTTTTTCAAGAGGTCGACACGGATTCAACAAGGAGTTATCATGTCGATGAGACGGAGCTGCTCGGAGGGCACTTTCCCGGTTATGCTGCCGTTTACGCGCAGAATTATGATTCACCGTTTTTAATGTACCCGTTGCTGCAGCCTATTGGTAAATCCGTATCCGGTATTGTGACATACTCAAAGTTTGAAATAACCTCCTCGCTTCGCCGGAGTCTTCCCGTTGAATCCGGTTTCACCAAACTCCTGGATCTCGACCGCTGCTATGACATGACGAGGATTCCTGTATCAAACGGGAAGGAGCTCATTCTGATCAACCTGCATCTTTCGGCCTATACGAAGGATGTCACGATTGGTGAAGCACAGCTTAAACAGCTGTTTGAAGACGCAAAACGTGAGTACGATGCGGGAAACTATGTCGTCATCGGCGGAGATTTTAATAAGGATATCCTCGGCGATGCACCGCAGCTTTTCCATACGAAGACCGATGTTGCCAATTGGGCCAAGCCGCTGAATAAAGCGCTGATCCCCATTGGATTTTCCGCACTCAGACCGGAAAATGCCGCGGATATCCATCCCACCGCGCGCGATTGCGATACGGGCTACAAAGAGGGCGTGACATTTGTTACGGCGATTGACGGCTTTATTATCTCCGATAACGTTACCCCAGTACATGAAGAAACCATTAACACCGACTTTATGAATTCCGACCACAACCCCGTGCTGCTGCAGTTCAGTCTAAACACATCTGATATCAAAAGCAGTACCTAGGTACCCGGACACAGCACAATTCCCCAAGAAAGGAATGGTCATATTTATGAAAAAACATCTGGCATTATTGATGGTCCTTGTGACCATCGTGTCCTTATCAGCCTGCTCGTTGACGCCGGATAAAACAGAGCCGTCGAAAATACCGCAATCAGCAGAACCCACCGAGGCTTCACCATCACCCTCTGCGAGTCTTTCTACGCCGGAGTCGGCTACAGCACTGTTTCTGGAGGGTGATCCGTCAGCGGCTAATATCAGTAAATATTTAAGCTATAACGCGTCGCACTTTTCGGCGGAAGACGGCGACCTGCTTCTGGAAAGACTGCTGCTGGAGCAGCTTGACATCGCTTTGTATATGAACAGCAAGATACTTGATGACGCGTATATGACAACGCTCAACCAGACGCTCGGCGGTGTGCTCGATGTTTCTAAAATACCCAACATAATCAATGATGCCGTTCGGCATGATTTTAAAATGGCATCTGATAGTTTAATGACAATAGTACGTTATGAGGAAACGCCGGTGTTTGAACCGGATTGGGCAGCGCTCGAATTGATGAAGGCTTCGTTCAGCACGCAGGCTGGTGTTATGATCGACTATCAAAGCAGATTGCAGGGACGGTATTATTACAGTGATGACCTCTACAATTTCAACTTGCTGGCTGCCGACATTGCGGCGGTGGAGCAGGCGATCAAAAATACGGACGGTGGTTTTGTACGCTGGCAGCTGGAGCATGTGTATTCCGTTCAAATGGGGAGACTCCTCTATGGTCCCGAGGGATCATATTTAAGCATGTTCATTACCGGCGACAAAAAAATTGTCTCCAACATTGCCAAATTCGCCGGTCAATATACCGACAGCAAGCTTGGCATCGTTTGTAAAGGACTTATCAAAAAGCAGAGCGAAGGCCAACAAGCAGTTACGGATTTTATATCGGACAGCCTTATTTTTCCGCCGGGAGACACCAGAGAAATAACAAATTTCAATACCGATTATAACGGAGCGAAGCTGGAGATTCTCCAGGTTACAGGAATGCAGGACAACGCGGTAATGGAAAAAATAAACGCAGCAATAATGGATACTGCCAAAACTCTTGTAAAATCCGGAATAGCCGATCAGAAAGTGAACTGCTATATCGGTTTTACCAATGATAAATATATGAATCTAACTTTTTCATACAGTTATACTGTTGATAAAAAATCAGATCATTACGCTGAGTCTTATCTCATGCTTGACGTGAAAACTGGTGCGCGTGTTTCTCTTAATGACTTAACCGGTCAGCCTTTCAAAGCTTATAAAGCCCAGCTGCTTGAAGCTGTGAATAAAACGAACGTCTCAAACGGGACAGATATTTTAATGGATTTGAAAGAGCCTGTGATCTTTGCGCTTGACAGAAGCGCCATGATTATATCCGTAACCTCTGACGCCAGCCAGTATCCGGATTCATACACCGTGACATGGAATGGCCTCCGAAGCATTATGGATATAACACAGCTATATTAATCCTAAAAACGAACTGAAAAGAACAAATAGGAAATAAACCCAACAAGAACGGCCTGCGAAAGCAGGCCGTTCTTGTTGGGAAGTGGTATAAATATATAATAAACGGCGGCTTAATTGCCGGTCGCAGCCGAACTGCCGTTAGCATTGCTGCCGGAAGCGTCGCCACTTGGTGCTCCGCCGCTGCCCGGTCCGCCGCTGCCGCCCGGTCCGCCGCCGCCGCTGAAACTATCAACAGTGATAGCCGTTACCGATGTGCCGGACATTGTCACTTGAATAATATCGCCAACCTTGATATCGGAGAGTGTGCCGGTCTTCTGGCTGTCTTTGGAGGCTATGGAGATAACGGTTGATGACGATACGGTGATTGTCTGTGTCTCGCCTGTCGCCGTGAAGTTGTTTAAGCCGCCGAAATTCTGGTCTTTACCACCGGACGCGTTTGCCCCGGTATTCGCGTCTTGACCGGATGGATTGCCCGACGGCGCTGCCGGTGTAGCGTTTCCGGCAAATGAATTATCTGAGCCAGCCGGTGCGTTTGCCGACGCGGTGGCTGCAGCATCGGCGGAACCGCCGGATGCCGGTTTACTAAGCGATTTCTGATCGGACGGCATCGAACCGGAAGGCTGCTGACCGTCCGATTTTGAACCGGTGGGTTCGTTTAATGTGCCGATAGTGATAGTGATTGTACTGCCGTCAATACTTTTAACCTGCCCAGTTACAGTCGGAGAGCTGGAGGCAGAAGCCAAGCTGCTACTGCTACTGCTACTGCTACTGCTGCTGCTGCTTGCACTTTTTGCACAGGCGGTAAGTGAAACAACGAGCAGCATAACGCTGATGAGAGCAATGATCTTTCTTTTCATAAATTATAGTCCCTTCATCTTTTTGTAGTTTGCCTTTAGTCTGTGAAACACATTATAAACGAAAAAAATGGAAGATGTATAAACATTATATGTCCGGGAACTGAAATATCTTTAAGCTTTTGTGGCGGCGGAACCTAATCCGCAGCCTTTTAATAAAAAAATGTAAAAAAGCATGAGAAGCTGCATTCTGCCAAATACTATAGATAGCTCACTTGAAAAGCGGAATTGGAGACATTATGAAAAAGCTTAAAGTTCTATTCTGCGCTGTGCTTATTACCGCTGTACTGACAGGCTCAGCATCGGCAGTGAATTTTGACAGCGCAAAGAACAAATTCGATTTTGCAGGCAATGTTATGTCCGATAAATACGTAGAAGGCGACTATGTTGCTTTCGGCGGAACAGTCAAGCTGGAATCCGGCGTAACCGGTGATATCGTCACCGGCGGCAGAAATATTATCATTACCGATGATAACGCCGTGCAGAATATTTACGCCGCCGGCCAGTATATTACCGTGCGGGCTAAAAGCGCCCGCAATATCTACGCCGCAGGCGGTGATATTACAATTAATGCCGGTACCGATGTCAAGGGCGCGTACCTGATCGGCGGTACCATCAGCTTTGGCGGTACAGCGGTGGATGTTTATATGGCCGGTGTGTCTGTGACAATTGACGGAACAATATATGAGAATCTTTCTGTCCGAAGCGAACACATCACGTTTGGTAAAAATGTGACAGTGAACGGCCATGTCACAATATACGCAACAGTAAAGCCGCAGCTGCCGCCAAACATAGACCAGTCAAAGGTAACATTCAAGAAAATCATGCATACAGAAAAGAACAATACCGAGCTCTCCGAGCGGGGGTTCAACAGGCTTCAAGTAGTCATGGCTATTATAGGTGTTGTCACAGCAATCGTTATCGCACTGCTCCTGACGCTGTTCAGAGGCGGCTATTTTAAATTAAGAGCCATGGAGTTTAAAAGCAAATGGGGCAAATCGCTGCTATATGGGCTGATCGCTTTCATAGTCATTCCTATAGGCGCACTCATCTGTATGCTGACGATTTTCGCCATTCCCATCAGCATTATTGTTATTGTGCTTTATGGTATGGTAATTTATCTCTCGCCGGTCATTACAGGCATTATTGCCGGACGTCTGCTGATGTGCAAAATGAGTCGTTTTCTTTCGGCGAGTATCGGTGCCGCAGCGGTAAGCCTTCTTCTGCTTATCCCATTTTTAAAAATCGTCGTTTTTTTAGCATGCGCATTTTATACGCTTGGTATAATTGTTGTGAGCTTGAAGCCGCGAAAAGAGAATATCCAGGCGGAGATAAAGCCTTGCGAATAGGCTTGAGGCTTATTATCAATATAAAAGCATAAGGCTCCGTGCGGTCAACCGCACGGAGCCCGCTGCTTATGATATCTAAATGAAATCATTTTAATATGGAGCTTTTATCAATAGAGATATCATGTATGGATTATAGGGTGTAATAAGCAGAATTTACAGACATTTGATTGACGATTGCTGACATGTTCCCTATAATAAGCATAATGCGAGAAAGAAAATACAGCAGGCGGAAGTGAAAGATATGGATACAATCAGAAGTAAAAAAGGGTTTATCATCGATATGGATGGCGTGATCTATCACGGAGAGCATCTTCTCCCCGGCGTGAAGGATTTTGTTGACTGGCTGTATAAAGCGAACAAAAAGTTCCTGTTTCTTACGAATGCGAGCGGCAAATCACCAAAAGAGCTCCAACTCAAGCTATTTCGGATGGGGCTGGATGTTGATGAGAGCCACTTCTATACGAGTGCTCTGGCAACGGCTAAATTTCTGAGCCGACAGAATCCCGGCTGCAGTGTTTATGTCATCGGCGAACCGGGTTTGTATAACGCCCTGCACGACGCAGGAATCACAATTAATGACGTAAGCCCCGACTATGTCGTTGTCGGCGAAACGAACAGCTATAATTTTGAAAAGATATGCCGCGCTTCCCACCTTGTGACGAACGGCGCGAAGCTTATCGGAACAAACTCGGACCTCACCGGCCCGAGCGAACAGGGCATCATACCGGCATGCCGTGCGATCATGGCGCCCATAGAGCTGACAACAGGTAAAAACGCTTATTATATCGGCAAGCCGAACCCGCTGATGATGCGGACGGGACTCGTCATGCTGGGTGTCCATTCTGAGGAGACAGCCATGATCGGTGACCGGATGGATACGGATATCATTGCCGGAATCGAGAGCGGCCTCGACACGGTGCTCGTCCTGTCAGGCGTTACAACAATAGAAATTATGGAACAATACCCCTACCGGCCAAGGCTCGTTTTAAACGGCGTCGGTGAGATACCGTTTACCGAATAACATAACAATTCAATGCATATAAAATTCCCATATGTGGATATATAGAAAATATTGATGTTTGTCCCATTATTTGATATTATATCGTCAATACTTACAAAGGATGACACGCGAATATGAACTGGTTTCAGCAGCTTATCGGCAACAGAGTTATCATCAACGGTTTTACTGCGTGGATAACGGCTCAGGTTATTAAAACAATCATTTACGCTGTTATAAATAGAAAAGTGAATTTGCCGCGTCTTGTCGGGGATGGTGGTATGCCCAGCAGCCACTCAGCGACGGTTACCGCGGTAGCCGCAACATGCGCACTATCTTACGGACTCGGTTCATTTCAATTCGGCATCGCACTCATTCTTGCTTTCATCGTCATGCATGATGCGATGGGCGTCCGAAAAGAGACTGGGAAACAAGCCAAGGTTCTAAATGAGATGATTGAATTTATAGTTTCTATGGGTAAGGATCTTTCACCGGAAGAAAAGCTGAAGGAATTTGTCGGACATACGCCGCTGCAGGTGACGGTTGGTGCGGCTTTAGGCTTAGCTATTGCAATTACGATTCGGTAAGAATTTATAATGATATCCAATAAAAACAGTAAATTAAATCGAGAAAAATGCTTGTGTTTATGGCATTTTTGAAGACCTTATTCTACTGTTTCGTTGGAGATAAGTATTATAATGGGGATGAGCGGATGATTACTGTTACTGTTTTTGCAGTATTACTGCTTGTCGTTTTGATAAGCCTTATCTTTGCTTTGTCCAACGGCCTGCATGACGCGAGCTCCGTTGTCGCGACGATAATCTCCAGCGGCGCCGCATCTCCAAAAAGCGCTGTTCTGCTCGCGTCATTCTTTGGGCTTGTAGGAGCGGTGTTCGGCGGCAGTATGGTTGCCAATACGGTTTCATCAGTCATTGATCTTCCGTCGACGGCTGAGCTTTTACCGGTTATCATTTCGGCAGTGCTCGGGGCTGTGTTATGGAATTTGATTACCTGGAAGATCGGTTTGCCGTCAAGCTCAACGCACGCGCTGATCGGCGGGATTATCGGCGCGGTTATTGTATCCAACGGTACCGGTCATGTTCTATGGGGATTCAGTGAGTTGTTCGGGTCGGGGCATCAGGTTCTTGGTATTGTAAAAATTATCGTCTCATTGTTAATTTCACCGGTCATCGGTTTTGTGATTGCGTTTATCCTTGAAAAAATAACGAAAATTCTGCTGAGGAATGCGCAATTCACGATAAACAGATGGATAAAGCGTTTGCAGTGGGCCGTCGCGGCGGGGCTTTCGTACAGCCACGGCGCAAATGACACGCAAAAAATTCTTGGTATTATTGTATTGGCATTAATTTCGGGAGGTAACACCTCGATACATACTGCGCCCGTATGGGCTCGGTTATGTCTCGGGGCTGTTATGTTTTTAGGGACGATGCTGGGCGGCTGGAAAATCATGAAGACCGTCGGAAGCGGGATATTTGAAATAAAGCCAATTCACAGCCTGAATTCCCAGCTGGCCTCCGTCGGTTCGATCCTGGCTGCCAATATAGCAGGCGCGCCTGTTTCCTCGACACATATCGTCATCGGCAGTGTTATGGGCGTCGGTTCAGCGGAAAATTATAAGATGGTCAACTGGCGTATTGTCAGGGAAATCCTCATTTCATGGGTGATCACAATCCCACTGCCTGCTGCCGCGTCTGCTTTGATTTATATGATATTCAACCGGATATTCAGATTAGCTTAGGAGGGACGAATATGGAAAACAGAGGGATAATGAATAGAATATTCCCGGTTAAATATGACTTCTATCAGATGCTGGAGGCGCAGGCTATCGCTGACAGCGATGCTATCGGTGCGCTGATCAGCTGGCTCGACGGTGCCGCGCAGGCAGATGAAGCTAGCCTGAATGAAGCGGTCAAAAAAGCCGATAATGGGCGCAAGGAACTCGAACGGAAGCTTGTTGAAGCCTTCTCCACACCTTTTGACAGAGGAGATATTTATTATATCTCAATAACGATGGCTAAGTCTCTTGACTATGCCAATTCGACACTCATTGCCATGAAAGCCTTTGAAGTCGAACCGGATGACATTATCAGGAGCATGGCGTCAAAGCTGAAGCTTGGGGCGGTAACCTTCACATCGGCTGTCGGCATGCTGCAAAATACACCGAAAAAAGCGGAACTGCTTATACCGTCCATCAGAATGGCACATATGGATATTGAACAGCTCTACCGCAACGGTATGTGCGCCGTTTTCAGCAGCGGAGACGCCATGAATGCCCTGCGGCACAGGGAAGTTTATCACCATTTAAAGGATTCCTCAAAATATCTGGATGACGCCGTCGATATCCTCCACCGGATCATCGTCCGTCTGACCTAGCCTGAACGCATAGATTAATCTATAGAGGGCAGATAATAATCCTGTGAACAGCGCAATGCTGTTGCTGCTAATGTATTAGAGCAAGAGTTCTGCTCTTGCTGACAAGGAGGGAAACCATGCCAATTATTGGAACGTTCATATTGCCGCATCCGCCCATTATCCTGCCGGGAATCGGGAGGGGCGAGGAGAAGCAGATACAGAAAACGATCGATTCGTATCATGAGGTTGCGCGCAGGATTAAAGACCTGGCCCCTGAAACGATGGTCATCACATCGCCGCACAGCGTGATGTATGCCGATTATATCCACATATCCCCCGGTGAAAGAGCTGCCGGTGACATGCGCCAGTTCAGAGCGCCCGATATTGCCGTCAAGGCCGTATATGATACCGGGTTTGTGCGGGCGCTTGAGGAAATGGCTCTCATAGCGGGCATTCCTGCCGGAACGCAAGGGGAGCGGAGCGCGGCGCTTGACCATGGCACGATGCTGCCGCTTATGTTTATCAATGAGCAATATAAGGATTATAAGCTGGTGCGGACAGGTCTATCTGATTTATCGATGGCAGATCACTATCGTTTCGGCATGTGCATCCGGGCCGCGGCTGAGAAATCGGGTAAAAAAGTAGTATTGATAGCCAGCGGCGACCTGTCTCACAAGGTTCGGGCGGAAGGGCCTTACGGCTACGCCGAGGAGGGGGTGCAGTTTGACCGGGAGATTACCGAGGCGATGGCAGCAGGTGATTTTATGCGATTTCTGACATTCACGCCGGAGTTTGCCGAAAAGGCGGCGGAATGCGGCCTGCGCTCCTGCGTCATCATGGCAGGCGCGCTCGACGGTTTAGATGTTGAAGCCGAGCTTTTATCGTATGAGGGCACATTCGGTGTCGGTTACGGCGTTGCATCATTCATACCTGGGGGCGTAAACCCCGAAAGGCATTTCCTTGATCAATATTTACAGCAGAAGAGTGAAAGACTCAGCGGTATAAAAAGCGGCGAGGATGCCTTTGTCCGGCTGGCCCGGTACTCCGTCGAGCATTTTGTGACAACAGGCAAAAGAGCCGAACTGCCGGATAGCTTGCCTGAGGATATGCTCAGCAATCGTGCCGGTGTCTTTGTTTCTCTTAAAAAATTCGGCAATTTACGCGGCTGCATCGGCACGATATCCCCCGTTACGAAATGCGTCGCCGAAGAAATTCTCCGCAATGCCGTCAGCTCCTGCTCGGAGGACCCGCGCTTTGACAAGGTGCGTCCGGACGAGTTGGCTGAGCTTGTCTACAGCGTCGATGTGCTGTCTCCCGCGGAGCCCATCAGCTCAAAAAAGGAGCTGGACGTCAAACGCTATGGCATTATTGTCTCGTCCGGTCATAAACGCGGCTTGCTGCTGCCGAATCTTGAGGGCGTCGATACTGTGGACGAGCAGGTATCCATCGCTTCTCAAAAAGCGGGCATCCGGCCCGGCGAAGACATAAGCCTGGAACGCTTTGAGGTGGTGCGGCACAATTGAGTATACAATGTGAAATTTGCCCGCACAGCTGCATGATTGAAGATGGACATACTGGCTTTTGCGGTGCGCGCAGCAATATAGAAGGACAGGTCAAAAGCACGAATTACGGCAGGGTTACGTCTCTGGCGCTCGATCCGATTGAAAAAAAGCCTCTCCTCCGCTTTATGCCCGGCAGCCGCATCCTGTCGGTGGGGAGCTATGGCTGCAATCTGAGATGCCCGTTCTGCCAGAACTGTAAAATTTCAATGGTGGACGGTCTTACAGCCGAAACAACTTTCATATCACCCGAGAAGCTTGTGGAGCGCGCGCTTGAGCTGCGCCCAAAGGGAAACATCGGCCTCGCTTATACGTATAACGAGCCCCTGATCGGCTGCGAATATGTCTTTGACTGCGCCCGTCCGGCGCACGATAACGGACTGAAAAACGTACTGGTCACAAACGGATATGTGTGTGAAAAGCCGCTCCTGGACATTTTACCGCTCATTGACGCAATGAATATCGACCTCAAAGGCTTTACGGACGCTTTTTATAAGAAGCTGAGCGGTGATCTTGAGACCGTCAAGCGGACGATTGCGCTTTCAGCCCAAAGCTGCCATGTCGAGGTGACGACGCTCATCATCCCGAACGAAAACGACAGCGCGCAGGAAATGGCTGCGCTTTCTGCTTGGCTGTCATCTGTCAACCCCGAAATACCGCTGCACCTCTCGCGCTTTTTTCCGCGTTACAAGTATGCCGATAAAGCACCGACACCGGCTGAAACACTTCACAAGCTATACGATATCGCAAAGCAAAATCTAAAGTATGTCTACCTAGGCAACCTCTGAACCAGCGCTGCAGAGCTATTAAAATATTACCAGATAAGGATATAATAGGTGTTGCGCTAAACCACTAATCAACTGAGGAGCTGAACATGGCAAACATGAATATTACGATCAAGCCACTCACACCGGGGCTTTCCGTCGATTACTTTGACTTCTTCGAAAATCGGGCGTTCACAGATAATCCCCCATATCGGTGTTATTGTCAGCTCTATCAAATGACCAAGGAGCAGCAGAAAGCTGAGTTGGACAAAGCAGCAGACGGGGCTGACATGGGCCGCGTGTCACGAAAAGTTGCAGAACAACAGATTGATTCGGGTGTGCTGCGGGGATACCTGGCTTTTGACGACGGCGTCGCTATTGGCTGGTGCAACGCAGGCGATAAAGCGAACTACCCCATCGAGTCATGTACCGGTGAGCGTTTTTACGCACCGGCTGAAAAGCGAGAAAAGGCCGTGGTGTGTTTTGAGATTGCTCCCGAATACCGCGGGAAAGGAATTGCCGCTGCGCTTTTGCAGCGCGTGATTGACGATGCCAGAGCCGAAGGCTATATCGCTGTCGAGAGTTTTCCCGTTGTGCGCAGCGAGCGGTTTGAATGGGATAGCACCGGCCCCCTCCGGCTGTATGAGAAGGCTGGATTTGTCAAAGCAGCTGTTCAAGAAAAGAAAGTAGTTATGAGGAAAGAGTTGAAATAACACCGAATAGTATACGGCTTAACGCTGAAACAAAAACGTCGATTTCATCAAACGTGTTATACAAGGCCAGAGAGGCGCGGACTGTTTTTTCAAAGCCATATCTTCTTATAACCGGCTGGGCGCAGTGGTGTCCCGCCCGCACGGCGATGCCCTCGCGGTCAAGCAGCGCGGCGAGCCGGTCACTGTCAAAACCTTTGATATTGAATGAGAGAATACCGGATTTGTCAGGAGCCGTGCCGATCGCAGCGGCGCCGGGTATCTGTTCAATCGCATCTGTCATGTATTCGAGCAGCGCGCGTTCGTAACGGTATATAGCCTGTAATCCGATTTGTTTGACATAGGTAACAGCGCTCCCCAAACCGACGGCATCCGCTATATTGCCGGTACCTGCTTCAAATCTGTGCGGCGGCTTTTTAAACTGGCTTTCCTCCATCGTCACATCTGATATCATATTGCCGCCGCCCTGGTACGGAGCCATTGCTTCCAGCAGCTCCGTTTTGCCGTAGAGTACGCCGATGCCGGTCGGCCCAAACAGCTTGTGACCGGAGAATACGTAAAAATCACAGTCCAGAGCCTGCACATCAACAGGCAGATGCGAGACGGCTTGTGCGCCGTCCAGGAGTACCTTTGCACCGGCTGTGTGCGCCAGCCTTATCATTTCCTCAGCGGGTGTGATAGTTCCAAGCACGTTTGAAACATGCGCAATAGCGACGATTTTTGTTCTGCAAGTAAGAAGTTTTTTATATTCCGTTAGAATGATTTGCCCGCTGTCGTCAATTGGGATGATTCGGAGCTTCGCGCCTGTTTTTTTGCATAAGAACTGCCACGGTACTATATTGGCGTGATGCTCAAGCTGGGATATTAATATCTCATCGCCTTCACCGACCTGCGTCAGACCGTATGACTGCGCGACGAGATTGATGCCCTCAGTCGAACCCCGGATAAAAACGATATCATCAGCCTTCGGCGCGTTTAAAAATTCCGCAATGGTGAGGCGCGCACCTTCATAAGCATCCGTCGTCCGGCGGGCCAGCGTGTGGGCCGATCTGTGGACATTTGAATTTTCGTGTTCGTAAAAGTACTCAAGCCGCTCAATGACGCATTTCGGCTTCTGTGTGGTCGCGGCATTGTCAAACCAAACGAGCTTCCTGCCGTCAATCGTCTCCTCTAGAATGGGAAAATCGGACCTGATTTTAAAAACATTAAACTGTTCGGCAGATTTTCTGCCGTTAAGCGCTGAAAAGGGAAGGGCACAGGCGGCAGTATTCTCTAAAAGTACCGGCCAATCGCTGAAACCGCTGAAAATATCCGATATGCGGATGTCGTTTTCGAAATCCCTGTTTTTATGCTGCACAGCAGACGCAGCAAGGCTAAAAAGCTCAGGATAGTAAAGATACGCTTCATCATAAATCAATTTCTCGATCTCAGTATTATTTGTAATCATAATAATTTCCCGTCTCGACATTCTCGAGGACGGCAATGGCGTCGTCCGTCAGAATCGCAGCAGAGCAGTAGATAGAGAGCAGGTAAAAGCCGATGCCTTTATTATCGATGCCCATAAAACGCACCGATAATCCTTTTGCTTGCTCGCCCTGAAGTCCGGCTTGATATAAGCCGATGACACCCTGCTTTGCCTCGCCGCTCCGAATCAGCAGTATATTTGTTTTTCCACCTTTGCCCTTCGGATTTGCCGAGCCGTCGACAAGCAGCTTATCGCACGGGACGATCGGAATACCGCGCCAGGTGAGGAAGGGCGATCCAAACAAATTGACAGCCAATGGCGGCACACCGCGCCGCGTGCACTCACGCCCGAAGGCGGCAATCGCTTTCGGGTGCGCAAGGAAGAAGGAAGGCTCCTTCCATACTTTTGAAATCAGCTCGTCAAAGTCATCCGGTGTCGGAAAGCCGGTACGCGAAACAATATGCTGCGGCGGCTCGATATTTTTCAGAAGGCCGTAATCGTCACTGTTGATAATCAGGTATTCCTGCTTTTCCTTGATACTTTCCATTCCCAGCCGGATTTGCTCCTTAATCTGGTCAAAGGGTTTGCTGTAGAGATCCGATACCCGCGTTCCGATTTTTATAATGGAAGAGACGGAGGTCAGAATGTACTCTCGGGGCGACTGCTCATAATCGATATATCCCTCGGGGATATCGGCAGTGTTTTGCTGTGCACATAAAACATCAAGCAGCTTTTCGCAGTCCTTCACTTTGTTTAAGCGAAATATGCCCGTCTCAATGGGCTTAAGCTCCAAAAACTTTGGCAGCCATCTCGGTGTGATCGATATAAACTGCGGTGAGGTTTTTGAAACATCCGAAAGCTGATAGGCTGAACGTGCCGACAATGCGTTCATCGTGTCGTCGTTTTCCGGCATAAGCGTCTCCTTTGCGTTTGAATATATAAAGAGGATAATGCTTTATTTTCTGGAATGCGGCGGATTTTATACGCGTGATGGAAAACGACATATAAACATACGGATTGGGGTACTGAATCACTTTTCAGTAAATTTCCAATAAACATATTGACAGCGTAACAATGTTATGTTACGCTGTGCGTAATGGAGGTGAATCATATGGAAGAAGAACTCATATCAAAAAAAGATTTGCTTGAAGCGATGGATATATCATATGGGCAGCTTTATAGATGGAAGCGCAAGGGCCTGATTCCCGAGGATTGGTTCATTAAGAAATCGTCTTATACCGGGCAGGAGACATATTTCCCGAGATTTAAGGTTTTGTCCCGCATTGAAAAAATAAAGAACATGAAAGAAGATGTATCGCTTGACGATTTGGCCGATGTTTTCACTCCAACGCCGGGCGAAGTAAGCTTAAGCTGTCAGGAAATTATATCCAGGGGCATTGTATCAGCTGATGTTTTTAAGCTCTATCAGGATTTTATTGACGGCGAAACACTGGCGTTTAATGATATTTTAGCGTTATCCATGCTGGGCCGTCTTATTACGGCGGGGGATATCTCTATTGATGAAGGCCGTACGCTTCTTGAGGTCGTAAAAATGGCGTCGGTATTACCGGGGCTGGAGGCCAGCGAAGTTTACATCATGAGAAAACTCGGCGTCATTTCCTGCTTTATTGTCAAGCCGCTGTGCAATATCATTACCGATAAAAGCACCAAGGTGATCAGCCGATTGAACTTAGCGGTGCTGACAGAAGAAATAAAACTTAAACTGGTATAATTTATGTAGGGAGATATCAATATGGATGATACATTTCGCGGTGATATAAAAATTAACGGTACCGGCAGCGCCAGCGGCGGGACATATAACAGCGTCATCATCAACGGCTCCGGCAGAGTCAACGGCGACCTTCAATGTAATGTCTTTCAATTGAACGGCTCCGGCAGTGTCGAAGGAAGCCTTGACACCCACGACGGGAGAATCAGCGGTTCCGGTACAATCGAAGGCGATCTTAAAGCGGAGCAATTCAAAATCACCGGCTCCGGCAGAGTTTCAGGATCAGTGACAGGCAATGACTTAACAGTATCCGGATCGGGTACTGTCGGTAAAAACGTCGAAGTGCAAAATCTCAAAATTGAAGGGCATGCAAAAATTGGGTTTGATTGCAACGCGGAGGTTTTTACCTCCAACGGTGCTTTCGAAATCGGCGGCCTTCTGAACAGCGGCGAAATCACAATCCAGCTGCTTGGTTTAAAAAGCAAGGCTCGTGAAATCGGCGGCGAGAAGATCAGCGTCACCGTCGGCCCGGCACACGGTCTGGGTGTCATAAAAACTATCATTTCCATGGGCATACTCAATCCCATCCTGGAGGTTGATAGCATCGAGGGTGATGAAATTCTTCTCGAAAGTACATCGGCGAGAATTGTCCGAGGCAATAATATAACCATCGGTCCCGGTTGTGATATCGGCACTGTTGAATATAAGGGCGGTTACATAAAAAACCCGGAAGCAAAAGTTGGTACCGAGACGAAAGTATAGGATAAGAGCCGTAAAAATTAGTACAGCAGGAGGCCGCAGCGTGATGCTGAGGTCTCCTGCTGTTTTAGGGCTATGTATGTGAGCTATATTAATCCTGCTGAAACTCCAGGACAAGCTGCGTTAATTCTTCATCAGAAATTGAGGAAATTCTGCCGTTGTCATATTGCTGATCGACCCAGCTTTTGATAAATACAACGATATCGTCGCTTTTGCCGGTATTGATGTTCATGTTTTCCCTCAGCCACATGGCGATGCCTGCAAGGCCCGACGTGCCGCTGACGGCGACGGTGACAGGGCGGTTTAAGAGCTTCTTCGTATCAAAGATATTATAAATTTCCTCATCCTTTAAGAGGCCGTCGGCATGTATCCCGGCGCGTGTCAGGTTGAAGCTTTTACCGACAAAGGGTGTCATATGGGGAACCTCATAATGGAGTATGTTCTTGTAGTAGTCGGCGATTTCAGATATGACCGTCGTATCAATGCCGTCGCTTGTGCCGCGCAGCGAAATGTATTCAAATATCATTGCCTCGAGCGGGACGTTGCCTGTTCGCTCACCGATGCCCAGGAGTGAGCAGTTAGCGCCGCTCGCGCCGTACAGCCAAGCAGTTGCCGCATTGACAGCGCCTTTATAAAAATCGTTGTGACCGTGCCATTCAAGCCATTCGGCGGGAACCTCGGAATAATGCCTCAAGCCGTAGATGATTCCCGGTACGCTTCTGGGCAGGGCGACACCGGGATACGACAAGCCGAGGCCCAATGTGTCGCATGCGCGGATTTTAATTGGTATTCCCGCGTCCTGCGAGAGCCGCATCAGCTCGTTGGCAAATGGAACGACAAAGCCATAAAAGTCGGCACGCGTGATGTCTTCAAAATGGCAGCGCGGAATGATACCCTCCGATAACGCATCATAGAGGACAGACAGATAATGCGCCATGCACTCTGAGCGAGTCATCTTGAGCTTCTTGAAGATATGATAGTCGGAACAGCTGACAAGAATGCCTGTTTCCTTAATCCCAAGATTTTTGAGTAGCTTGAAATCCTCCTTTAAAGCCCTGATCCAGGTCGTCACCTCCGGAAACCGGTAACCGAGATCCATGCATTGAAGGACAGCATCCTGGTCTTTTTTACTATAAACGAAGAATTCGGTCTGGCGTATAATTCCTTTTTCACCGCCGAGCCGATGAAGCAGCTTGTATAAATCCACCATCTGTTCGGTTGTATAGGGCGCGCGGGATTGCTGACCGTCACGAAATGTTGTGTCGGTGATCCAAATGTCTTCCGGGACGTCCATCGGTACATGACGGTGGTTGAATGCCGTTTTCGGCGCTTCCGAGTAAGGATAGAGGTCACGGTACAGATTCGGCGTCTCAACATCCTGCAGACCGTAATTATAGGCATGCTGCTCCAGCAGATTTGACTTGGAAAACTTCAACATATCGGACCTCCCCTAAATAATGCATTTATTATACATACTTTATATTGCAACTTCAACCTCGAATTCTTTCATTTATAAATTGAAGCACACAAAACCGCTGTTGCCGTTATAAAAACGCTATTTCTCAAGATTTAGAAATAACGCATAAATTTACTTTTTATAGGTAAAATATGATACTATATATTATTAAATAAATTATTATAATTTTTTGATAATTGAAATATGAGGTATCTTTTGCGTGCTAGAAAAATAATGATTCATTTGCTGCTGCTTATTTGCGGCGTTTCTGCCGCAGCGTTTATTTCAGTCAGGATTGATGCCGTGCTTATCCTTGCCTGGAATATACGCCTGCCTATATGGAGCCTGTGGGCTTTTACAGGCGCGTTTGGGATCCTGCCGGCGATTTTTATGAAAAGGCTTTCAGGTTATCTGAGGCATCATACGTATTTTAAATTCCCATATGTATGCCTCATTGGCTTGAGCTGCCTTGTGTTCTGCCTTGTTTTCAGAAAACACATTGTTGATGAAGCGCTCATCTGCATCGGCGCCTATACCAACTTGCAGGTAATGATTTTGACGATCGGCGCGGCATTGCTGCTCGCGCTATTCGTTCAGCATGTTTTTTCAGCGCTGACGAATTGCTTTCCATCAATTTGTCGGTGGCTGAAGTCGCTGAATAAGAAAGATTTTATTTTTTTAGCGGCAATTCTCATTATCATTAATGTGCTTTCCTGGCTATACATTAAAGGCAGCTATAAAATATACTATTGGGATTCCGCGGGATATTGGCAGATTACTCAGATATTGGCAGAAGAAGCCCGTGTGGGTTTTGTTCAGCTTATTGGGTTCGTCTTCAATTCAATACAGAATCTGGATTATAATTATCTGATTGCTCTTCCATGGACGCCGCTTGTGATGATTTTCGGTACTTCAAGATGGGTTTTCATCTGCGGGATTGTGAACTTTGGCTTGTTTCCCCTGTTAACACTCTTTTATTTTTATATACGCAGCAATTGCCGGCGCAAAATACTTGCCGCGCTCTGTCTCTTTGGCACCTTTCCAATGCTGTTCATTACGGCACTCGTCGGGTATTTGGATATTACAGGCGTTATTTTCATACTGGCATCCATACTCATATGGAAATACGATAATAACAAAAATGACATCGGGCATTTTATTATAATCGGTATTTTGCTGGCTGGCGCCGCTTTACTGCGCCGATGGTTTTGCTTTTTTGCGCTTTCCTTTATTCTCACCCTGATTGTTGACAGTATTATCTATAGAAAATCGGCTGTACCGGTTGTTGTGACTTTGGCTGCATTTGGATTTTCTCTGCTTTTTCTGTTTCAGCCATTCGTATCCGATGTCCTGCTGAAGAATTATTCGGAGCTATATTCAGCCTATAAAATGGGCTTGGCGTTTGATGTCAAAATGTTTACTAGTTATTTTGGTTTGTTTACGCTTGCCGTAGCAATTGCTGCGGGTATTTTCTATTGCTTTAAACGTGAAAAGCGGCAGATGGCGCTGTTTTTATTACTCCAGATAATCAGCTGCTTCCTCATTTTTGTAAAAGTACAATCACATAATCAGCAGCATTTGCTCCTCTATATACCGTCCCTCATGCTGCTGATGACGATGCTTATTTGTCCTCTGGCAGATGCGTTAACCAAACGCCGGGCAGCCGGTCTTCTGCTCGTGGTTAATACGCTGCTCCCATCCTTCGTCACAGTTTATCCTGCGCTGTATCCTGTGCAGATTGATAAAGCGATATCCGTCTCATTACTCCCCAGCTTTTCGTTTGAGCCGTGGGTTTGGCCGGATGCGTCAGAGATTGTAAAAATTATCAGATATTTGGATAAAGAGGTGGGTAAAAACAGAAAAACCGTTGGTATATTAGCATGCTCATTCCTCATAAACCGCGATATATTGGTGAATGCCGAGGCATCATTGAATTTAAAGCGCGTCTCGGCTGTACCCAGGAACTATCTCCTGGAGCTGCCGGCTGTCGACAGCAGAGACCCATTCCCGGGTATGCTTTTTGAATGCGATTTCCTCCTCGTGGGAGATCCGATTCAGCTCCATTTGGGCAAAGAAAAACAGCAGGTTGTTTATCTCCCTGCTCAGATGCTGCTGAAGCATACGGGTTTTGGAATGGCATACGAAAAGTTCGGCGAAGAATTCGAGCTCGACGGCGGAAATATTAAACTAACGCTTTATAAGAAAACGCGGGCCTTAACAGAAAAAGAGCAAAACGATTTAGTGAACGAATTCAGCACTAGAGAATATGCGATTCATTCGTCGCCTGATAGTGTCGGTTAACTCTACAAAAAAGGTGCTAGAGAGGATTACACACGAAGCCAAAGATATGACGATTACAACCGGAACAGACAAGAGCTGTAAATTCAGCTTTGAGCCCAGTATTCCGACAACAGGAATGAGGAACATGTGCCAAATGTAAATGTTCAGGCTCCTGCTGCCCCATTTTGTAAACTTGATTTCCCGTTTTGGTATAAGACATAAAAAACAAACAGATATTACTACAGCAAGAGCAAATATAAATATTCTGATTACAGCGCCTTTTGCGAAAGTATATCCGCACACCTGATAGGATGAAAAGGAATAAAGCATCTGATAATTCAAATGCAGGACATTTTGCTGAATGAGAAATATAACAGCGAGAATAACGAACGCCGAGAGTACCCTGGCCCATTTGCTGATCGTGTTTGTGAGCCTGCTGAATAGTGCCGTATCAAAATGGTACCCCAGTAAATAAAAAGGAAAGAAGACGATGGTCCTTGATATGCTCAGTGTATATCCTATTTCAGTGACACCACCAGCAGCAACCGCCAATAACAGAGCGATAAAAATAAACCGCTTTTTCTTCAAATACGGCGTCAGGATACGCCAAAAAATGAGACTGAGCAGATACCAGGGCGCGCCCGTCGCGTGAAATACCGAGAACAAAGTATCTTTTAGAATTTCAATTGACTTACTCAGTAAAAAAGCCGAATTGATATCTTTCCCTAAAGAAAAAACGGTATATAAGGCATCGGAAAAAAATGTGAAGCCGGTAACCGAAAAAAGATATAGCCCTAAAAACTTAGTAAAAGCAGTATCTCTGTTCTTTTCAGCATTTTTAGATAAGAACCCGGAGATAAATACAAACAGCGGTATATGAAAAATATAGATGAATGTATAGAAAGAATTTAAAAAAGACGAATATTGAACGCTGTCGGCAGCAAAATGACCGAAGACGATCAAAAAAATCAAAGCGCCTTTAATATTATCTATGTAGATGTTTCTTGTGTTCATTCGCAGCACCAAAATTCAGTAATATAAATAATCGATGAAAAAGCCGTCGGCACTTGAGTCAACGACGGCTTTTCAATGTTTTCAACTAAGGTATGCCTCACGAGACCGGTGATATATTTCTTTAATTATTCTTCCGTAAAATCGGCTTTTCCTGCGCCGCAAACGGGGCAGACCCAATTGTCGGGAAGATCCTCGAACGCTGTGCCGGGCGCGATACCGCTGTCAGAGTCACCTGCCGCGGGATCATAAATATATCCGCATACGGAACAAACATACTTTTTCATAATTTACCTCCATATATTTTGTTTTCAATCGATTTATTCACATTGGCTACTATGCCAAAAATCCCTCAAGGATTTTATCTTCAGCTTCCTTTTCCGTAAGACCGAGCGTCATGAGCTTAATGAGCTGCTCCGAGGCGATTTTCCCGATAGCAGCCTCATGAATCAGCTGCGCGTCTGAATGGAAGGCTGAAATTTCCGGGATAGACGATACCTGGGCGTCATGCATGATAATGGAATCACATTGAATATGGCCGCGGCACTCGGCATACCCGCGCAGATTCAGATGGAAAAGTTGTTTTGATTTATCCTGAGCAACCGAACGGGAGATGATCTGCGCCGACGAGCCCTCTTCGAGCAGCTCAACAGTGATGTTTGACTCGGCGGACTGCTCCAGATACGTCAGCAGTCTTTCTGAAACGATGAGCTTTGCGTTTTTGTGGAGTTTCACGTGGGTATCGCGTTTTGCACTGTCGATACCCTTGATCTGGGCCATTTCAAGCTCAGCTACGCCGTCCTCCTCGACATCGATAATTGTGGTTGGGTTTAATACGCGCGCACCGCTCCCGTCGCCCTCACCGTAATGTTTTTCAACGTATTTCATTTTAGCGCCCTTACGGACAAAAAACTCGTGGATGCCGTCGTGCTGGGCTTTTTTATTACTGGAATTATGGACGCCGCAGCCGGCGACGATAAGCACATCGGCATTTTCCCCGATTTCAAATGTATTATAGACGAGATCGTCCATGCTCTCGGATAGAATAACCGGTATATGGACGCTTTCGTTTTTTGTGCCGGGTTTGATAATGACGTTGATGCCGGGCTTATCGGTCTTTGTGACGATATCGATGTTAGCCGTTGTATGACGCCCGACACCCTGCCCATTCTTACGGATATTGTAAGCACCCCGCGGTATTTCATGCAGACCGGCGACTTCCAGTAATAATTTATTATCTATTGCATCCAGCATCAGCAGCACCCTCCCTTACACAGCCAATTCGGCATTTGCAGGCGGATTCATCGTCATTCAGGTCCCCAAGAAATTTCTCCTGAGTCGTAATTTCATTGACGGTACCGCCCGAGACAAGTATAACCTGGTCCGCCAGACGCAGGATGCGTTCCTGATGCGAAATAATAACGATCGTCGCATCTGATTTTTCATTCAGTGTCCGGAAAGTGTCTGTTAACCGCTGAAAGCTCCATAGATCAATGCCCGCTTCAGGCTCGTCGAACAGTGCGACCTTCAGATTCCGCGCAAGGATACTGGCAATTTCGATTCGTTTTAATTCTCCGCCTGAAAAGCTTGCGTTCAGCTCACGGTTAATGTAATCCTGCGCGCACAGGCCGACGTCGAAAAGCAGCGCGCAGTAATCAATTTTACTGTTTTTACCAGAGGCAAGCTTTAGAAAATCGCCGACTTTCAGCCCCTTAAAACGCGCGGGCTGCTGGAACGCGTAACCAATTCCCAGCTGCGCTCTCTCTGTGATCGACATGTTTGTAATATCGGTGTCATCGAGTGTAATCTGACCCTCTGACGCTTTATAAATGCCCATAACCGTTTTTGCCAGCGAGGTTTTTCCGCCTCCGTTAGGGCCCGTCATCACATAAATCTTTTTTGCTTCAAGTGTCAGGTTGATATCTCGGAGTATCTGAACTTGTCCCTTATCGCCCTCGGCTGTGACACCGACGCCGCTCAATTTCAGCATAAATATGACCATTCCTTTCGTGGAGAATTCTTATAAAGTAAATATATCACATCTGTTTGTTATATTATAGTTTTATCTTTATAATAATACAAAAAGTATATTTGTATGTGATTATATCACTTTATAATAACAACAAAGCGTATATAATGACTTACAGAGAAAGATTTTAAAGCATTTTAGGAGGGTTAGCGATGGCAATTATCGATGTAACGAAAGATAACTTTGTAAATGAGGTTCAAGGTGCCGGTAAACCGGTTCTGATTGATTTCTGGGCACCATGGTGTGGGTATTGCAGACGGTTGTCACCGGTGATTGATACGGTTGACGGCAGCTATAAGGACAAGCTTATCGTCGGTAAAGTTAATGTAGATGAACAGGAAGAGCTGGAAAACCGCTTTGAGGTTATGACACTCCCGACACTGCTGCTTTTTCAGGACGGAAAGGCAGGCGCGCCGCTCATCAATCCTGGCTCCAGAACGGAAATTGACAGATGGCTGAGCGAACAGGGGATATAATGAGGCAAACAGAAAATCAGACAGTGGGTGGATGATAAAATGACGATGGCACATTATGATACTATTATTATCGGCGGGGGACCGGGCGGCTACGCAGCGGCGCTGTACTGTGCGCGCGCCGGCCTTCAAACGCTGCTCCTGGAAAAGCTTTCACCAGGAGGCCAGATGGCTACAACAAGCCAGGTGGATAATTACCCCGGCTTTGAAAACGGAGTTGACGGCTTTGCGCTGGGCGAAAAGATGAAGCTCGGTGCCGACCGTTTCGGCGCCATGAGTGAAATCAAGGAGGTCACAGCTGTCGTCTTGTCGGCAAAGCCAAAAATTATTCATACAACAGACGGTGAATATGAGGCTGAAACGGTAATCCTCGCGACAGGCGCTTCCCCCAGAACGCTCGGCTTGCCAAATGAAGCCAAGCTTGTCAATCGCGGCGTCGCATACTGCGCCACCTGCGATGGGATGATGTATAAAGGCAAAACCGTGATCGTCAACGGCGGCGGAGACACCGCTGTCACAGACGCGCTCTTTTTAGCGAAAATCTGTAAACACGTCTATCTCATTCACCGCCGCGATACGCTCCGGGCCTCTAAAGGCTATCTGGAGACCATTCGTAATACTGGGAATCTGACGTTTATACCCGACGCCAAAATTTCTGAGATTTTATTTGACAAAAAGGTAACGGGCGCGAAAATTGAAAATATCAAGACGGGTGATGTGACAGAGCTCGCGGCAGAGGGGATATTTATCGCCATTGGCCGGATACCGAACACCGAGCTTTTTATCGGGTTTGTTAATATGGACGCTCAGGGGTACATTATTGCCGATGAGACGACACGGACAAGTGTACCGGGCGTTTTCGCCGTCGGCGATGTCCGCACAAAGCCATTGCGTCAGATTGTCACCGCGGCGTCCGACGGTGCTGTTGCGTCAAAATTCGCTGAGGAATATCTGCTGGAGCTGAGAAAAACAAAAACCGCATCGTTGAGTTAAACTTAACGATGCAGCTTCTTTATGCGGTATACCTATTCGTCGATCAAATGGTCAATCAGATGCTTCAGAAATTTCCTGCGTTCATTGATATTTGTCAGATCAGCGTGAAGAAAAGGCATATAGACATTCGGGACGACACCCACAGAAAAAAGCCCTGTCATGAAAATCTGCGTAATGGAATTTCGAAGAGCTTTCTCATTCATCCGGCAGCCATTTTGGATAATTTTCTGATAAATTGTCTCCATAAAGCCGTTCATGACTTTTATAACAGGCGCGGAGTAATCACCGTTTATCATGGCTTCGTAAAAATGAGCTCGGGTAATTTGAGGAAAATTCTGCGCACCAGTGGACAGGTGATCTATAATGGCAAACAGCTGTTCTTTAGGGGGGAGGCTGTCCGTATAGCCTAGGTCACTCCAGTCAAAGGTATTATCGATCGTCATTTCAATCACTTTAGTCATAAGCTGATCTTTTGAATGAAAGTAATAGTTGATGGCGGCAATATTAACTCCCGCTTTCGCTGCGATGCGGCGAACAGTCATATTTTTAAATCCGTACTCTTCGATACAGGCAATCGCTGCTTCTACAATACGCTGCTCGGCTCCATCCATTAAATCACCTCGATATTTGCTTATATTGTATATGATTTATTCTGATTATTCAAGACGAAAGAAAAACCGGAATCGCAGTGCCGGAATTATTGCTGAGCTTAACTTAATTGATCTGAAATGAATATTCCACAATATTAAACATATGTATAAAACAAGTGTTTAATATTGGAGCACTCATAAAATGAACCGGATTTATGTCCGGTTCATTTTATATAATATTTATAGCAGCCGCTCGCTGATATGGTCATGGAAAGAAGACAATAACGCACAAGGTGAAAAATGGATGGTTCAAATAAAGAGAAATTGGCTGTTGATATCTATAAAATAAAGTAATATTATAGCAATGGATGAATCCAATGGGGTGAATTGGTGTGAAAATCGATATCAACAGAGAAGAAAAAACACCGGTCTATATTCAGATTGCCAATCAGATAAGGCATCAGATTGAAACCGGAGAGATTCCGGAGGGACAGAGGCTGCCCTCCGAGCGGAAGCTTGCCGACTTCCTCGGCGTCAATAGGACAACCGTTTTAAACGCTTACAGCACACTGAAATCGGAAGGGATTCTCGGCTCGTTCGTCGGAAACGGGACGGTTGTACAGGGTGCGGCAATAAGCAGAACAGAAGAATCGCAGCGCATTTCGGCTGAACCGGTCTGGAACCAACTGCTGAGCCGGTATGCGGGCAGATTTGATTCCGGTCTCGTCAAGGAGCTGCTTGAGCTTGCCAGCCGATCTGATGTTATTTCTTTTGCTACTGGCATCGCCGCACCTGACAGCGGACCGATAGAAATACTCAATGACCTTGAAGAAGCACTTCTGGAGAAAGCCAACATCAGAGCGCTGCTGCATTCACCGACGGAAGGGTTTTTATCACTGCGCCGTGCCATGTGCGCCGTGATGCAAAAGCGGGGAGTCTACTGTACGGCAGATGAGGTGATGCTGCTGGCGGGCTCCCAGCAGGGGATCGATCTGGCTGCAAGGATATTGATAGATCCGGGTGATATCGTCGTCATCGAGGAGCCAACCTACTTTCCGGCGATTCAGGTTTTTAAAACGGCAGGTGCGCGTATAATGACTGTTCCGGTGGACGAAAACGGGATGAAGGTCGACATCTTGGAGCAGCTTCTGCACCGTTATCGGCCTAAATTGATCTACACTATACCGACATATCAAAACCCGACAGGGACGGAAATGAGTCTTGAGAGAAGAAAACGTCTGATTACACTCGCAAAGCAGTTTAATGTTGTCATTCTTGAGGACGACGCTTACGGAGATCTTTGCTATGAAGGCAGCCAGCTGCCGCTTCTCAAAGCGCTTGATGACAGCGGATACGTTGTTTATCTGAGCACATTTTCAAAAAATGTATATTCCGGCTTGCGATTGGGATGGCTTACGGCTGATAAACGGATTATCAAAGAATTTTCAATGGCAAAACAGCTGATGGATTTACATTCAAGCAGTCTGGCTCAATGGATCATTGAACGGTTTGTAGTGAGCGGCGGACTTGACACGCACCTGAAAAGAGTGTGTGTGGAATACAAAGACAGGCGTGACGTTATGCTGCTCGCGCTTACCCGATACGCGCCGAAGGGGATGATATGGAACAAGCCAAGGGGCGGCTATTACGTCTGGTGTCAGCTTCCGCAGGGGTTATCTGCTGACAGGCTCGTCGCAAAAGCGGCAGAATATAAGGTAAGCTTTATTCCCGGTACACCATTCTTTTGCACGGCTCGGAGCGACGCGTTTATCAGGCTCAATTTTACCTATGCGCCCATAAACCGAATTGAAGAGGGTATTAAGCTTCTCTGCAAAGCGATGAAAGAGCTGCTCAATGAAAACCATAATGACGCTTCTGATCATGTTGTTGAGGTGAATCCGATTATATAGGGAGATTAAAATGGAATATCAATATGCAAAACGGATGGCGCAGCTGAAAGCGTCCGAAATCAGAGAGCTTTTAAAAATCACAGAGATGCCTGATATCATCTCCTTTGCAGGCGGCCTGCCCGCGCCCGAGCTTTTTCCGGTCGAAGAAATCATAGAAGCGTCCAGATGCGTCCTTCAGGAAGACGGCCGGTCAGCTTTACAATATTCAACGACGGAGGGGTACGCGCCTCTGCGCGCATGGATTGCCGACAGGGTCAACAAAACGCGGGGCACATCGTTAGATGAGGATAATATCCTTATCACCAACGGCTCGCAGCAGGCGCTTGACCTGTCCGGGAAGGTATTTCTTGACGAAGGTGATACTGTTTTATGCGAGTGCCCGACTTATCTGGCTGCTATCAGCGCATTCAGGGCGTACGGCTGCCGGTTTAATGAGGTGCCGACAGATGACAGCGGCATGATACCGGAGGCACTGGAAGAAATTTTGAAATCAACCGGCAATGTCAAGCTCATCTACACCATACCGGATTTTCAGAATCCGACAGGTCGGTCATGGAGTTTAGAACGCAGACGGCGGCTTTATGAGCTGGCAGTAAAATATCAGGTGGTTGTCATTGAGGACGACCCGTACGGTGAGCTCCGCTTTGAAGGCGAGAGACTACCTGCCGTCAAATCCTTTGACCAATCTGGCTGTGTTTTTTACAGCGGTACTTTTTCAAAGGTATTCTGCCCGGGCTACAGAATCGGTTGGGTTGCAGGCGATAAGGAAGCCATTAAAAAGTATGTACTTGTCAAGCAGGGCACTGATTTGCAGTGCAATACCCTTGCCCAGCGCGAAATTGTAAAATGGCTCGAGCTCTATGATATTGACAAACATATTGAAAAGTTACGTGCGGTATATAAAAAACGCCGTGACATTACGGTCTCCGTCATGGAAACGGCATTCCCCGAAAACGTGACGTTTACAAGACCGCAGGGCGGGCTGTTTACCTGGGCTGTCCTGCCGGAATATATCGACGCCCGGGAACTGCTTAAAAAAAGCTTGGAGAGGAAGGTTGCTTTTGTCCCCGGTGGTTCCTTTTTCCCCAACGGCGGACATGAGAACACCATGCGCCTGAACTTCTCCAACATGCCTGAAGACCGGCTCGCTGACGGACTGGGGCGCCTGGGGCAGGTAATGCTGGCTTTTTGAAAGAAAAAGTGTTATATCTGGAAGTGACTTATCAATCGCTTGATTTACCTAAAACAGAAATAGCAGGTGTAACGCTTGGTTTATATTCATTGGTTTTTATGGTTTATTATATACAGTTTTGTCGGATGGCTTTATGAGACAGTTTTATGCTCAATCCGTGAGCGCAAGCTGATTAACAGAGGCTTTCTGAACGGACCGTTCTGCCCTGTCTACGGTTTTGGTGCGATAATTGTTCTGCTGGTCCTTGGCGGCAGATCTGACAATGTCATTGAGCTGTTTCTGGCTGCGGCCCTGCTGACTTGTACATTGGAATATATCACATCTTATCTGCTTGAAAAGCTGTTCCATACGAAATGGTGGGACTACTCGAACAGGCATTACAATTTAAACGGCAGAGTATGTCTGGAAGGCGCGCTTATTTTCGGCCTGATGTCTGTGCTGGCGATTCAGTATGTCCATCCTTTTGTGAGCGGCTTAACGGGCAGGCTGCCGGTCACGGCGCTGATTTTAGCTTCTGCGCTTATATTTTCGGGTATAGCGATAGACACAGTCATTACAGTGAATCACATTGTTACTTTAAACGGCAGGCTGGGTGAGATTCAATGCGCAATCAACGCTTTTATCGAGAAGTATATGACACGCGCCGGGGAGCTTAAGGATTCTCTCGTTGAAAGCTTTGAGCAGAGTGAATTTTACGATGACCGGATCAAACTGCTGTTTAGACTGAATAGATTTCAAAATTCCAGGCTCATCAGAGCTTTCCCCAAGCTGAGGTCGCTCAAATACGAGGATGCTATGAAAAAATTGAAGGAATCGCACCTGCGTATACGGGAAAGAGATAAATAGGTGAACAATAAAAAGCTAAATCAACCGAAACCCATGATCCAATAGGATTAGGACGGTGCGTTATTACTCGGCGAAAATAACAAGGGCGGTCTCAGTTTGGCTGAACCATACCGAGGCGCGCCCTTGTATTCTTTGTGAAATATACAAAGCATAAAAATATCCGTAAAATGACGTTACGCAAAACAGAATCTAAATTGAATACGGTGGCCTCATGCTTCAAACCATACTCTCGTATATTACTTTCAGATTTTCTTCCATGCGTTCCAGGTAAGTCTTCCCATTTTCCGAGCTCTCAATGGTGAAAATGGATTTAACCTGAGCACCTGCTTCCTTTGCCAGCGTGTCGGCGACATCGGGATTTTCAAGAGCTTCGCTGAAAATCGTAGTTACATGATTTTCTTTACAGTATTCTATTAATAACGACAGCTGCTGCGCGGTTGGTTCACCCTCTGCAAAAACATCCTCGACACTGTTCTGCTCAAGATTAAAGTCGCGGCATAAGTATCCAAAGGCGGCGTGGCCCGTTACAAAACTCTTATTTGATACGGCAGCAAATTTTGCGCTATAGCTGGTGCAGAGCTGCTCAAGCTCTGCGGCGTATTGAGTATAATTATTCTGATAAGAAGAACTGTTATCCGGGTCGGCTTTTACTAATGCGTCTTTAATGTTTAAGACCATAATTTCGGCACATTTAAGGCTCAGCCAAATATGGGGGTCATATTGACCGTGCTCCGATACTTCCGCTTCATTTTTGTTAACAATAGGATCAATACCTGTCGAGGCGTCAACTGTAATCAGCGCAGTATTTCCAGAAGCCTTAACGGCATCTGCTGCCCAGCGTTCCATGCTGAGCCCATTAATGACGAAAATATCAGCATTGTTTAAAGCAATCAGATCCTGCGCCTTGGGTTCGAACTCATGAGGTTCCGTGCCGTCGGGGATAATAACAGAAATATCAACCTTATCGCCGCCGACAGCGGCGACAAATTCCTTAAGCGCGTTGAATGATACGGTGATTTTTACTTTACCGTTCGGGGTAATGTTTTTCTGGCTGCCGCAAGCTGATGCGGTCAATGCAACAGAAATGCACAGCAAAACTGAGATAATCTTTTTAACCATGTTGATTGACTCCTAAAAAATATACTTGCAAATGATTCGCATTTGCGTCTATAATAGATAATAACAAGTATCGGAATAATTTGTCAAGTAATAATTTAACGGGTGGTTAATATGATCAAGGCTGAAAATCTATATTTTTCTTATACAGGCACGACGCCGTATATTCTCAGAGGGCTCGATTTAGAGCTTAAAGACGGTGAATACGTCTCTGTCGTCGGTGATAACGGCAGTGGGAAAAGCACGCTCATCAAGCTGATACTCAAGCTTCTGAAGCCCACAAGCGGAAGCATTGAGACATCGGCGATACGAACGGGTTATGTCCCGCAGAGAAACGACGGCGCGCAAGCCGGTTTTCCTATTACAGTCTTCGAGATGCTGGATTCATACAGGCATCTGCTGAAGCTCAAGGGTCGGGATGTTATCGCCCAAAGTCTTTTGCAGGTGGGATTAACTGATTATTCCGGCGCACTCATGGGGACGCTGTCAGGAGGACAGAGCCAGAAAATTCTGATTGCCAGAGCGCTGATGGGGAATCCCGATCTGCTGATACTCGACGAGCCGTCTACCGGCGTCGACACCGGCAGCCAGAAGGAAATATACGGAATTATCAAAAAGCTGAATAAAGAAAAGGGCATTACAATTATTTCGGTTGAACACAACCTGGTTGCCGCTATTTCAAATTCCACCCAAATCTATCATTTGGACAGCGGCCACGGCCATATCTGCACGCCCGCCCAATTCTCTGCTGAATTAACTGGTATTAATGACAGGAAGGAGGGTTAAAAAATGCTCGCTTACGGTTTTATGCAGAACGCGTTTCTCGTTTCCATTTTTATTGCGATATTATGCCCGAGTATCGGCATTTTTCTTGTGCTTCGGCGATACTCCATGATTGGGGACACACTCTCGCACGCCTCACTCGCCGGTATCACCATCGGGCTGATGTTCAAGCAGAACCCTGTCCTCGGCGCGTTCATCTTCACATCGCTCGCGGGTGCGCTTATTGAATTTTTGAGGGGTTATTTTAAGAAAAATACCGACCTCATTTTATCCATTGTCCTGGCGCTCTGTGTCGGTACGGCGATTACAATCATCAGCTCCGGGAATCTGCATACGAATGCCGACTCGTTTTTATTCGGCAGCGTTCTGACTGTGACAGGCTTTGACGTCATCATGGTGATGATCCTGAGTCTCATTTCCGTTTTAACGCTCATCCTTCTCTACCATCAGCTTGTCTATATCGCATATGATGAAGAGGCGGCAACAATTGCAGGCGTTAAAGTCAGGCTCCTAAACTATATCTTTTCGATACTCGTTGCCTCAGCGATATCGGTAACCATCCGGATTGTCGGCGTTCTCGTCATCAGCTCAATGATCGCTTTGCCTGTTGCCGCAGCGCTGCAGCTCGGTAAGGGGTTTAAGGCGACGCTTGTGTTTTCTATTATTTTCAGTATCATTGATATCATGCTCGGTCTTATACTGTCTTATTATCTGGGCGTCGCCCCGGGCGGTTTTACGGCGCTTGTATCCGTTGCGGTGCTTGTACTTGTCATACTCGCCAAAAAGATCATACAGATGGTAAAGGCAACTGCGGCACAGGAGGTGGCGGCATCGTGACGGAGACTGTATGGCCGGTCGGCATAAAAAAAACAAAGCAGCGCGAAGCCGTCATGAGCGTGCTTGAACACGCCGAAGCACCGCTTTCCGCCATAGACATTTACGCGCTGATTGAAAAGGGCACGTCTCCCGTCTGGTTATCGACAGTATACCGGATTCTGGAGCTTTTTACGGAGAAAAACATCGCCGTCACGACAACAGTTCCGGGCAGCGATATGGCGTATTACGAGCTGGGCCGGCATGGCCACCATCATTACGCCGTCTGCGTCGACTGCCATAAAATTGTCGCCATCAGCAACTGCCCGATGGCCGAATTCAAACCCAAGCTCTCGGACGACAATTTCCATGTTCTCGGCCACCGTGTCGAAATGTACGGCTACTGCAAAGACTGCGATAAGAGGAATCATTAATAGTGTTCGCAAAAAGTAAAAGATTCTTCGCTGTTAATAAAGCGAAGAATCTTTTACTTTAAGGGGTTGTGAATCAGTCATCCTCACCGCAGTCGCAATCAACGCCGCTGTGGTCACCGTGACAGGTGTCGTTTTCATCGGCGTACCGGATATATTCGAGTTTGTTTCTGTCCATCAGCTGAAGAGCTTCACCGACAGAACAGCCGAAACCGCTGTATCGCGTGATACCGACACCGGCAATACTATTGAATATATCAACGGATAATTTCCCTGTGATAATTGCTTCGCAGTCACGTTCAATGATAAGATCAGTCAATTCCGCTGCGTTTCCGGTGGTCTCCAGAGCGTCAACGGTCATATCGTCTGTCTCAATGAGCTGCAAAAACCGGCATGACTCAAAATTTTCTGAAACCGCGCTTGACAGCAACGCGCCGTCGGCGCTAACAGCAATGAGCATAATAATCTCCTGATACCTAAAATAATTATGATAATTATCGCATATACACCGGTTTTCAGCAACTGTTTATTTTGAGCTTAGCTGCCGTGATGGCTGCACTGATGCGCGTCGCTGCCTTGCCCATGATGCGCTTCATGCTCTGCGCAGAGTTCACCGGTAGATATCAGTTTACCGCTGAGATACTTTTCAACAGCTTCTTGAGCGCCGCCTTTAGCACCTCTTATGACATCGATACCCTGTCTGTTTAAATTCGCGACCGCACCGCCGCCGATACCGCCTGTAATAATGAGGGTGACGCCGAAGGTTTTCAGGAAATCCGGCACGCAGCCGTTCTCATGATCACCGTTCTGCACAGAGCGGCTGCTGATAATTTTGCTGTTTTCCAGTTCATAGACGTTGAAATTCGCGCAATGACCAAAATGCTGGGATACTAAATCTCCTTCGCTAGCGACAGCGATTTTCATAAGTGTGTTTCCTCCAAATATTTTCGTATTTATTTTGTAATATCAGGTATTCATCGTTTTTTTTAGGAGCGTGCCGATACTGTTCAGACAAGAGACGTCAAGCATCTCTATTGCGCCAGCGTCACAAGCCCTCGATATCCTTGGGTCGATGGGCAGCTTGGCGAGGATGGCGAGCCCATGCTTTTCGGCTATTTCATCAATGTGGCTGTCGCCGAATATATTATAGTTTTTATCATTGTCAGGGCATTTAAAATACGACATATTTTCCACAAGTCCGATGATAGGAATATGCATCATCTCCGCCATTTTAACGGCTTTCGTGACGATCATGGAGACAAGCTCCTGCGGAGAGGTGACAATAATAATACCGTCAACGGGAATCGATTGAAATACGGTGAGCGGGACATCTCCGGTACCTGGGGGCATATCAATGAACATAAAATCCACATCTGTCCAAATGACGTCCGTCCAGAACTGCTTGACGGAATTGGCGATGACCGGACCTCTCCAGACAACGGGATCCGTTTCGTTTTGCAGGAGCAGATTGATGGACATCACGTCAATACCCGTTCGGCTTTTAACGGGATAGATTCCGAGCTCGCCGCCCGTGGCTTTATCCTTGAGCCCGAATACTTTTGGAATGGATGGGCCTGTGATGTCGGCATCGAGAATAGCCGAATGATACCCCATCCTGTTCATCGTCACAGCGAGCATTGACGTGACGAGAGATTTGCCGACGCCGCCTTTACCGCTGACCACGGCAATGACTTTTTTAATTCGGCTTAATTCATGCGGCAGCGCGGAAAAATCGGGCTTTTCCTTTCTTTCTGCGCATTCCTCGCCGCAGGTTGAGCAGCTTTCGCTGCAAGTTTCGCTCATGTGTTTTTCTCCTTTGAATGATAGATTATATAGTCAGTGTACTTCCGCCCGACAGATATTCGATGGAAGCGCCCATCATATCTTTAAGCTGCTGATATGCGCCGAGACCTGTGCAGTGGCATGTATAAAATTTTGCTTTTGTCCCAAGCAGAAAAGTGCCGATCTCACTGATGATCTCAGGGGTTTCGTATTGATCACGTGCCGGATTATATAAATGAAACCCACCGACAACCGTATCCGGGTAGCACCCGTTTTCTTTGCGGAAATGCTCCAGAATATTGACGATCCCGCAATGGGAGCAGCCGGCAATCAACACTGTTTTACCGCCGCTGCGAATGACGAGGTTCTGCTCGTGAACAAAATCATCCCCCGCCATGGCATCACCGTCCTGTTTGAGCAGATCGGTATTGCCCGAAGGATTCAGTCTCAGGCAGCTGACCTTCGAAAACAGCTCCAATTCATCATCAATTTTGAGCTGCTTTCCGGGATAGACAAGGCGGTCGCAATGATCGAGCGTTTCAAGCCCGATAAACCGCACCGAGCCGTTTGCATAAGTCGCGTAATGCTTCTCAAATGCCTCGGCGCATATATAGACCTTGGCTTTATAATTTTGCAGCAGAAATGCCTTCAGCCCGCCGCCGTGGTCGGAGTGGCCATGTGAAATAACGGCAGTGTCCACCTGACTCAAGTCGACATCCAGCAGAAAAGCGTTAATGATATAGAGGTCACTCGCGCCGGTGTCAAAAATAATTTTATGATGATCTGTTTCAATATACAAGCTCAGTCCATGCTCACAGCCGAAATCCTCACTGATTGATGTATTTTCCGCAAGCGCTTTAATTATCATTCTGAACCCTCCATTTTCGGATGATCTGTTTCATTGCTGGGCGTCTGATTTCTCCAGCAGTTCCGACGATAGCAGCAGCCGCTTATCCGGTCTGATTCGCTGCGGTCGCACAGTATATATTCACCGCCCTCTATAAACAGTTCCTTGCCGTTGACCAGGGAATCGGCGAGCTTTTGCCTGGCATTGTTGTAGATACCCTGCACGGTCGTCCGCGCGACATTCATCTGTCCGGCGCATTCCTCCTGCGTCAATGCCTCCAAATCAATCAGCCGAATCGTCTCGTATTCGACAACCGACATGATAATGCGCTCAGCCTCCGTCGCAGGGTCGAGCGGTCCAAACCGGCTGCAGCCCGGCATCCGGCACACGCTTCTCCATTTTCTCGGCCTCGGCATCGACGCACCTCCTAAGGTTTATGGCATATGTCATAAACGCATTATATCGTATTATTGACATATGTCAATAAAAAATCCACTCTTTTTGAATGGATTTTAGATCGAATCAGCTTTTTAGAGCCCGGCATAACAACCCATACAAATTTTTCAGTGCAAAATAGCTTTCCGATAATTGACCGACGAAGCAGGATGAAAAAAACGCTTCGTCCGGTAAGCTTGTCCGCCCAACCCACCAGCTTTTTCTGTTGAGCCAATTTTTAAGCTGCGGCGGCGCGGCAGGGAAGTGCTCCTTTTTGAAGCTGTCGCCCTCAAGCTGAAATATACCATCTGCTTCTATTCTTGTGATGATTTCTATAAATTGTTTTTCGTTCTCCAATACGGCGTCCCGCAGCCTCGTCATGCCTTGCGTTGTCCGATGGTAAAGCTGCAAGCCGTATCTGTATCCATCATAGGAAGCATCCATAAAAAAGCCCGGGATATCCGTGTCGCGTCCCGTTTCGGCGCAGAAATGCAGATACATATATGTCTTAATAGGGTCGGATTGAGCAAAACGCGCGTCGTTATAAGCGCCCGATACGCAGCGTGACGACTTAACACAGATCGTCTGATCAATCTCCAGCATCACCGGCACAAGCGCGCTGTACAGCTCGCGCAGCGGCGCTTTGACATGCTCATTGTAAAGCGCCTTGTTCGCCTCAAAATTCGATTTGCTGTTATCCAGACAAATGCTCAGGAAGTATTCAAGCGTTTTCTCTGTAAAGCCTTGAAATGACATAAGTAACTCCGATCAAATTATAAATTAAACAGCAGCCTCTCGACCTGTTCAATATCAATACTATTGTCCATAGCGGCGCAGTGCGCGAGAATTTTCGCTCTGGCTTCAGCTGTTGATAACAGCGGCTCTTTCAGCCAATCACCGGCCCAGCTATCAACCAGACAATAGGTATTCGCGGGCCAGCCGTATTCCAGACCGTCGAAGCTCACTTTTCGTCTGTTGCCGCAGACAGTGATGTAAAATTCTTTTTGAAGTGTCACGATTGCCCCGTCCACGGCGGAGGCGCCGTCCTTCTTGGTGACGCCCATTTGCTTGCGGATATCCCCGGTATCAAGAGAATTGCCGGACTCAAATAATTGATATACATCCAGAACCGTCTTTTTGACGTATCCGCTCCTATAGCGCTCCTCAATTGTTCCGTCGGGGCGGCAGGCGGAGTAAAAAAGCGGGTAAAGCTTTTGTGAGATGAACCCCTTGTGCCCGCCGACAATATTGCCGAAAGCCAGATGCTTTTCCGCCGCGGCGCGGTCCTTCCACTGCCACGGGTCGGTATCCTCATCACCGGTATGCCACTGGAACGGTGCCGTCAAGCTACCGAGCTTCGGAAAGCCCTCTAAAAATTTACCTGAAAAGGCCATGACACCCGTTTCGTCCATATATGCCAGGAAATCCGAATAGGTCTTCAGCATAAAACCCCTCTTTATTTCTGTAAATGATAGCGTAAATCCAACCCATATCATCAATATAGCATATGATGTGAATGTTTTCCATTACCTAATGATGGTTTTCTTATAAAGCAAAAGAATCCCCTCTGGCGAGGGGATTCTTGATAATGACTTATTTCAGTTCATCCAATATCTCTTTTATCATCTGGGAGCAGGATAGCACACTTTCTCCGGGCAGGGCGATATCCGCTGTGCGCATGCCTTTGGCGAGGACGCGTGACACCGCGTTTTCAATGTATTGCGCCGCTTCCTCCTGGCTGAAGGACAGGCGCATCATCATGGCAGCCGACAGGATGGTTGCAATAGGATTGGCTTTGTCCTGTCCGGCGATGTCGGGCGCGGAGCCGTGGATGGGCTCATACATGCCGCGTTTCGTCTCACCCAGTGAAGCCGACGGGAGGAGGCCGATGGAACCGGTAATCTGAGAGGCTTCATCCGAGAGAATATCGCCGAACATATTGCTTGTCACGACGACGTCAAACTGCTTCGGGTTTTTGACGAGCTGCATGGCGGCGTTGTCAACAAGCATATCGGTGAGCTGGACGTCGGGATAATTTGCGCCGAGCTTGTGGATGACCTCGCGCCACAGGCGGGAGCTTTCAAGGACATTGGCTTTGTCGATGCTGATGAGCTTTTTGCCGCGTGCTCTGGCGAGCTCAAAAGCGATGATACCGATGCGTTCGACCTCCATTTCGCTGTAGCATTCGGTATCAAAGGCTTCGGGGCCGTATGGACCGTTTTTTCTGCCGTTTTCACCGAAATACATGCCGCCGGTGAGCTCGCGGACGATGACCATGTCAAACCCGGCGTCGGCGACTTCCTTTTTTAAAGGGCAGGCAGTCTTCAGCTCGGGCAGGAGCTTGGCGGGACGAATGTTGGCGTAAAGGCCGAGTTCCTTGCGGATGCCCAGGAGCGCCTTTTCGGGACGCAGATTTCCGGGGAGGATATCCCATTTCGGGCCGCCGACAGCACCAAGCAACACACTGTTGCTTTCCAGGCAAATCTGTATTGTCTCCTTCGGGAGCGGTGTGCCCAAATAATCAATTGCCGCGCCGCCCGCTTTTGCTTTTTTAAATACGAAATTCGCCTTGTATTTTTTCCCGGCGAGCTTGAGCACCTCAATGGCAGCGTTGACGATTTCGGGACCGATACCGTCGCCTTCAATGACAGCAATGTTATAGTTCATTTACATAACCGTTCCTTTCTGCTTGAAACAATCTTTCAAGCTTTTTCCTTGATTGAATTGAGCAGTCCGCCCGCGTTGATGATGCTCTGTAAAAACGGCGGAAATGGCGCAAATTTTGTGACTGTGTTTTTTGTCACGTTCTTCAGCTCACCTTTGTCAATATCAATTTCGACCTGATCACCCTCGCTGATATCAGCATCGCACTCAATGATCGGTAATCCGATATTGAGTGCATTTCGATAAAAAATACGCGCAAAGCTCTTCGCGACAACAGCCGCAATGCCGGATTCTTTAATGGCGAGCGGCGCGTGTTCGCGGGAGGAGCCGCAGCCGAAATTACTACCCGCGGCCATAATATCACCCTTTTTGACACGGCTGACAAACGTCGCGTCAATGTCTTCCATGCAGTGAGCCGCCAGCTCTTTGGCGTTAGCCGTATTGAGGTATCGCGCGGGGATGATAACATCCGTATCCACATTGTCACCATACCGGATGACGTGGCCTTTTAATATCATATTGTTACACTCCTCTTTTTATTCCGTCCAAAGCGATTATACTGCCGCCGCAATCTTACCCGCTATCGCCGAGGCTGCCGCCACTGCCGGACTGGCGAGATAAACCTCGCTCTCGGGATGACCCATCCGCCCGACAAAGTTGCGGTTTGTCGTAGCGACACAGCGCTCGCCTTTAGCGAGAATACCCATGTGTCCGCCGAGGCAAGGCCCGCAGGTCGGTGTGGATACGGCGCAGCCGGACTCGATAAATATTTTCAGGAGTCCCATTTCCATCGCGTCGAGATAGATTTTTTGCGTCGCCGGGAAGATAAGGCAGCGGATGTGTTTGGCGACCTTTTTACCTTTGAGTATTTCGGCGGCAATGATGAGGTCCTCAAGCCTGCCGTTTGTGCAGGAGCCGATGACAACCTGGTCAATCCGGATGTCCGGCATATTATCGATTTCGTCAAAGGTCTTCGCGTTCTCCGGCAGATGCGGGAAGGCAACCGTCTGTTTGATTTTTGATAAGTCGATGTCAATTACCTGATCATATTCAGCGTCTGCGTCAGCCGCGCAAACAACCGGTTTGCGGTTTGTGCGCGCGCTGACGAATTCGAGTGTCTGAGCATCGACCGGGAAAATGCCGTTTTTTGCGCCGCCCTCAATGGCCATATTGGCGATGCAGAGCCGGTCGCTCATCGTGAGGCTGGCAACGCCCTCGCCGGAAAACTCCATTGATTTGTAAAGCGCGCCGTCGACGCCGATGATCCCCAGAATGTGGAGGATAACATCCTTGCCCCAAACATTTTTAGAGAGTTTTCCCGTGAGATTAAATTTGATAGCCGAAGGCACCTTCAGCCAAACCTTGCCTGTAGCCATGCCCGCTGCCATGTCGGTGGAGCCGACGCCTGTCGAAAACGCGCCGAGCGCGCCGTAGGTGCAGGTGTGGCTGTCCGCGCCGATGACGAGATCACCGCAAATCACCATCCCTTTTTCCGGCAGCAGCGCATGCTCAACGCCCATTTCGCCGACGTCAAAGAAGTTCACCACACCCTTATCCAAAGCAAACTCTCTGATTTGTTTGGACTGCTCGGCTGCCTTGATGTCCTTGTTCGGTACAAAATGGTCCATAACGAAAACAACCTTGTTTTTATCATATACGCAGCCGCAGCCGGCTTTATTGAATTCGTTAATAGCAACCGGTGTCGTGATGTCGTTGCCGAGCACCAGATCAAGATCCGCCATGATGATCTGCCCCGCCGTGACGGTTTTCTCCCCGCAGTGAGCCGCTAATATCTTTTGAGTCATGGTCATTCCCATGTTAATTTTCCTCCATGCACAATTTATATTCCAATGAGTCGACGAGGGCGGCGAAGCTGGCGCCGATGATATCGGTGGATACGCCGACGGTGATCCATTTGCGGTGACCGTCGGTACTCTCAATTAATACGCGGACGCCGGATCCTGTCGCGTTTCCGGTTTCGAGAACACGGACTTTGTAATCGATCAGGTGAACGCCGGACAATACGGGGAAGAAGACGCAAAGCGCTTTACGCAGAGCCAGATCAAGCGCGTTGACAGGGCCGTTGCCCGGTGAAGCGGTTGTCTCCGAAAAGCCGTCCACATTTATTTTTATCATAGCAAAAGAATTTTGTTCACCGGTCGGCGCGGGGGATTCGCTGGTGGCTTTATACATGTTGAGCTCGAAATGCGGTTTAAACTGACCAATCACTTTTTTAACCATCAGCTCAAAGCTGGCGTCCGCCGCTTCAAACTGGTATCCCTCGTGCTCAAGCTCCTTGAGTTTTTCGAGTATTGCCGTTGTCTCCGGACTGTCTTTAGTGAGCTGCGGCGCGATATCTTTTATTTTAAGGAGAACTGCTTTTTTCCCCGAAACCTCGGAGAGCAGGAACTTTCTGGCGTTGCCGACGAGTGCGGGATCAATATGCTCGAACGAGCGCGAGAGCTTATCGACGCCGTCAATATGCATACCGCCCTTGTGCGCAAAAGCGCTCTCGCCGACATATGGCTTATTATTTGCTACCGTTATGTTCGCAATCTCAGCGATCTTGATTTCCGTCTCGCTCAGCCTTTCAAGGTTGCCCTCTATACAGTTGTAGCCACCCTTGAGCTGCAGGTTCGGTATGATGACCGAGAGGTCGGCGTTCCCGCAGCGTTCTCCGATCCCCATAAAGGTCCCCTGCACATGGCACGCGCCCGCTTCGACAGCCATCATGGAATTGGCTGCGGCGCAGCCGGTGTCATTGTGGCAATGAATGCCGATGCGCATGTCGGGAAACCTTTCCTTAACGGTCTTGACGATGGTATATACCTGCATCGGCAGTGATCCGCCGTTCGTGTCGCAGAGCACGAGCGCGTCAGCTCCGCCCTGAGCGGCGGCAGTTAAAACCTGCATCGCGTAATCCGGGTTGTTATGGTAACCGTCAAAAAAGTGCTCGGCGTCAAAAATAACCTCTTTGCCTTTACTTTTAAAGAAACTGATTGTTTCCCGGACGCAGCTTAAATTTTCTTCCAGCGTTGTACCCAGTATTTCCGTCACATGCAGGTCCCAGGACTTCCCGAAAACAGCGACACAAGAGGTGTTCGCGGCAAGGAGAGACACGACATTGCTGTCGTCCTCGACGGCAATGTTTTTCCGTTTCGTACTTCCGAAAGCGACGAGCTTCGCGTTTTCCAGCTTTAAATCGGCAGCGGACCTGAAAAAATCCATATCCTTTGGGTTGGAACCGGGATTCCCGGCTTCAATATAACGGACACCAAATTCGTCCAGCGTTTTTACAACAGCCAATTTATCGGAGACCGAAAACGATATGCCTTCCGTCTGCGCCCCGTCTCGGAGAGTTGTATCAAACATCTCCAGTTTCAGCACTTTTATCTCTCCTTTCAAGTATTTTATTAACGCCGTTCAGATAGGCGAGGATACTCGACTCTATAATATTCGTCGATAAACCGCGGCCGGTAACAATTTTATCACAGGCTTTAATTTTTACGACGACTTCGCCGAGCGCGTCCTTCCCCTCAGATACGGAATGAATAGCATAACCCTCAAGTGAATGAGCAGGCGCGTCAATGAGCTTGTCAATGACGTTGAAGGCCGCGTCAATCGGCCCATCGCCAAGCGCCACATCCTCAAGAATCTTGCCGTCTGCCTCCAGACTCATGACGCAGGTGCCGCGCGATGCGTTCGATGTAAACACATCAAAACGGTTAAGCTTATAAAGGCTGTCCTGCGATGAAAGCTCACTCGTAATGATGGCGGCAATATCATCGTCATTAACGTTTTTCTTCTTATCGCACAGTTTTTTGAACTCATCGAAATATCTGTTGATGTCATTGTCGTTCAGCTTATAACCCAGGCTTGTAATCCGGTCAATAAATGCGTGTCTCCCGCTGTGCTTGCCGAGCACGAGCTTGTTTTTGGACAGACCTATAGACTCGGGTGACATTATTTCATATGTTGTGCGTTCGGCGAGCACCCCGTGCTGGTGTATGCCGGATTCATGCGCGAAGGCATTTGCGCCGACGATGGACTTGTTGATGGGGGCGGGCATACCGATGATAGTGTAAATGAGCTTGCTTGTGCGGTAAATCTGTGTCGTGTCGATACGGGAGGAGGCTTTAAAATAATCTTTTCGGGTAGCTAAAGCCATCACAACTTCTTCAAGCGCCGCGTTCCCGGCGCGTTCGCCCAGGCCGTTAATCGTCCCTTCAATCTGCGTCGCGCCCGCACCGATGGCAGCCAGCGAGTTCGCAACAGCCATGCCGAGGTCGTCATGGCAGTGAACGGAAATAACGGTATTGCCGATGTTCTTAATATTTTCTTTTAAATATCGGATAAACGCCGCGTATTCCTCCGGTGTTGTATAGCCTACGGTATCAGGGACATTGATGACAGTCGCGCCGTTTGCGATAGCAGCCTCAAAGACCTTCACCAAAAATTCCGGTTCGCTCCTAGTCGCGTCTTCCGCGGAGAACTCAATCGCCGGACACTTCTTCGCGGCATAGGCGACCATCGCCGCCGTTTTTTCGAGAACCTGATCGGCTGTCATTTTCAGCTTGTAGTACATGTGGACTGGAGACGTCGAGATAAATGTGTGGATGAGCGGGGAGACCGCGTGCTTAATGGCGTCATACGCCGCGTCGATATCCTTTTCGTTTGTCCGCGCCAGAGACGCAACCGTGCAGTCCTTTATTTCACCGGCGATTCTGCTCACCGACTCAAAATCGCCCGGTGAGGAAATCGCAAAACCAGCCTCAATAACGTCTACTTTCAGCCTTTCAAGATGTCTGGCTACCTCCAGTTTCTCGCTTAAGTTCATACTGCAGCCGGGTGACTGCTCGCCGTCACGTAATGTCGTGTCAAAAAATCGAATTGTGTTTTCCATTTTATAGCATCCTCCTTTCTATAAATATAAATAGTGTAATGCGCGTCATCTCGTCGGGGTCGATGACCACATCGCCCCCGACGTTAGGGGAGATAGAAGCAAGCACAGGTCCTGGGTTGTGCCTACTTCACGACGGCGCCTGTTTCGGCAGATGAGACATAGCGCATATAGCGTCCGATATAGCCACCGAACTCTTTTTTTGGCTTCAGGCTCATGGTCTTTTTTCGCCTCTCAAGCTCTTCGTCTGAAATCATCAGATCGAGCTTGTATTCCGGAATGTTGATGGAGATGATGTCACCTTCGGTGACGTAGGCGATGTTGCCGCCGCTAGCGGCCTCCGGGGAGATATGGCCGATAGCCGCGCCTCGTGTCGCGCCGGAGAAGCGTCCGTCTGTGACGAGTGCCACCTGTTTGTCGAGGCCCATGCCGGCAATCGCTGAGGTGGGGGAGAGCATTTCGCGCATGCCCGGGCCGCCGGCGGGACCTTCGTATCGGATAACAACAACGTCGCCCGGCTTGATTTTACCGCCGAAGATAGCCTGCTGAGCCTCATCCTCACTGTCGAAGACGCGGGCTGGGCCTTTGTGCACCAGCATTTCAGGGGCAACAGCGCTCCGCTTCACCACCGCGCCGTTCGGGGCGAGCGATCCGAAAAGGATGGCAATACCGCCTGTCTTGGAATAAGGATCATCGATATCCCGGATGACAGTTTTATCGGTTACACGGACGCCTACCAGATTTTCAGCGGCTGTTTTACCTGTCGCGGTTATGACGGAGGTGTCGAGAAAGCCTTTTTTGTTCAGCTCACTCATCACAGCCTGCACGCCGCCTGCGCTGTTGAGATCCTGCAGATGATGCTTGCCCGCCGGAGCGAGTTTACATAAATTCGGTGTCGCCTGACTCAGCTCGTTGATCATCGGGAGGCTGAACGCGAGACCTGCCTCATTGGCGATGGCGGCAAGGTGCAGGATGGTGTTCGTCGAGCAGCCAAGCGCCATATCGACGGTCAGAGCGTTGCGGAAGGCTTTCGGGTTTAAAATATCAAGAGCCCGGATGTTCTTATCCAATAGCTCCATGATCTTTTCGCCGGCCAGCTTCGCGAGTCTTGTGCGTGCGGCGTAAACAGCCGGAATTGTGCCGTTGCCGGGTAGCGCGATACCGATGGCTTCACAGAGGCAGTTCATGGAATTTGCCGTAAACATTCCGGCACAGGATCCGCAGCCGGGGCAGGCGTTGTCTTCGTAGTACGCGAGCTGTTCGTCGTCCAGCCTGCCGACATTATAGCTGCCGACCGCCTCAAACACGCTGTTTAAGTCCATCGCCTGACCGTTTGTGTCGCAGATGGACATCATCGGGCCGCCTGAAATAAAAATCGAAGGCAAATTCAGCCGTGCGGCGGCCATCAGCATACCGGGAATAATTTTGTCGCAGTTCGGAATAAACACCAGCGCATCAAAGCAGTGCGCCCGAACCATGCACTCGATGCTGTCGGCAATGATCTCGCGGGAAGCCAGCGAATACTTCATACCCTCATGGCCCATCGCAATCCCGTCGCAGATACCGATCGTGTTGAATTCCAGCGGCGTTCCGCCGGAGGCGAGGACGCCGTCCTTCACCGCTCGCGCAATCGTCTGCAAATGAATATGGCCGGGTACAATTTCGTTAAAGGAATTAACAATACCGATAATCGGCTTTTTGATCTGTCCGCTCGTCAGCCCTGTCGCTTTTAAAAGCGAGCGGTGCGGCGTCCGCCCGACCCCGTCTTTAATCTGGTCACTGTTCATTTTTGCAGTCCTTTCGTCCTTGGAAGTTTTGGTCGGTTTGGCGCAGCCAAATTCCCGCGGCAGCGGGAAATCCCAAAATTCCCAAAGAAATAATTTGAAACTTGTTTCGAATTATTTCGTCTCCTTTTGCCAACTCATCTTTGCACGCAGCTCTGCGCCGGTCTTTTCCAATAGGAGCGCTTTCTCCTGACGGCGGCGCGCGTTGAAGAACGGCCTGTTGGCTTGATTCTCTAGAATCCAGTTGCGGGCAAACGAGCCGTCCTGGATTTCGGAAAGGACTTTTTTCATTTCCTTTCTGGTCTCATCGGTGATGATACGTTTGCCGACGGTGTAATCACCGTATTCTGCCGTATCGCTGATTGAATAGCGCATAAAGTTGAGACCGCCTTTGATGACAAGGTCTATGATGAGCTTCATTTCGTGTACGCATTCAAAATACGCGTTTTCCGGCTGGTAGCCTGCTTCAACGAGGGTATCGAACCCGGCTTTCATAAGCTCGGTGACGCCGCCGCAGAGGACAGCCTGCTCGCCGAACAGATCGGTTTCCGTCTCTTCTCTGAAGGTCGTTTCGAGAATGCCGCCTCTCGCACCGCCGATACCGAAGGCGTAAGCGAGCGCAAGGTCACGGGCTTTGCCGCTGGCGTCCTGATAGACCGCAATCAGGCAGGGAACACCTTTACCCTCTTGATACTGGCTGCGTACGGTATGGCCGGGGCCTTTGGGCGCAATCATGATAACGTCAATATCCGGCGGAGGCGTAACCTGACCATAGTGGATGTTGAAGCCGTGGGCAAAAGCAAGCGCGGCACCGCTTTTCAGATTAGGCTCGATGTCTTTTTTATAAAGCGCAGCCTGCTTTTCATCATTGACGAGAATCATAACGACATCGGCGGCTTTGACAGCGTCGGCTGTAACCATAACCTTGAGTCCCGCTTCTTTTGCCGTATCGACGGATTTGGAGCCTTCGTACAGCCCGACAATAACGTTCGCGCCGCTGTCCCTGAGGTTGAGCGCATGAGCGTGGCCTTGACTGCCGTAACCGACAATCGTTACGGTTTTTCCCTTGAGTAAGCTGAAATCACAATCTTTCTCGTAATACATGTTAGCCATTTTAAATTTTCCTCCTAATATTTATATTCTGATTTGTTGAGCCTTGGCTCGGCGATGTCACCGCAGGGGCCGACGACCTCGGCGGCCCGTTGATATTTCTTCAGGAACGACGTTGCGCCGAGGTCGTCGCGCCCTACGACTCTTCCGCTGGGTCAGTCATTTTCCAGGCAATATGTGCCTCTGCCGATTGCTGTAGGTCCTGTTCTCGCCATTTCGATGATACTGTACTGTCTCATATAGTCCAAAAATGCGTTCATTTTGTCGGTTTCCCCTGTAATTTCTATTGTTAATGAATCGGGAGATAAGTCCACAACATTGGCGCGGTAAGCGTTGACGGCTTCCATGAGCTCGGGGAGCATACCTTTTTCAAGCTTGACCTTGAGCATCATCAGCTCCGCGACGACGATTTTGTCCGAATGCATCAGCTGTACTTTTTTGACATCCTGAAGCTTTTGCAGCTGCTTGACAATCTGATCCTTCATATAATTGTCACCCCAGGAGACAATCGTCATTCTGGACTGCGCCGGATCCTCCGTCTCGCCGACAGTCAGACTGTCAATGTTGAAGGCTCTGCGGGCAAAGAGGGAAGAGACTCTTGTCAGTACGCCGGAATGGTTGCTGACCAGGAGTGAAACGATAAACTGATGGTTTTGCATAACGCCGATAACCGCCTTTCCTTCTATCTCAAAATGATGTCGCTGATGCTTCCGCCGGGAGGGATCATCGGCAGAACGCGCTCGTCGCTGTCGATGGTGCAGTCGATAAGAACGGGGGTATTATAATCAAATGCTTTTTCAAGGCATTTTTCATATTCTGCTGCTGTTTCGGCCCGCATGCCGACCGCTCCGAAGGCTTCTGCCAGCTTGACGAAATCCGTCTTTCTGTGGAGCGAGGTGTTGGAGTAACGCCCGTCGAAAAACAGTGTCTGCCACTGACGGACCATACCGAGCACATGGTTGTTGAGGACGATGATGATGAGCGGGAGCTCGTTCGTCACGGCTGTTGCCAGCTCGTTCATATTCATGTGGAAGCTGCCGTCGCTTGTAAACAAAAGCGTCCGCTTAAAACCTGTGCCGATGCAGGAGCCGATGGCGGCGCCCATACCGAAGCCCATCGCCCCTAAGCCGCCGCTTGTGATAAAGGTTCGGGGCTTTTTAAACTGATAATACTGTGTCGTCCACATCTGGTGCTGGCCGACATCGGTTGCCACAACGCTGTCACCCATTTTCCGGCACGCACCCTCAATCACGGACTGCGGCGTCATACGGTTCGGGTTCATCTCAAGATTATTGTCAGGGTGTTCCTTTATATATCGGACACGCTCGCCCCATTCACGATGCTTAAGCTTTGGTGCAGCAAGGTTTAGGGCATTTAAAACACCTTTCACATCACCGATGATACACGAGGTTGTGCCGATATTTTTACCGACCTCGGCAGGGTCAATATCAATTTGGAGTACCTTTCTGTCCCGTGTGAATTCAACCTTGTTGCCGGTTGCTCTGTCGGAAAAACGCGTTCCAACGGCAATAAGCAGATCGCTCTCATACAGTGCTTTTGTCGCGCCGTATCTGCCGTGCATGCCAACCATGCCCAAAAAGCGCGGATGCGCGTAGGGGACAGCCGTCAGTCCCATGATGGACAGACCAACCGGCGCGTCAATTCTGTCGGCAAAAGCAATCAGCTCCTCGGAAGCGTTTGAAATGACAACGCCGCCGCCGCAGTAGATATAAGGCCGTTTAGCCTCCTTGATGAGCTGTATCGCTTTTGCCAATTGAGTCTGATTAGTTTCTGCCTGCGGCTTTTTCGGCTGTATATACGGTGCTGCATCAAATTCTGCCGACCCGGTTTGGACGTCTTTTGTTACATCGATGAGTACGGGACCCGGCCTGCCGCTTTTAGCCAGAGCGAAGGCTTCGCGCATTGTATCGGCCAGCTTGGTGATATCCTTAACAAGGTAATTGTGCTTTGTAACAGGCATCGTGACGCCGGTGATATCAACCTCCTGAAAGCTGTCGCGTCCGAGCATAGCGGACGCAACGTTACCCGTAATGGCAACGAGGGATGTGGAGTCGAGGTAAGCGTTGGCGATTCCGGTAACAAGATTCGTCGCGCCGGGGCCTGAGGTTGCAATGACGACGCCCGTTTTACCGGTAACACGCGCGTAGCCGTCGGCGGCGTGGGAAGCACCCTGCTCGTGGCAAGTGGTGTAATGCTTAATCTTGTCGCTGTTCTTATATAGCTCATCGTAGATATGAAGTACCGTGCCGCCCGGGTAACCGAATACGGTATCAATGCCCTGCTCGATGAGTACTCTTATAATGATCTGCGCGCCTGTTAATAACATGTGCTTCGTCCTCCTTTATTCATTTAATGTGATACCACTTTTAATTTTATATACAAAAAAGCCCTGCAGTTTTCACTGCAGGGCTCCATTTCTTCATTTGGAGTCGTTTTATCTGCTCTTACATACAGCGAAATCCTTTTTATTAACATGACAAGTAACCCGGCCAATAATAATAAGCCCGAGTACAAGTACGCTAATAATTATGATTTCATTGAAATATAAAGCGGACATGCTTATAACTCCTTACCTGTAAGTTTATTTTTTAAAGTCTATCATGCGATATCAGCAAAGTCAATATATAATATGCGACAAATTATGCATTGCTCATTCTTTCGTTCTCTGTATATAAATGCTCAATATCCTCAATATGGTTCACGCAATGTGTGTACCAAGCCTCCGATGTACGGAGTCAACTTTGAGGGCGCTTAAACATTGCTCGATGTAACGGCCGTCAAAAATCAATCCGGGAGCGATTTCGTATAAAGGCACTAAAATAAAAGGCCGTTCCAGCATCTTGGGATGCGGGATGGTAAGCTTGTCCGTCTTAATTATTTCATCATTGTAAAGCAGAATATCAATATCAATAATCCTCGGATTATTGGTAATTGTTTTGACCCGTTTCATTTTTTGCTCGATGTTCTGAATAAATTGTAACAGGTCCTCAGGAGAAAGCTCAGTGGCGCCTTGTACGGCGATGTACACAAACCAAGGCTGGCCTTTGCCGCCGGCAGGCTCTGTTTCGTAGGAGGAAGAAATTCTGGTAATGCGAACCTTATCCGGCAGCAGACTTAAGGCTTCTCTGATATTGGAGTCTGCGTCACCCAGATTAGATCCAAGGCTTAAAAAAACTCTGTTCATGATCCATCCCTTTCTGTTCAACGCCGATATGATCGAAGATGGTGTCAAGAGGGGCTTCAATGGGACTGTACTGCTCTTTTGACGATATCTCTGATGTAATCATAGACGGCGCTGCAATTAACCATGTCGTTCAAGTCGCCCGACCTGCCAGTTTAACAGGGGCCGATACAAACGGCGTCTACAATAAACCTCTGAAAATATACTGCTCGGTTCTGCTGTTAGCCTGAGATTAAACTGGAACCTAAAATAATCCTATCACGATGAAAACAGGCGTCAAGTGCAATACTGACGGATTCTATCAAAAATAGGTCGATTATTTCTGTCATATTACTATTGAAATTTATATTGTTCGCGCATGGCGCAATATATCGATAACAAAAAGGACATCTTGGCAATTTACCGCTTGTTAAGCTAACGGTAAAAGCAAGAACATCCTTTGATTAAACCGGATGATATTTATTCGTAGATGCCTTTGTCGCACACGATGCTGCTGCCTTTTGCTTTTGCCGCGATCGCAATGTAATTATTCAAATTCCGTATCGTGTCCTCAAGGGAGCCGCGGAATTCCTCAATACCGATATTAAGCTTGACCCTATAGGTCTTCCTGCAATAAATAAGCGATTCGACCTCAAAGAAGTTTTTTATTTTCTTTGCAGCCTTTGTGCTGCCCGATAAATCAGTCTCCGGTAAAAGGATAATAAAACCGGTTTCGCCCCAGCGGCCAAGAATATCGAGTTTTCTGAAACCGTCATTGAGTATTTTACCCGCCCATTCGGCTGTATACCGCAGCAAATCCTGGCTCTTCGCGCGGATAATATCCTTCCCTAGGTCGACTTCAAGCAGCATGAGGGAAAAGATGTTCCCATAACGGCGATACCGCCAAATCTCCCGCTGCGCGGCTTCAGAAAAGCCCTTTTTGTTATAGAGGCCCGTTCCGCTGTCCTTATAGCTGTAATGCTCCACCATATCGTTAATGACGGATTTTGCCGCAAGTAAGCCGCTTAATTCTTCGAATCGCGCAATATAAGGCTGGATGTCATCAAAACCCACGTAGATCCGCCATGCGCGATCCTCTAAAACGACCTTTTTGCCAATGGTGTCATTTTCGAGCCGGCCCATCACGGAATTCTGCTCAACTGTTTGGACAGAAAACTCGACAACCTGGCTGAAAATACGTCCGCCAAGCTTAACGTATGAGATGAGTTTGTCGGCTTGGCAGGCATAATCCTGCAGAATGTAAATCCGTGAGACACCGCTCTGCCATTTGATAAAATCGTCCAAGGTGATATTTTTTTTATCCATTTCGGTGATCAAATCGTATGCATGGTCAAAATCGCCTGCTTTTATGCAGTCAAAATACTGCCCGAGGACTTCTTGGGCAGGGGGAGGGAAAACGGAATCCTCATTCTTTTTTGGCGGCGTTTTTATATCAGATGCAGCGTTCGGCATCTCCGGTTTTCTGGTTCTTTGGGCGTCGTAAACCCTTCTTTTGTCGTTGTCGCTGAGAGTCTCGTACGCTTCGTTGAGCTTTTTCATGCGGGCATCTGACCCCGCTGATTTATTGATGTCCGGGTGATACTTTTTAGCGAGCCGTTTATAAGCGCTCTCGATGACCTCAGGTTCCGCCAGAACGTGTACCTGAAGGATTCTGTAATAATCTTCGAGAATCGGCATGAGTCGTACCACCTCAAATGCTTTCTTGCTTTATATATCGAACAAAATGAGAGCCGCAACAGGTTGAACCTGTTTTTTTTCGTCTTGCCGTCATAACGCATCTTATTATATATACGTACGAATTCAAAATGCAGGGCAAAAGATTCTGCCCTGCATTTCCTTGTGAATTTTACAGCACCGCGAGTGATTTTTCAAACTGTTCGCTTTTGAACTGATTCATGTATAGCTCGTAATAACGGCCTTTTTGCTGCATCAGCTCCTTATGGCTGCCCTGCTCGGCAATCTCACCGTCGTCGATGACGAGAATTTTGTCGGCATTGCGGACTGTTGAAAGGCGGTGGGCGATGATAAAGCTCGTGCGGTCTTTGAGCAGGGTGTTGACAGCGGCTTCAATTTTCATTTCAGATTCCGTATCGATGGAGCTTGTAGCCTCATCGAGCACAAAAATCTTCGGCTTTGCAAGGATTGCTCTGGCGAAGGAAACGAGCTGCTTCTGCCCGGTGGACATAAGGTTGCCGCCCTCGCCGGCTTCTGTGTCATACCCCTTCTCCAGCTTCAGAATAAACTCGTGGGCTCCAACCATTTTCGCTGCGGTTTCAATCTCCTCGTCGGTGGCATCAAGCCTTCCGTATCTAATGTTTTCTTTGATGGAACCGGAGAACAGGTGCGGTGTTTGCAGCACATACCCGAGCGAGGACTGCAGCCACAGCTGACTGCGCGCCTTCACATTGACGCCGTCAATCAGGATTTCTCCTTCACAGGGCTCATAAAACCGGCATATCAGGTTGACAATCGTTGACTTTCCGCCGCCGGTTGCTCCGACGAAGGCGATGTTCTCACCGGCATTAATCTTCAGATTAAAGTCTTTGAGTACCGGTTCATTTTCCTTATACCAGAAGGATACGTTTTTGAATTCCACATCGCCTGTTATCGGCTCCCAGTTTTCCTTCTTGGGATTGAAGCTGTCGCCGTATTGAGCGGTAACCTCCGGTGTGTCTATGATATCGGAGGTCGCCGTCAGAACATCAACAACGCGCTCAGCCGCAGCCTGCGAGGACTGGAAATCGGAGAAAATACCGGCAAAGTTCCGTATTGGCTGGAACATCATATTGCCGATGCTGATAAAAAAGTTTAACTGACCTACTGTCAGGAGACCGCCCAGCACATCGTGCCCACCCTTGATCACAATGAAGCCGACCGCCAGGCTGATAATCAGATTGGCTACGGGAAGGTAGACAGCGGAGATCATCGCGGCTCTTATGGATGCCGCTTTCATATTGCCGGTGAGTTCGTGAAAGTCCTCGTTATTGAGTTCCTCACGGACTAAGGTCTTCGTCGTCTGAGCACCCGAAATGCCCTCGTTGAAGGCAGAGGTAATCATGCTGTTGAGCTTCCTCGTCTCGCGCTGGTATTTCAGGATTCGCTTCTGGAAAATAATCGAGACGATGACCAATAGAGGCACGGACGCGACTGTAATGAGCGCCAGCTTGAGGTTGACGGCAAACATGGCGATGAGGCTTGCGATAATCGCCATAACGCTCCAGCCAAGGTCAATGCCCATCCATGAAATCAAGTCCATAATTCTGGAGATATCATTTGTCAGCTTTGAAATCAAAAAGCCGACGGCTGTCTTGTCAAAATAGGAAAAGCTCATGGTTTGCAGCTTGTGGAAGGCGTCCTGCCGGACATCGGCGCACAAATTTGATTCCAGGAACCCGCCGGAGCGAACGATAATCAGTGTGAGCAGGCAGCCAAGCGCCTGCAGACCCAATATCGCACCGACGAAAAGCGGCAGGTTTTTCATTGTCCCGGGGATCATGAAGCCGTCAATTGCCCACATCGTCATGAAGGACATGCACAAATCGACAATACCGGCAATCATGCCGCCGCCAATGATGCATATATAAGCCTTTTTGTATCTCAGGGCAAACTTTAAGATAACCTTCCACGTCTGGGGATTGATTTTTTTATTTTGGTAGTCTTTTTCATCAATCATGCTCATGAGGCATCACCTTCTTCCTCCACAACGGCATTTTGGATATCATATGTACGCCGATAAATACCGGCAGTTTTCATCAGCTCCTCGTGGCTGCCTTCCTCGACCACGCAGCCGTCCTTAAGAACGAAAATCCGATCGGCCTCCATCAGTGTGGTGATGCGGTGTGAAATGATGATTGTCGTGACATTTTTACGGCGTTTGATGAGCGCCTCGCGGATAGACGCGTCGGTTTTGGTGTCAACAGCCGACAATGAATCGTCGAAGGTCAGCACATCGCTCTCACCCATTAAGGCTCGGGCGATGGCGACACGCTGCTTTTGTCCGCCGGACAGTGTTACGCCGCGCTCACCGACAAGTGTGTTATAACCATCCTCAAAGCCTGCGATATCGTCGTGGATGCAGGCGCACACCGCGGAAGCTTCGACTTCCTCGGGCGACGGTGTCCGGTGCTTAATGCCGATGTTCTGAAGAATACTCTTCGAGTACAGGAACGGCTCCTGAAGCACAATGCTGATGCGGCTTCTCAGGTACGTTTTTTTGATCTGGCGCACATCGACTCCGCCGATGCTGATGCTGCCGCTCGTCACGTCGTAAAGCCGCTGCAGCAGCAGCGACAGCGTGGATTTTCCCGAGCCTGTGCCGCCCAAAAAGGCAACTGTGGCACCGCCGGGGATCGTCATATTGAGGTTTTTAAGTACAGGTACCGTGTCGTAGGAAAAGCACACATCCCTGAAGCAAATATCGCCGGAGAGGTCGGGTGTACTCCCGAAGTCAAGATCCGCTTCCTCCTCCGCGTTGAAAATTTCTTCGATACGGTTTGCCGCAACAAGCGTTTTGCTGAAATGATTCAACGTACGTCCAAAGCCCCTGATGGGCCAGAAGAACAAGAATACATAAGCTGTAAAGGCGGTAAAGTCGCCGATGGACAAGCTCCCGTTGACGCACAGGACGATGCCGAATATCATGATTGCCGATATTTCCAGACCGCACAGCCCGTCAAGAGACGTCCAGAGATTTGCGAACGCGCGGATGACCTTCAGCGTCCACCATCTGTTTTCCTCATTTTCTTTATCGAACTTTTCCATCTCGTGAGCCTGCCGGCTGAAAGCGCGGACAACGCGTGTCCCGGTCAGGTTCTCCTGAATTACTGTAAACAGCCGCCCTTCGACTTTTTCCTGCTCGGCCATCAGCGTATTGATTTTATTAAAAAACATGATGGATGTGAGAACAACGGGGATCACCAAAAAGAGGGTAATCAGCGTCAGCGGCACGTTCAGAGAGAACATAACAATGATGCCGACGATGATCATGACGATGGTTCTGATAAGTTCCAGCATCATCTGGATATAAAATGTTCGGATTGTGCCGACATCGTTTGTTGCCCGCTGGATGATGTCGCCCGTTTGGGCCTTCGCGTGATACGAGAACGGCAGGCGCTGAATATGGGCATACAGCCGGTCCCGCAGCGTTTTAATGATGCCTTCACCGGCCAGGTTATTGCATTTAGCCCGGATGTAGCTGATCACCGCTAAAACAATCTGGAGCCCGAGCAGCGCCGCCGCCATGATCCAGATGTTCTTTTTGATTGTTTCGAGCCCGCCGACGGCGTATATAAACCAGGAAAAATACCAAGGTGTGTGAAGCGGGCTGCTAGCCAGAACCGAGTCAATGGTTACCGCCATAATGAGCGGCGAGACAAAGGATATAACCAGTTCGGCAAACAGCAGTATAAAGCTTACGAGCATCGGCAGCCTGAACCCCTTGGTGTAACGCAGGACTGCCTTAAAACTATCTTTTTTCAAACAGAATCCTTTCCTTTCAAGAGCCCGAACGATTCCGCTTATGCTACGCAGCTACCGGTAGCTATCACCATGTACATGCGTAAAACCGGCTGTCCGGGGGTGCCTGCCGCCGCTAAAGCTCCAGGCGGCAGAGCGATTGATAACAACATATAACGCAGTATTTCCAATATACCCCTCCTCAAAAAAGCATTACAAACTGATAATGAGCAAAAAAATACCACAGGATGATCATCCTGCGGCAGCTCATTATGATTGCAAACCCGTTAAAAGCGAGCCGAAAGCAATCCTGTACCACAGAAATGATAATTTGATTTTGCGAAATTTACCGGGTGATTTGCCTTACCATATCTGTTCATTTTCGGCCCTCCTTTCAAAGTTTTTTCTATTGTATACCGAACAGCCAAATTCCGCAAGGTATATTTTGAATATTTGTAAATTTATTTAAGCTCACTTTATAAAATATCCTGATCTCTGAATAAGCTTGAAACAGCTTCGTCATAATCATAGAATTTTTCTGCTTTTTTGATTTTTTTTGCGTATTTGGCATTATCCGAAAACAATGAGATCATATACGACCACAATTCCTTCATTTTAAATAAGACATTCCGGTCGCCAGACAGTATTCCTCTATAATCCTGATAAATCTTATCATGAAATTCCCTGAGAAGGTTTTTATCAAGCTTTTTATTATCCACAATTTCCCCGACCAGCCCCGGATTTGTGATTAACCCTCTGCCCAGCATGACAGTGCTGACGAGAGGGAAACCGGCCGCAAACGCCCGATAATCCTCAGCTGTAAACAGATCGCCGTTATAGCAAACGGGGTTTTCGCTTGATATGAGAGATTCCTCAAAAACTTTCATATTGGGCTTGTTTTTGTAGAAATCCGTTTGAATTCTAGGATGTATAATCAGTTCCTCGATGGGGTATTTATTAAATATTTCGATTAATTCATAAAATTCTTCGGGCCGGTCTTTCCCAATCCTTGTTTTAACCGATATTTTTGTGATTGCCTGAGCAAAAATTGCGTCGAAAAAAGCATCAAGCTCTTTTCTATTCGCAAGAAATCCGGCTCCTTTGTTTTTTGAAACGACAGTGCCGGACGGACAGCCCAAATTAAAGTTGATCTCATTATATCCCAGCCGCTGTATTTTCTTTGAAGCCGCGATAAAATCCATCGCGTTGTTCGTCAGCAGCTGCGGAATCAATGGAACCCCCCTGTTGTTCTCAGGCAAAATGTCATTGAGCTCCCGGGACTTAAGGCGCTCGCTTTGGTTTGCGGCGATAAAAGGCGTAAAATATTTATCTATATTATTGAAATAGGTATGATGGGCATTTCTGTAAACATATCCGGTCAAGCCTTCCATAGGCGCAAAATAGAAATTCATATATCAAAAAACCTCTTGATTTTTTATATGATGATATCACAGATGTAACTATTTTAAAATATGTAAACTTGTCGCGTTTGCTTTTGCGAATTGTATTTGATATTATCTGATTGATCAAATCATCAAAGATATAACAAAGATGGAGAAGTGCTGCGTAATGGATAACGGAGAACAAAAGCATGAACGGCGGATTCGATATAAAGGCACGCACCCGAAAGCGTTTAAAGAGAAATATAAGGAACTGCAGCCGGAACAATATGCCGAGGATGTGGCCAAGGTCATCAGCCGGGGCAGTACGCCCGCGGGCACACACCGTTCCATCTGCGTTAAAGAAATATTGGAATTTCTGCAGATTACCCCCGGCCAAACCGGACTGGACGCGACTCTCGGTTACGGCGGCCATACATTAGAAATGCTTAAATGCTTAAATAATAAAGGTCACTTGTATGCCCTTGACGTTGATTCATATGAATTGCCGCGCACAAGGGAGCGCCTGGAGCGTTTGGGTTACAGCGCCGATGTTTTAACGCTCAGGCATATGAACTTTTCTGATATCGATCAGATTGCAGTTGAGGCAGGGCCGCTGAATTTTGTATTGGCGGATTTGGGCGTCTCGTCCATGCAGATCGATAATCCCGAAAGAGGCTTTTCGTTTAAAAACGAAGGGCCGCTGGACCTGCGTCTCGATCCCGCCAGAGGCATATCAGCTGCCGAACGTTTAAAATCAATCTCTCAGGAAGAGCTGACAGGTCTTCTGACAGAAAACGCGGATGAGCCGTATGCCGAGCGGATTGCCCGCGCCGTTATTTCCGAAATTAAAAAGGGCGCGAATATAAAAACAACCACGCAGCTCCGGCAGATTATTAAAGCCGCGTTGATATTCGTTCCCCAAAGCACTCGGGACGAGGAGATTAAAAAATCCTGCCAGCGCTGCTTTCAAGCGTTGCGCATTGATGTCAACAATGAATTTGAAGCGCTGGACGCTTTCTTGGAAAAGCTGCCCGCAGCCCTTGCCGAGAGAGGGCGCGTTGCGATAATGTCCTTTCATTCGGGAGAAGACCGCCTCGTTAAAAAGTCCTTTCAGCGCTTATTTCGTGAAGGTGTCTACCGCGAAATCGCACCCGAGCCTATTCGGCCGTCAGCGGAGGAATGCCATGACAACCCCCGCGCCCGTTCAACAAAGCTGCGCTGGGCTATAAAGGCTTAATTTTAAATACCCCTTTCGGCGGATGCTCCTGCCGAAAGGGGCATTTTATATGAGCAGCCATTTGTAGATATTAAAATTATGTGATTACGAAATTACGTATTGACATATAAGCTTATACGCGATATTATTGCATTACGTAATTACGGTAATGCAAAATATCGGAAGGTAATTGAAATGGAAAGAAATTACGGCGCGGAAATTGATGGTTTAAAAAATGACATGGGAGAAATTAAACAAATGCTCTCAGCCGTGACAAGCCCTAAAGAAAAATCAGGAGAAACGCAGATAAAGCGGGAGCGTCTACACAAAGGAATGAACTTGGATCCGGACCCTAATATTATGACGGTTCTGCACGGCCTTGAAGATACCTGCGAAAAAAATGACCAAAGCGGTGCCATCACGTATTTAGGCGTCTATGAATCCAGCGGACGCCAATCGACCTGGGTCAGCAACAGCGTCAATACTGACCGGTTACTCTCTCTCATCGAGAATAAAATGGCCGAAAGAGTTTTGAACTGCATCGGAAACGGTGACCGCTTGAATATTCTGCTCAGCATCATGAAAAAACCGATGACAGTAGCGCAGCTTGTCGAGCAATGCGGCTATAATTCCACGGGTCAGGTTTATCACCATCTGAAGCCGCTGATTGCTGCCGACCTTATCGTAGAAGATGCCAAAAATGAAGGCAAGGGTGTTTACGTGATACAGCCGCACCGTGTTCAGGGCATTATCATGCTGCTCGCCGGAATCAGCGACATGCTCGACCCCAAATATACGCAGGGCGACTGGGGGATCACAGAATAATATCCGCGCCGCTCGTCTGCTCGCAAGCATAAAAAATAACTGTCATCTCAGGCATGAATCAGCTGCCTTGGGATGACAGTTACTTAATTGTGCAGACCTTTTTTACTCGGTGCGCGTTAAACGCTTATCTATTTGTCCGCAGCAAGAACGACGGTATTTTTAATCCGCCATACTTCGCTGACCCGGCTGAAGCCCGCTTCTAAAAGCAATTGCTTCTGGTTGGATACCGTGCAGGGCGTGTCATAATGATATTGCTGCTCATCTGTTATTCTCTGCTCGCGCTTTAAACGGCCATATTCAGCAAAGTAGAAATCCTCTTGCTCCTGCGGATTTTCGTATTCATGTTCAGACAGCATGTAGTCGCACTCGATATAGGTACCGCCTTGCTTCAAACCTTTGTATATCCGGCGATAGAGATCGGCTTTTTCATCGTGATTATAATGATGTAAGCTCATGACGGATAAAGCGGCGTCATAATGAGCGTCACCGAGATCATAATCAAAATAACTGCATTGGTGCAGGATAACGCTTTTATCCGCATATTTCTCTTTGAGCTGCCGCAGCATTTTTTCGGCAATATCGATGCCTGTGACTTCAATATCAGGGAAGCGCTCAAAAACAGCCTCCAGTTCGAGGCCTGTGCCGATACCCAAGTCGACTAAATTTTGTGTGTGACCCGGCAAAAAAGAGGCTAAAATCCGCTTGCTCTCCAAACCGCCGTCAATCGCTCCCACATGCCTTTCATCATAAACCTGCGAGCGATTATTGAAAAATTCGCTCATTTCCTCAAGCTTTTGTTCCATTAGGATACCTCTTACTTTTTACGCTGCTCTTTTACAGCGTACTATTTGTTATTAAGCTCGTATAACCCTATGTAATGAAGCGCTTTATCCATGCGACAACCTGCTGACCGATCTGCTCTATTGTCAAGCCATTGATATCGATAAAATCAGTTTCAGGCTGCTGGCGATTAGAAAACCATGTTGTCTTAACATCGAGCAGCTTGGTCAGGTAGTGGTCAAAGGACCCGCGATTTCGTGTTATGTCCATTTGCTTATTATTGATAAGTGTTTGTGCGCTTGCGTTAAGAAAGAGAACACCGGTATACACGCATTGACGCAGCTCTGCGAGCTCATCTTTTAATAAGCTTTCAACATCCCAATCAAAACCTATTGATTTTGGATAAAAAAGAGTAAAAAACTCAATTTCGTTTGCCCCTAAATCCATTAACACATATTGATACTGTTTGCATTCGTCCCAGCGATTGATTTCAGCCTTGATGAATAAACGCTGTATCTCAATAAAGCCGTCTAAAGTGCTTTGATTCCAACCTTGCCGCTTAATTTCTTGCAGCATAGGCGCAGGATTTTCGTAGCTGACAAATACATTATTCAGATGATTCTCAACAAATTTTGCCGCAGTCGTTTTACCCGCAGCCATACAGCCCTGCAATGATAAAATTACTGACATTTATATTCTTCCTTATCTTTATTAGTGCAGTCTATCCTCTGTACAACACATAATCCCGCATTTCCTGAACAAAGCCCGCGCCCCTCAGGGAGACTTCTGCGTCGGGCGGGTAATCCTTGACGGTCAGGCGGTGGAGGGCGGGGAAGAGGCGGCGTTGGGTAAAGGCATGGGCGAAAATGCGCAGCGCTTCGGGCAGTGCGGTGCTGTCGAAGCTGTTCAAGAGCTTGCCTTGGCGTTCGAAGGCGGCAACCGGGACACCGGCGCGCAGTGCGACCGCGGTGCCGGGTACGTTCATAAACGACCGGCCGGACGCATGTGCGAGGCTTTTGCCCCACGGCTGCAGGGGATCGATGGCGGGCAGCCAGACAATATCGTCGCCCGGGTGCTCCAAAGCGTGCATGATGCCCTCAAAATCCTTGTCGCGGAGGTACTGCATGCCGGATAATCCCTCGATAAAGTATCCGCGCCGCACGCGTCCGGTCAATTCCCAATAACCCAGGAGTCTGAGGCTGTCTGACCAATTCAAGCCTTGAGCGGTCTCCCGGCAGAGCAGAACAGCGCGGTCGAACAAGCGCTCAAGCTGCTGCTCGGGTGTCTGCTCCTTCAGCGGGCGCGACAGCTCCCATCGGCCGGAGGTCAAAGCCGTCACACGCGCTCTAACGCGCTGCTTAACAGGTTTGTTCTCTGTTTTGTCCCGGCTCAGCAGCTGACGCACCGGCACAAAGCTGTCGGCACACACGATGCCCTTTTCGGCGAGGCTCTGCAGCGTGTCGTACGGTGTTTCACCGTCAATAAGGTCAGTCAGGCGCTGCATGAAGCTCGCGCCTCTTTTTTGCAGCGCGTCAAATATTATTTTCTCGTTTCCCGCCAATGCGGTGCCGGTCTCGGATAATTCGGCGTCCCAGTTGATGTCCTCGTATTTATAGAATGTGAGTACAAGCTCGGCTGTCATGCGCCAGAAAAAGCTGCCTTGCGCGAGCAGCGTGTCCAGCAGCTCGGGACGATAACCGCTCACACGCGTCGGCAAAAGTGTGCTCTCCCACAGCGCGGCGGGATACGGCAGGCCGCAGAGCTGCTTGAGTGCCGCTTCGAGCTTCTCGCCGGGTGCCGCCGCTATTTGTGTCCGGCTCGCTAAGATCGCGGCGTACCGCTCAGGCGGCAGCGTCCGGATCTGCGTCCGGCGCATTTTGACGGTTTCCTTTTGCGCGCGGTCGAACATTTTAGCGTGATAATATTGTCCTTCGTATAAAACGGCACTGCCGCTGTCACATAAGGCTGAGAGTACCTCGAGAGCTTCCGCCGATGACCAGAAATAGCGCTCGGCGATCATCTCCGCCGTCTGAGCGCCGCGGTAGCGCAGCAGGCGGCGTACGATATGCTGCCGCGCGTCCCAATCCCCGTTAATCAGCGCGGTCTCGTATTCAGCGGCATGCTCGGCGGCAATCCATAAGCCGGGTTCAATATAGTGCGCCTGTTCCCGCTGTTCCAGTGCTTCGAGCCATTCGGGTGTGAAATCAAGTTCTCCGGCAACGAGGTCGCCCTCAATCATTAATTGTGAGTGCAGCTGATTTTCATTTTCCGGCAGGCGTGTCCGTTCAGATACATGGGAAAGCTGCTCGGGTGACGGGGCAATCATTTGCGTTTGATCCAGCGCTTCCTGAACGGCGGCGTGAATGCCGAGCGGTGTCGGTGCATAATCGTACATGTTGGCGTTTTCAGTTTGACGCCGCAGCTGAAAGGACATGGGCGACGGTTCGGTTAAATCCATTTCCAAAACTGTAATTGCTCCGGAGCGGATGCCGTTTAGTATCAGCTCAACTCCGCTTATATCCCAATAGTCATCCAGGCACTCGCGTTTTGTCTCGCGGATGAGCGGGTGGCTGTCGCTGCGCACGAGCGCGTCGAGCATATCGGCGCTGCGCATGCGCTGAACCCAGAGCGGCTGGCGCCCGGCTTTCCGCACGCCCATCATCAGCGCGCGTCCGGCGTTGTAACGAAACGCCATATTAAAAACAGGCGTCGCCGGCAGCATCGCCGAGAGGACGCTTCTGGCCGATTCCGGCGCGATAGCATATAGCAGCCGTTCAGGCAGGGGATAGTCGTCATAAGGAAACAGTAGAAAACCGTCGTCGTCGGCCACAAAGCTGATGTTCAGGTTCATCAGCCGCTTGGCGGCTGACGTCGCCAGCATCGCCAGCGGCTCATTCACCGGACGCCCAAACACCGAATGCACCATCATCTGATGATTGCCCGTTTCGTCGCGGTAATGCTCAACGATCACCGTGCGCTCATCCGGCAGAACCCCGGTGACGGCGAGCTGGCGTTTGATGAGGTCCTGTGCGCCGTACGCCGATGTCTCATCAAGTCCCAGCTTGCTTAATTCCTCAAACAGCAGACCGGCTTCCTCGGCGTGGCCGAGCCCGCGTAAAATTTCGCCGTATGCCAGGGCGGTTTGCAGCCTGCGGCCGACAATTTCGGCCTTCCAATAAGGCGGCATCGCGCCGTTTATCGTCGATTGCCGGACAACCACCGTATCCTTTTTAACCTCTTTAATTTGCCATGCGAAGGAGCCGAGTAAAAACTTACTGCCGCTCCGCCCCTTTTCAAAAACAAACTCCTCATCCAGCTCGCCGAGCGTGACGCCGGTTTCTGTTTTCACGGTATACTGGCCCTTGTCCGGAATAGTCCCCGCTGCCGATACCGCGAGCATCCTGCTGTACGGGTCGCCCTCCACGCGGTCGTGAATGCGGTCATACAGAATTCTTGGACGGACAGGGATATCCCGCTCATGCTCATAATCACCCGACAGCATGCGCAGAACATCCCGGACATCGTCCGGCGTCACCGCGCGGAACGGGTACGCGCGCGCGAGCACCTCCATAACCTCGTCAACACAGTAACCACTGTCCGTTGCCATTGAAACAAGGTGCTGTGCCAGCACATCCAGGCATAAGCTTGGCGGGCGTGAATATTCGATGCCGCTGCGCCGGACAACCTCCGCGGCCAGCCCGCAATAAAGGCTCTCGTCCGGCGCGCGCGAGAAAATATACATGACGCTCGTACGGCCCGGATTATGCCCCGCGCGGCCGAGCCGCTGCATTGTGCTCGAGATGGAGCGCGGACAACCGATTTGATAAACCTCATCGATCTCGCCGACATCGATGCCCAGCTCCATCGACGAGGTGGCGCATAAGAGCCGCAGGGTGCCGTTCCGCAGCGCGTGCTCCACCTCAAACCGCTGCTCCTTCGACAGGCTGCCGTGATGCGTGCGGGCAAAGCCCTCTCCGGCTATTTGATTTACATAATATGCAAGCTTCTCCGCATACGACCGCCCGTCAACGAAGGCGATCACGCTCCGCGTGCCCTTGCAGTGCTCGTAAACAGAGCTCGCGAGGTCCTGCCAAACCGAGTCTTTTCGTATGGTATTTGATTTATGGCTGATAATATCCAGCCGGATATTTTTATGCATCATGGGAGCCGCGATTGAAACCGGAACGGCATCACCCAGCCTCGGCACAGGTGAGAGATACTCGGCGGCGACGCTCAGCGGTTCAATCGTCGCCGATAAGCCGATGCGCTGCAGCGGCGTGGCGCAAAGCTTGTCCAGCCGCGCAATAGAAAGCATCAGATGTGCCCCGCGCTTGGAGTCGATGAGCGCGTGCAGCTCGTCAATGATGATCCAGCGCGCCGTACGCAGAATCGACTGTCCCGATTTACCGGTCAGCATCAGGTAGAGCGACTCCGGCGTCGTAATGAGGATATGCGGGGGAGACTTGATCATTTTGCGCCGCTCGTTTTGCGGCGTGTCACCCGTACGGATGGCAACGTTAATGCTTGGCGCCGCATTCAGCGAGTAGGGAATCCCTTCTTCCTGCAAAATGCCGTCGAGCGGCCGCCGCAGGTTCTCGCGGATGTCCCCCGCTAGTGACTTGAGCGGCGAGACATAAATGAGCTGCAGCTCTTTTTTGAGCGTCCCTTTTCGCGTCTGGGCCATCATCCTGTCGATAAAAATCAGAAAAGCCGACAGCGTTTTGCCGGTCCCTGTCGGTGCCGATACCAAAACATGCTTGCCCGAGGCAATCGCCGGCCAAGCCGCCTCCTGCACCGCCGTCGGCACGCCGATGCCCCGCGTAAACCACCGCGCGGTTATTGGATCAAATAGATCAAGCACACTCATTAGCAGCGGGCTCCTGTTTCACTTATTTGGCTGCTTGCAGTCAATATCGAACCTATTCATAAAAATCGACAACTCTGTCAAATGCCGCTTTTTTAGCGCCGCTGACATTGAACAGCAGGGGCCAGTCTTTTCTGCCGAAGACGGGGAAATTATCCTTCCAGGTGTACGCGTCGCTGATACCCCAGAAGGTAACGGAGGTGACGTGCTCTTTGTATTGCCTGAAAACAGAGAAGATATCATCGTAGACCTGCGCCTGAAGCTCCAGCATTTCGTCCGTAGGCAGCTTTAAATCGTTTCGTCTGTCATTAAAATCGAACATGGAAACATCCATTTCAGTAACTTGAATTTTAAGCCCCAGTGCGGCGTACCTTTCGATAGCTCTTTTCAAATTATCAATTAAGCTGATATCTCGTATGTTCCAATGCGCCTGGATGCCCACGCTGTCAACAGGTGTGCCATTTTTCAACAGGATTTCAAGCATGTGGCAGGTCTTCTCCAGCTTTTCCGGATGCTCGTTATTATAATCGTTATAAACGAGTGCGGCCTTCCGGTCCTGCGCCTTAACGATTTCAAAGACTGTCTGTATGTAATCCGCGCCCAAGATGCGCCGCCATGCTGTCTCTCTATACTGCTGGCCTGATTTATCCTCAATAGCTTCATTGACAACATCCCAAGCGTAAACGATATCCTTATAGCGGTCACAAATAATTTTAACGTGCTGAGTTAACCGCTCAAGCACTAATTCACGGGAAGCTTCTCTACCGTTCTTGTCCGTAAAGACCCAATTGGAAGTTTGGTTGTGCCACACAAACGTATGTCCCCGCATCAGTATATTGTTGCTTTTCGCAAACGTTTTCATCGCGTCAGCTTTTTCGAAATCATACCGGTCTTCCTCCGGATGAATTTCCCCGAACTTCATAGCGTTTTCAGCCGTAATGCTGTTAAAATGCGTTTTCAGCAGTTCACCCTGAATCCCTGAAAAGTCATTCACATTGACGGCAGCGCCGATTTTAAAATAATCCCAATATTTCTCAGCCAGAGACAATTTGTTATCCTGAGTCATATTAACCCTCATCGCTTTTCGTAATTGTTTATTAATCTGAATTGCCGGTCGATCACATTAATTAAGGCTTATACACGACTTTGACGTCGGTGATCATGATGAGCGTCTTCGCGTTCTCGGTTGTATACTGAGCGTCGGGCTGAGCTGTGTTTTCTTCACCGCCGACGGTAATTATACCATCGTACATAACGCCGTCCTGCCAGTGGACAGTGCCTTCTACGATGAAATGATATTGCCCCGCGGGGACAGGCTGCCCGTTTTCGTCCTTGCAGTCCCAGATATAGGTCTGATGTCCTGACTTCGGTGTCGCGCCGGTGAAGGCGTCAACGACTGCTGATGAGGTGCTGCCGGTGCTTATTCCGGATTTACTGACCCAGACAGGCAGCGAATCGGGACGTGTTTTCCAGCCGCCTGCTGCCGTAAAATGGGTGGCAAATAGAGTTTTTATGTAGACGCCTTCGCTGTTTTCAATCCATAAAGCATATTGATTAGAGGCGATGATGCTTACGTGCGTATAAGTAAAAGATATCTCAACCTGCCCCTGTGCGGCAGCTGGCAATACCGAAGGCATCGGTGAAGCTGCGGCTGACGGTGACGGCATAGATGACGGCGAAGCCGCGGCTGACGGCGATGGTTTAACTGACGGCGAAGCCGCGGCTGACGGCGATGGTTTATCTGACGGTGAAGCCGCAGGTGACGGTGATGGCTTAACTGTCGGTGAAGCCGTAATTGACGGCGATGCCGCTGCCGCTGATTCAGATGGCTGTGAAGCAGCTGACGGAGCGGTGGCTGAGCCGGTCGGCGCAGCGGTCTGGGTGTCTGACGGCATTGAAGCTTCGGATTGTTTGCTGCATCCGGATACAAACAGCACCAGCACCGCCAACAAAAACAACATTTTCTTCATTTAACAAACCTCCGTTTAACATTAAGTGTTCGTATCATGATTACTTTAAAAGAATATCAGACAGCTCTTTATACACATAGTCAGCCACCAGCCGGTGGCCTTCAGCGTTGAAATGGACGCTGTCACTGCTGTATTTCTCCATTCCGTAAGAGAATGCGTATATATCGATGATATCCAGCTTCATATCGCCTGCCACGGCTATTTCCGCTTTCACGATTTCCCCCATGAGGTTGTCGTAGCCTTTCAAGCCCAGCAGACGGGGCGGTGTCATCACAATCACCTTCGGAGCTTGGGGCAGGCTGATAAAGGCCTCCAATAATTGCTTATAATCCTGAGAAAAATCACTCATATCCGGCGTCCACACCGCGTCGTTGGCGCCCAGTGTGACGAGGATAATATCCGCTTTGGTTTTCAGACTCTCGGCGCATATTTTTGAATGAAGATAAGAGAGCTTGCTTTCGTTGTTGACAGCAACGCCCGCGACGCCGTAATTTTCTGTCGTAAAGGTATAGGTGCCTTTCAGCTTGGAGAGAACCGCGGGAAAGGCTTCGGCTGTCGGATTGACTAAATCGTAGCCGGAGGTAAAGCTGTCGCCGATGCAGGCAACGAGATAACTTGTGGGAAGAAGACCGTATTGAAGGGCGGCGCTTTTACTGACAGCACCGTCTGCGGCAAGCTTTTTTACCAGTGTTGTATTATTTGCTTTCATCTGCTGTGTCAAAGCGAGATAGCAAAGATGAACACAATCATCCCGATAAAAAGCGGAGGCACCGTTTTTATAACTGCCTGCGGGAATCAAGCCGATTTCCTCGGCTTTCATAATAGAGTTATCATAGCTGAAATCACCCAGGTTATCGTCGTAACCCAAAGCCCGAAGCACAAAAGTAATAAACATATGCGCGTCAGCATTTGTGTTGCCGCCGAATACACCCTCTGAAGTGCCTTTTGTCAAGCCCTTTGAATAAGCCCATACGGCGTACCGGTCAGCCCAGGCAGGAACATCCTTGAAGGGATTTGCGTCCGTGCCCGCCTTCGCTTCCACTTCCTTGCCCAGCAAACGCACAAGCAGGACAAGCGCTTCGGTGCGTGTGGGCGTGCGGTCAAGCTCATACCCCTTATCCGTGCCTTTGAAAAGACCCAGCGCATACAATATGTCCGCTTTATCGGTATAAAGCGGCGTATACGCCGTTGCTGGGGCGGCAGCGGCTGATGCCGCTATGCCTGTCAGCAAAGCGATTGCGAGGCTCAGTGCCAGTAATCTGATTTTTGCTTTTTTCATTTTAGTCCCCGCAATCGTTATTAGAGCAATAATAATAAAGTCCCGGAAACAATGAGCAGCAAGCCGATAAATGCTTTACCGGTCAGTTTTTCCTTTAGGAATATGCGCGAAAACGCGATGGCAACGACGATGCTCAGCTTGTCAACGGGTACAACCAGACTGGCTTTGCCAATTTGCAGCGCATGGTAATAACACAGCCAGGAAAGCCCGGTTGCTAAACCCGATAATATAAGAAACCCCCAGCTTTTTCTGTCTACAGACTTCACCAGAACATGCTTTTTCTGAAAAAAGACAATGCCCCACGCCATTATCAATACGACGATTGTGCGAATCGCCGTGCCTAAATTTGACTCAATCCCCTGTATACCCACTTTACCGAGTATCGAGGTTAACGCGGCAAAAACGGCTGATAGAATCGCAAAAAACAGCCATGAATTACTTTTGACTTCCGAGGGCTCGGATTTTCGCTTTTGAATCATCAGGAAAGTCCCCGCACCCAGCAGCACAATGCCAAAGCCCATCCATAAGGTCGGTATCTCGCCTAATAGCAAAAAAGCGAGGAGAATGGTCAGTATGGTGCTGCTCTTATCAATGGGTGTCACCTTGTTGACGTTCCCGAGCTGTAAGGCTTTAAAATAGCATAACCAGGACGCGCCTGTGGCACCGCCCGAAAGGATCAGAAACACAAGGCTGCGCGCCGAAATACTGCCGATGGTATGGAACGAGCCGACAACCAAAACCATGAGCCATGAGAAAAGAAGGACAACAACGGTGCGGATTGCTGTCGCCAGATTAGAGTCGGTATTTTTAATGCCGACTTTCGCTAAAATTGATGTCATTCCGGCGAATAACGCCGAGCCTAAAGCGAATAAAAACCACAATGAAATCACATTCCTAACTTATATTTAAAAGCCCGCATGGTCATGATCTAAAATTGCCCCGTAGTAAGCGTATTTCGGTTTCAAAAAACTGTCGAACAATAACGGACTGTATTGTCTTCGCCATGATAAATTGTCGGAGAATCCCCAGAAAGTTACGGCTGTAACTTTTGTGGCGCCGGCCTTATTTGCCTCAACAATGCCGCTCAGCAGGTTATAGTAATACTGCCCCTGTGTTTTCAAGTTCGCGTCCGTCGCGCTCAGGTTGGTCTTCCATGAGCCAAGCCCGACATCCAGCTCCGTAATCTGCACATCAAGGCCAAGCGCGCTGAAAGCCTTCAGCGTCTCCATATAGCGGTCAATTGAATCTGTTGTATATAAATGCCCCTGACAGCCGATGCCGTCAATTAAGGATCGGCCGTTCTTATCTACCAGAGATTGTGCCAGCTTAACGATGGCGCTTGTTTTTTGCTGCTCATTATAATCGTTATAAAAAAGCTTAATACTTTCAGGCGCGTATTTATCGGCATACGAGAATGCGTACCAAATATAGTCGTGACCAATAATTTTATCCCACAGACTGTCACGATACGTACCATTTTCCATAATGGCCTCATTGACGACATCATACGCGTAAAACATATCCGTATAACCCAGCGTATCCAACAATCCGAAAGCCTGCTTTATATAGCTCTCCATACGCGAGAGCATTGTGTCGCGGTCGACTAAGCCTTTACTCTCGTCGAAATCCACATGAAAAATCCAATTCGGTGTCTGAGAGTGCCATATAAGGGTGTGACCGCGTACAGGTATGCCGTTGCTTTTTGCCCAATTAAGCAGCGCTGTCGTCTTCTGCGGAAATTCCACAACGATATCGCCTGCCGCCATACTCTTTGCCTTGTTCAGAATCGAATCCGGCTTCATATAATTTTCCAGCGTGATGCTGTTGAAATTTTGTTTAATGAGGTCTGTATACTTGCTTTGCGCTGCCATAATGTCTGATAAGCAGGTGCCGATTTTAATGCCATACGGCGTATAGACACCCTTAATTCCGCCATCAATTAACATAGTTACCTGTGGGGTTGGCACTGCCGTTTCTGATGATGATGTCTGCGTCGGCGGTAAAGCTGAAACCGAAGGTGATGCCTGCGCCGAGGGCGATGCCGACGGCGATGCGGATTCCTGCGCGGCATCAGAATGATTATTAACAGCGCAGCCGGCGGCACCGGTTAATATCAGCATGATGATCATCATTAATGATGCTGTGCGCAGTAATCTCCGTTTCATAATAACCCTCCAGTCAATTATACAGGATAGTAAAAAATCGTTAATTATCGGCGAGCCAGCCATTTAAAATGATGTGAATGCGCTTATGGTAAAAGCAATAAATATCCACCGTCAGTTTGTGTCAATGAACTTTAGCATTATATCATAAATGGAAATAAATTGAGGAGCAATTTTACATAAAATATACATTTTCTTTGTAGAGTTACGGTACGTTGAGTCATCACTTTTTTGCTGGAATGACATATAATGCTAAAAGCTGAGGTAAAAGGGAGAACATAATATGAATAGACGTTTGGCAATGTGGGGCTGGTGGCATGGAAAGAATTTGGGAGACAATTGGATAAAGCGTACTCTGACGGAGTTGTTTCCTAAAGCAGAGTTTATACACACAGGATTTATGGACTTTTCCGTGTATGATTTCGTCATCTGCGGCGGCGGCGGCCTTTACATATTCGATACAATAAAGCCATGGACAAACTACACGCAGAAAACCCCATACGGAATGCTTGGCCTTGGAGCAGAATTCCCTCATCCAACAGATGAAGCAGAAAAGCTCAGCAGAAATGCAGAATTCTTCTATGTTCGTGATCAATACTCACTGGATTGCATGAGAATTAAGAATATCGAGAGATCATATGATATTACTTTCGCCGCACCGCTGAGCTTTACCGAAATTGACAAGCTGGATATGAGCCGATTGTTTTTCGTGTGGCGTGACTGCTTATCGCTCACTTCATACGAACAATTCAAGGACTATATCGGTTATGAGAATAATCAGGAAGTATACAATCAAATCATATCCGAAGAATTCACTGAAGTTATTTCCGACGATTTTCAGACAGACGGGAACGATATAGAAAACAGAATCGGCAGCTGCGGCTTTGTCATTTCAGGACGCTATCACGGTATCGTTGCGGCGATTCAAAAGGGCTTGCCCTGTATCGCCATCGATATCTGTCCGAAGATTCGTGTGCTGATGAGAGACTGCGGTCTTGAGGAATACTGTATCAAGGTCAATGAGACAAATAAGCTCGCTGAGCTCATCTCCAGAGCGAAAAAGGATAAGGCTAGCATCAGGGAGAAACAGTTTGAGTACAGAGAAAAAGCATATGCAGTATTGCTAAAGCATATAGCCAATGCAAAAGCCGCTGTAGACAGAGTACTCAATCCTGTCCGAGTGCTGCATTACGGGTCATACTGGATGAAAGACAATGATGTTATTAAGGTCATGGCAGACGATCTTGCAAAGCTTGCTGACGTCAAAGAGATCGATTTGAAAGCGTACACGAACGAACCCGATGCTAGAATTATGACTAAAATTCCAACACCGAACGGACTGATATGTACGCTTGATGCTGAAAAAATCAGAGATGATATGATTGACTTTAAGCCTGATGCCGTCATATTGAATTCCGGCGGACTTGTACTTGAAGACAGCGGTTTCAAAATGCTTTCGGATATGGGTGTTGTCAGCGTCGGCATAGAATTATCCGATCCGGACGTGTTTGCATACAACGGAGCGTCTTACGCCCATAAATTTGACCTGTTCTATACAAACGCACGGTATTCGTTTGATTATCAATATAACAAAGAACAGGTTAACATTCATATGCTTCCTTTTGCAGCGTCAACGGCGCATCATTATTACATGCCGGAGATTGAAAAAAAATACGACCTTGTTGTAGTCGGGCACGCCCGGGAAGACAGACGCCGCGTGATAAAGGAGCTGAGCAAAGAGTTCAATATCGGTACCTACGGTGAAGGCTGGGACGGCGCACTGGGTGCGGTGTACGGTGCTGAGCAAACAAAGGCGATTAACAGCGGCCTTATGTATTTGTCGTTTGCGCAGACAAACGCAGGCTTCAGCAATGTGAAAGTCGGCCTATTTGAAGCCGCAGCCTGTAATCAGGTTGTGATCACACGTTATATGGAGGAACTGAATGATTATTTTGATATCGGCAAAGAGATCATCTGTTATAAGGATGAAGAAGAGCTCCCAGGTATTATAGAGTATTACCTGACGCATTCGGATGCGCGCGAAGCGATACGCAGAAATGCGTATGTTAAGTGCTTGAGAGAGCATACATATCTGAGCAGATGGGGGATGGTGAAGGATGATATTATTGCGTTTAAGGAAGAAAAGGTAAAACAGCATGAATGACTTTATATTAAAGGGTGAAAAATTTTTATGAGACTGTCTTTTTGACGGCCTGGCACATTCCTGCGACGCTGTTAGCAGAATATATAATAAGCCATATCCCGAGGTAACGGGCTATGTTATCAAGTATTTTTGCGATCATGACGGTATTGATGACGCGGTACTGGCCGCAGGGCACAAGCTGCTGGCGCTGCAGGATGACACGGGCGGCTTCCCGTCATTCTATTCCCAACACATTCTTTTTGCTTTTGACACGGCGCAGATACTGAACGGCTTCTGTTCACTCTATGAAAAAACTGGAGATAAAGCCTTCTATGACGCTGCCATTCGAGCAGGCCGCTTTATTATATCGATGCAGCTTGAAAACGGTGCGATTATACCGATTTATGATCGGTACTCCAAAGAAGCGCTGATATCTCAAGAAACCTATGCCATATGGAAGGGGCCGTTTGCAGGCGGAGAAACAGCGCGCGTCGATACCATACTGAAGGAGCATGTCCTTTGCATGCTTCAGTCGAACGGTTATATTCCATATGCGGCTCAACTGCCATATGCGTATGTTTCGGGGACGGTTCAGCTGGGAATTATCCTGTTCAAAATGGATTATGTGAAAGAAGCTTTACATATAAGAGATTACGCGCGGCGTGTTCAGTTAAAGGATGTATCGGGCGGTCTGTTTCAATATACCGACAAGGACTCAAACCTGGATAACCATATCCATACTGAAATCAATTCTTTGGGGAACAAAGTATTTCTGTGAGCTGGAACGTCTTATGGAGGATGAATAAATAATCATTCGGAAAGGAAAAAGCATGGAGGATAAAAATTACAGTGAGCCGCTTACCGATTATGAGTGGAGTATGCTTTATGATTCCGCTCAGCTCGATTCTATAGTCCGTAATATTCTGAGCGGCAGCCTCAGCGCGCAGAGCAGGGAGCTGCTGCGGCTCAGCGGGGAAAAAGATAAAATACTTGAAATCGGCTGCGGCAGCGGCGCCACAACAGCCTATCTTTCAAAAAACGGCAGGCTGTGCACGGCACTTGATTTTCAAGATAAGAGCCTTTTGCTGACGCGTGCAGTATGCCAAAAGCTCGGCTGTGCGGTGAGAACCGTCAAAGCGGATGCCAGAAACACGCTTCCGTTTGAAGCATTTGAATTTGATATTGCTTTTCAGGCAGGCTTGCTGGAGCATTTTGAAAGAGCCGAGCGCGTTGAAATGCTCCGGCGCTGGAGGCCCTGCTGCAAAAAAATGGTTTCGCTTATTCCGAATGCGGCGTCTCTGGGCTACCGTATGGGAAAAGGCCTGATGGAAAAGAACGGTACCTGGATATACGGCAAGGAGATGCCGCAATATACGCTGATTAAGGATTTTGAAGAGGCCGGCTATTCGGTGACGGATGAATACACAATCGGTGAAAAAAATTCTGTGAATTTTCTCCCTAAAGGCCATTATCTCAGAGAAGCCATTGAAAGGTGGCTTTCAGAAATGGAGCTCTGCGGTGATAACTGCGGCCAAGGCTATTTGCTGGTAACAATAGGGGAGAATACCGTAGTTAATCGTGCTTAATTTTTGCGGGCATGACAATTAAGGATGAAAGAAGCGTTTTGAGATGCCGGAAAAAGAATACACGGATTATTATGGATCCTTCTGGCCCAAGGCCAGCGACGAAATTTACAAGCTTATATTAAGGAACATATCTCAGCATGAGGAGATTCTTTAAATCGGTATGGGCAGCGGTCATCTGCTGTTTAGACTGGCACTAAATAAAGACGCGTATGATACCGTCAAGGCTGTCTTCGGCTCAGCCGCTCTTAATACGCCGCTGTACTGCGGCGATATACTTGACCACAATAAGCAATATGATTTCATATACAGCACAGGACTGCTCCAATGCCTGGAGGAAAAAGCAAGAGCGGCCCTCCTTCTGCATGTGAAAAAAATCTCCGGAAGATGTTTTTATGTCGTTCCTGAAACATTATGTGACAGGAACATGGGCAGCATTCAAGCTGCAGGTGTTGCCGGCTGTCCTGAATACTCTGTGAGCGGCCTCCCGATACTTTTATCAAAGCTTTACGATCGCGTCAGGCTGGGCAGGCTTGAAAATGTGGTGAATGACTCCGATTTTTTATACTATATATGTGATTGAATAGGCTCCTGACAAACAAAAACGCTCTTACTTTTTCACACAAGTAAGAGCGTTTTCCGCAGAATTTCTGAGAATTCAGGTAATACCGGCTAACAGTTTATAGTTATCCCCAAAGTAATTTTTATGCCACTGGCTTTTGTGAATCTCGCATAAATGCTTTAACCCCATGGCGCCGTATTGCTTTACAAGTCCGTTATAATTGATCATAACGCTTTCGCCCAGGCTGTTTCTTTGCTCGGCAACCGCATGATAGGCGATTGAGTTAAAGTTAATTTTCGGATGCCACTTCGCTTTGGTGCCATAATAATAATAATAGCTCAGCATGAGACTGTCGTCATCAAAGCATTGCTTGCCCTTTAGGAAGTCTGTGTTATATCCTCCTACTTCCTTCAGGATCTTTGCCGAATGGATGCATGGATGCGTCAGTCCCTGCAAAACCGTGTCTTCGCGGATAGACTTGAGGAAATCTTCATACTTGTCAAAACTATCGGGAAGCGCATGATATTTTTCCATTATTGTCATATTACCGTACCGGTCGATGATTCCGCAGCACACCATGGGTTCATCATGTGTATCCAGATAAGCCACCAAAGGATCCTCCCAATTGCTGCTCAGGTACATATCAAGGTGTATTTCGCTTATATAGTCCGTATCCGGGAAGTTATCCCAAATGTAGTTAAAGCAGCTTTGCCTGCCTGCGGGTATACCGACATTGACGCCCTCCCCGATAACATGAATGTCGAGCTCAAACTCAGACAGATATTGCCTCAGCTCATCATTGGAAAAATAACCCTGATTATAAACGACCACTGTTTTATATGTGCTTCTTCTGAACGATTCCATTAAGGTTCGTGTCATATTCAGATCATCTGCTAATCTATTCGCTCTTATCAAAAATAATAGCGTGTGGATGAGTTTCATATTTTAACCGTCTTTCATATTTAAAAAGTCTTTTAATTTTCCGATTCAAATTTTTCTTTAATCAGCAATAAATTGTTTTTAATTCGCGCATCGGTTGGATTCAGCGCGAGTGCCGCCTGCGCATGCTGCAGCGATCTGTCAAACATATTGAGCCTGTAACAGGCGATAGCGCACAAATCGTCGGGCGTGTGGTCCCAGGAGTATCCCATGTTGACGTAGGTCTGCGATTTTTCGTGAATCTTCAGCGCCTCTTCCGCCATGAAAAAAACCACCGGCCAGTCGGCGAGCAGATAGGCGATTTTCGCACACTCGACATATGGGTCGCGTAAGCCCGGCGCTTCGGCAATGGCGCGATAGTACCAGGAATACATCTCCCGGATATTACCCATCTCGTAATAAGACTTTGCAATCCATCGCATCGAGGCACACCGCTCCTCATTCCAGGTTGCTGTTTTCAGGGAAAGATGCCTTTTCAGCGTATCAATACACTTCTGCCACAGTCCGGCGTACATGTACTCCCGCCCCAGGTAATAGGCGACCCTGTCGCCCTGGGGGTCCTCCTCAGCCGCGAGCTCCAGCAGGGGAAGATAGGACCCTCGCGATTTGGTTGGGTCAGGACGGTGGTTGAGTACCATGCCCTCAATAAATACTGTTGTTCTCGGTCCGTTTTCCAGATAACAGAGCCATTCATGAACCGGGTAGTTCCATTTGAAATTGTGCCTCGTGTGTGCTTTAGAATAGTAGATCTGCACATCGGGTGACCCATCGGGCTTCAGACTCCAGTTATAGATATATTTACCCATTTTCGCGTCCGGCTTCCAAGCTCGCTCAAGGCAATCCCGCCAGCCCTTTTCAAAGGTTTCGTCCAGGTCTGTGCACACGCAGATGTCAACGTCGTCCGGGACGTGCGCGAGTGAGAGGTTGCGCGCCGCATCAAACCGCCAGGGGTTTACTGTGTCTGAGTAGACAGCGACACCCCTGTTAAGAAGCCTTTGGACCGTTTCATCCTCGGAGCCTGTATCCGTGACGACAATCAGATCAGCTTCTTTCATCGAGTCAACCCAACGGTCCACAAATTTTTCTTCATTTTTACATATGGCATATACGCATACCTTATAGTTGTACATTTTCGCATCATTCCTGTTCTGGCCGCGGCTGCTTCAGTGCAATCAGCTCCAGATTCTGCTTCAGGCGCGTATCATTCGGTACCAGCTTGCAGGCTTCTTTGGCATAGGCATAAGACTTCTCATAAAGTCCCAGCCGGTAGGTGCATATCGCCCCAAGGTCATAAAAGCTGTAACCCCACGATTCCGGTTCAGCCAGATAACTGCCCGATTTTTCAGTGATGGACAAGCCTTTTTCAGTCATCAGAAATGTCAGCGGCCAATCGCCCTGCAAGTAGCCCAGACGCGCCATCTGATGATAGGGCTCACGGACGCGGGGGCACGCGGCGACCGCTTTGTAAAGCCATATTTTCGCCTGGGCCAGATCGCCTTTTGCCTCATAACATTTCGCGATGAACCGCATAGAAGCGCAGCGCTCCTCATCCCATTGAGCGCTGGGCAGCTCCAGGTGCTTTTGCAGCGTATGAATACTCTTGTCATATTCCTTATGATAAAAATATTCTCTGCCGAGCCAGAACATCGTCCTGTCGTCCTGCGGGTTCTCGGCGGTGGACAGCTCCAGCAGCGGCAGGTATTGGGTTCTCGGTTTATTCAAATCGGGATAATGGTTGAGCACCATCCCGGGTACCCAAACGGTCATATCCTTATCCTCTCCGTCATACATCAGTACTTCATGCACTGGGTGGACCCAGCGGAAACCATGGCGCCTGTGGATTTTTTCCATAGCGAACTGTTTGCCCGGCGTACCGTCTGCGTTATAACTCCAGGTAAACAAATACCGCGCGCGCGTATAACACGGCTGCCATGCGTCCTCGAGCTTCTGCCGCCAGCCGGGCTCAAAAATTTCATCAAGATCATTAGATATACATATATCCATATCCTCCGGGATGTGGTCCATAGCCAAATTCCGTGCTGTGTCAAAGCGCCAGGGCGAAATGCTTTCCGTATAAACCTCGGCGCCCCTTTCGCGCAGCTTTTCAACAGTTTTATCCGTAGAACCCGTATCGGCAACCACAACCAAATCTGCCTCGCTCACGGCATCCATCCAGCGGTCAACGAACTGTTCCTCGTTTTTACATATTGCATATACACAGATTTTATATTTATTCAAATGCTCACCTGCTTAATCAAATATCTCTGCTTCCCAGTATATGAATAAAGGCGGGGAATGTAATCAGCTGCTCAGTTTTTCTAATAAGACGGCAGCGTTGACAGTATCCTGTGTCCCTCCGGCCTGGGCTGGCAGCGTCACAGCAGCTGCGCTGGAGTGGTTGCGGAGCCTTATGGTATCACCGGCGCTCAATGTTTCAATGACTATACCCGAGTCAATCTGCGTGCCGGCGCCGGAACCATAGGTGCTGCCATTAATCGGATCATCGTTACGAAAGAGCGTGAATTGGCACGCTTCAACGGTTGTTACAGAAAATGACATCGCATAATCTCCGGCATTATCTATAATTATTTGTGATGTGCTGGGAGCATGACCTATGCCGGTTAGCTTACCATTCGTATCAAAGATTACATCAGCTTCAACGCCGACAGTTTGGCTGGTTAAATTATAAACGTAACCATAAGATGAAAGCCCCAAACCGGTAGGACCGGTAGGACCGGTTGGGCCCGTTGGGCCTTGTGACGGAACATCGTCTTGTATGACGACGAGAGAACCGGTTACAGGCGTTACAGATGACAGATAAAATGTGCTGGTACTAGCATTTACCAGTGATATTGAAGCCGATGTATCTGTAACCTCTATAATCCCTATGCCATAAACCTCGCCGATTTTTACCGGTGAAGCACTCCTCAAAAAATCCCCCTGTGAAGATACAAGTGCAAAAACGGTGCCGTTTAAAGAAGTAGATGACTGTGTAGCCACCCACCAGTTAATGATGTACCGGCCCGCCTCATTTATTGTAATCACGCCTGACGTACTGTTATAGCTGATATTTCCGGCTATAAATACTGTACGGTTAAAAATTACATTACTTAATGGTGCAATTGAACCGGCAACAGTTCGTTCTACCTGCAAAGCGATATTGCCCACTGAAATCCTCCTAAAAGACATAAATCAGCAGTATTTAACAATATGAGCTGCTCCCTGTGATTCAGAAATCACTGTCTCACAGGGAGCTCTCTTTTACCTTATCTTTTTAGGAATATTATTATATTAAATGATCGTCAAACCTGCACTCGCAAAGCCATTGACGGTTGTGATGACCGGTGTCCCTGCGGTAACATCGGCGGAGAAGACCATCAAAAGCCGTGTCTGAGCAGTTACGGGGATGAAAAGCCCTGTTGTGATACCGTTAACAGTGATTGTCAGCGGGGTTACCGGCCCTGTTATGGTCGGTGCCAGGGTTACCACGGCACCAACTGGTGCGAATAAATCGTTAGGTGTCGGGGAGCTGTAAAGCTGTGCGGTGATCGTAACTGTTGACCCAGCCGGTAAATCACTGGTACCCACACTGAAAAAAGCAGCCAGTGAGGTGATTATGCCGCCACGCGGCATGGAGAAGGACACATCCAGCAGACCTGCGGTATTGATTATCCCAAGAGTAGGTGTGATCACATCGTTCGCGCCAAAGCCGATCATTGACTGTACGGTGCTTACGCCTGTGACATCGGTTGTCAGTGCCGTAATTGTACCTGAAGCAAATGGGATAATAGCGCCAGGTCCCGTCGGTCCGGTGTCGCCCG
>DBTM01000027.1:0-15691 GCA_002307055.1 Clostridiales bacterium UBA1316
TTACAATCGCGACTGAACAGTTACCATCTGACCTGTATTTTTTCATGTTGTCCTCCACATGCAATAACATAGGATTAAATGACTACTGAATTGTCTGCTTAGTCAGAGACCTTTTTATCGGCATCAGACATAAGCCCTACACTCGAGAGCAGTATATCGATGTTCCCTTGTTTTTTATAAAGCGAAGTAAAATAGTTGAGATTTTCACATGCAGTCAGCTTTTCGTACAAACTCGGGAATTCAAAATCGACACCAATATTTTCGTAAAAATTATCGCTTATGCGATTGACTTCTTCACCGTTAACGACGACACTACCGGCATATCCGGTCAGAAGACCTGTCAGAATCTTTTGCAGAGTGCTTTTTCCCGCTCCTGACGGCCCCAGAAAGCCGAAAATTTCACCGGATTTTACTTCAAAGCTTACACCCTCTATAAATGGGTTTTTTGTGTAGCTGAATACTAACTCCTTTACGCGAATCATAATGACACTCCTTCTGACATTTGAATAACAACCCCGCGTATCAGTATTTTAAGGGCGTCGTCAAATATTTCTTCGCCTATTTCGTGCTTATGAAGCATGGATAGAAACACACCACGCAGGGCGGCACTGAAGGCGGGGATATTATCCGATTTCATATTTGGTATTAAGGCCATCAGCTGCTCGACATTGATGTCATCATTCTCCGCGTGCTTTACGGCAACCTCCGGTGGCAGCTTCCTGATTAGCAGTTCTAAATTACCATTGGTCATGAGCTGCAGCATAAAGGACTCTTCAACCATCTTATAAAATTTGAAGAAGAATTCTGTAAGCTGAGATACATTCATTGGTCCCTCTACTGACGCAATTTCGGATAAAATCTTTTCCTGCATCTCATCATGGAACGCGCAAAATACGTCAAAAAATAAGAGTTCCTTGGAATCGTAAAAAAGATAAAACGTTCCCTTTGGGATTTTCACTCTTTTGACTAGCTCGTCAACCGTTGTTTTTCTCACTCCATACAGAGTAAGGCACTGTTTTGCTTCTTCCCTAAGCCGCTGCTTAATATATTCCCGCTCGCTATCTGAAAAGGTTTTTGGCATGAGATAACCTCCGTACTATTTGACCATAAATGATAATATAGTCACCATAATATCATGATATTCCTGAATGTCAATATTGACTGTGCATTTTATTGAAATAAGGCTTCAATGATTAAGACAAAACGACAATATTATACCTACATCTCGGCTGCAAAATCGGAACACTACCGCTTTGTCGAGAGTTATTGCAAATACACGGAACTCGATAAGCTCACGAGTGAGATTGCAGCCGACCTGTTGGAGCACGTAACGGTCTGGCCCGATGGAAAACTGGACATATCCCTAAACCAGCTAAATGATCTTGCCAATATCTGTTGAGTTTCCCTTCTCTCAAAAAGTTGACAATATTTTTAGTCCTTACTTGACAGCGGCTGATCTCAGACACACCTTCGCCACGGTGGCGCTTCAAAATAGAGTAGACATCAAAACACTGTCCGGAATACTGGGGCATTACTCGGCGGGGTTCACGCTGGATACCTACACCCACGTAACGAGCAGGATACAGCAGGAAGCCGCCGACAAGATGGGTGAGTTTATGTCCGGTGCTATCGGGTAATTTCCCCGTATGGGTCAAACATGGGTCAACGAATTTCAGTAAAAAATCAAAATCGCCGGAAAAATCATGAAAATCGCCTTAAATCGGCTGAAATGACCGATTTAAGGCGATTTTTAAGTCCGGGTGACAAGATTCGAACTTGCGGCCCCTTGCTCCCAAAGCAAGTGCGCTACCAAACTGCGCTACACCCGGGTAAAGCTTTGTCATTATACTATAAAGTTCTGTGGGTTTCAATAGAAAATCGAAACCCACCTGCTGCTTAAGATAAAATAAGGAACCGCATACCTTGTTTATGCATTTTTGAGAGTATATTAATTGAAGCACAGTCAACAAACTGTGCAAGTTCAAGCTTGGGAGCCAAATCCATATATATGTTCTCATTACTGGTAAAATTACAGGTGTTCAGAAGTTTTTCAACCAATTCTGATACTTGATTCATTGAGTAAAAATCAAACCACTGCTTCCTGAATTTCTCTGTGTTACGCATTACACAAAACGGACGAAAATTCTCGTTTGCATACAAAAAGCTGCGGTCTGCTTTATTCCAGCCGTCTTTTGCCTTTTTGATGGCATTGCCGCCATATTGCTTCAGCGGCATAATTTTTTCCTTTTGCCATAACACATCGGTCAGCAGATGAACATAATAGCCAAGATAGAAATCCTCATCATTTGAGGAGACTATACCATGCAGGTATTGGCGGTAAAATTGTTCAGCATTGCATGTTGTTTTATCGCCATTCACGCACCAATGAGTGAGCTCTGGCGAAAGACTGGTGTCAGGGGCAATACTGCCTGCATAAAACAGCGGCTCGTCTGATATTTTTATGCTGTCAAAAAGTCTGTCAGCAATACGTAAATGAGTAAGCCAACTTGCCATATCAGTGCATTCCCCAATCCTCGCCTTCGTCGGCAATCATCTTGATGGCGATCGGCTCGGAGCGCAGGAACAACATCTTGTGCAGCTCAAGGCTGTAAGCAGAATTTTGTTCTGTTGCATTCATATGAACCTTCTCTTAATCTTCGTCTTCAAGGATCATTTCGGCGGCAATCCGGGCGGCAGTGCCGACGACCTCGGCGCATTTGACATTATGGCCGGGCATAGCGAGGAACTCCTCGTGCTGTACGGGGTCAGACAGGATATAGCTGCGCCCGAAGATTTTCTGATGCAGCTCGGGACATAGGATTGTACCCATTTCTTTCATAAAACGGCTGCGGTATTCCGAGAACTTGGCAGCGCCTTTTTGCTTGAGCGCGGGGTTTGCGCGCTCATCCTCCAGCGGCGCGTTGTAGTGCAGACCGACGGCTAAGAGACCGCAGCAATAAGCCCCGCAGGAGCCGGAAGCGCCGCCTGTCCCACCGGCGAGCGAAAGAGCGGCTGTAATCATTTCCTCCGGCATGTCGGTAAGAATTTCCTTGAGCCCGACGAGGACACTGCGCGCGCAGATATCATCGCGAATTTGAGCGGCCTTAGCGGTTTCCGCCGCATGGTCAATTATTTGCTTCTTATCCATTAAACGCCTCCCGATACTAATATGATAAACCTATTATAACGTGCAATATGTCCGGATACAATATGGACTCGAAGTCCGTCGTTATGGTATAATACATATGGAATCAAGAATTATGGAGTTGAGCGGATGAGTATAGAGAGCGTTACCCCTATGGGCAGCGTGCGTCTCGGCGATGACGGCGCCTCGGTTGTCATCGTCGACCAGAGCCTTTTGCCGAATGAAATAAAATATCTCGTACTCCGGGGCAGAGAAGAGCTTTATGAAGCCATCCTGGAGCTCCGGGTCCGGGGCGCGCCCGCTATCGGGATTTTCGCCGCGTACGCCGTCTGCGTGCTGGCCGGTCAGACGAAGGCCTCTGCGTATGATGATTTTTATAATGAATTCAACAGAAACAAAGCGTATCTCGATTCGTCCCGTCCGACAGCGGTGAACCTGCGAAAGGCGCTCGACCGGATAGACAATATTGCCGCTGCAAACGCCGGTAAACCGATACCGGAAATTATAGATGCGATGAAGGCTGAAGCCGTAAAGATTCATCAGGAAGATATATCCATGTGCCGCGCCATATCCGAATATGGACTCGAGCTCGTCCGCGACGGTGACGGGATACTCACGCACTGCAACGCCGGACCGCTTGCCACCTCGCGGTACGGCACCGGCCTCGGGACGCTCTTTCTGGCGCAGGAGCGGGGTATTACCCTGCACGCCTGGTGCGGCGAAACGCGCCCGCTGCTGCAGGGTGCGCGGCTGACGACATTCGAACTGCAAAAAGCGGGTATCGACTGCACCCTCATCTGTGACAATATGGCCAGCCTCGTCATGAAGGAAGGCAAAATCAACGCCTGCTTCACCGGCTGCGACCGCGCTGCCGCAAACGGCGATATCGCCAATAAAATCGGAACCTCCGGCATTGCCATCCTCGCCAGACACTACGGCATACCATTTTACGTGTTTTGCCCATCCTCCACCATCGACTTTGCCTGCAAAACAGGCGAGGATATAAAAATAGAGCAGCGCGCGCCGGAGGAGATCAAAGAAAAATTCTTTATGAGGCCCATAGCGCTCCCCGAAGTCAAATGCTATAACCCCGCCTTCGACGTGACGGATAACAGCCTGATCACAGCGATCATCACGGAAAAAGGCATCTGCCGCTCACCGTACACAGAAAACCTCGCGGCGATGTTCAAATAAGGCTACCCCTGTGAGAAACAGTTTGATGACATGTCGTAGCCGGCGGCTTCCACGCCGCCCAAATTGTGCCGCGTTACGCCGACAGGATGGCGGGCGTGGAAGCCCGCTGCTACATTAATTCGCCCCGACGGCGTTAGATGCAAGGTGTACCGAACTGAAAGGTTAAGCAAACATGAGGAGTTTCATATGGACACTATAAAATACCCGTCCGACGCAGAGGTCAAGCGCGATATACTCGAAGCCGGGCGTCGTTTGTACCAGAAAAATTTCGTTGCGGCTAACGACGGGAATCTGAGTGCCCGGGTTTCGGAGAACCATATCTGGGCGACGCCCACAGGCGTCTCCAAGGGCTTTATGACCGAGGAAATGCTCGTCAAGCTCGACCTGGACGGGAATGTCGTCGAAGGGGCGCTGCAGCCGTCCTCGGAGATCAAAATGCACCTCAAAATATACCGCGAAGCGCCGGAACTGATAGCTGTCGCGCACGCGCATCCACCGGTTGCAACGACCTTCGCCGCGGCCGGAATTCCGCTCGACCAGGCGCTTTTACAGGAGGCTGTCGTGCTGCTCGGCGTCATCCCTGTCGCGCCGTATACTTTACCCGGCTCAGACAGCCTGGCTGACAGCGTCGTCCCATATTTACGGGAGTATAACGGGCTGCTTCTGGAGCATCACGGCGCTGTTACCTGGGGCGACTGTGTGATGCAGGCCCTCTACAGGCTCGAGAGTATTGAATACAACGCGACGGTTATGATGTACACGAGAATGATGGGGATTGAGCGGTCTTTGAAAAATACACAAATCGATGAACTCATTGCCCTTCGGCCCGCCTGGGGCATCACCCGCGGCGGAAGGCCGCAGGGCCGTGATTCGTAGGGTGCGACGACTCGGCGCACCGTTTTTCCAACGCAGCCAAGCATACAGGGACGATTCGCCGGCAAGGAAGACGGCACGCCGAGGTCGTCGTGCCCTACGAGGGCCGAACGGGCATTCAAAGCGTTTGAGGGCGCCCTATAATATAAAACCGGAGGTTAACTTATGAAACTTTTGAGTTATGTCAGATTCGGACAGCAGCGAACAGGCGCTTTAAACAAAGACGGCCAGGTCGTCGACCTGACGTTTCTCGGCTTCCCGGACAACATGAATGACATTATAACAGGCGGCGAGGTGCTTTTAAAGGCGATTGCCGAGGCCGCCGCCGATGACCGCCATCCGGCCATTGACCTCGCGCCGCTAGAATACGCCAATGTCACCCGGCCACAAAAAATCGTCTGCGTCGGACTCAACTATAAAAGCCACGCGGAAGAGACCGGCGGCGAAGCGCCGAAGGATATCGTCTTCTTTTCAAAATTCAACGACGCGCTGACACCGGCGGGTCAGCGCGTCACGCTGCCCGAGTGGCAGCGCTGCTTCGATTACGAGGCGGAGCTTGTTGTCATTATTGGTAAGCCGGCTTGGAATGTACCGAAGGAATCCGCGCTCAGCTATGTTTTCGGTTACACCTGCGGCAACGATTTAAGCGCGCGCGACTGTCAGTTCCTCTCCAGTCAATGGCTGGCGGGCAAAGCGTTTCCGGGCTTCGCTCCCGCGGGCCCCCTGATCGTCACAGCCGACAGCTTCAATCCGGACGCGGACAACGGCATTTACTGCGAGGTCAACGGCTTAAAAGTCCAGTCCGGCGTCACCTCGGACATGATATTCAGCTGTGCCGATATTGTCAGCACGGCGTCGAAATACTTTAAGCTCGATGCCGGTGACCTTATTTTTACCGGTACACCCGCGGGCGTCATTCTCGGCAAGAAAAAAGACGCGCGCGTCTGGCTCAAACCCGGCGACACCGTCAAAGTTTCCATTGACGGTATCGGGTCCATTACAACGCCGCTTATCTAGTATGAAGGAGGGCTCCCATGTCATATCAAACACAAGCCGCTTCGCTGCCCAACGAGCCGCTCGCGGTAGAACCGTACGACAAGGAATGGGGTGTCGGCGTCTCAGGTCTCACTGAAAATCCGTCGCCGTTTCCCCGTATTAACAGAATGCTGAAATGGCTCAAGGCGCTCGACTCGACAGCCGACGCGCAGCGCGCCCTGATTTTTACCGAATGCTACGAAAAATACGCCATGTATCCGCAGAATATCAAATGCGCCCTGACGCTGCGCGAGGTTTTCCAGAGGGTCGACATCCATATCTGGCCGGAGGAGCTCATTGTCGGCGAGCTGGCGGCGCCGCCGAACAGCGCGCCCGTCTATCCCGAGTTTTCAATCGACTGGCTTGTCGACGAATTCAATAACAGGCCGATGGAAAATCGGAAAAACGACCGCTATGTCATCGACAAAAAAACCCAGAGCGATATTATCGGCATTCAGCAGGCCTGGAAAAACAAGACCGTTTCAGAGGCAATCATCCATTCCTACACGGAGGACGAGGCGAAGGGCTCGCATCTGGGCAAGGGCATCAATCTGGAGGGACTGTTTGTGTACGCCGGTGTCGGCCACGTCTGCGCCGATTATGAAAAGCTGCTCAGGGTTGGTTTCGGCGGGATCAAAAGAGAAGCCGAGGCGAGAATGGCAGCGCTTGACACCTCTGTCCCCGGCGATATTAAGAAGCAGGAGTTTTATACGGCGGAGCTCATCATTCTCGAAGGTGTCCGGAGCTTTATTACGCGCTACGGCGAGCTGGCGGCAAAAATGGCACTCGAGGAAGCCGACGCAAGCCGAAAGGCGGAGCTCGAGCGTGTTTCCTCCAACTGCCTGCATGTGGCTGAAAATCCGCCCAGAGATTTCTGGGAGGCCATTCAGCTCTGGCACATCGCCACGAACATGATTATTATCGAGTCAAACGGGCACTCGGTAACTTACGGGCGTTTTGATAAAATATTCTATCCGTTTTACAAAGCCGATACTGAAAGCGGACGCTTGACCCGGGAATTCATGCAGGAGCTTATTGAGCATTCCTTCCTCAAGATGCACCAGCTCCGGAAAATCCGCGATACGAGTGCGATTACCTTCTCAAGCGGTACGATTATGGGCGGTACGGCGCTCGATGTCGGCGGTGTGGACGAAAATGGCGCCGATATCACCAACGACCTGAGCTACATGGTGCTTGACGCGCACGCGCATACGCGCATCCCGAACCCCTGGATGGGTGTCCGCCTGCACGAGGGCACGCCGCTTAAGTTTAAAATCAAGGTTTTTAACGTCATCCGCATCGGCACCGGCGAACCGAAGATTTTCAACGACGCGCCGATGATACAGTCACTGCTGAACTATGGCAAGCCGCTCAAGGACGCCAGAGATTATGTCGGCGTCGGCTGCGTGGAGCCCTGCGTACCGGGCAAGACGTACGGCTGGCATGATTCCGGTTCCGTCAACCTCGCGAAGATATTGGAAATGGCCATCAACGGCGGCCGCTGCATCGACTGCGGTGCCGCCTGCCCGCGGTATCCCGTCTGCGGGGGCGCCGGGAAAACGCTCAGCATCAATACCGGTAGCCTCGATACATTCAAAAGCTTTGACGAAGTCACGGCATCGTTCGATGAACAGATGAAATACTGGTGCGATAAGCTCATCTCCTGCATCAATAAAATTGATTTTGTCCAGCAGCGCTTAAAGCCGCTGCCGTATCTGTCTCTGCTGATGGACGACTGCATTGCGTCGGGCAGGGACATCACAGCCGGCGGCGCGCGGTATAACCACTCCGGCCCACAGGGGGTCGGCATCGGTACGGCGTCCGACGGGCTCTCCGTTATCAGGCAGCTCCTGTTTGACGAAGAGCGTGTGACAGGAGCCGAGCTTTTAGCGGCCCTCAGAGCCAACTGGAAGGGTTATGAACCGCTTTACGCGCTTGTCAACGGCGACCGTATGCATCACTACGGCAACGACGACGACGCGGCCGACGATATTGCCCGCTTCGTCGTGGCGACCTACTGCAAGCACATTGAGCACCGGCCCACGCCGCACGGCGGCGAATATATGCCGGGCGTTTTCTCCGTCACGAATAATGTCATGCACGGCTCTGTCGTCGCGGCGACGCCGGACGGACGGCTGGCTTACGAGCCTGTCTCCGACTGCATCGGCCCTGTCCATACCAAATACGGCTCGCATGATCGGCGCGGCCCGACAGCCATTGCCAGCTCGGTGGCGAAGCTTGACCACGCCCGCATCGGCAACGGCATCATCCTCAACTGGAAGTTTTCGCCCTCGGCGGTATCCGGTGAAAGCGGCAGAGACAACCTCATCGGCCTGATGGACACCTATTTTCATAACAACGGCATGCAGAGCCAGTTTTCCATTGTCAGCCGGGACATGATGCTCGCAGCCCAAAAGCAGCCCGATAAATACAAAGACCTTGTCGTCCGCATAGCCGGCTACAGCGCCTACTTCGTCGAGCTCAGCAGCGAGCTCCAAAACGACCTCATCGGCCGCACAGAATTGTCTTTCGACTAACCAAAAATGCGCAAGCGGAGAACGGCTGCGATTGGTGAATCGCACCTACGATTACATCCCAAATCACCATAAAATGAACGCATCTCCATAGGAGGAGTAATAATGAGCAGTACCATCAAGCTTACCAGCGAGGAGAACATCGCGTTAAACCGCGATACTTATAAAAACGCCTGTTATGTGGACTCAAATCCGAAGGCTGTTGAGCCGTTTGACAAGGAGTGGGGCGTCGGCATTTCCGGCAATACGCCGAATCCGTCGCCGTTTGAGCGGATTAATAAAATTCTGGCCATCACGGCCAAGACCACAAACGGTTTCGTCTCGCCCGACAGAGCTGAGCTCGTCACCGAGGCGTATAAGGCGCACCCCGGTGAGCCGCAGCTGCTTAAAAGCGCGTATGGCATCGCCAATACTTTGGATAAAACGCCCATCTTTATTTTTCCGCACGAGCTGATTGTCGGCTGCCTCGGCTGTGACAAAAAGGGCGCGCCGGTACACCCTGAGTTCGGCTTCAATTGGGTCGTTGACGAAATGCGCGACGGACTCATGGACTACAGTGCGGAACGGACACACGACTATTTCAGCTATACGAAGGATACGCAGGACCGGCTGGAGGCCCTGCGTGACTTCTGGGACGGCAATACCATCGAGGACATGACGAACGCCATGCTGACGGACGAGGAGCTCAAGGGCTCCCACGCGGGCAAGGGCGTCTTCTTCGCCGACGCGTATATCTTCTGCGGCGCGGGTCATCTGGGGCTTGATTATGAGCGCTTGTTCCGGCTTGGCTTCAAGGGCATCCGGGCACTCATTTTAGAGCAGAACAAAGCACTGTCTCTGTCGAAAACAGAGGATATCAAAAAGCGTACTTTTTATAAGGCGGCGCTGATCACAACAGAAGCCGCCATCCGCCATATTCAGCGTTACGCCGTGCTGGCGGACGAAATGGCTGAGTGCGAAGCGGACACAAAACGCGCTGCTGAGCTTAAAAAGATGGCGGAAATCTGCCGCTGGATTGCCGAAAACCCGCCCCGCACATTCTGGGAAGCCATCATGCTCGTCAATCTCGCCAACACGATCATCCACATCGAATGCAGCGGGCACTCCATCTCCTACGGACGCTTCGACCAGTACCTGTACCCGTTTTTCAAGCACGATCTGGAGACGGGCGAAGCGTCGCGCGAATTTATGCAGGAGCTCATTGAAAACTTTTTTATCAAGGTCTGGGATTTAAACAAGCTCAGGAATCATACCTTAATCAAAACCTTCGGCAACGGCGGCGTCGGCGGCACCTGCCTGACGGTCGGCGGCATTAAAAGGGACGGCAGCGACGGCACAAACGAGCTGACCTATATGACACTGGATGCGCACGCGCATGTCCGCATTCCGTGCCCGTGGCTCGCCGTTCGGCTCCACGCCAACACGCCCTGGGAGCTGAAGATCAAGACGGTGAACCTCATCCGCATGGGTACCGGCGAACCGAAAATCTTCAATGACGATGTGGCGATCCCCAGCATGCTGTCGTCAAATACGGACATATACGATGCCCGCGACTATCAGGTCGTCGGCTGCGTGGAGCCGGACGTCACCGGCAAGTCCTACGGCTGGAAGGACTGCGGGCATATGAACATCGCCCGTGTCCTTGAGCTTGCCATTAACGACGGCCGCTGCTTCAACTGCGGGGCTTCCTGCCCGCGCTGGGAAAAATGCGGCAAGCTCGGCGGTCAGCTCGGCTTAAAGACCGGCAGCCTGGCCGATTTTGCCTCCTTCGATCAGGTTTTAGAGGCGTACGATAAGCAGATGGCTTATTGGTGCGACAGGCAGGTCGCCCTGTTAAACGCTGTCGATCTCGCCCATCAGGCGCTCCGCCCGCTGCCGTTTTTATCCGTGCTGATGGACGGCTGCATTGAAAACGGCAAGGACCTGACCTCAGGCGGCACAAAATACAATTTCACCGGCCCGCAGGGCGTCGGCATCGGGACAACCGGTGACGGACTGGCGACCATCAAGCAGCTTGTGTTTGATGAAAAAAAGGTCACGGGACGTCAGCTGCTCGATGCCGTCATCAGCAACTGGGAAGGGCATGAGGACCTCTATGCCTATGTCAACAGCGACCGGGTGCACCATTACGGAAACGACGACGACTACGCCGATCAGCACACGAAATTCGCCATGGATACCTGGTGCAAAAATATTGAGCGTCGCCCGAACGCCCGCGGCGGCTTCTACCAGCCCGGCGCCTACTCGGTGACCGTCAATGTCGCTTTCGGGCAGACTCAATGGGCCTCCGTGGATGGCAGAAAAGCCTTTGAGCCGTTGTCGGACTGCATGGGCGCCGTTCACACAAAGTGCTGCTCACACGATATCAAGGGCCCGATCGCCATATGCAAATCCGTCACTAAGCTTGACCACGCCCGCGCGACAAACGGGACGCTTTTAAACTGGAAATTCTCGCCGGGCTCCCTGGCGGGCGATACGGGCCGAGATAATTTTATCGCGCTGATTGATGAATACATTCACCGCAAAGGCATGCACAGCCAGTTCACCGTCGCCAACCAGGAGACTCTCGTCGCTGCCCAGAAGGACCCAGATAATTACCGCGACCTCCTCGTCCGCGTCGCCGGCTACAGCGCCTATTTCGTCGAGCTCAACAAAGCCCTCCAGGACGATATCATCGGCCGCACAGAGCTATCGTTTGATTGACAGAAAACACACGCAGCTGTCCTCCGTTCACCCCATCTCAGGCTCCTTTGGCAAAAGGCAGACACGAGGTCTGCCGCATCGTAGCGGGCGGCTTCCACGCCGCCCCATTGTGCCGCGCAACACCGACAGAGAAGGCGGGCGTGGAAGCCCGCCGCTACAGGTGAAGTAAAACTAATTTCCACAATTAATGCCGTCGAAAATTGGAGGACACGCTCTTGCTCCATAAAAATGCCTCGGGTGCGCCGTGCGCGCTGGTCAGCAATATTCAAAAATATACGATCCATGACGGGCCGGGCATACGGACGGAGCTTTTTTTCACGGGCTGTACGATGAACTGCCTCTGGTGCTCGAATCCTGAGACAATCGCATTGAAGCCGCAGATCGGTATTTATCCGAGCAAGTGCCTGTCTGTCGATAAATGCGGTTATTGTGTCAAGGTATGCCCCGAAAAAGGCGCGCCGCTTGAATTTTCGAACGGAGTTATAAACGCTGTTCACATGACGAAAACCTGCGATACCTGCTTCAAATGCACCGATATGTGCCCATCAAGAGCGCTGAAGCAGTGGGGCGAGCTGATGACAATCGACGAAATGCTGAGGGTTATCGCCGAGGACCGGAGCTTCTACCAGAAGACAGGCGGCGGCGTTACGCTCAGCGGCGGGGAAGTCATGGTACAGTGGGAAGCAGCCGCGCTGCTGTTGGAAGCCTGCAAAAAATCCAGCATCAACACCTGCGTTGAAACGGCGCTGAACTGCCCTCGTGAACACATGGAAGCGGTCTATCGCTGTACCGACCTCGTCATCACGGATATCAAGCACATGGATTCGGAAAAACACAAAGCCTTTTCCGGTGCCGGTAATGAGTTGATATTGAGCAATATCAAGCGCACGGTTGAACTGGGCAAAAAGCTTGTCATCCGGACCCCCATCGTCCCCGGCTACACCGGCGATGAGGCGGATATCCGCGCCATCGGCGCGTTCATCAGGGATGAGCTGGGCAATAACATCGTCCAATATCAGCTGCTCCCGTACCGCAAGATGGGCACCGAAAAGTATGACTCTCTCGGTATCCCGTACCCGATGGGAGACTACCAGCCGCCGGAGCGCAGCGCTTGGGAAGCCGATCTGCTGCGGCTAGCCAATATTCTTGTAACCGAATACGGCATCCCCGCCGCCGCCGGTTCAAGCAAAAAGCTTGATATTTAAGTGCCAAACGCCCCGCCGAAAGGCGGGGCGTTTGTGTACAGGGTAAAAGGCTTTATTTATCATTGCATCGTATGCTGTAAAATGGTATATTTAGTCAGATACGGCTCATTGTTAATTTAAGGTGGTATCATATGCATCTGTTATTTGATCTTGACGGGACATTATTTCAAGCCCGAGATACAACGCTTATGGCAGCTCATACTGTTTTTAACGAGCTGGGTATTCCGCATACAGAGGATAAAAGGATTATTGAAAGCATTGGCAGACCAATGGATGCGTTCCTCAGAAATATCTTGCCCGACGATATAGCACCCGAAGACGTTCGAGAGAAATTTCATCTCTATGAGAATCAAGCCATCCGCGAACATGGGACGTTATTCCCGGGAATAGCGGATGCTCTCAACCGGCTTGCCGCGGAAGGCCATATACTCACCGTCTGTTCAAACGGCAGCAATGAATATATCGAGCTTGTACTCCTGACAACGGGTATCAGAAAATTATTCCAGAATGTCTGCACGGCAAGTCAGCATGAATCAAAGGCTAAACTCGTATCCGAGATTTTAAAACACGATGAACAAGCTGCTTTTATCGGAGATTCTTTTGACGATATTGAAGCCGGCCTGAGGAATAAAATCCCTGCTATTGCGGCTATGTACGGATACGGAAATAAGGAATATTTGAAAACAGCCACATTTACCGTTTCTGAACCCGGAGAAATCATAGGATGCATTCATCAGCTTGCGGTATTTGCACAAATCGTGACACAGCTGATTAAAAATGGTTCGCGAATCCTTGGAATCAATGGTATCGATACCTCAGGAAAGACAATATTCACCGATAGTTTTTCTCTTTATTTGAGAAGCCTCGGATATCAATGCGCCGTGATACATATAGATGACTACCACAACCCGATAGAAATACGCAGACAAGGCGCGAATGAAATTGACGCTTATTATGATAACGCGTTTAATTATAAGCAGCTGACTGAGGAAATACTTGAACCGCTGCGGCGCGTAGGTACTATTGATAAAGATGTCCTATGCCTTAATCTGGACACGGACAAATACGAAAATATCATCCATTATTATATAGATGGTGAGACAATTGTATTATTGGAAGGTGTTTTGCTTTTCAGACCGCCAATACTGAATTATCTAGATGGAAAAATATATATTTATATCGATTTTGACGAGCTGTTGAACAGAGCGCGGGAAAGGGATGTCCCTAAATATGGCGAGGCGTTTTTACAAAAATATATCGATAAATACATACCCATCCAGAAGCGCTATCTAGAGGAATTTAAACCGCAGGCATACTGCGACATCTATATCGATAATAATGATTATCTGTATCCGAGAATTTTATAAGCGCAGCATCACTTTTCTATGTATTCAATCTCTTTTGCTCTGGGCAGATTCCATTTGAAGTGAGCGGACAGAAGGCGGATGACGACGATGAGGACGGTACCCGACAACATCGCGTAGATGCTGTCGGTATAGTGCCAGAGGACGGCGCAGACGATTGCCCCGAGGACGGAGGCGCTGGCGTAGATGTGCTTGACAAATATGTAAGGGGTGTCCCCGGCCAGGATATCACGCATAATACCGCCGCCGACACCTGTGACGACGCCGACAAAAACAACGAGAAATCCGTTAAAGCCCGCCGACACCTCAAAGGCAACGTGGACGCCCATCACGGTGAAAAGACCGAGCCCAAGGGCATCCATCATGACAAGGACCTTATCGAATACCAGCAGATTGCGCATCAGCGTGCGGTGAATCATGGGAATGAAGATGACGATCGCCGTAAAAATAGCGATCAGCGCATATGTCGGATCCTGAAAGGTTTTCGGCGGTGTGATACCTAGAATAAGGTCCCGCAGAACGCCGCCGCCGACAGCTGTTGTCAGTCCGAGTATGGCAACCCCGAAGATATCCATTCTCTTTTTCAGTCCTGTCATAGCGCCTGAAACGGCAAACGCGACAGTGCCCATAATTTCAAGAATAAAGATAAAAACATTCATTTAAACTCCTCCGAAAAATAAGAAGCACATCAAATACAAAGCGCATGATCTGTACGCAATGTATGCGATGTGCTCTGTCTTGTTACCTGAAAGATTCTCAGACAAAATACGCTCTTGGATATTTCGCTCGATTATAAGGAGCATTTTATACTTGTTGAGCTATAAAGTCAACGGCAGCGGATTTCTCCGCTGCCGTTAATTCGGTTAATGAATTTTTACAGAACGCTGAAGAGCATATCGCCGTAAGTCGGGAACGGCCAGAATTTTTTGGCGGTGATGGCTTCGAGCGCGTCGGCAGCCTTGCGGACATCGTCCATGGCCGGCAGAACGCTGTTTTTGAAGCCCAGTGCTTTTTCCGTGATGTCAGCAATATCTTCTGTTTTACTGAGCTTCTTTTCAAGCGCTAATGTGCCCTTATAGAGCGCTGTCGTGAGCTCGTTGATTTTTGTCACGCTGGCAGTCTCGTAAGTAAGATCGGCACTGCCGCTCAGGAAGGCTTTCTTCGCGTTTGCGGTATCGGCAAGCTCTTTGGCATAAGCGGTGACGGCGGGGAGAATGCTGACTTTTGCCATCTCCGCCATGGTAAGCGCTTCGATGCTGAGGATTTTGCAGTAATTCTCAAGGCTGATGTCGTAACGGGAATGGAGCTCCGTATGGGAGTAGACATTGTGATTTGCAAAGAGCTTCAGGTTTTTCTCTTTCAGGAGGTAGGGCAGGGCGTCGGGCGTCGTCTTGAGATTCAAAAGGCCGCGCTTTTTGGCTTCCGCCACCCAGGCGTCGTCATATCCGTTGCCGTTGAAGATAATGCGCTTATGCTTTGCAATGGTATCCTTGACAATTTTAGCCAGAGCCGCGGTCAAATCGGCAGCGCCTTCAAGAGAATCGGCAAACTCGGAGAGGATTTCCGCGACGGCGGTGTTGAGGACGATATTGGCTTCGGCAATGGACATGGACGAGCCGACCATGCGGAACTCGAACT
>DBTM01000027.1:15943-17086 GCA_002307055.1 Clostridiales bacterium UBA1316
GGAACTCAAACTTGTTGCCGGTGAAAGCAAACGGTGAGGTGCGGTTTCTGTCCGTTGTATCCTTCGGGAAAAGTGGCAGGACATCGACGCCGATTTTCATCATGACTTTGGCTTTCGCGTCATAAGAGGTGCCGCCGATAATCGCATCGACGATGGCCGTCAGCTCGTCGCCGAGGAAGATCGAAACGATGGCCGGAGGCGCTTCGTTGGCGCCCAGGCGGTGGTCGTTCGCCGCTGTGGCAACGGAGATGCGGAGGAGGTCCTGATATTCGTCGACAGCCTTGATGATGGCGGCGAGGAAGAGGAGGAACTGCGCGTTTTCGTACGGTGTCTTGCCGGGCTCAAGCAGGTTTGTACCCGTGTTGGTTGCCATAGACCAGTTGTTGTGCTTGCCGCTGCCGTTGATGCCTTCGAACGGCTTCTCGTGCAGGAGGCAGATCATATCGTATTTCTTCGCAATTTTCTGCATCAGGTCCATTGTGAGATGGTTGTGGTCAACAGCGATATTTGTCGTGGAGAAAATAGGCGCCAGCTCGTGCTGCGCGGGAGCAACTTCGTTATGCTCTGTTTTCGCCAGAACGCCGAGCTTCCAAAGCTCTGTGTTCAGCTCATTCATAAATGCCGTTACGCGGGTCTTGATGGAAGCAAAGTATTGATCCTCAAGCTCCTGACCTTTTGGCGGCTTGTTGCCGAACAGAGTGCGGCCGGTATAGATGAGGTCTTTTCTCGCCTCGTACATAGCTTTATCGATGAGGAAGTATTCCTGCTCGGGGCCGACAGTCGTTTTGACGGACGTTGCAGTTGTATTCCCGAATAGACGGAGGATACGGATAGCCTGCTTGCTGATGGCTTCCATGGAACGCAGAAGCGGTGTCTTCGCGTCAAGCGCTTCACCGGTGTAGGAGCAGAATGCTGTCGGTATATAAAGTGTGCAGCCTCTGACAAAGGCGGCAGAGGAGGGATCCCATACGGTATAGCCGCGGGCTTCAAACGTGGCGCGGATGCCGCCGGAAGGGAAGCTCGACGCGTCGGGTTCGCCGCGGACAAGCTCGTTGCCGGAGAACTCCATCAGAATTCTGCCGTCATTCGTCGGCGTAATAAAGCTGTCATGTTTTTCAGCGGTGATGCCGGTCATCGGCTGGA
>DBTM01000074.1:0-5674 GCA_002307055.1 Clostridiales bacterium UBA1316
ATACTGGAGAGTTTATCTGAGCTTATAACGAAGAGCGGCTGGCTTGCGCCGTTGCTTGCGCTTTTGGCCGGTGTACTTACGTCTTTTACGCCCTGTTCGCTTTCCAGTATTCCTTTGGTCATTGGTTATGTTGGCGGTACGAGCCAGCGGGATACGAAAAGGGCGCTTTGGCTTTCCGCCACCTTTGCGGCGGGAGCAGCGGTCACTTTTACGGGTTTAGGTGTGATTGCTTCTCTTGCGGGAAAGCTGATGGGAAACTCGGCGTCCTGGTGGTACATCATTCTCGGTGTTCTCATGGTGCTGATGGCCTTGCAGACATGGGGCATATTTGAGATCATCCCGTCGAGCTATCTTACATCGAAAAATACAAAAAAAGGATATATCGGCGCGTTCCTTGCTGGTATCCTCGGCGGGATCTTCTCTTCGCCGTGCTCAACTCCGGTGCTCATCGCGCTGCTTGCCATTGTCGCCGGGAAAGGTAGCATCTTTTGGGGAATACTGTTATTGCTGCTTTATTCCATAGGACATGGAATACTTGCCGTTGTTGCCGGGACATCGATAGGTTTTGTACAAAAGCTGTCTGCCAGTGAGAAATACGGCAAAGCAAGTACCATTTTAAAAATCGTAATGGGCTCACTGATTCTTCTCATTGGTTTTTATATGTTCTATCTTGGATTTTGATTTATAAAGGAGAGTATTGTTATGGGACTGTTTGGAAAGAAAAAAGAAGAAGCATCAAGCTGCTGCTGCGGCGGCAACTGTGATGCTGAAAGCATGGCGAAAGCCGAAAACGCAAAGGCTGAAGGAGCAAGCGTTAAGGTTCTCGGAAGTGGCTGTGCAAAGTGCAATCAGCTGGAAGCGGCGACAAAAGCTGCCCTTGAACAGCTCGGAATGGACACGACAATCGACCATGTGACTGATTTTTCACAGATCGCGGCCTACGGCGTAATGACTACCCCCGCACTCGTTGTAGACGGTAAAGTGGTTTCTTACGGCAAGGTCCTCAAAACAGAAGAGGTTGTAAAAATCCTGCAGAAGGTCAGATAATTTAATTGGCACGGAGAGGGCTTTCCTTTCCGTGCTAAATTGAAAGAAGAATTATTATGATAGGACATGCTGAGCACGATCATGATCATGACCATAGCCATGATGTCTCCAATATAAAAGGAATAAATCTTGCAATAGTTGCTTTATTAAACTTTATTATTACAGTTGCAGAATTGGTCGGGGGAATATTCTCCGGCAGTCTGTCATTGATTTCTGATTCACTGCACAACTTCAGCGACGGAATTTCTATTATAATCAGCTATATCGCAATTAGAATATCAAAGAAAGATAAGGATATAAAAAGGACCTTTGGCTATAAAAGAGCGACGATACTTGCAGCTCTTATCAATTCCTCGGTATTAATCGTTATCTCAATTTATTTGTTTAAAGAAGCTTGGGATAAGTTTATTAACCCTCAAGAGATTAACGGCGGCTTGGTAATTTGGGTTGCATTAATTGGTCTGATTGCAAATATCGCTGGGGTCATACTCCTCCAAAAAGGCTCGAAAGGCAGCATGAATATAAAGTCATCCTATCTGCATTTGCTAAGCGATGCCTTGTCTTCGGTAGGGGTTGTGATCGGAGGTGTTTTAATATACTACTTTAAGATTTATTGGGTTGATCCTTTGCTAACGGTATTAATAGCGCTTTATGTTTTGAAAGAAAGTTATGAAATTGTTAAAGAGGCTATTCAAATACTAATGCAGGGAATTCCAGAAAATCTTGACGTTGAAGAAGTGGTCAAAGAACTTGAAAAAATAGACGCTGTTGAAAATGTGCACCACGTGCATATATGGAGCCTTGATGAAAGCAATATAAACTTCGAAGCTCATGTAAACATTAAAGATATGCTTGTAAGTGAAACGGACAAGATACTAAGAGAAATAGAGCATGAACTGTCACACTACAATATAAATCACGTAACAATTCAGTTTGAATACAGGGGCTGTGATGGCGTGGAAATAATAAAAAAGTAGTGTATCTGTTTAGCGTGATAAATTGATATGTTGATATGGGAGGTATAGATTTGGATACGTATATTTTGTATGGAGTAACTGTACTGTTTTTAGCAGTTTCTTTTTTCAAAGACAAAAAGAAAACAAATATGGCTCTCAAGAAGGCGTGGAAAGCGTTTGAAAATATTCTGCCGGAATTCTTGGTTGTCATTTTGCTTGTCGGTGTATTGCTCGCTGTACTCAACACCGAAGTTATTTCAAAAATTATCGGTTCGGGTTCCGGATGGCTTGGCGTGATGCTTGCCTCCGTGGTTGGCGCTATCACCCTGATACCGGGATTTGTCGCTTTCCCGATGGCCGCGATGCTTTTGCAAGGCGGCGCGGGATATATGCAGATCGGTGCATTCGTTTCAACGCTGATGATGGTCGGTGTTGTGACTATGCCTGTCGAAATGAAGTATTTCGGCAAAAGGTTGACCATTTTGAGAAATGTGCTTGCGTTTATCTTCTCATTTGTTGTTGCCTATGTGATTGGATTGGTGGTGGGCTAATTATGAAAGCAATATTAAAAAGATATCGCGTATTTATCATAACCGCGATTGCACTAGGCGTTTTTGCACTTATTAACCATCAGATTGGACTAAAAGCTATAAGCATCTCTGTATATCAATTCCAGCAAATGCTGCTTGTGATCCCGCCCGTGTTCATCTTGCTTGGGCTACTCGATGTATGGGTGCCGCGCGAAACCATGATCAAGTATATGGGTGAAGGCTCTGGTTTAAAAGGAATAATTCTTTCAATATTGCTCGGCTCAGCTGCGGCTGGACCGCTTTATGGAGCTTTTCCGGTAGCCGCGGTGTTTATGAAAAAGGGTGTAAAATTCAGCAATATCCTTACTTTCATTGGCGCGTGGTCAACGACGAAAATACCGATGTTCCTGTTCGAAATGGCGGCGTTGGGTGCAAAGTTTGCATTTACAAGGCTGATTATAGACATCCCGGGAATTATTATCATTGCCTATGTTTTATCCAAGATGATGTCCAAACAGGAAATACAAAAAATCTACGAAAATGCTGAAAATATCAGCAAGTAATATGTCACTGAAAGAAAAGTGCTTAAGTGAGGGTTTCTTTTTATGAATAAGAACAGAATCATTATGTTATTAGGACTTGCGGGCTTTATTGTTATGGCAGACAACTGGGTTGTTTCTCCGATTCTGCCGGCCATTTCGCAAAACCTGAATATTGATATCGCAAGCGCGGGACTGTTAATAACGGCCTACATGATACCTTTTGGCTTCTTCCAGATTGTTTTTGGCCCTTTGGCGGACCGGTTCGGGAAAAAACAGGTTATAACGTTCTCGGTAGCGATGTTTACAATTGCGACAGGCCTTTGCGCGCTTGGCTCCAGTCTTGGAAATTTGTCGATATTTCGGGCATTGACAGGAGTTTTTGCAGCATCGGTTATGCCGATATCACTTGCAATGATTGGTGACATCTTCCCGATGAAAGAGAGACAGGGAGCAATCGGTACCTTTATGGGCATTTCGTTCCTTGGGCAGGGCTTAAGTATGGCGATCGGCGGGACGATTGCATACTTTTTAAATTGGCGGGGAGTCTTCGGCATCTATGCCGTGTTCGCTTTGATACCCACCTTCCTGCTGATCAAAAATTATAAAGCCTTACCGTCGGAAAAGCATCCCGACAGCAAAATATTCGCACCTTATCTCAAATTGCTCGGGACCTCAAGGAGTCTGTTCACGTATATTATCGTTTTGCTTGAAGGCGTATTTATTGTGGGCAGCTTTTCCTACGCCGGCGCTTATATTTCAAAAACTTATGGTTTTAACTACTTTTATATCGGGCTAATAATGACCGCTTTCGGAATCATGACTGTCATCGGCGGCAGATTAAGCGGCAAAATCGCGCAAAAAATCGGCGCAAGAAAAATATTAAGCATTGGTCTTGCCTTGGCTGCGCTGGCCGATATTGTTATATATTTCTTCGGCGGTACGCTTTGGCTTTTAATTGTCGGCGTCGCGCTGCTTGGACTCGGCTTTATATTAACCCATTCCACGCTTCTGACAAGGGCAACAGAGTTTGCACAGAAAGCGAGAGGAGCCGCAATGTCACTTGTCGCCTTCTGTTTTATGGGCGGCGGCGGAGTAGGAACCGCTATTGGCGGCAGACTAATTACAACGACGTCTCTTAGCAATCTGTTTCTTATTTATGGCATAGCACTTGCGGTCACACTGATTTTAAGCTTCATTTTGATTCGGGACCATGTGGTGGAACAGAACGAATCAAAAGAAGAGATAGGAAATCTATAAACCAATTAAAAAATTATAAAGTGAGGAAGTTAATCATGGAAAAAAATAATGATAAAAATAACAGTTCATTTGATCAAGATGCCACAAAACTTGAAACCGCAAACGATTTAAGCTGCGGCTGCGATGGGGATAAGGTGGAAATTCAGAAGCCGAAAGACAATTGGTACCTTCCATATATGGATAAAAAGACTAAAGGTATTGAAGTCGAGGAAAAGAAAAGCCCGGTAGCGGTTTTTTACTGCGCTGGAGCCTCCAATGTTGGGCAGTCTACCATGCTTTCATCCGTAAAGGCGGCAAACGAGGTTGGCTATGATAAGGCCGCGCTTCTTTGCCTTGCAAGTATTTCCGCCGGTCTTGCCAACATCACCAATGCGGCAAAGAGCGCTAAGGGTATTGTGGCGGTTGACGGGTGCCCTATGAGTTGTTCAAAAAAGACCCTTGAAACAGCAGGTTTTAATCTTGACGAGCACATCATTGTCTCGAAGGATTTAAGCATTTCAAAGAACTTCGACTTAAATTCGCCAACCGATTTAGAAACGATCAAAGACGCAGTGGTGGAGAAAATCGATAAAGTATACGACAAATAACCATTCATGAAAAAATGCCAACGTTATAAGCGACCCAATAAATTTTCAATAGCAAAGGAGGCGGTATTATGGAAGGGAGTAAAAATACGGGAATCGGCTTTTTTGAAAAGTATCTGACGCTGTGAGTCATCCTGTGTATGGTCGTTGGAGTGTTGATTGGAAAGTTCCTGCCTATAATTCCTACCTTGGAGGCATTTCTGCCCTACATAGACAACTGGGCTACTTGCGATCTGATGTCTCCGAAGGTCTTCAAAAAGCACACCGCGCTTGTGAAACAGCCCGACGCCGTGATTCCGTTCATTGAAGAGCAGCGGCTGGAGAAATGGACTCACAACAAAGCCATACAGAAAGCCGGATCAACGACGAAACCAAAGCATATCTGCGGAAGCTGAAAGTGAAATAAATCATCCCCGCCGTTGTAGTGCAATGAGTGCGAGCGGCGGGGATGGTTTTGATAATTTCTGGAGCAATCTTATTGGCAAGCCTACTTTAGAAATACGTGTTTATCATAGCGAAAATAGTCGGAATAATGTGTTAAATCGCGCTTGATAAAGCCGGAATAATGTGTTATCCTGTATGTGTTCCAGGAAAGGATGGTGTTTTCTATGAAGCGCAGCGCGATTCAGACTCTTAAGGCATGGAAAGCCAGTGAAGACCGCAAGCCGATGGTATTGAAAGGCGCGCGGCAGGTCGGTAAGACCTGGCTTATGAAGGAATTCGGTAAGAGCTTTTATGAAAATTTTGTCTACTTCAAT
>DBTM01000074.1:5934-31802 GCA_002307055.1 Clostridiales bacterium UBA1316
TACTTCAATTTTGACGAGGAAGATGAACTGAAATCCATCTTTGAAGCCAATAAAAACCCGCAGCGGATCATTGAGCTGCTTTCCCTCATTGCCGGAGTAAAGATTCTGCCGAAAAAAACGCTTGTCATTTTTGACGAGGTTCAGGAATGCCCAGAGGCTCTGAATGCGCTCAAGTATTTCAAAGAGAACGCAAACGAATATCATGTGATTGCGGCTGGAAGTCTTCTCGGAACCTTGCTTGCACAGCCAAAGTCCTATCCTGTAGGCATGGTCAATCTTATGGACATTTATCCGCTTACCTTTGACGAGTATCTGGAAGCCACTGATGAGTCCTTGTATTCCTACTATGTGAGTATCCATAAGGAACAACATATTGAAGATATCTTCCATAACCGACTTTTGGAAGCATATAATAACTATCTCATCATCGGCGGTATGCCGGAGTGCGTTGCCTCATGGGTCAAATACAAGGATCCTCAGAAGCTTTCACAGATACAGCGGGAACTGATCGAGGTTTACGAGAACGACTTTTCCAAACACAACGGGCGGGTCAACAGCGGTCGCCTTCTGATGGTTTTCCGCAGCATTGCCACACAGCTCGCAAAGCCAAATGAGAAGTTTATGTACGGTGCCGTTCGTGAGGGCGGCAGAGCAAGAGATTTTGAGGAAGCGATCGAGTGGCTGGTATCGGCCGGAATGCTGAATCGAGTCTACAATGTCACAAAAACCGAGCACCCGCTTTCGGCTTTTGATAGACTCGATTGTTTCAAGCTGTTTGTTTTCGACACCGGACTTCTCAAGCACATGGCAGGAATCGACAACAGCGCAATTCTGCTCAAGACCGATTATCAGTTCAAAGGCCCGCTGACTGAGAATTATGTTTTACAGCAGCTTCGGGGTCAGTTTGAGGTCGAGCCGAGATACTATGCGGATAAAACCGGCGAGATCGACTTCGTGCTGCAAAACGGCACGGAAATCATTCCGGTGGAAGCAAAGGGCGGCGAAGACAAGTCTGCCCCATCTTTTAAAAGCTATATTGCCGACCATCAACCGGGACACGCCATTCGCTTTTCAAGGCGTGGGTATTTGAAAAACGGGATGATCACGAATATCCCGCTTTACCTTGCAAGGAAAACAAAAGACCTGCTCTGACAATCAGCCCCTCACGGAACACTCGGTGAGGGGCTGGACCTACTCCCGGATGCAGAATTGATGATTGAGGGATTTTGCCGTATATTTCCCTATCAAGAGCATTGATCTACATTGTTAATTACAGTCAATGCTGCCCAGAAAAAGGTCTCCAAAAAGTTTGAGATGAAAATATCGGTCTTTTCATCATCCGCTCCGTAGGTCTTGATTTCCGGCAGCAGGGGTATGCCGTAAACATCACTCAGCAGAGTTAGAAAGCCAATGAATTGCCTGTTGTCCGCGGAATAATAGAAATCAAAGAGCATATCCACAAAGCTGTCAAGTCCTGTTTCATCTTCAGAGATCAAGTCGCGAGCGGTGTCCGCGAATACACGCCCCTGCCGCTCGGCGGCGTTTACTGCCTGCTGAAATTCACTGATACGGTTACTCATTTTTCTTCCTCCTTGCATAAGAAAACCGCCGCTGGTTTCAATCAGCGACGGGATTTTTTAATATCTATTTCTGAATTTTTACTTTTCCCCATTGGGTAAGATATTTTTTGGATTTATACCACATCGTGTAAAACTGTATTCCGGTGACATACTCCAGAAGATAAGGCTTCGGGATCAGGTATTTTTTGTGTATCACAAAATGTCGGAGAGTGTTGCTGAGGCACCATCTTGATACAGCCGCGCTTGAATATCCGGTCATCTCGCCGATATCGTTTACAGTCAGCAAATCCGGGTAACGTGACATTGCCTCCTTAAAATGAGATTGCATCTTTGCTTTGATTTTCTGCGGCAGATCAGTGCTTTCTTTATCCTGAATCTCCTTATACCATCCGGGCGGAGCATTAAAGACGTCCGGGCATTCCTCACGTTTGTTCATAAATTTCACGACCTCATTCGTGTCGATTTTGTATTTGCGGCTTTTCTTCCCACTGCACTGACAAGGGATCAGGCCGCTTTCCAGAAGATAGGAAGCGGTTCGCTTGCTGACGTGGCAAATTTTATAAAGCTGCTCTTTTGAGATTTCAGACGGATACTTATCTAATATCTCCTGATATTTTTTGCTTTGTTTCATCGTGTTCACCCTTCCTTTACGATTTGTCAACGGCAGGTGATTCACGATTGAAATTGTAATTTTGGGAAAAAGTTCTTCCTAAAAGATGATATAATTCTTCGTAAAATGCTTTATACAGCAGGCATTAAGTTCTATAAAAGTTCTCTCTTTTTTCTCATTTGCGGTCGCTTTAGGGCATCGGTTCTTCCTAAAGTTCTCACTTTTTGCCCAAAATTACGCCAAATTGGCTGCATCCGAACTCCCTTGAAAATCAAGGAAAAATGACTATAACGTTTTGTGATTGCCAAGTTACTGCAGTTTTACAGGCTAATATCTTCTCTTAACTTCCGCTAACTTCCGCCATCTGCCATATTTCCAAGCTGACTCGAAAGTCGGGCGCCCATTGAACCGCCTCCAGACAGGAATCCAGATTCTACAACCTTTTCCGGGGATCGCCGGAAAGTTCATTTCAAAAAGTTCTCACCGTCAGTTCTCACTTTTGTCCGGGGGCTGATTTTAAGAGCTGAAAATTTATACGGAAGAGTATCGAAGTGGTCGCAACGAGCTGCACTCGAAAGCGTTAAGGCGTTTTGGAAGGATACCATCAAAAATCCTAGGTTTTGCAAGGGATTCCGGGTTTTCAAAACTGAATATTTTCTCTAGTTCTCTCCATCAGTTCTCTCCTTTTTCCAGAGGACTGATGTTCGGGATAAATCGTGGAGGGTTATCGAAGTGGTCATAACGGGGCTGATTCGAAATCAGTTTGACGGCAACGTCACGTGGGTTCGAATCCCACACCCTCCGCCACAAAGCCAGTAAACTCAATGGTTTGCTGGCTTTTTTCTTTTGGGAATTCGGCATTAGATTTTCATTTTTGTCTCGTTCTCTCCAAAATCAGGAGAGAATGAAGCATTGCCGATATGACTTTATTTATCAAGGGTTTGCGCCTAATTCGAGACCGCGCAGCAGCGAGTCCGCCGACGATATTTTAGAACTGAATTCAAGATGCGCGTAAATATTTGCCGTCGTCGAAAAATCGCTGTGTCCAAGCCATTCCTGGATCTGCTTCATCGGCACTCCGCTGGCCAGCATCATACTGGCACAACTGTGACGAAGGTCATGGAACCGAATTTCACGCATGCCGTTTTCCCGCAGAAATTTTTTAAAGTTTTCCGTAACGTAGTTTGGACGGATCAGTGTGCCGATGCTGTTGACACAGACGTAGGCTATGTACTCCTTGTTGTAGCCTTTGCCGCATACTCTGCGGTTTTCTTGCTGCTCGGTCTTCAGGTCAAGGAGCCTTTCTCGCACAAATTGCACGAGAGGCAGTGTTCTTCGGCTGGATTTAGTCTTGGTTGTGTCCGACGCCACAAGGACTCGTTTCCCATCAACCTCGCAGGATGTGACTGTATGCCGTATCGTCAGCGTGTTCATCTCGAAGTCGATGGCCTCCCACTTCAGCCCAATGGCCTCGCTTCGGCGCAGTCCGTAAAATGCACCCAGCAGGATGGGAATTTCGAGCGGCGTGCCCTTCGACACCTCAAACAGTGTCCTCATCTCATCCGCATCGTAAAAACTGCCGACAAACTTATCTTTCTTCGGGCGCTCAATCTTGTCTGCCGGATTTGCATCGAGAAGTTCGATCTTTACTGCGTATTTAAGCGCCTTGTGAATTACGGCATGATAGTGAATGACCGAGTTGGCGCAGACACGTTCAAGCTCCTTCTGATAGAAATCCTGAATGTCAAGGGGCTTCAGCTTCTGCAGCTTAATCTTTTTCGCCCGGAAATACGGGCAAATGGTTTTATTTACCATATTTGAGTAGGACGCATAGGTCGGGATTGCGATGGAGTTCTTTGCAATGCCGAGCCATTTTTTCAAAAAGTCGGCAAACAGGATATCCTCATTAACGTCCTTCGAATCTTCTGGCTCGAATTTCTTCCGAGCCTCCATCAGAAAGTCTTCGGCTCTCTTTTTATTTCCTTTCACCGTGTATCCGGTCGCTAACCATTTGCTTTTCCGGCGACCGAGTGAATCCGTGTAGTTCAGGACCGCATAGTAATAACCTTTTTTTTCGCTGAGATGTCCTGCTACCATTTTAATACCTCCTTTGTGTGCAGCAGATACACCTACCGTCAACTGGTCCTATTATAACAGAACCGGGTTCAAATAGAAAAATCTGCAACCACGGAATTATAAGATTATTTTGAATAAATTTTGGATCAAACCGCCTTTTCTTCGCCGCTGAGACGGAGATAGGTAAAAAGGTGTGCTTTCGGAACTCGGTAGGTTTTACCGATCTTTAATGAGCAGATCTTACCCTCACGGAGAAGCTTATAGCCGGTCTTGGTGCTGATACCGAGCGCATCACTCATCTGTTCGGCGCTCATCACGTCCGGGTATTCCCTGAGCATCGACTGATATATATTGTGACGCACAGGTTTTGGCGCGGGTGCGCCTGCTAATTCCATTGCGGGATTCATACGCTCGCCTCCTTGTTATGTTTTTGCTTCGGCGTTATATGCGTTACTCTGTAGTCATAGCCCATCTTTTCGCAGCATGTACATTGGTCTTTATTTTGTAAATGATTCAGCCGTTCAACTCTGTATTCTTTATCGTAAAGATAGGGCCGCAAATGTTCGCCGCATAAGCAAAGTATCATCTCGTTGCTGCGTTGCAGATATTCCTTTTCACGCTTGACTGGCATGAAGCCCAAACTGATCAATGAGCCCACATTTACTTTTGTCAGTGGGAACCCTTTGAGCCGGCAGATGTACGACATCAGCTGAGACTTGTCTATTGTCTGAATCTGCTCGCATAAGGCCATAGAGTCTTCCGGCAGCCCGTCATGTTTTGATAACCACACATGAACCGGCAGCCACACCTTCTTGATTTGGCTCGAAATTGGAACAACAATGAGCGTCGGGCCTTCGTGATTACCGGTATTATTCTGAATAACCACAACGGGTCGGACTCCGCTCTGTACTGAACCCTTGTTTTCGCCCAAGTCGGCGTAGTAAACATCACCACGCCATACGCTGATATTTTCGCTATTCATCGGACACCTCTCAATCAATAAGATAGTTGTCCTTTTAGCCAAATACTCAATGCTTCCCAAGATGGTGTGCTTATGTATAACCTGACCGCAAAGAAATGAATACAACTCATAACATATCGTTTCATTCCATTCTCCTGTTATTGGAATACGATCAGGTATGTAAGCACACCATTTGTCCTCGACACCCCGTGTGCGCGGTGGTATTTGAACCACTTGGGAAGTCGCTAAGCGGCAGCTTGCAAAGCCGCCTCACGGGAGTTTCACCCCAACTGTCGTTCTGACAGAGCCGCCCCCATTGCGTGAATCTGTGGCTGGACGGGAGTACCATTATCATTCCGATTGTCATCGCCATACCGGAGCAACCCGGTACTTGAGCAGGTTATCTCGCTAGCTCCTTTTAGGAGGTCTCGGCGTACCCAACTCGGTGGCTCATGCTTTCGCATATCGTCGGAACTGATGTCTTAGCGAATGAGTATTTGGTTGTCAAGGAACAGGGGAGGAATTTCTTCTCTCAATTGGTAGCCAGCGAGAAAGGCCAATTTTAAACCCTCAAACCAAATTATTTTTGATTCTTTTATATTTTTTGTAGATGTTTTGCGGCGTGCACCGATAGATCTTTCCGATTTCTGTGAGAGTATAACCGTCAAAGGCGAAGAGAGTGAGCAATTCTAAATCGTTTTCATTAAGCCTCTTAATTTTCTGCACAAGCACTGGGTCTTCAATCGCTTCAACCCAACAAAAGCGAGAATGGTTGATGGGTTTATCCGTCGCAGTGCTTAAGGCCACTGAGAACATCTCATACAAAGCACTTTCAAAATTATCCTCATTGCTGACATCAAACGCACCTGATGTAAAAGCTTGAGTATGTGTATAGTAACGTCTTTTGCTTTTAAACCAAGCAAGATCAAATAAGTACATTTCCCGAATTTGCGCTTCGCTCATACCGAGCTTGCGGTATTCTTCAGCCCGCCTTTTCTGTTCTTTGTCGAATCTCTTTCTTTCATAGCCGTTATTCCAGTTCATTTCGTAATCTCCTTTGAATTTTTGAATTTTGGTAAAAATCAAAAATTCAAAGGTTACGGGTATCCGGCGATATAGGCTTGCCACATTTCCACTGCTCCTTTCCGGCGGTGGAAACGTTTTGCTGCGCTAAAAAACTCCAGAAGAAACATAAAATCCTTTCCCGAGCGTGTCAGGAAAGGACTTTTAACGCAGTACAAAGCAAATCAAGGCAAGAAAAAAGCGCCGTAGAAATCGGAATGAGCATAGGTGTGACCTATAACTCAATCCGGCTTCGTACGGCGCTTGGCAGTCTCAACCGGCTCTACGCCGGAAACTCTCCGCTTGCTCGATTAAAAGTGGTATTGCAGTTATTCAATTGTATGGAACGCATTATCTATGCTGACGCTCACGAACTTGGTATTTGATATGTCTCCGCCGCTTCATGCGGCGAAAATAGCCGAGATTGACGGGGTATTCTTCTTTGCACTTCTTGCAGTAAATCATTTTGTGTCCAGTGATATCCGAAAACACTCGCTCGACAAGATAACCGCAAAATGGGCAGGTGATGTCCCGCAGGGTCAGGTTTTCTGTTTCCAGCTTGGATGTCTGCAGCTTGCGCCTGACCTCCGGTGGAATGTCGTTCTTCTGATGATAGGTTCTGATTTGATTCACAGCGGAACACCAGCCTTCCTCAATCCCATTTCACCGGTGATGTACTCTGAGAGATCGTGCCTCCTCAGGATTCCCAGCTCTCTGAGTCGGATAAGAAACGCGGCAAACGATACGCCCATCGCGTTAGCCATATCCAGAATGAGCAGCTTGTCCTCCGCCCGCAGGATACTGTCGCCGTAAATCAGCAGGCCGTCTTTGACACCATGCGCCTTTACAACATTGAAAACCATGAACCGTGGCATCAGGATAGCAGCGCCCATTCTGTCAATTTGCGTTTCCTTGAAGCTGAAAAGGAATTTTAGGTCATTCGGTGTGTAGTTGCGTTCATTGTCATACTCGCGATGGAAGCTCGCCTGGGGCACGGTTCGATCCATCACGAAGTGCGCTCCCTCATGACTGATGGTGAATCTGCGCCTGCCGCTTTCATTCTCCCGGCGCAGGCACTTTTCAATCACGACTGTGCCTTTGCTAAAAACTGTTGGGACAATAATCCCGTTTTTGTATACCCGCAGCGGCGTAATGCCATCGGATATAAATCCGATCTTGTCGGAATCCTTCTCGGCGAACGTGCGATAGAAAAGCGGTAATCCAAGATACTCAGTGACAAAGCCCTCAATATCCACGCAACAAGATTTATCGGCTTCAGCACCAAGATACTGTCGTATCAAGCCCTCGCCCAGTTCGTCGATTTCCTCATAGGAATACAATGCCATGTGTCATGTTCCACCTCCTATGGAGAGTAGTCAACATACCACCGTTGACCATCCCTATATAAGTATTTTTCTGCGCGACCGATCTTTATGGTGTAGCGAATTCCTTCAAATTCATGGTGAGACGCGATGCAGGTGTGCAGGACCTTTCTGATTTCCCAGCGCCTGCCGTCATTCCAGAGAATTCCGGTGGGGACTATGATCTCGTCCACATCCTCTGTATACTCCACTGTCACATAGTATTTCTGCAAAAAGCCTCACCTCCTAGAGCGCCTTTATAACATGTGTCGCTATGCCCTGAATACGGAGCTGCTTGACATAGATGTCGTCGAGCTTTTTGTTCTCCGGATGCAGATAGTAGCTTTCCTTATCCGGGTCATAGCACAGGCGCTTGAGCGTATTTTTTTCTTCATCGGTAAGGGCAACCACGATATCTCCGAGATTGGCGGTTTCCTGCTCTCTGATGATGACCAGATCACCGTCGTCGATTTGAGCCTCGATCATAGAATTACCGGAAGCCCTAAGTACATAAAATCTGCCGCTGCCGAACACAGAAACAGAGAGAGGAAGGTATTCTTCGATCTGCGCTTCCTTTTCCTCCGGCGTACCGCAGGGAATGGAACCAACAATCGCCGCATGATTGACCTGTGGCGTCATCATTTCTATTTTCGCGGTAGAGAGAACGCCGTTCTCGTAAGAAATCATGTTCCTCTCGGCCATGGCAACCAGGTATCTGTGTGCGGAGGAAGTTGATATATGCATGGCTCCGGCAATCTCACGCACCGTAGGTGTGGAGGAATACCGGTCAAAGTACCTCTCAATATATTCTCTGATTTGGGACATAAGCTCCGGGCTCTTACTTCTCATATTTTCTCCTATCCGGAACGGGCGTTCCTGATATGATTATATTATACTGACTTTTTCATATATTTCAAGCGGGCAAAAAAGAGGTGCGGTCATATAACCACACCTCAGATGACTATTTTCAGTTCTGTGCTTTTTCAAGCATTTGACGGTATTGCTCGGTGACTGCAGCGGGTCCTGTTATCCGAATTCCTCCGGAAAATTGGAACACCCAAGCGAAGAAAGTCTGGCTGACGGACACCTCCACAGTTGCAGTGAAATGCTCTTTGTCGGCAATCTCCGTCCGGACACCATCCCCGAAACGGTCAATCACGTAGTTCATAAGCTCGTTTCTACATAAGAGCGTTACATCATAGGTCTTTCCATCATACATGCTAAAGATGTTGACAGTATAGTTCACAGGGTCAAAGTTCTCCGGGCGGGGCACTATGCACTTATCCAATATATCCGGCGCTTTCATGCGATCTACGCGGAAGGTAATAATTTTGCCATGGTGCTCGGAATATCTCCGCCGTCGACAACTGATGATCTTCATCTGTTGCGGTATATAGTAGCTTTAACAATTCAATCAAACGCTCTTTTCCGGTCATAGTAAATCCTCTCTTTGATATTTGTTAAAAAAGCAAAAAAGTCTATGCATTTATTAATGATGCAATTTCAGCGGGATTTCAGCCTTCAACCGTTTTGAGGGTGAATCTTAAGGAGTGGATGATAGGCAGATTAATTTCTGGGACATTTCAAGAGAAACAAGTAGACACGACTGTGGTAGCTATGCTTGTCAAATATGCCATAACAAACCCGACTGATTATTTTGCTATTATAGCGGGTGATGCAGATATTTTGCCTGCTATTAATATTGCCTATCCAGAATTCACTCAAAATGTTTGCCTTGTAACAACCCATCCAGATGAAATGGATGCCGCGCGACGTCAAACTTCGTTTTCATATACGCAATACGCATTTAGCATTAGCCCACTATATTTGCAGCAACATGTGAAAGACGTTATGGATGGGAATAATGTATATCAATGTGTTGACTGTAGGAAGTTATTCAACACAAAAAATCCGATCCCGTCAAAATCTCAGCCACATTGTCGCATCTGCCGTCCATAACCTTGTTTGCATCCTAACCCGCCCACTGTGGCGGGTTTTTTCATGCCCAAAAGGAGGTGATGATTCATGGAAAAACGCGCGCCCCGCCTGAAATTCACAGACGAGGAATATACCAATCCTGTATTGAAAAAGCCCGTCCGCAGGGCGCGGAAAGCGGCGACAAGAGCGGATCGGGCGCAGGAAAAGATACCGAAGAAAACCGCAAAAACGAGAGAGCGCGTTTTTGACCCAGCCACCGGCAAGGTCACGACGCGCTCGAAGTTTGAAGAAATCAACAGGATAAAGCCGCCATCCAAGCTCAATCATACCGTCCGGGACGCGCCCGTTAATGCCATTTTGTCACAGTTCCACCGGGAAATCCGGCAGTCCGAGGATGACAACGTAGGCGTGGAGGCCGCGCATAAAAGCGAAGAAACCGCCGAGCTTTCGGCCCGCGCCGGACGGAGCGCCTACCGTTCCCACAAGCTGAAACCTTACCGGAAGTCGGCCAAAGCGGAAAGTCGTCTGGATCGGGCCAACCTCGGATATTTGCAGAAAAAAGCTGCGCAGGACAATCCCCTGATTTCCAGTAATCCGCTTTCCCGCTGGCAGCAGAAGCGGGCCATTAAAAAACAGTACGCCGCCGCGAAACGCGCCGGTCAGACGGCGGGCTATGCGGGCAAAACCACCGAAAACACCGCAAAAACGGCAAAAGCGGCGGCGCGGGAGAGCAAACGGGCGGCAGCTTTTGTCGGACGGCACCGCAAAGGCTTTCTCATCGTCGGAGGCATTCTTGTGGCGCTTGCTCTTTTTTTGAACAGCCTATCGTCCTTCTCGGTTTTACTGGAGGGTGGGCTGTCCGGCGTCGTTATCTCCACCTATCCCTCCACGGATGAGGCCATGCTGGGCGCGGAGGCCGCGTATGCCGCAATGGAAGCTGACCTTCAGAACGAGGCGAAGAACTATGAAACGTTGCACCCCGGTTATGATGAATACCGCTATGACATTGATGAAATTGGCCATGACCCCTATGTGCTGATCTCTCTCCTGAGCGCTTGGCACGGCGGCGAATGGACGCTGGATGAGGTTAAGGACACGCTCTCCATGCTGTTTGAAAAGCAATACCAACTGACGCAGGACGTGGAGGTTGAGGTACGCTACCGCACGGAAACGGATACCTGGACGGACACCGAAGGAAACACCAATACCGACACTTATGAAGTCCCGTACAACTACTATATCTGCAACGTGAATCTGCACAACGAAAATCTGTCCCATCTGCCCGTGTTCATCATGAGCGAGGAAAAAGTCAGCATGTACGCGATGTACATGTCCACCTTGGGAAACCGGCCTGATCTGTTTCCCACGTCAGCCTATCCAAATGCTTCTGCGAAAAAGGAATACACGGATTATGACATTCCTCCGGAGGCGCTGGAAGACAAACAATTTGCCGCCATGATTACGGAGGCTGAAAAGTATCTTGGCTATCCCTACGTTTGGGGCGGCAGCAGTCCGGCCACCTCCTTTGACTGCTCCGGTTTCGTCGATTTATGAAAATCATCACATAAATCCACTTATGTACAGCAAGTGTTTATGTAAAGCTAAGGCTGGGAGGGCTCATTTTTCAAGGGATTATCTCTGAAAGGCTTCACATAAACAAAACATTCAGATGGTACAATGGCCCTCTCAAATATAAAAAAGGAGGCCATGTTACTATGGGACAAAAAATCACCGATCTTTCAGAGTTGATTTCAACTACTGAGAGAAGCTTGCGAGCGTTTGGGTATACCAAACACTCGTTGACAAGGTTTCATAGCGGATGGAATAAACTATCCCGCTATGTTTCCGACAATGGAAACCCGCCGTACACCCCGGTTGTCGGGTTGGAGTTTTTACGGGTTGAGGTGGACTACCCATCCTATCTGTCATACCGGGATTCTCAGAAGCGCTCGTTGACAGTACGCGGAGTGAGGCTGTTGAACGAGTATCAGGAGTACCAAAGCATCGCCGGGCGCGTACCGATCAATATAACCAAATGGCCGCCCGGACTGGCTGCGCTTCGTGATGCGTACATTGCTCATTGCTATGGCGCCGGTCATGCAAAGGCAACCGTTCGCAGCCGAATGCAGGCTGTAGACCCGTTTCTGCGCGAGGTAGCCATGAGTCAGGGAATGGCACTCAATCAAATCACCACGCAAATATTGTCACGGTACATTGCCGCTCTTGCCAGTTATGCGCCCGCGACAGTGCGGCTTTGGATTGGCGGGCTGAAACATTTCTTCGGTTACCTGCACGAGAACGGTCACACGACTGTTAACCTGGCGCAAAGCTTTCCAAAAGTTAAATCCGTCAAGCCGGAGCGAGTGCCAGGCACACTCAGCGCAGAGGAACTGCGGCGGCTTCTTGCCACCGTAGACCGAGGCAACCCTCTCGGCAAGCGTGACTATGCGGCGTTGGTGACTGCCGCGCTGCTCGGATTGCGTGACAGCGACATAACTTCGCTGACGTTCGCAAGCATTGACTGGGAAAACCAGAGCGTATCGCTGATTCAACAAAAGACTGGGGAGCCTGTGTATTTGCCTCTACTCCCCGCAGTCAGCGAAGCAATCATCGATTATCTAAAATTTGGCCGCCCGGTAACAGATTGTAAAAACGTCTTTGTGCGGCATTGCGCCCCGTATGGGGCTATGGCGAGTTTTTACGACACGATGTCGAAGTATATGGCCCGCGCTGGGATAAAATCGCCGAACACGCCAATGCGCGGCATGCATATTCTTCGTCACACTCTGGCAAGCGGCCTGATTATGCAAGGTGAAATATACCAGACAATTTCCGCCGTGCTCGGACATAAAAACACCGCATCTACTGATGTTTACACGCATATTGACGTAGACGGTCTGTTGAAGTGCGCGCTTGACCCGGAGGAGGTGGGTTTCTATGAACTCAAAACAGTTTAGTTTTTCAGGCCCTTTAGCCTTCCATATTGAGGCGTTCATCGCGGAAAAGCGCGGCTCTGGGATCAAGTTTGTCGCCGAAGCCGGACGGCTGCGTGAGATTGACCGTTTTATCACAGCGAACGGTTACGCGGACGGCGTTATCACGCCTGAACTATTCTCGGCTTGGAGCGTGAAACGCCCGAATGAAACCGAAAGCAACCGCATCTTGCGTGTCGGCACACTGCAACGGTTCAGTGCCTACTTGGTGAGAATGGGGCTTGAAAGCTACATCTCCAACGTTAAACTCAACTGGCACAGCAAGGAGTTCAAAGCCTACATTTTCACTGACGATGAGATTGGCCGGCTGCTGACAGCGGCGCACAGCATAAAGTACAGCCCAGAGAGCAAGGTCCGGTACATCGTTGTGCCGATGTTGTTTACGCTGCTCGCTTGTACCGGGCTGCGCGTAGGAGAGGCTCTGGCTCTGAAACGAACAGACGTAACATTCAGCGGCGATACGGCGTTTGTCTTTGTCCATAGCCCCAAGTATGATAAAGATCGGAAGCTCCCTCTTGCGCCCGAATTGAGCCGAAAACTCCGCGAATATCTGGCGGAGATTTCGTTGAAGTCGCCCGATAATGGCTTGCTGTTCCCGTCACCGGGCGGACGGATTTACAGTCTTTGCACCGTTCATAACATTTTCAGTAAATTGCTGTGGAGCGCAGGCATTTCATACGGCGGGCCCGGAAAAGGGCCGAGAATCCACGACCTCCGCCACTCTTTTTCGGTTAAGGCTTTGCGAAAGCTCGCGTTCAACAGAGAAGATCCGCAACGCGCATATCCATTTCTCGGCAAGTATCTGGGCCACAAAAACCTGTCGTCAACACAGGGATATATTCAGTTGACGGCCGAGCTGTTCCCATACATTGTCAAGGCAATGGAAGATTACTGCGGCCACATCGTACCGCCGCTGGAGGGGTTAGAATGAAAAAGCCTACTGATTTTTCACTGTTACTCTCGACCTTCCTGACGGACTTTCTGCCGTCGCGGAGAAACATGAGCAAGAACACACTTCTCTCGTACTGTGATACGTTTCGGCTGTTTCTGACATATTGCCGCGATAATCAGTCGATGCCGATAGAGAAGATAAGGATGACGGACTTTTCAGCAAAAATTGTAAATGGGTTCCTGGATTGGCTTGTTGCCGAGCGCGGTTGCAGCCTGTCTACGCGAAACCAACGGCTGGCGGCGATACACTCGTTCTTCAAGTACGCGCAGGGTGAGTCGCCGCAAGTATTGGCCATTTGTCAGAACGTGCTTGGCGTGCCATTCTCAAAGAAAACCCAACAACTGATGAATTATCTGTCGGTTGACGAGATGACGCGCATTCTAAGCCAGCCGGATGTGACAAACGCAAATGGGCGGCGCGATATGTGTTTCCTGTGCCTGCTTTACGACACCAGGGCGCGAGTTTCCGAGATAATTACCCTGAAAGTTCGCAGCGTGCGGCTGGAAGCACCCGCAAAAGTCGCCTTGTTCGGCAAAGGCAGTAAAATGCGCGAAGTTCCGCTGCTTGAAAACACAACACAGCATTTAAGAGAGTATCTCAAAGAACAGCGGCTTACCACGCCCGACAAACTCGACTATCCGCTGTTCTTCAACCACCAGCGCAAACCGCTGACACGAACCGGGGCAACGTATATCTTGAAGAAGTACACCGAAGCCGCAGGAGTGGAATCCCACGTTTCACCGCACACGCTCAGGCACTCAAAAGCGATGCACTTGCTTGAGTCCGGGATTAATATTTTTTACATTAAGGGCTTGCTCGGACACGAAGACATCGCAACTACAGAAGTGTACGCAAAAGCGAATGTTGAAATGAAGCGCAACGCATTAGAAAAACACGCTTCGATACTGCCCGCCGCGACACCTGCGTGGGTGAACGACGCCGACACGCTGGAGTGGCTTAAGAGTTTTGGCAAGTAGTTTATGCAAAGCTGTACGCTGCGGAGTTGGCTAATTTGTTGCCGACTCCGCTTTTACTTCACATAAACACTTGCTGTACATAAGTAAGCTGGGTGCTCAATCATAGCGGCTGGAATGTGGGGCGGCTGGGCGCGCAGGGGCTTTACAATATCTGCACTCCCGTTTCCGCGTCCAACGCCAAACCGGGCGACCTCGTTTTCTTTGAACACACCTACGATACGGACGGCGTTTCCCATGTGGGCATCTACGTTGGGGACGGCATGATGATCGCGGCGGGCGACCCCATTTCCTACACGTCCATTGAAATAAGCTACACCGCGCCGCTTACCGGCAAGGGCGATACGGAGGAACGGCTAGCCGTTTTATGGGACAGGTTCAACAACGATCATCCCGCCGATTATCACAGGCCGAGCCTGTCCGTCAGCGACATCGTTGCCTTAAAGCAGAACGGCGTTGTATCCTGTCATTACGTGGACAGCTTCGGTTTTCAGGAGCTTCCGGTTTTTCTGAAACCGGAGAACTACCTGAAAAGCGCAGAAATGGCAATGGAGGACGATTACGGGATGCTCGACGGCATCATCAACAACGGCCCCAAAGCCACCGTCGCGGAGCTGGAGCAGCAGGCCAAAAATGGCCAGCCAATTTCGCTTCTGGAGCTTGCCGAGGCGTCGTGGCGGGAACACGACGAAAAGAAAAAGTCCGTCGTGGAACGGCTCAGAAATCAGCCGGTCAGCCGGGAACACAAAAAAGCAGCGCCCGACAGAGGCGCGGAAATGGAGCGATGATATGTTTACCAATGATGAAGTTAACCTGATGTGCATTTACAACACCGGGACGCGGGAGGGCCTGATCGCGGAGCTGACGCAGATGCGCGGTTATCTCGGCGCGGAGGAAACGGAGCTTTTGGCCCTGGCGGATTCCGCGCTGGGAAAGCTCCGGAATATGAAAGATGAGGAATACGCCGCACTCGACCTCTTCCCGGACTTTGACGTGGAGGCTGAATAATTCTTATATCCACTATTGATGAATTCATCACGGATATATGCTATACTAAATACTTGAAAGGCGGTGTTTTCATGCTTGTTCGAGATAACTACTCGGTGCAGTTTTGAAATCTGGCAACAGGTTGTATCGAGTTATTCATTGTTTGTTGTCAGTTAACTGCACCGTTCAAAATTATAGAATTTTAAAAAGGAGTAGTTAAAATGCAATCAAAGGAAAAAGATTATTGGGAATCAGAAGAAGCTGTTGCGCAAATTCACGGATGGAATTTTTCACATATTCATGGAAGATACACCGAAGAATCGGACTTGCCGTGGAGCTATGAAAATATTGTTCGGTCTTATTTAAAAGGTACAGATACACTGCTGGATATAGATACAGGCGGCGGTGAATTCTTATTATCTTTGAACCACCCATATAACAGAACAAGTGCGACCGAGGCGTATCCTCCAAATGTTAAACTTTGCGAAAATGTTTTGCTTCCTCTTGAAATAAATTTTCACGAAGCAGGTAATTACGCATCGTTGCCTTTTGATGATTCCGCATTCGATATTATTATAAATCGGCATGGTAACTTTGAGGTTTCAGAATTATATCGCATCTTAAAACCGGGCGGCTTATTTATTACAGAGCAGGTCGGCGAAGATAATGACCGAGAACTTGTAGAATTATTGCTGCCCGGGACGCCCAAACCATATCATGGCCTGAATCTTACGGAGCAAAGCAAGAAATTTTGCGATAATGGTTTTACTATTCTGACATCGGACGAAGCATTTCGGCCCATTCGTTTTTTTGATGTGGGGGCATTGGTTTGGTTTGCAAAAATAATTGAATGGGAATTTCCTCATTTTTCTGTTGAAACTTGTTTCGAAAGATTGGTACAGGCACAACAAATTCTGGATACTACTGGTTCTATAGACGGAACAATACACCGCTATTTAATAGTAGCCCAAAAATAATAAATATTTTAATACTCGGTCAGTTGACCAAGTAAGCGGAAAGAGCAGCCTTCGGGCTGTTCTTTTTTTGTCCAAAAGACCGAAAGGAGGATTTTCAATATGTCGAGTAATGTGCAGGCTCTGGCACAGATGGCCGACCACACGGCGACGCAGATCACCGCCAGTCATACGGACTGGACAGATTTTCTGACCACCGCCGCGCGGCTCTACAAGTATCCATACCATGAGCAGCTCATGATTTTTGCCCAGCGCCCCGACGCGACGGCCTGCGCTGATTATGAGGTTTGGAATGAAAAAATGCGCCGTTATGTCCGGCGCGGCTCCAAGGGCATCGCGCTCATTGATGCCTCCGGCGACAAGCCGAGGCTTCACTACGTCTTTGATATTTCCGACACGGGCGGCGGGGAGAATTCCCGCCGCCCTTTCCTTTGGCAGTACCGCCCGGAGCATGAGGACGCGGTTACTACGGCGCTGGAACGGGAGTATACCATTTCCGGCGAGAAGGGCCTTTCCGATCAGTTGGAGAAAATCGCCGGGCAGAGGGCGAAGGAGTATTGGCAGAACCATCAGTACGATATTCTTCACATCGTTGACGACAGCTTTTTGGAGGAATATGATGAGTTCAACATCGGAGTACAGTTCCAAAACGCCGCCGCCGTCAGCATCACCTACGCCCTCATGTCCCGCTGCGGGCTGGAACCCGACGAATACTTTGAGCATGAGGACTTTCTGAGCATCTTTGATTTCAATACGCCCGACACCGTCGCCACCCTCGGCACGGCGGTCAGTGAAGGAAGTCAGCGGGTGCTGCGGCAGATCGAAGTCACCATTAAAAATTATGAACGCGAACATCTCGCGGAAAGGGGCGCCACACATGGAGAACAGCCTGACTTACACGAAGAACGGGGATTACTTGATTCCAAACCTGACGATCACGGAGCCGACCGAGAGCATTGGGAAATACGGGAGGATGCGGAAGAACTATCTGAAGGAGCACCGTCCGGTCCTGTACAACAGCCTGCTTTTGAGCGAGAAGCTGTACCCACACCTGCTGGAGATCGGACGGACGGCGACGGCGCGGCTGGACCGGATGATGCCGGAGCTGATGAAGTCGGCGGGCGTGACGGAGAGCCTGAAAGCCTCAGAACCGATGAAATGGGTGGGCCTCATGAACAACCTGAAAGCCCAGGCCGAGGAAACGATTCTGACGGAGCTTATATTCAGCTAACCCTTTTCCCATCGGAACAGGAACAAATACAGCGGATCGACGAAGCGGAGAGCGAAAAGCCCTCCGCAATTTTTTTGCCCGTAAATTCTGTGCCTCAAAAGCGTGACACGACCCAGGCCGACATCGACGCCGCTATCCAGGAGTGGAACGGTGATATCAAGAGCAAGCACACTGTTGTCCGATATATGCGGGAACACGCCCGCGATAAGGATACGGCGGCGTTCCTCCGTGCTGAATATGGCGACGATCTTCCGGCGTTTCCCGTGACCGCTGGTAACACATCCACGGATTTGCCCTGGCCGAAGGTACAGCGCCGCATTGCCCAGCTCATAGCCGCCGACAGGTTTTATACGGAAGCTGAATACGACAATCTGGACGATGTTGATCCGGTGAATATCCGGGAGAGGCTTGCGCAGGCCGGTATCGTGAACGGTGAGGTCGTTGATGAGGAAAAGCTCAATAACAGCCCTATCATCCGGCAGATGACCGCTGACGTTGAACGAATTGTGCGGGAAGAACAGGCCGCACCGCCCGATCTGAGCAGCCAGCCGATTACACGAACCGGTGACACGCTCACTATCGGAAATGGCGATACCGCCCATGAAGTGAATGTGACGCTCTCCGATGAAGAATGGCAGGCAGTTCAACAAGCCATCCCCGAAAGCTCCGAGTCTTCGCTGCCCTATGAGGTGGGCGATACCATCTATCTGGAGGACGGCAAACCATTTATTGTGGAAAACATCGGAAATTTTGATGTACGCCTCAGCGATCCGTCTCTTATCTATCCTATCTCCAGATCAGAAAGTAAAGAGAATCTTTCCCGCCTTTTGGAGCGTTACCCGCAGCCGGATATAATACCGTCCCCGTCATCAGCGCCGGAGCAGCCCGCCGCCGAAAACTTCCGCATCACCGACGATCATTTGGGCGAGGGCGGCGTAAAGGTCAAGTATGGATACAACATCGCCGTTATCCGCACCCTGAAAACTATCGAGGCCGAGGGCCGCGCGGCGACGCCGGAAGAACAGGAAACCCTCTCCCGATATGTCGGCTGGGGCGGCATCCCACAGGCGTTTGACCCGGGCAACGCCTCATGGTCAAAGGAATACGCGGAGCTGAAAGAAGCTCTGACCGATGAGGAATATGAATCTGCGCGGGCCTCCACCCTGAACGCCCATTACACCAGCCCCACGGTTATCAAGGCTATCTATGAGGCTGTTGGCAACATGGGCTTTCAGACCGGCAACATACTGGAACCGGCCTGCGGCGCCGGCAACTTCTTCGGACTGTTGCCGGAGGAAATGTCCGGCTCCAAACTCTACGGCGTGGAGCTGGACAGCATCACGGGCTGGATTGCCAAACAGCTTTACCCTGATGCAGACATCACCGTGGCGGGCTTTGAAACCACCGACCGGCGCGACTTTTTCGACCTCGCCGTGGGCAACGTTCCTTTCGGGCAATATCAGGTGAACGACCGGGCTTACAACAAGCTCGGCTTTTCCATTCATGACTACTTTTTTGCTAAGACGCTCGATCAGGTGCGCGCAGGCGGCGTGATCGCGTTCGTGACCAGCCGATACACAATGGATAAGCAGTCGCCGGAGGTGCGGCGCTACATCGCCCGCCGCGCGGAACTGCTGGGGGCTATCCGGCTCCCGAACAACGCTTTCAAGGCAAATGCCGGTACTGAGGTCGTGTCCGACATCATCTTCCTGCAAAAACGCGACCGGCCCATTGAGATTGAACCTGATTGGGTGCATCTCGGCCAGAACGAGGATGGCTTTGCCATCAACAGTTATTTCGTTGAACACCCTGAAATGATTCTCGGCAGACAGACCTCGGAGAGCACCCAATACGGCAGGCAGGATTTCACCGTTGCGCCCATCGAAGGATTGGAGCTTGCCGACCAGCTTCACGATGCCGTCAAGTATATTCACGGCCAGTACACGGAAGAAGAGTTGCCCGATCTCGGTGAGAACGAGGAAATCGACGATTCCATCCCGGCAGCCCCCGATGTAAAAAATTATTCCTATACAATCGTGGACGGCAAGGTGTACTACCGAGAGAATTCCCGCATGGTGCGTCCGAAGCTAAACGATACCGCCAAAGAGCGTGTCAACGGCATGGTGGAACTGCGGGACTGCGTACATAAACTCATCGGTCAGCAGCTTGACGCCTTCATCTCCGACGAAACCATCCGTGAAACGCAGGCGGAGCTGAACCGCCTGTACGACAATTTTGCCGCGAAATACGGCCTCATCAACTCGCGCGGCAACAGCCTTGCGTTCTCGGAGGATTCCTCGTATTACCTGCTCTGCTCTCTGGAAGTTATAGACGAGGACGGCAACATGGAACGCAAGGCCGACATGTTCACCAAACGTACTATCAAGCAGCAGCGCGTCGTTACCTCCGTGGACACCGCGTCGGAAGCCCTGGCTCTCTCCATCGCGGAAAAGGCGCGGGTGGATTTGCCATACATGGCCTCCCTCACCGGCAAGACGTCGGATGAGCTTGTGGATGAGCTGCGGGGCGTGATCTTCCGTCTGCCGGAGCCGGTCGGCGCGGATGAGAACCTATGCTATGTGACCTCCGACGAATATCTTTCCGGCAACGTCCGGGAAAAACTGCAGGAAGCGGAGCGCGCCCTCGCGGTCAGCGACGTATTCCAGCCCAACGCGGAAGCTTTGAAAGCCGCCCAGCCGAAAGACCTGGACGCCTCCGAAATCGAGGTGCGCCTCGGCGCGACGTGGATCGGCAAGGAGTATATTCAGGAATTCATGTACGAGCTTTTGAACCCGCCGTTCTACCTACGCAACAATATACAGGTCAACTACGCGGAATTTACCGCCGAGTGGAATATCACCGGTAAGAACAGTGTTGGGTACAACAACGTGGCGGCTTACGTCACCCACGGCACCGACCGCGCCAACGCCTACCGCATTCTGGAGGATACACTAAACCTCCGGGACGTGCGGATCTACGACACCGTGACCGACCCAGACGGCAAAGAGCGCCGCGTCCTCAATTCAAAGGAAACGACGCTGGCTCAGCAGAAGCAGCAGGCCATCAAGGACGCTTTCCGAGACTGGATATGGAAGGACCCGGAGCGCCGACAGACACTCACCCAAAAATATAATGAACTGTTCAACTCCTGCCGCCCGCGCGAATATGACGGGCGACATATCACGTTTTCAGGTATCAACCCCGAAATCACGCTGCGGGAGCATCAGCTTAACGCCGTGGCGCACATCCTCTACGGCGGCAACACCCTACTCGCCCACGAGGTGGGCGCGGGCAAGACCTTTGAAATGGTAGCCGCCGCAATGGAATCCAAGCGATTGGGTTTATGCCAGAAATCCCTGTTTGCCGTGCCGAATCATCTGACGGAGCAGTGGGCCTCCGAATTTCTGCGTCTGTACCCTTCGGCCAATATCCTTGTGGCCACAAAAAAAGACTTTGAAACCCGCAACCGTAAAAAATTCTGCTCGCGGATCGCCGCCGGCGACTACGACGCGGTGATTATCGGCCATTCGCAGTTTGAGAAAATTCCCGTATCGGTGGAACGGCAGGAACGTCTGCTCCAGGAACAGATATGGGAGATCGAGGACGGGCTGGAGGAACTCAAGGATAGCCGCGCCGAACAGTTTATAACAGATGATTGATGGATTTGCTCTGAATGCCGAAGGATGCCGGCGACGCAAGAAAATCGAGGAAACAGAGCTTCGGGATCAGATGCCGGTTAGAGATCAAAAAAGACTTGAACGTTTTTCTTCGGCACCATCTCGTGATCATCGATTGACTGTAGCCCAGAAAACCATGTATCTCCTCAACTGTGAGAAGATCGTTAAAGTCGGCCATCTTCGTTTCGAAGTACTGCCGAAGCAATTCTATCTGTTCCGGCTTGAGAGCTCGAAGCTCGTCCTTCAGCGTGACGCGGGACTTGCCATAGCCGGACCTCGTCTTATACCATCCGTCCTTCGCCATATAGCGTTCCGGGTGGATGCACCGATCCTGCAGATAAGCGATGACGTCATTGGTCTTGATCGTGTACCGGCAGGTTTTCTGCTTATTGTCGCGGCATGGAACTCGTCTGCTCTGCAGAAGCCACAACGCAGTTGCCTTGCTGATGTGAGCCACCTTGCGAAACTGCTCTTTGCTCATAGTGCGTGGGTACTCTTTGAGAATCTCATTAAAAAATGGGAGTTGTTCTTCCATTCGGATAACCACCTTGTTTTTACTTGTTGACGGTAAGTGCTATCCGCTTAAATATCGTGTTTGAACGGCTTTAAGTTCTCTCCAAATTCTCTCCTAAATCCATTTTTCTCTCCCAAAACGGGGAAAAAGCGATAAATCTTGAACTCATTGGTACGCGGGTGTTTGCGGGTTTTCCGCCTTTGCTTGACACCGGGAGCTCTTGAAAACAAAGACTTTTATGCTTCCTCTGGCTTCCGCAAGGTTCCTCTAAATTCCTCTGGATTCCCGTGCGCGTTTGCGACTCGAAATCAGGTTACCCGCAAGGGTACGTGGGTTCGAATCCCACCTCTTCCGCCAAACCCCTTGAAAACACTAGGTTTTTGAGGGGTTCTCTTTTTGACCTCGTCATCTTGACCCACATGATTTTGCCCCGTTTTTCTCCGTTTTTGAGAATTTTCAGCTCGCGCCGTAGAAAATCAAACGCCCGAAAAGCCTTTACTGACGCGGTATTCCGGAAGCTCACCATCAGCCGGTGTAGAAAATTTCTTTCTACACCCCCGAAAAGTCCGTTGGACTGGCATAAATACCGTTCATCACGGCTCCTGTTTCAATCTGCGCCGAGTAATCCAGGTGCGCGTAAATATCGGCGGTCGTGGCAAAAGTGCTGTGACCGAGCCAGACCTGAATCTGCTTCATCGGAACCTTGCTTGCCAAAAGCAGGCTCGCGCAGGTATGCCGAAGGTCAGCCACTGTCAAGTAAGGACTAAAATTTAATCTCAAGTCACTCAAGATCAGCCGAGTTCTACAGTGCAAATCTGATGAATAGCATTTTCAAAATCTTCGGTTCACTGGACTTTCGTTATAGCTATCGTCTTACCGGTGAAATAGATTAGATGCCATCGCTGAAAAGGCCCCCGAACTGATCCCACAAATTCTTTCTGGAAGTTACAAGATTTCTCATGAAAATGTCGTCGCAATCTCTATGATGGATGCGGAAGAAGTGCGAAAATTAAACAAAAAAATTGGACAAGGTCCAGTTCCATTTATTCGTTACAGCGAGTCGCGTAGGGATATTTCCGGGGAGGCCACAGCAAACCCCACCATGGAGGTTCCCGATAAACCAGCCATCAAGACCATGCCCACATTTGATCCTGATGCTGAAGTTGCTGGACTCACACTCACGATCCCATCTTGGACGAGCTCGATTGAGCGTACGAAGTCAACAGCAGACTTTAATATCATTTCGTCCTCTGCAAAGGACAAGCTGGAAGAAGCTTTGGAAGCATTGCAGAGGAAGGTGCAGGAGCTACTCAGCGCAATAAGGGGGGATACCTGATGCCTGACTACAGTATGTTTGTTCCCAACGTTCATTTCGAACAAATTCCCATTAAGAACTTGGTTTCCAATCAAGAGTACCAGCGCAATCTTTCGCAGCATCATGTTGAAAACGCTGCTGAGCATTTCGACCTGCACCAGATCAATCCGGTAAAAGTTAGCCGCCGAGATGGAGTCAACTATGTCTTTAACGGTCAGCATACCATAGAAATTGTGGCGCTCGTTTCCGGTTCTCGAGATACACCCGTTTGGTGCATGATTTACGACGACCTGAATTATGCGAACGAAGCGGACATCTTCGCCAATCAAATGAAGTATGTGAAACCGCTGAAGCCATACGAGGTATTCATGGCAAATGTGGAAGCGGGAAATGATAAGCAACTCATCATAAAGGACTTGGTGGAATCCTATTCACTTACCATTGGGCAAACAAAGAATTACGGTGTTATCTGCGCAGTTTCATCGCTTGAAGACATTTACGATAAATTTGGGTATCACGTATTGGATCGCACCCTTCGCTTGTGCGTAGGCACTTGGGAAGGTGATATGAATTCGCTATCCGCTAATTTTCTGAACGGCGTAGTACGGCTCGTCGTTGCTTTCGAAGATTCTATTAGGGACGATCTTTTCAAAGAAAAAGTGGGCTTTATATCAGTCAAGCAGCTTTCCCGCACTGCAAAAGAGCGGCGGCCGGGGTCCATTGGCTATGCCGAAGCTATGCTAGTGGCATACAACAGAAAATGCAAATATCCGCTTCGCTGGAACAGGCTCTATGAAAAGAATCTCGGAACGACCGACGGGCTGGATAACGATGTCGATTTACCGGGTGATGAGACTGACGGGACCGGCGAAACCAATGTTGCCGAGAAATAAAAAAACTGGATTTTCCAAATACATTCCGGAAAATCCAGCTTCTGCATCGCCAAGAAAATTAGGAGTATCACGGCTGAAGGGAAAAGGCCGGCCGCATATACTCAACTGCGCCGCAGCTTAAGCCGTAGCTCTCTGCAATCCTGACCCAGTTATTTTTCACAGTTTCGCAGATATTGGCAGAAATCTTTGCGGCCTCGTTTTTGGTAAGTCCAAAGTATTCAGCGACCTCCATGGCTAACGACAAGTCAATGCTGTTGTCGTACTCACTTACATTGAGCGAAAGACTGTCCCCAGACGGGATCGGGTTCACATCAAAGAGCGGCGAGAGTATCCAGCCGGTCGGCGTCAGAATGAATCCATGATTGCGAAGATGGTCATCGGTATTGGAAACGGCCATATTGAAAACAATCCGTTTCCACAATTCCATCAAATCCTGTTTCGGCTCAGCGCTATTTGCCCGGATATAGGATGCCAAGTCGAGATAACTTGTTCCATCTGCCGCCGATGCTCCATCCGTTTTTCCAAGCAGGGTCATGGCAGAGGCGTAGTGTATGCGCCTTTTGCCGTCTCGGTCAAACCGTTTGACAAGAAAAGTGCTGCCGGTTTTCGAGAAGGTTTCAATCTTTGATTCAGGCACATTCAAAGAGCAGAGCCGCGCCAAATCATGTACGACCTTCTCCCATGCGCCACTGTTGTATTCATCGTGTTTTGACGGGAATTTTGCAATCCATAAGGAGCCGTCAGTCGCCTGCACGGTCGCTTTCGGTCGTGCACCTCCAAGGGAAGATCCGGGAGCCAGGAGCTCATTCAGCCACTTTTCTTCAAGGCCGCTATCATCATTTTCAAAGGCGATGGAGGCGTTCTCCAGTGTTCGAAGGCCAATCCATGGAGGAGTAGCGAAGGCTCTCTCATTGGAGAGAAACTCGCCGCCTTCTTCCAGACTAAAACGAAGGGCACCCATACGGGACTCATCGTATACCCCAAGTAAGAAATCACTCTCTGTCAGCTTGCGGGGCTTACGATCTTCTTTTCGGGCATCGATTGCCTCCTTACGCTTCATGAGAAGCCGGCCCCATCTGTCAGGGCAGGAATCTGCGAACAGTCCAAACTGGCTCTTATCGAGTGGTGTGTACTGCCGCCCTCTGTAGAGAGAAAGATCTGGGTCAAGAGAGTAGGCACTCTCGAAAGAATTCAGCCACTCATCGGCGTATTCGAAGGAGAAGCCCTCCTGGCCTCTGATAAACGAAGTATGCAGACTGCCGATCAGAGAGGGCTTCTCGTTACGCCAGTTCTCATATACAAATATGGTCTTTTCAGATAGATCCATTATGAATCACCTTTCTTGGGTGCTCTTTTCCTCGTAGGCAAGTCCAAATCCTGTAGTTTCCTTCCAAATTCATCATCTTTTGCGATCAGGAGCAGGTCTGTGTCCAGATTATTGAGAGCGTGTAAAACAGCCGCATATGAACCGATTGAAACCGTCGAAGAACCGTTTTCAATCGCATTGAGAGTCTGTCTGCTGATTCCGGCTCGTTCTGCAACAAGCTGGGAAGACAACTTCCTTCTCAGTCGTGCAAGTTTCATCTGCTCGCCCATTTGCTCGAGAATCTCGCGTGTTTTGGGCATTATGATTGCAGCCTTCTTGCTCACATCATCACCGCCATTCTTGTAATGTCTAATATATTATACAATAATGGCGAGATTGTCAAGTATAACGGCTGTTATAGTGTTAACCCGACGCAATGAGTGTCAATGGCATAATAAAAGTAC
>DBTM01000052.1 GCA_002307055.1 Clostridiales bacterium UBA1316
CGATGACGGTACCGCGACATTTAAGCAGAACGCCATTATGCAGTTTCCCATGCTCACTACGCAGGATGGGAAGTCTTTCTACCCGGCTTTTACAGATTGGGGAGAACTGAAAAAGTGGCAGAGCATAACTTCACCTCCCAAGACGCTGATTCTGTCCTTTGACAACTATGCGGCTATGGTGTTGCAGAAAGAGGGGGCGGAGGGCGTTGTTATCAACCCCTTCGGCGATAATTTTCTTATGAACTATCAAACTTTGACCCATCTGAAGACACAAAAGGATCTGAACACAAAGGGCGTATCTCAACAGGTCGTTACAAAGGAAACGAAGGTTCTCTTAGGGGAACCCAAGGAATACCCCACGGCAATGGTAACGGCAATTTCGGGTTATTTAAAGCAGCAACCCAAGGTCCGGCGGGCATGGCTGCGTCTGATGATTCGGGATAACGAGCAAAGCTATCTGCTTGTCGTTGATTTTTCAGGCGATAAGGACGTGCTGTTCGGCGCAATTGCCGGTGCTGCCCGGCCATGTTTAAGCGGAATGTATATCGATATGGTTCCCTATCAGGATAGTTTTGGTAAGGACGCAGCGGAAGGCGTGAAACCGTTTTATGAAAGCAAGTAAACATATTCAGACCCTGTAAAACGCCCTAAAACGTGCTAACACGAGGAGAAACGGCAAAACACGAAAAAGCCGCCGAAGCCTTGGCATTTCAAGGGTATCGGCGGCATTGCGCAATACTGAAAGATACTAAAAAATACACATCTGTGTTAACTCCTAAATGTCGTTCCGTGTTATTTCGTATCATCTTGTATTGCCACGTCCATTATAATCATTCGACAGCATTCTGTTGCTTTCTCTCACACTTTGTGTTACTATCAGTGATAGAATGAAAGAACGAAAGAATGACCTGCGGAGGTGTGATATGACGATACAGGAAACCGATCAAATTGAGCTTAAGGAAGTATTTGTTCCTGAGGTAAAGAAGGAAGTTGTGGCTTTTGCAAATTCGGACGGTGGAGCGATATATATTGGTATAAGCGACGATGGGAAATTTATCGGACTTGATGATACCGATTCCGCGATGCTGCAGGTATCAAATGCCATTCGTGACGGTATTTGTCCTGATGTAACTTTGTTCACGCAGCTTTCCTTTGTTCATGAAGAAGGAAAAACCGCTATAAAAATCTCCGTAGCCCGTGGGACAAAAAGGCCGTATTATCTTCGGGACAAGGGAATGAAACCGTCGGGTGTCTATGTGCGCCAGGGCACAGCGTCCGTGCCTGCTTCAGAGGATGCAATACGCAAAATGATAAAAGAGTCCGACGGCGATTCTTACGAAGACAACCGATTCCTTTTGCAGGAGCTGACTTTCACTTATGCCGAAAAGGAGTTGTCTGCGCGCAACATTGAGTTCGGAAAAGTACAGAAAAAAAACATCGGCGTTTTAACAGGCGACGATATCTATACCAATCTCGGGTTGCTGCTTTCCGATCAGTGCAAGCATTCCATCAAGCTCGCAATTTTTCAGGGGAGCGATAAACTTGTATTCAAGGACAGAAAGGAGTTTTCCGGCTCACTGTTCAAGCAGCTTGAAGAAGTTCACAGCGCGATTGATTTCTATAATGCCACAAAGGCAACTTTTCAGGGGCTTAACAGGACCGACGAGCGGGATTATCCGCCTGATGCGATTCGTGAGGCTTTACTCAATGCAATTGTCCACCGCGACTACAGCTTCAGCGGCAGCACCTTTGTAAATTTATACACCGACAGAATTGAATTCGTATCGCTGGGCGGTCTCGTCTCGGGATTATCTCTTGATGCTATCATGCTCGGGGCTTCTCAGCCGAGAAACGAAAAGCTTGCAGCGTTGTTTTACAGAATGCGGCTGATCGAAGCGTACGGCACAGGTATCGGAAAGATCATGAGCAGCTATTCCGGATTTGAGAAGAAGCCTTTATTTGAAAATGCGGACGGAGCCTTTCGGGTGATCCTGCCAAATCGTCATTATGAAATAGCAAACAGCTCACGGAGCGCCGTTTCCACGCCAACTGCTTATGACAGTATTATTAAGTGTCTTAAAGAACGTGGATTCGCTTCCAGAAAAGAACTTGAGGAACTTTTAGGACTTGGTACAACAAGGACAACCACGTTACTGAATGAGATGATAGAACGCAGGCTGATTGTCAAAACCGGTAATGGGAAAATTACGAGGTATTCGCTGAAATGAGCGAACATACTATCTTTGACGATTGCCGCTATACGTTTGAGGAATCGCTTTCGATACTTGGCTCCGAGGGCGAAATAGTTATCTGCCAGAGAGAAGATGGTACGCGCTTCGCCTGCCCTCGCGAAATATGGGAAGCGCATTCAGCGACTGTTCCTGCGTTTTCAAACGCGTCTGTCACTAATCGGAGCTCTTCGGAAGAGAAAATTTTATTATTCCGTTCCCTGTTCCGCGGGCGCGAGGACATGTTTGCAAAACGCTGGCACAATCTCAGAACCGGACAATCAGGGTATTCGCCCGCCTGCAGAAACGAATGGGCTGCCAGTCTGTGCAACAAGAAGGTGGTTTCCTGCGGGAATTGCCCCAACAGGGATCTCCTGCCGATAACGGACGAGGTCATCTACAGACATCTTGAGGGCAGGGGCGAGCATGCCCGCGATGTGGTCGGACTGTATCCCATGCTTCAGGATGAGACGACATGCATTCTTGCCATCGACTTTGACGGTGAGGGCTGGCAAGAAGATATTACAGCTTTCTGTGCGGCATGTTTGGAATATGGTCTTTCACCCGCGGTGGAGCGATCACGTTCCGGCAACGGCGGGCACGCTTGGTTCTTTTTTAGTGAACCAGTGTCGGCTGTAACGGCCAGAAAACTGGGCAGTGGACTTCTCTCCCGTGCAATGGAACGTCGCGCGACACTTAAAATGAAATCATACGACAGGCTGTTTCCTAATCAGGACACCCTGCCCAAGAGCGGTTTTGGGAACCTGATCGCTCTGCCGCTACAAGGCAAAGCGCGCCGCGCGGGAAACAGCGTTTTTGTTGACGAACAGTTTGAGCCATGGCTGGATCAATGGGCCTTTCTGTCCTGTATGGAGAAGTTGAATGCAGAGCTGCTGGACAGTTTGGTGCACACCGTCTGCCGTGGCGGAGAGCTCGGCGAGCTGGCTAACAGCGGTGAGGACGATAAGCCGTGGGATCACCCTCAACCTGTAAAGATTGCGCTGACGGATTTCCCCCAAAAAGTTGAACTTACGCTTGCAGATGGAATTTACATCAATAAAGACGGCGTTTCCAATGCGGCTCTGAACAAAATAAAACGATTGGCGGCGTTTCGCAACCCGGATTTTTATAAGGCCCAGGCCATGCGGCTTCCCACCTATAACAAACCGCGTGTGATAGACACATCAGTGGATTTATCCGATTACCTGAAAATCCCGCGAGGATGCCTTAATGCGCTTACGGAAATGCTTCCTGAATATGATATCTCCGATGAACGCAATTTAGGGCGTTCCATCGACGTATCATTCAACGGAGAGCTGCATGATGAACAAAGTCTGGCCGCTGCCGCGATGCTGGCTCACGAAACGGGTGTATTATCCGCGACAACTGCCTTCGGCAAGACCGTCGTAGGCGCATACCTGATTGGCGCGATTAAGGTCAATACGCTGATTCTAGTTCATTCGAGCGCCCTGCTGACGCAGTGGAAAAAGGCACTTGAACAGTTCTTGATTATTAATGAGCCTTTAGCAGAGTTACCTCCGAAGCGTGGCCGTCGACGTATGCGCTCGGTTATTGGTCTGCTTGGTTCAGGAAAAAACACACTGAACGGCATCGTGGACATCGCCATCATGCAGTCTCTGACAGACGGCGAGGAAGTCAAAGCGTTAGTGAGAGATTACGGCCTTGTCGTCATCGATGAATGCCACCACGTCCCGGCGGTGAGCTTTGAGCGGGTACTATCTTCCGTTAATGCAAAATATGTATATGGCCTTACCGCAACACCGATGCGCGCCGATGGACATCAGCCTATTATTTTTATGCAGTGCGGCCCCGTCCGTTATCGTGTGGATGCTAAAACACAGGCGGCTAAACGAGATTTTGAACATTTTGTTCTTCCACGCTTTGCACCGACCAGAATTCCGGATGCGGCGGGGCTTGCGATTCAGGAGATTTACGCCAAGCTGATAACTGATGACATGCGAAACCGGCTCATTGTCAAGGACGTCATATCCGCACTGGACGAAGGACGCTCCCCACTTATTCTAACAGAGCGAAAAGAGCATGCCGAAGTACTGGCGGCGCTTCTTATAAACACTTGCCCACATGTATTGCTGTTAACAGGCAGCGATGGGCAAAAGCAAAAACGCGAAAAATTAGAAGAACTTAAGACCATATCACCAGATGAGCGCCTCATTGTTGTTGCCACAGGGAAATACATCGGAGAAGGATTCGACGAACCTCGCCTGGATACGCTCTTCCTTGCTATGCCAATCGCATGGAAAGGCACGCTGGCCCAGTATGCCGGGCGTCTGCACAGAGATTTTGACGGCAAACGCGAGGTGCGCATCTACGACTATGTGGATATACATGTCAGAGTGCTGTAAAAATGTATCAGAAACGCCTGCGCGGCTACGCCGAGTTGGGATATCAGGCCAAAGCTGATTCTGACAGTGGGAAAATGAGCGTAATTTTTGATAACCAAACCTTTTATGCTCCGTTTGCTGCAGACATTGCTGAAATCGGATATGATGCTTTAATCATCAGCCCTTTTATCCGCAAAGCCCGTGTCGCGTCAGTCATGAAACTTTTGGCGGTGCCTCTGAAACAGAACGTAAAAATCACTATTATTACGCGTCCGCCCGAGGATTACAAACCAGAGCAGCAGCCTGGTATCGTTCAGCTTGTTGATATGATGCAGACCGAGAGTATCACAGTCATAACGCGCGGCGGAATTCACCAGAAATATGCCGTCTTTGACAAAACTGTCGTATGGTACGGCAGCATCATCTTCCTTTCTTTCGGCAACAGCGAGGAAAGCATTATGCGTTTTGAAAACAGCACGATTGCCGGCGAATTGCTTGACGCTGCGAATATGGAGTAGCAGATGAGAAAGAATATTCGGACTAAGTTGCTAAAGATGGACAGCGAAAAATTGATTGAGCTCATTGATCAGCTATGTGATGATAAGGCTACAGAACACAAGCTTTCTCTGCTTATCGCCCCATCATCAAAAGAAATAGAACGTGCCATGAGCGAGCTTGACAGCTTGAGCGATAGATATAGAAATTCTCCTGATAGTCAGTACACGTTTAAGAAGCTCTGTTCTGCTGTGGAGATACTGTTTTCGGTTGCGGAAAACGCTGATTCTGCGGCTGCAGCGCAAATCTATTATGAGATGCTTGAATCTTTCCGGACGAACGATCTGCTGGAAATATACGACGACACGCTGAATGATTATTATTTCTGCGCCAAGGATGAATTAACCCAGCTTCTAAAATGTGAGGAAAAGACATTGCCTGCGGAAACTATTGAGGCATATAAACAGGCGGTTGATTTCGGCTATGACTGACTACTGAAACACGCTAGAATGACCTCTTGCTTTTAACCGTTTTGCTAACGGCTTGCTAATTTGGACTCCGTAAAACGCGATAAAATGTTACGAAACACGGCAATACGGCATAACACTAAAACGCCGCCGAAGCCCTGATACTGCAAGGGTCCCGGCGGTATTGCGCAATATTGAAAGGCACTGAATAATACACGTTTTTCTTAACTCCTAAGCGAAGGGTCGCGCGTTCGATTCGCGCCGAGGGGGCCAGAGCTGCTGAAAAGCAACCTTTTCGGCAGCTTTCTTTCATTTTCTAATCATGGAAAATGAAGCGCTGTTGTCGGCGCTTACGGCGGACTACTTTGTGTTCTGGAGCTTGTTTTTTGATTTGTTCTGTATTTCCGGCAGAGAGCGCACTCAAGAGAATTTTAGACGAATATGGCAGCAGCAGAAAATAGCGCAGCGTGAACCGTGCTCCGGCGGGAACAGCGAACAGCAAGAGCTTACAGGTTTTTTTGTGAGCCCTTGCTGTTCGTTAATTTTCTATTATTGATTCAGCCTTTTATCGCGCCGACGACAACACCCTTAATCAAATACTTTTGAAGGAATGGAAATATGATCAATATTGGCAGTATTCCGACAACTGCAAGAGCCATTCGTATCCCGTTGCTCGGCAGCGCTATAACCTGGCCGGCTGTTAAGGTTGCGCCTTGCGACGATGTTAAAAACTGAATACTGTTCATCATCCTCATAAGGAGGTTCTGGATGCCGTAATACTTCGGTGTATCGATGTAATAAAGCGCGTTCGTCCAATCATTCCAATAAGCAAGGCCCGCGAAAAGGCCGACAGTGACACTGACCGGCACGGCGAGGGGCAGCATAATTTTGAAAAGAATTTTCATCTCACTTGCGCCGTCAATTTGCGCGGATTCGATGAGCGCCGGAGGAACGTTATTCTTGAAGTAATTTCTGACCAGTAAAACGTTGAACGCACTCATGAGATAATTTGGTATAATCAAAGCCCAATAGGTGTTATTTATATGGAATATTCTCGTCCACATCATATAAGCCGGAACAATTCCCCCGCTGAACAGCATTGTAAAAAATACTAAAAACGCGAAGAAATTGCGGAACTTAAAGTCGTGTCTGGACATTGGATACGCCAGCATTGTTGTGATCAGGAGGCTGGATGCCGTACCGACCGTCGTGACAAATATCGAAACGCCGTACGACCTGAAGATGATCGCAGCCTGCTGTATCATGTATCTATATGAGTCAATACTCCATTTCGCCGGGAAGAAACTGTATCCGTTACTAATAAGAGATGCTTCGTCCGTAAATGAGGAGACGATGATCAGAACAAACGGTAAGAGGGCACACAGGGTTAAAATGAACAGGACAATCAGAGAAAATACTCTGAAAAAGTTCTCCCCTCTTGATTCAATCTTTCCCATTATGTTGTCACCTCCCCACTAAAATAGTGCATTTTCAGCATCTTTTTTCCGGACAATAGCATTTGCCGTCACGACAAGTATAAATCCGATGATGGATTGGAAGAGGCCGGCCGCGGATGACATGCCAATGTTCGAATTCGTCATAAGGCCTCTGTATACATATGTATCAATCGTCTGCGTCACGCTGAACAGCGCACCGGAATTCATTGGGACCTGATAAAACAGGCCGAAATCCGAGTTGAACAGCTTCCCGACCGACATTAAAACCATCAAAATGATTGTCGGCTTCAGCAGCGGAAGCGTCACAGAAAATATCTGTCTGAGCTTGCCTGCCCCGTCAAGTCTCGCCGCCTCATACAGCCCCCTGTCAATACCCGCTATACTTGCAATATAGACGATTGAGGAGTAACCGGCACTCTTCCACATCTGTACGATGACGAGGATGAACGGCCAATAAGCACTTTTTGTATACCAGTTTATCCCCTGCTTATCCGCCGCATTTAAAATCATATTATTGACAAGCCCGGTTTCCGGATTCAGAAAGGCATAAACAAGATAAGCAACGATAACCATGGATACCAGATTTGGCAGTATTAAGCCCGCCTGGAAAATCTTCGAGCAGAAATACTTTGTCACCTCTGACATTAAAATCGCAATGAATACCGCACAGATTGTTCCCAGCAATATAAAAGCAAGGTTATACAATACGGTGTTGCGTATCATGATCCAAGCGTCCTTTGTTTGAAACAGGAACTTAAAATTATCAAGGCCGCACCAATTACTCGCAAAAAGACCCTTGGCATAATCGATTTTTTTAAAGGCAATGAAAATTCCAAGCATAGGAATATAGTTGTTGATGATGATATAGGCCAAGCCTGGAATTGTTAAGAGAAACAACGGCAGGTTCTTCTTAAATGCACTCTTTTTTACCTTTTTGGTCATCATATTTCTCCTTAAGCAAACTGAGGTTGTTGCTCCAGCCTCAGTTTGCTTAACAATTAAATTATGGAGCTATTTCTGTTGAGCGAGCCATGCATCCAGCTGTTTCTGCTTCTCAGCCATAACTTTTTCAAGACCTGCATCTTTTAACGCCTGATTAAATACCGGCAGGGTCTCGGCTGGATCGAGGCTGCCGCACGTAAGCCCCGGATAATACTGCGTGACGACATTTTGAATCGCCGTCAATTCATTCAGTACGCTCGACTGGTCAAAATTAAAGCCGTAATAAGGTGAGCGATCCGCTGTTTTGTTCATCGCAACAGCTTCAAGGTTGCCCGCGAAATCGTCTTCGCTCGTCATGTTCCACATAAGCGAATTCGAACCCATAACGCCGCTGGTGAGGTAAGCCGTATATGGAACTGTATTGCTGTCCAGGCCTTTCGGGAAGTTGACGACATGGTCGCTGACCTTGACATAGTCTTCGCCCTCAATACCATAAAGTATTGTGTTCGTGACGAACGCATCCGTATAAAGTATATTCAGGAATTTCACTGCAGCTTCAGGATTTTTGCTGGCGCTTGAAACCGCCATGGCAAGGCTTGTTGCCGATGTATCCATGTAGAATGAGCCAATCCATTTTCCTTCAAAGTTTTTACCGGTCAGTGTCGTCCACAATTTTCCGACACCGGCGCCGCCATCTGAACCCGCATAAGATCCAAAGGTGCTGAACAATCTGCCGCTGGTCGCTATTTCAGCAGCTGTTGAACCTGACGTCGCCATATCCTGCGGCATATAGCCTTTCAGATACCAATCGTGCATCAGATCGACATATTTACGGAAAATGTCTGATTCATAAAGGTTAATAACTTTTCCGTCGTTACCGATGACAGAACCGGTGAACAAGCCGCCGAACGACGAGCCGCCGAGCAAATCGATCTTCTCATTGCCGCATAATAAAAAGGCCAGCGCGGTATCTCCGGCGTTTATCGCGGAATAGGGATATACATCGGGATAAAGCTCCTTGATTTTAGCGAAAACTTTGTCCAGATCCCAGAGCGTTTTGATATCATCAATAGAATAGCCTGTCTTGGCAAACATATCTTTATCATAAATAAACGTCGGAGTGATGACAACCGCCTTATTGATGGGGACAGCCCAGACATGGCCGTTCTGTGTCACTATTTTAAACGCGTCGTCTCCAAAATCCTTTTTCAGTATCGCCGTCATTTCTTTTCCATCTTTTTCGATGTAATCCTTAATATCGGCGCACTGATTCTGTGCGATAGCAGACTGCAGCCCCAGAGGAACAAAAATATCCATATCTGTTCCGCTCTGCTGGGCAAGCTGAATTTTATTGGCGTAATCAGCCGGCCCGAATAATTTGAGGTCGAGCTTGACATTCGCATCAGGGTAGGTTTTTGCAATATACTGATTGACCGCGTCGTTAATCTTGCTGTAATCGTCCGGTATTCTGTTAAATGAGAGCATGTACATGGTCACTGTTACCGGAGCCGCTGAAGCTGCGCTGGCAGAAACGGAAGATGAGGTGTTGCTTTGGTTGCCGCTTGTGCCGCAGCCGCTGAATAAAGCGATGGAAAACACAAGTACCAGTAAAATGGAAAGTAGTGATTTTACCTTTTTCATAATATCCTCCTTCTAAAATAGAGCTTCCATTTAAATCGCAGGCCGAGAACCGCTGTATCTCTCGCATCACGGTTGAATCAAAATCCGTCGTTTGTTTGCCTTCTCTTCAACCGAACGAAAACCTCCAATGATGTACCTCCCTTCATAATGATGCGGTAAACAATTTATATCGGGTGCCGGGTTTGGTCAACGATACGATTTTGTATTGGCTCATTGAGCACCGTGCAAACCGCCAACGACAGAATTGCAGGCCAAATCACCGCAATAATCGGAACTGTATATGGAAAAAACGCAGTGGCTGCCGCTATACTTCCTCCGACAAAAATCACGAGAAATAAGTCCGTTTTCGGCTGAAGCACTATCAGCGACACGGCGTCACGCAGAATATCACGGTTTCTAAGCGCCACTAATGGGAGCAGGACGAATGTATAACAGCTTATCAAGATCGCTAATGTACAAAGGATTATCGCCGCAAACAGGAGCAGTGCCGCAGTCCCGTCGGATTCGACGATTTGTCCAAAATAAACGCAGATTGCGGCGTCCGCAAATAAAAAGGCGCAAAATACCGCCAGAGGGATGCTTTTAAAAAAGCTGCATTTGAACTCCTTGATAAAGTCGCTCCACACGCTGCAGGTGCCTTCTCTGACAAGGAGAACGCACACCCTGTTCAGCCCGCTTACAGCTGCCGGTATTGTGATAACCGGTATGCAAAACAGCAGAAAAAGCATATTGAGACCAATAAGCTTAGCAAAGTGTGTGTAAGCAAGGAACAGAAAGCGCGCGATGCCTTTTTTAGGGGGCTGTATATTTACACCCTTTCCTAAAGCCGCTTTCCTGCCAAAAAGGCTGTCAAGATCGAACATCAGCGAACTCCGTTATAACAGAATATTATTTTGAGTTTGATTATCAAAGATATGGACGAGAGCTCCGTCAAAAGTGATACCCACTTTTTCACCAATCGCAAATCCATTTTTATGATCGTCCGGAAGATCGGTCGTCGCAATCCGAACAACGCAGTCTTTTCCGTCGACAGTGACATGCAGATAAATCTCGCTTCCCATCATTTCCGACACATCAACCGTCGCCGCCTTCGCACCGGCATAAGCAGATGAGGTCAGCTTAAGATGCTCCGGCCGAACCCCCAGCATTACATCGGCCGGCTTAACATCCTTCTTCTTCAGAATTGCCTGGATATCATCCGGCAGCTCGATAACCGCATTTTCAATGCTTATACGGTATTTCTCCGCATCGCACGCAAGCCGTGCTTCGAAGAAATTCATCTGCGGTGTGCCAATAAAGCCTGCAACAAAGAGATTGCCCGGGTGATTATAGACCTCCTGCGGCTTGCCGACCTGCTGAATGAACCCGTCTTTCATGATGACGATTCTGTCGCCCAGCGTCATTGCTTCCGTCTGGTCATGTGTGACATAGATGAAGGTCGTATGCACACTTTGCCTGAGCTTAATTATTTCCGCACGCATCTGGTTCCTCAGCTTGGCATCGAGGTTGGAGAGCGGTTCATCCATTAAAAAAACCTGCGGATGCCTCACAATGGCACGCCCTATCGCAACACGCTGGCGCTGTCCGCCTGAAAGCGCCTTTGGTTTTCTTTCCAGCAGGCTTGTAATATCCAATATTTCAGCTGCTTCGCGCACCTTCGCGTCAATCTCGCTCTTTTTTAGTTTCCGCAGCTTCAGCGCAAACGCTAAATTTTCATATACAGTCATGTGCGGATACAGCGCGTAGTTCTGAAATACCATTGCGATATCGCGGTCCTTCGGCGCAATATCGTTAACCAGCTGATCACCGATGTACAGCTCACCTTCCGTGATCTCCTCGAGGCCCGCCGCCATTCTCAGCGTGGTGGACTTCCCGCAGCCTGACGGACCAACGAGTACGACAAACTCCTGGTCGTCGATCTCAAGATTGAAATCCTGCACTGCGATAACATCTTTTTCATAAACCTTTTTTATATTTTTGAATGTAACTTGTGCCATATGTAAACCATGTCTGCCAATGACACCATCCGGCAGACTCACGCACACCGGCTGGCAGTGTGCGCATTGACGACAGGTCTCCACACTGCCGCACCGCAGGTTTGCGGGAATTCCATCCTCCTTTTTTACGACGGCGCAGTTAAATAAATGGAGTAAGTGCGCGTCGTGCTTTATGAAAATCAAACGACCGGAGGCTGAGTACTGATCATCGTTTTTCAGTTGTCCTCGTGGTTTACGGGACCGATTTGCCGCAGATATCAGCCTTCAAAGCAGCATCATCCTAATACGCATGATAATTAACATCCATCGTAATGTCAAGCGGTTGACATTTTGAGGGCCATAAATCGGTTGTTTGCACAAATATGATGCCGCTAATATGGTATATTGCGATATTTACCGGCGTCCCTGTTATGTCGTTAATAATTTTATTTTGTCAGAACTGCCGTTAACAGGTTATGTGCTTTCCCTTTCTATCAGTCTGACCGGAAAGGTTGTGGCATTTGGCAGTGATCTGTCTTTATATGTGACAATGCTTTCCACAGCAAAGCGGCATATGTCGTCAATCGGCTGATGGATCGTTGTTATAGACGGTGTATACAGGCTTGCCAAATCGATATCATCATAACCGACGACCTTTACTTTACCCGGGATGTCAATACCGTTCTGCCCGCAGAATCGGATAATCTGCGCGGCAATAATGTCGTTTGACGTAAATATCCCGTCGACCTCACCATGCTCCGTGAAGAAAGCCGTGATAATATCATCGTATTTCATTGATACGAACCTGTCCTCCGACAGTTCGAGTACAATCGGTTCCATGGAATATTGCTGCAGCACACTTTCAAAGCCTTGGAGCCGCCTGTTGGCGTCCATTCCGACAAGCGCAGGGCTGCCGCTGAAATATGCGGTTTTTTTGCAGCCCTTTTCGATGAGGTGCTGCGCCGCCATACACCCACCCATGAAGTTGTCGGAGCATACGGATGGAATCAGCGGAGATATTTTTCTGTCAATCGAGATGATTGGGGCATCCATTCTGACACTTTCTCCGATATCCTGCGTACGGCTTGCGATGATCACGCCCGCGACAGTATTGGCTTTAAGCATGCTAAAGTATTCGATCTCTTTTTCTCTTTCGTGATTTGATACGCATAGCAATAGTTTGTAGCCATTAAAAGCCGTATAGTTTTCTATGCTGTCTATAATTTTGCAGAAAAAATAGTTGCGCACAGACGGGACAATCAAACCAATGATGTTACTCGTCCTTTTTGAGAGGGATTGCGCAATTTCATTGGGTTTGTAGTAAAGCTCCTTCATTGCCTTCTGTATTTTTTCACGTGTCTTTTTGCTGACCTTATCCGGTTTGTTGAGCATTCTCGAAACTGTAGTTACTGTCACTCCGGCTTTATCGGCTACTTCCTTGATTGTGGCCATATCAGCTCTCCTATCTATATACTCTGCAATGACAATATCGCGGCGGCTAATTTTGTCAAACGCTTGACATTTTGGGTATAATAAGTCATATATTCTTATAGCACCAATCATATCACATAAAAAGAAAGGAGTCACTGAAATGAATCACAATTTTAGCGAAGCTTATGTGAAGGTAACAGAAGGTATTCTTCAGGGCACTATAGAGAATGAACAGAAGGTGTTCCGGGGTATACCATATGCCGCGCCGCCGATCGGCGACCGGCGCTGGAAGGACCCTATTCCTCCGGCAAAATGGTTCGGCGTCCGCGTGGTGGACCGGTTGGTCTCCGGTGCGCTGCAGGCGGATGAGAGAGCACACTTCCCCAACGAGGATTTTGAACTCTCCGCGAAGATGGATTCTGAGGACTGCCTGTATCTTAACATCTGGTCTCCCGCAAAATCAGCGGATGAGAAGCTGCCTGTCTTCGTTTGGGTACACGGTGGCGGAATGGTCGCGGGTACAGGTATGTCGCCTTTTTTCGAAGGTGAACGGCTCGCCGCCAAAGGCGTTATTGTCGTCACAATCAATTATCGTCTCGGGCTCTTCGGTTTTTTATGCCATCCGCAGCTTTCGGCTGAATCGGCTCACCGCACGAGCGGCAATTACGCGCTTCTTGATATGCGGCAGTCCGTTATCTGGCTGCGTAAAAATATCGCCGCTTTTGGCGGAGATCCGGAGCGGATCACCGTCGGCGGCCAGTCCGGCGGCTCCGTCGGCACTTCATGTCTGCTCATGTCGCCGTTAATGAAAAACCTGTGCAGCGGAGTCGTTATGGAAAGCGGCTGCCCGCTGATGGGCGGTATGATGGAGCCAAAAGCACTCGCTGTGATGGAAAAAGACGGCGCGCAATTCTCAGAAAGTCTGGGTTGTACGAATATCAATCAGCTGCGTGAGCTTGACGGCTGTGACCTCATTAACGCCACTATTGAAAAGAGATACACGCCAAACTTCTGCATCGACGGTTATTTCCTGCCCGATACTCCCTGGAATATCCTGAACAGTGGGAAATTCAACGATATGAACGTGCTTGTCGGCGCTACCAGCGAGGAATTCGGTTCTTTCGGACCGCTTGATAAGCAAAAGACCGAGCCGGCGCTCTTTGAGAAATATGTCAGGGTTGTCTTCCCTCAGAATATTCAGCAGAAAATCCTTGAGCATTACTCTCACGGTGACAGCAAGCAAACGCTCCTAGCCGTTCTGCGCATACTTGGAGACCTGCATTTACTGTCCTCCGCCCGGCTCGGTGAAGTCTGCGCGGTGTTCGGTAAAAATTGCTATTTGTATTATAAAACGCGTCCGGATCCTGGAAAGCGCGGTGAAACGCTCGGTTCAACACATTCTTCCGAGCTGCCGTACCTTTTTGGCCGTCATGAAAAGTGCGTCATCAATCCCGAAGGCATGAATTCCTCGGAGCGGGAATTCGGCGAGCAGCTCATGAACTATTGGGTCAACTTCATTTTGACGGGGAATCCCAATGGAGCCAACGTCTCTGTACACTGGCCGAAAAGCGAGAAGCTCTTTGATTATCTCGACCTTGGCAAGGAGATACATATCCCCACAAAAGCAGAAAAAGATATCCTTTTTCTGCTCAATGACATGCTCCTGATTGGGAATAAATCAAGCGTTGGGGAATATATGAACACCGAACCGCTCGGAATGCCCGGCTTATTCAAGCCGCGTTAACACTACAAATAAACAAAAATTCGTTCTATTTCACTTCTTCGTCAAATACAACCGCGACCTTGCCGCATCTGCCCTCAGCCATGAGCCCGTAAGCCTCCGACGCTTTATCAAGAGGAAAACGGTTTGTGACAAGGTCCTCGGGATGTATATTCCAGCGGACAAGCTTTTCCGTCAGCTCCTCCATTTTCCATATGCTTGTTACCCAAGAACCGAAAACCGTCTTCTGATCGTGGATTATATCGGGGCTCGGGTTGAAATCGACAGTTCCGCCTTCTCCGATAAAAACAATCTTTCCCCATTTCCGCGCCGCTCTGATGGCCAGCTGGCGGCCCGAATTATTACCCGAACAGTCAACAGCGCGTTCGACCCCGTAACCTTGGGTCAGCTCCAGGATTTTTCCGAGCGTATCCTCGCCGGATATAAACACATGGTCGGCAAGTTTTTTGTCAAGTGCGATTTTGCACCGCTCTTCCATTATGTCTACACCGATAAGCTTCTGCGCGCCCATCGCTTTAGCCAGCATCAGCGCAGCCAGGCCGACAGGGCCCAAGCCGACAACCAGCACGGCATCATTGCCCGATATGCCTATTTTCTCGAGACCCTCGTATACGGTTCCGAATCCGCAGGCGACCTGAGCGCCGTCGGTATAGGTCAGCCCGTCCGGCAGCGGTACACAGTCCTTTTCGTCAGCCAGGATGTATGGTGCCATTCCCCCGTCCCTCTGCCAGCCATAAGCCGCGCGCAGCGGACTGGTACAGCTTATCATATATCCCCTGCGGCAGTCCGGGCACAGACCGCAGCCTGAAATGTGATACAGGATAACCCGGTCTCCCTCCTTGAATCGTCTCATACCAGGCCCGCATTTCACGATCTGCCCCGCCGGCTCATGGCCTGCGATCTTGTCCATATACCCCTCAGGCCCTTTTCCCAGATGCTCGCGGTATATGGCGCGTATATCACTCCCGCATATGGTCGACGCTTTTGTCCTGATCAGGACCTCTCCGTAACCCGGCTCCGGTATTTCGACCTCTTTTATGGCGACTGTGCTGTTTCCGGGTAAATATGCGGCTTTCATTAAATTGCTCATTCTGTCTTTCCTCCATATTTTATCGGAGCTGTTTCTCCGCCGGCATCCCATAGGTCTGTCCAGTCCTTCGCGCCTTCCCACAAAAAAACCTGGCCCTTAATAAGTCGGCAGTTCCTGTCGATGCCTTCAATAGCCGTCATTTCATCGTCCGTCAGCGGCGTTTCGGCGGTACATCGCAGGTTGCTGAGATAATTCGTCCTGCGGACAGAAAAGGGTATCGGCACCTGTCCGCGCTGGACAGCCCACTTTATACAGACAGCCGCCGGATGAATATGATGTTCCTGTGCGATTTTTATAATCACCGGGTCCTCCAGATCAACCGTGTCGCTTTCCGTCCGGTCGCGTTCGGGGCGGTTGGGCGAGCCCAGCGGGCAAAAGCCTATCGGAACAATTTCATTGTCAACACAGTATTTGAATAATTCCGGCTGCTGGAAATGCGGGTGAAGCTCCATTTCGTTGGCAGCCGGTTTAATTTCCGCGTCCCTGAGCAGCAGGCTCAGCTTCCGTACGGTCATATTTGAGGCTCCGATGTGCCTGACGAGACCGGATTTAACGAGGCTTTCCATCTGCTGCCAGGTACTCATATAGTCCTCATGCCGATACGGCACGGCGTGAGGGTCCCTTGAATCCGCCCCCACTCCAGGCGCGTGATAATTCGGGAAAGGCCAATGCACCAGATATAAATCCAGATAGCCGAGTCCCAGATCCTTAAGGGATTTTTCGCAGGACCGCAGCACATCGCCCGCTCCGTGCATATTGTTCCAAACCTTTGAGGTAATAAACAGCTCCTCGCGCCGTATCCCGCTGTCCATCGCTTCGCGCAGGGCGCCGCCTATCAGCGCCTCGTTTCCGTAGACGGCGGCGCAGTCGATGTGCCTGTACCCCAGTAATATGGCGTCTTTTACGGCAGCGGCGATTTCCTCGCCCGAACAGCGATCCGAGCCGAAGCTTCCAAGCCCCACACCCGGCATTCTCGCGCCCGTATACAGGATTCTTTGGGGGACCATTTTCGGGCTGACGCCGTCCCCGGCGCCGTGAAATTTTAACGTGTCCATGCATGAGCTCCTTATAAGCACTATTCAGAAGGTAATCTCGATCTCGATCTTTTCATTCTCTTTAAATGCGTATTGAACATGGTCGCCTTCAGCCGGCATCTCGGTTCCGTTGATACGGAAGGACGTAAAACTCCTGCGGCAGCGCAGTATGAGCTTCTGTACCTTGCCGGATACGATTGCTGCCGTGAGACCTTTTTCACACCACGCCAGCCGTTCAAGCTTCGCCCACGTATACAGCCATACGCCTTCAATGGAACCTTTTTCAAGGGACGACGGCATCGCAGGCAGGAACTCGACGGTGCCCGGCGCGGAGTACACGCACATCTCCAGCAGAATCGCCGGCATCGCGCCCTGCAGATCAGGACAGTGCACAATATACGGATAGTGGTTTGTACACAGCGTACGCAGCACAAAACCGTGGTTCATCAGCTGGTACAAATTCTGCTCGGTCTCGATCATGTCCTTTAAGCGGATTGCCGTAAACAAGCGGTGAATGATGCCGTGCGCCGAATCGTCCTGCTGTCCGCGTTTGCGGTTGGATATTGTTATGGCTTTGGCGAGCTCCGGCTCCTCTTCCCAGGTGACGGCATGCCCAGGCCAAACATCGTAGTGATGTGAGACATGGCGGTGGTTGTAGTTTTCGCTGACCGAGGGCCATGCCCATTCCTTAAGGCCGCCCTCCTCGTCCAGCAGGTAGTTCGGCAGAGAATCCTTCTGCGCCTGCCAGTGCGGCAGCTTCTCCTGCTCAATGCCGAGCGTATTGCAGGCTTCCATAAGGTTATCGAGCACCTCCCGGCAGATCATGATGTCCATAACCGAGTTAATGCTTGCCGCGTAGACACCGTTCCTCGTCGCATACTCGGGTGTCGGGTTCTCCGGAGAGAAGGACGGATAAAAGATCACCTTGCCGTCCGGCCCGCGGTCGCAGGCATAATCCTCGAAGAAAAGAGCGATCTCCTCAAGCGCCGGGACAATCCGGTTTTTGAGGAACTCCATATCTCCGCTGACGAGGTAATAGCCCCAAAGCTCGTTATAAATCCAGCCGAGGCAGCCGGTCCAGCAATAATGCGGATAGGTCTTTGAGAAATGATAAAAGAGGCCCGAATCATAATCGCAGTGGACGCTTGCGAGTAAGCCGCGCGCGCCGAACAGTCTGCGGGCATTCGTGCGGAAATCGTCAAACTTGCTCTCGTAATATCGGAAATAGACATCCATCTCGTCGAATAAGCCGGTATTATTGCCTGCGCAGACCTGCAGGTTTGTATTTATATTGTGTTGGCCCCACATGGGCGGGATATTGCCGGTGTCGGTGATTTGGAAGAAGCGGCCCATATCATAGAGCTTTTCAAGCATTGTGCCGTCAAACGGAGCCGTTGAATGCGTCCGCTGCAGCAGCTCCTCGCCGGAGAGCGCAAAGTCAGCCTCGTCACCGAGATGGATGCCGGACCGCCCCATGCGGGAACCGATATGCTCTGTATTCGCCTTGAGCAGCGCATCATAATCAGGGGCAATAGCGAGAACAGCATCGGCAACGGACTGTGCGCACGCATATGTAAAGCCGCCTTCGAATTTAACGGTTTTGGACAAAATCATCATACTGTCGGCCCCGGTGATCCGGACGCCGTTTTCAATGCATTCGGCAGTTCCGCCCCGCCTGATGAAGCGGATCACGCTGACATACCCTTTTTGACCGAACTCAGGGCAGTACGCCCATTTAAGCGTTATCAGGTCATCTGTGATCTCAAGCTCGTGCGCGCTGAGCTTGGGCGCGCGTATGCCGGATATGCCGGGCATACCGGACATACCGGGCTTAACCGGCAGCGTGATCGTCACATCGGCGTCGAGCGCGCCGCCGGGTGCGGAGAACTGCTGCACCGCGACATTATCCTTATAGGAGATGAACGTTTCACGGGTGAACGCGCCGCGGTCGTTCTCCCATTGCACGGTGATTTTGCCATTCATCATATCCAGCCAGCGCAGATAATTTTTTGTTGCACCGGCTTCGGGCTGCCGGATACCGAGCGTGAATGCCTGATGCCGCTGAAGGGGCGATGTCGGGCCAATCGCGCCTTTACTTGAAAAATCCATGTATTGACTGAATCCGGCTTCGATTTGCGCCTTTTCAACGAGCTCCGCCGCTTCAACAAATTTATTCTCAAGCATCAGCCTGCGCGCTGCCGGCAAGACGCCGTTCAAATCCGGCGGCTGCGGTGTTTTCGCCCATGTCGGTTCATACAGGGCTTCCTGTGTAAATTCAAGCGCGTCGTTGTACGGATCGCAAAGCACATCCACACGCTCAAAGCCGTTGCCCGTGATTAAAGCCTCGCTAAAATCCGCAGCGGGGTATAGGCTGCAGATGCTGCGCGCGGGGAGTATCTGTCTGCGCCGTTCAAGCGTCATTGCGCCATATTTAAACGTATGCGGAATAATTGTATTTTTAAGCATATTGAGTCTCCTTATATATTTCTTAACAACAGCGCTGTCAGCCGTATTAAAGCATATGCTTCGTACTCATCAAGCGGGCGTTTTCGTCGAACCGCGCCGTAATAAAGTCACCGGCAGCATTGACTGCATTGGTATGAGATTGGCTTCAGACAGCTTCAGCAGCATGTCCAGCGCAAACTCGCCCATCTGCGCAACCGGCTGGACGACGGTGGTGATGCCGAGATATTCGGCAATGTCCAACCCGTCAAAGCCCACAAGCTGGAGGCGGTCCGGTATACATATGCCGAGCTCGCGAAACGCGGTGCTTGCCCAGGCGGCGATCAGGTCGCTTGTTGTAAACAAGCCGTCCGTCTCGGGATACGCCTCCATCAGCTCACTGAAAAACGCCCGGAAGGTCTCTGATTTTTCAGCCCTCGACTTATCCCCGTTATATATGACGCAGGGGATGCCGCGGCGCGCACACTCCTCCGTAAAACCGCTGACGCGCAGGTGCGCCGGAAGGTGCGCCCGATCCGGATGCTCCCCAAGAACGAGCGGATGGCGGCAGCCGCCGTCTAAAAGAGTCTGCGCCGCCAATATACCGCCTGTGTGGTTATCGCAGCATACCGAGGGGATCGCTTCACCCGCCGCATACTCGATAGATACAACCGGCAAACTGTAATCCGAGAAAAAGGAACTATCCTTCGCGCGGCTGCACAGCAGCAGTCCGTCCGCTTTATTGCGCCGAAGCGTTTGAGCAAATGCGATTTCTTTTTCAAGCGCACCCGCGGAAACGCAGATCAGCAGCCTGTAGCCGCGCGCCGCGCAGGCGTTCTCCGCAGCCTGCAGCAGCCGCGCGAAAAAAGGATGATCCAGCTCCGGCAGTATGATACCGATGAGATAGGAGCGGCCCGTCTGCAAGGACCGCGCCATCGCGTCGGGGTGATATTTAAGCTCGGTGATTGCGTGCTCGACTCTTCGGCGTGTAGTGTCTGTGACATCTCGGGATTTGTTGAGTACGCGAGATACCGTCGCCGTAGAAACGCCCGCTTTTACTGCCACATCCTTGATCGTTGCCATGCGGGATCACTCCTTAATGCTGCTTGCATCTTGGTATGAGCAATCTGTTATCCAAGAGGCTGCGTCCGCTTCCATTTTCATAGAGGAAATATCTCTCTGAGCTTTGCCGCCAGCTCGCGCCCCATGCGTTCATGTATCCCAGCCGAGGGATGACCGGAAGCCATCTGCTCGCTCCAGGGCCGGATGCCGCCGAATTTTAAACAGTGTACACGTTCGTCTCCCGTCTGGGTCTGATAATATGCCGCGGCATCACGGATGACATCGTACAGGTAATAATCCATCGGTCCCAGCGTGCAGATAATATGCGTATTTTTACCGTTTAAAGCACGGACATTCTCAATGAAAGCGGCGTATTTTTCCATAAAGCGCATTTCACCCGTCTTTTCGTCGCCCTGTATTCGGATCATATTCGCGTCGTTGGTGCCGATATTAATAATTACCGCGTCCACCGGGTGCAGCGCGAAGTCCCACCGGCTGAACACCGGTGTTTGCCCATCCATACTCTCATAGATTCGATCCGTATACGCATAGAGGTCCTCCATACCCGGCATCATCGGCATCGCCGGACCGAATTGGACACCCGCCATGGAGATACCCGAAACGCAGACCGCGGATAAATCCGCATTGAGCGCGGCGCTCGCCAGCGCCGCATACGTAATCCAGCCGTTTTCCTCCTCCGGCAGAAAAGGCGCCATCGGTGACGGCGCTTCATTCCCGTAGCCGCAGGTGATGGAATCACCGACGACTTCTATATGCAGGGCGGGCTCCGATTCCTCGCAGGGACGGACGCTGCCGTCCGCCGTGAGCGCAGTCATTCCGCATTTACCGCGCATGTTTTCCGAGAGTTTTATAATACGCACCGTATGCACACCCTCCGTCTCCGAGGAAAACAGTGTGTATTCCCGCTCTCCGGCATCGATCCGAAGCCGCCGGGCAAGCGCCCGGTTCCCGTCTACAGTGATGCCGATATAGGGATATTCATCCGGTAAATCCGGGCCGCCCAGGTTCGGTGACGCGATGCCGATAAGCGCCGCTGTTAAAGCTTTCCCGGTGAATGTGCAGGAAAAGCCAGCCCCCGTCCAGTTAAAGAAAACAGCCTGTTTTTTATCGTCTTTGAGTGTTCTGCCATGAAACCGCAGGTACTTTGTTAACTCGTTGTTCAGCAGCTTTTGCATTTTTGATATCTCCTCCGTTACTCAATTCAGCCTGTTATTCCAAAATTTCCTTCAGTATGACCGCCGTATCATGCGTCATGTATCCGACGTGATCGGCGATGTACATCGCGCCGTCGAGCTCGGTGACGAACCGGTTGAACAGGCTCTCGGCAAACCACCTGACCGGTACATACAATACGCCGTCACGTACCTCGCACTGCCTGCTCATGGAATACAGACGGTTATCGACAACGCAGCCGATGCTCTCGGCGGCGACCTGCAGCGTCCTGCCGTCCTTCGTCCTGATAACGGCAGTACCCTTGCTTATTTCGCATGTCATCTCAAACAGCCTGCACAGCGTCTTTACAGAGACATAGAGATAATGATATGTATCAACAAGCTTGTTGGTGATCATCTCAACGGCTTTGAGCTCCGCGACGAAGGGCGCCGCGTCCAGCTCCGCGAGCTGGTTATCGATATAGGCTTTGTTTTTGCCCTCCGCCAGAGCAATCGCGTTTTTATCGCCGCCGGGGCGTTCGATCGGCTCACCGCGTTCAAGCGCGCCGGACGGCAGCCTCCTGCAGCCGGAGAACAGATACCGCCAGGCATATTCCGCGTCGTCGAGCGGCTGCCCATGTCCTCGGAATTTGACATCGCGGTAAATGAAATCCGCCTTATCGCCCTTGTAATAGGCCACATTGTCAAACCCGGCAATGCTGATTTCAGGCAGCGTGTGGCAGGCGTTAATCTGTTTCCAGAAATTCCTGTTTTTCGAATTGACCTCCGGGCGCGTATAAGCGGGGAAAATTGACGTGTTGTCCATCTCGCCCCGGAACTGATACACCGGTACCGGGCATACATATTCCTTCAGCTTACCGTCCTCATCATACAGCGCCGAGGGGCTGGTCGGACCTGCCGAATTCGCGGCCGCCGCCAGCAGATTGCCATATGCTCTTGAGAACTGCATCGTCATCAGATCGCCCATGGACATGCCCTGCATGTAGATGCGAGTTGTATCGATTTTATATTTCTGCTTCAGGCGGTCAATCAACGCGAGGATAAATAAGATATCCTGGTTTCCCTGCTTGTCGATCGGTTCACCTCCGAGGTTGACCTGCCAGGCCTTTTGCTTGCCTGCCGTCGGGAAAACCGCGATAAAATTCTCGCGTTCGGCGACCATCGTCCAGGAGGTAAAAATGCACTGCCCCCAGCCATCCATTCCGCCGCCATGGCAGGAGATAACCAGCGGAACTGCCTGCGTTCCGTCGTAAGAATCCGGGAGGTACTCATACCAAACATTCTCGGCGCCGCCAACGAGCGTCTCGCGGAACTCCTGCAGTTTTTTGGGGTAGACCTGTGTGTTGCCGCCCAGATCATTCACGATACAGTCCGAACTCTTCAAGCCGTCCATCGGCACCATGCCTGTCATCTTGCTTCCGGGTAAAAGCGTCATTTTAAACATAAAATCATTTCCTTTCACGAACTGATTAACGATTACATTATTTATACATCAATCGTTGAGAGTGTGTCAATATTTTACTTACTTAAGCGTATAAGCAAAAACATAATCAGTAACCGCTGTTTTACAATTGTTCACATTCTGTGTTATCGTTTGACACAAAAAGAGCGTTATGCTATAGTTTTGTTAACAAAAAAACAGAGTCGCTTTACTGTTCCGCGGCAAGTAGGAGAGTAGTTAATGGCAACAATTAAGGACGTCGCTGAACGAGCCGGCGTTGCGGTAGGCTCCGTCTCGCGTGTGCTCAATAACCGGGGCGTATTAAGCGACCGGATGCGCAAAAAAGTGTATAAAGCCATGCGAGAGCTGGACTACGAGCCAAGTGAGATTGCGCGCTCCCTGCAAAACCGCAAGTCGAGCTATATCGGGGTTATTGTGACGCAAACGGATCATCTTTTCTTCTCCCGGCTCCTGCAGGCCATCGAGCAAGCCTGTTCCGATAGAGGGTATAAACTCCTGCTTCGGATATCGGATGCCGATATCACAAAAGAGAACGATTATGCCGCCACTCTGCGCGCTTTTAAAGCGGACGGGCTATTGCTCTGCGGCCACACGGATGGGCAATCCATTTATAATGATTTCGAGCTTCCCGTTGTCACCGTTGATCGGATTTTAGACGGAGATGTACCGTTCGTATGCTGTGACAATCGTCAGGGCGGTGTTCTGGCTGCCCATGTGCTGCTTAATGGTCATTGCCGCCATCCTCTGGTACTGTCACGCCATCCATGGGATCCGGATAAACATGACGCGCCGCGGGAAGAAGGCTTCCGCGCAGAATGTGCCCGCCGGGGCGTACCGGCGGTGTTCTACCATTCCCAAAAATATCTTGCTGAAGAACCCATGATGTATAGGGACTATTTCCGGGCCCTCCTGCAGGCTCATCCGGAGACGGACGGGATTTTTGCCACCTCCGATAAAGCCGCCGCCGGCGCCGTCGTCACCTGCCGTGAGCTGGGTTACCGAGTTCCCGAGGATGTCCAGATCGTCGGCTTCGACGGGCTGGATATCAGCGAATATCTGGGCATCACGACCATCGCCCAGCCTATCGAGCAGCTCGGTTTGTTTGCGCTGGATATGCTGTTCAAGAAGATGGCCGGCAAGCTCGTTCCGCGTGCGTCGATCCTTCCGGTTCATCTCATCGAACGGGAGACAACACGGCATCAATAATTCGAGCGTAATTCTCACGCGAAAAGTATGTAAACTTGCAGCAGCGGGACAGCTTATCAAAGCTGTCCCGCTGTATGTATACTGTTCCTAGCTCAGTGCCGCCGCGGCCGGCTCACCCGGCGGCATACCGAAGAGGCCGGTGCCGACAGGCTGTATCGTGCAGCTGGTTCCGCTGAATTGGAATGACAGACGCTGGACAAAACAGCCCTCAATCATCCGCACTGTCAGAAGCAGCGTATTCTCCGCTGTCCACGCCGCGCTGGCAAGCGCCTGCGACCCGTCGAGCATATTCCGCCGCCGGGTCCCGTCCGTTGCGGCGGTCAGCGCCACTTTCTCGGTTCCGCGGCTGAAGGTAAAGGTGCAGGAATCCTCACTGAAGCTGAAGCCGAAGCCTTTGACCTCTGCCTGCGGCTCCCCGCCGCTCATGAATTGCCGCATTCTGTCTCCAAAAGGCACCACCCCGCGGGTGACGCGCCAATCCGTATTGTTAACCCGCTCTGCATAAACGCTGAACGGTGCGAACGGTTCCTGCTGCAGCGCCAGCCTCTGCATCCGAGAGGCAAGCGCAGCCCCAGCCGCCTCGTTCTCGGGCAGTTTTTCTTTGTCCGGAAGCTTCGCGAGGAACTCCCACATCACATCGAGCGTTTTCTGCGCCCAGTGTGCGCCGGAAGCGTTTTCGGTAATGGCAATAATCATATCCATATGCGGCACCACGATGGTGAACTGCCCCATTGCGCCGTCAGCCCGGTAGACACCCTTCGGGCGGCACATCCAGATTTGATAACCGTAACCGACAAAATTATCTGTCGCGGGCGGATTGCCCTTCGCTTCGCTGGCGCTGTCGTTTTGAAATGTTGTCGCCAAACGGACATAATCCTCCGCCAGAATCCGCTCGCTGCCCCAAACGCCGCCGTCAAGGTAGAGCTTCATCAGGCGCAGATTGTCCTCCGTTGTCGCAAGCAGACCGCCGCCGCCGACCTCCATGCCGTCCGGCATGCGCATCCAGCGCAGATTCGCCGAGTCAATACCGATCTTATCGAATAGCCGCGGCTTCAGATAATCGTGCAGCCCCAGCCCTGTCTTCTGCCGGACGATTGCGCCCAGCAGTGTCGAACCCATGCTGTTGTACATATAGGTCGTGCCGGGTACATGGTTGACGGGCTTCGCCAGAAAATCCTTGATCCAGTTCTGGCTGGGCATTGGCATCTCATCCATGCCGCAGCCCATGCAAAGCACATGATGTACGGTGAGCTTTTTAAGGTTCTCCGAGGGGTTTTCCGGTGCCTCCTCCGGGAAAATGTCGATGATGCGCTCATCCAGCGTCAGCAGGCCTTCGGTATAGGCAATGCCGACAGCCGTTGCGGCGTACGTCTTTGTGTGTGACTGCAGCCCGTGGCGGATGCCGGGCGCAAAGGGATTCCACCACCCCTCGGCAAAGACCTTGCCATGCCGCAGCAGCATCAAGCCATGCGGTTCGGTAAAGCCGCTTTCCAGCTGGTCAAGCAGCCATTGGACAGCGTCGGTGGGAATTCCCACCGATTCCGGGGTCACCCGCTCAAATTCGGTTCGTTTCATATCAATCTCTCCTTTTCAGATTATTTATTAAAATCCAAGGTCTTCCAGCCACTCGGCACAAAGCTCGGCCCAATGCGTCACATGCGGGAGGTTAATATCCAAATCATTGTTGCCGTCAGCCAGCGCCAGGCCATGTACGCCGCCCGGGAAGCAATGGAGTTCAAACGGAATGTTCGCGCATTGCAGCTGCCAGGCGAGATTCATCGAGAGCCTCGGGTCGTCGCTGTTTGTCTGCCAGATAAAAAATGGTGGCGTATTCGGTGTCAGATTGCGCTCGACCGACAGATACTGCTCCTCTGCCAGCATTTCCGCCGTGACCGGACGCGGGCTGAAAGCGCGGGGAAAGGCAGTCGATGAAAAAGCGCCATATCCCACTACACAAGCATCCGGACGGCTGGAATACCGCTCAATCGGGTCTGAAGCAGACTCCTCGCCCCCATCAAAATGCGTCGCGCAGTTTCCGGCCAGCATGCCCCCGGCAGAGAACCCCATAACCGCAATATGCTCGGTTATACCCAGCTCCGCCTGTCGGCAGCGCAGTGTGCGGATTGTTCGCTGCATGTCTGCGATCGCCTCGCGGCGCGTATAAGGCTCCAGCCTGTAGGTCAGGATTGCAACGGCAAATCCGGCGCTGTTGAAGTAATCCGCCACATTGAAGCCCTCGCAGCCTGTCCGCCAGGTAAAACCGCCGCCGTGAGCGACGATGATTGTACCGCGTGCTTTCCCATCCGGCGCGGGTACGAAAACGATGGACGGCTCTATCTGCAGCAGCCCGCGGCCATCATAGCCGGGTGTGCCGTCTTTCCAGAGTTTGATCTGGTCAAAAGCTGCGACGGCATCGTTCCAGAGCTTCATGTTACCGGCAACATCAAGTGAACCATCCGGATTGCGGTGCTTAGAGACATTGCGTATCACCGCCTTTTCAGAAATAATCTGAGTCAGTACCTCGCGGTTATGTTCGTACGCCATTCGGTGACCTCCCTAATTGTTTATCGTTTTCATATATCAAATAGAGTATATAGGCTATTATTAAAAGTTGTCAATGAAAAAAGCTGTATATAACCTTAAAATTATATACAAACATATTGATGTATCATACTATTTGTATGTTATCGTTTGACATTAACAAGGATATAGTATATTTTTATGTATATGATGGAATCGTCCTTTGAACGGACTGACATTGATGTAATCCGAAAATTTTGCGTCTTTGTCGTTTCTCTCGCACTCTAATATTAAAGACTTATCATAAAGGGGCCTGAAAGGAATATGAAAAAGCAGGGATTTAACCCATATCTGCCGTCGTGGGAGTATATACCGGACGGAGAACCGTACGTTTTCAATGACAGAGTCTATGTCTACGGCTCGCATGACCGTTTCAACGGCTACGTTTACTGCCTGAACGATTATGTCTGCTGGTCCGCGCCGAGCCGGGATTTAACCGACTGGCGTTATGAGGGCGTGATCTACCAAAAAACAGACGATCCGTTCAATCCGGACGGTGCGATGTGCCTGTACGCGCCGGATGTTACAGTTGGGCCTGACGGGCGTTATTACCTGTTCTACGTGCTTGATAAAGTCTCGGTTGTCTCGGTCGCCGTCTGCGATACACCGGCGGGAAAATATAAATTCTACGGCTATGTGCATTATCCCGACGGGACGCGCCTGGGTGATCGGGCGGGTGATCAGCCGCAGTTCGACCCGGGTGTCTTGACCGAAGGCCAAAAGACATATCTTTATACCGGTTTCTGCGCGCCTGGTGACACGTCGAGAAACGGCGCCATGCTGACGGTGCTCGGGCCGGATATGCTAACGGTTCGGGAAGGGCCTGTTTTTGCCGCGCCGAGTCAGCCGTATTCCCAGGGTACCGGATTCGAGGGCCACGAGTTTTTTGAGGCTCCCTCCATCCGAAAAAAGGGAGATACCTATTATTTTGTCTACTCCTCCGCGGTCATGCACGAGCTGTGCTACGCCACCAGCAAAAGTCCGATGACAGGCTTCACCTATGGGGGCGTCATCGTGAGCAATAACGATCTCCATATTGATACATATAAACCGGCTTCAATGCCGATATATTACGGTGGGAACAATCACGGCAGCATCATAGAGATCAATGGGAAATGGTACATATTTTATCACCGGCACACCAACGGTACGAACTTCAGCCGGCAGGGCTGCGCCGAGGAGATAAAGATACTGGAGGACGGCTCCATACCGCAGGCAGAGATAACCTCCTGCGGGCTGAACGGCGGGCCTCTGCGCGGATACGGAGAGTATCCGGCTTATATTGCCTGCCATCTGTACATGAAAGAAGAGTCCCTGTATACGGACTTTACCAGTGCCTGGATGAATAATCAATTCCCCAAGATTACACAGGACGGAAGAGACGGGGACGAGGAAATCGGCTATATTGCCAACATGAAGGATTCCGCTACGGCGGGCTTTAAATATTTTGACTGCCGTGGCGTTCGGAAAGTCAAGATCAAGGTCCGCGGATATTGCCGCGGCGCCTTTGAAGTCAAGACCTCCTGGAACGGCCCGGTTCTCGGAAGCATACCGGTCGTATATACGAATATCTGGAAAGAATATTCGGCGGATATCGCTATTCCCGACGGCATCCAGTCCCTGTACTTCACTTATACAGGCGGAGGCAGCGCCGGCTTCGCCTCTTTTACATTAGAATAAGTCTTAACACACGAGGTAATCACTATGTTTGATCAAACAAGCTCGGCTGAACGGGATATCTGCCGACTTATCAGCGCGCATCTTCCCTGGTCGCCGCCGCCCGTCCCCGCAGATATCCGGCACGGAGACATGCCCGGTGACAAGGTCAATATCGACGCGGGTCATATAGCGCGGGCAAACACGCTCTTCCCGACGCTCCTCGGTTTCCTGCTGCCCGTCCTGGAAGCCAGCCCGAATCAACGCGCGGTTATCGCCGTCTGCGGCGGTTCCGGGGTCGGCAAATCAGAAACCGCGTCTCTGCTCTCCTTTTATTTAAACAGCATTGGTGTCGGCTGCTACACGCTGTCCGGCGACAACTACCCGCACCGCATCCCCAAATATAACGACGCCGAGCGGCTTCGCATTTTCCGCCACAGCGGGCTGCGCGGCCTTCTGTCAAGCGGTCAGTATACGCCGGAGCGTTTCGCAGCACTCAAAGAGCTTCAGCTTTCCGGCGGCGACGCGAATCCCGCATGCGTCATGACATATCCATGGCTGTCCGCTTACCAGCAGGAAGGCCGCCGCGGCTTGAAAGGCTATCTCGGGACCGATAACGAGCTGGATTTTCAGCAGCTCACCGACATTGTCGCGCAATTCAAAAACGGCGCCGATTCGATCTGGCTCAAGCGCATGGGCCGGGAAGAGACAGACCTATGGTACGACTCTGTGGCTTTCCGTCATATCCATGTCCTGATAATCGAGTGGACGCACGGCAACAGCGACGGATACCGGGGCGTCGACATCCCGGTCCTGCTGAGCAGTACCCCGCAGGAAACGCTGGCTTACCGCAAATCGCGCAACCGCGACGGCGGAGCGGACAGCCCGTTCACCGCCATGGTCTTGGAAATTGAGCAGGAGCTCCTCGTCCGGCAGGCGGTCAAAGCAAAAATTATCATGAATAAAAGCGGTGAAATACTGAGCTATAACGCGTACCGGCAGCTGATGGCCGAGAACACCGCGGATGAGGAGGCGGCGCAATGAGCCGCCCCATCAGCGGCGCACCGATGCTCAACGCCTATCCCGACAGCATCGGCGATACCCTCGGCGACATCGTCGGCTTTCTGCAAAAGCCCGAGCTGAAGGACGTATTCGGCTCGTTTTATATCCTGCCCAGCATTTTCAATACGGATCTTGACCGCGGTTTTTCCGTGATTGATTACGGTATCAGCGAGCTTCTCGGCTCCCCTGATGATCTCGACGCGCTGCGGGTTCTCGGGATCGATCTGAAACTGGATTTTATATTGAATCACGCTTCTGTTCTGTCAAAGCCCTTTCAGGACATTCTGGCAAAGGGTGAGGCTTCGGAGTACAAGGACTTTTTCATCAACTGGAACCGCTTTTGGGACGGCCGCGGCATTATGACGGAGACGGGTTATATCCAGCCGGACCCCGCGCTCATCCGGGACATGTTTTTCAGGAAACCCGGCCTGCCCATCCTGATGGTGCGTTTTCCTGACGGCTCGAGCGTCCCGTATTGGAACACCTTCTACCAGGAGGTGGCGTATGAAAGGGTTGACGCTCTTGACCTGATGCGGGTGATGGAGATACAATACGGCTCCGCCGCCGCCCTGGCCGGAATCATTGATACCGCGCTTGACGGCGGAGCAGCGCCGAAAGATATAGTGTTCGGCCGCTTTGAGCGTTATCGCAGCCGCGTCACGGAGCTGCTGGAATCCGGGCGCAAATATCTGGGGCAGATGGATTTGAACATCGCCTCGCCGCTCGTCTGGGACTATTATGATCAGACGCTCCGCACACTCTCTGAGTACGGCGCGCACATTGTCCGGCTGGACGCTTTTGCGTACGCGCCCAAAGAACCCGGTGAAAAGAACTTTCTCAATGAACCGGCTACCTGGGAGCTGCTGGAGCGGGTTCGGGTCTTGGCTGATAAATACGGGCTGACGCTCCTGCCGGAAATTCACGCGAGCTACAGCGAAAAAATCTACGAAAAGATTGCCGCTCAGGGCTATATGACCTATGATTTCTTTCTGCCCGGTCTGATCATCGACGCGTTCGAGCGCCATTCGGGCGACGCGCTTATCAGCTGGGCAAAAGAGCTGCGGGACAAAGGCATCCGTACGGTCAATATGCTTGGCTGCCACGACGGAATCCCTTTGCTCGATCTCAAGGGGCTTATCGGGGAAGACCAGATACAGACCCTCATCGATACAGTCGTTGCCCGCGGCGGATTTGTCAAGGACCTGCACGGTCAGAAAAATGTTTATTATCAGGTCAGCGCTACATATTACAGCGCGCTGGGCGAGGATGACCGCCGAATGCTGCTGGCCCGCGCCATTCAATTATTCATGCCCGGCAAGCCGCAGGTATGGTACCTGGACCTTTTTGCCGGAAAAAATGATCACGAAGCTGTGCTCAGAGCAGGTGCCGGAGGGCACAAGGAGATTAACCGCACAAACCTGACGCTTGAGCAAGCCGAAAAAGCCCTGAAAAAATCCGTCGTCAAGGACCAGCTTGAATTATTGCGCTTCCGCGGCGGCTTCCCCGCCTTCGGCTTCGGCAGCACACTGGAAATTACGGAAAGCACACCGGCACAGTTGGCTTTCTGCTGGAAAAAGGACGGCTATACCGCTCGGCTTACCGCCGACCTGCGCACATACCATTTTATGATTTCAGGCGCGGACTCAGCCGGGAAAGAAGTATTTACATACACTCAGGCCTGACGGCGCAGCCTGCTCGGGTGACTGTACATAATGGCATTTCAATCAAATCCTATGGCAAATGATAAGCAGTTTAAAAATTTTTAATATGAAAGCGAGGAATTATTTCATGTCTGATTTTCAAACGGCAAAGGTCAAGGTAAAGCAGGGCTGGCTCAGGGGTTCCGTCGAGGACAGCCTTAAGGTTTTCAAGGGCATTCCGTATGCCGCACCTCCCGTCGGTGAACGCAGGTTCCGCGCGCCGGAAGATCCCGGCGCCTGGCGCGGTGTTCGTGATGCCACCCGATACAGCGCTGCCTCCATCCAGCATGTGTCGGATTTTATGCCTGATATGGCGCGGTCACAATATGAGGAGGACTGCCTGTATCTGAATGTCTGGACTCCCGCAAAGGCACCTGATGCCAAGCTGCCTGTCTTTATGTGGATTCACGGCGGCGGTCTCGTCGCGGGCTCCGGTGTCGAATCCGTCTGTGAGGGAACAGGCTTCGCTTCAAGAAAAGACATTGTAGTCGTCACAATCAATTATCGTCTCGGCTTCTTCGGTTTCTTCGTCCATCCGGAGCTGACCGCCGAGAACAGCGGGCGCGGTTCCGGTAACTACGCGCTGCTGGATATGCGTAAAGCCGCTATGTGGATTAAGGAAAACATCGCCGCGTTCGGCGGTGACCCGGACAATGTCACTATTGCCGGCCAATCCGGCGGTGCCGCCGCCGTTGGGACTCTCCTGGTCTCCCCCATGATGGCGGGCCTGGCAAAGCATGTCAGCATCGAGAGCGGCCCCATTTTCTGGGGCTTCATGCAGCCGCCGAAGCGCGGGATACTTGAGCAGCGCGGCGTAGAATTTATGAAGGATGCCGGCTGCAGCAGCATCGCGGAGATGCGGCGCAAGGATGCCTGGGAGTTAAACGACCTTGCGGACAAAGCCGGCTTCGGTCATGGCTTCAGCTTCTGTATCGACGGTGAATTCTTGCCGGACGATGTTACCGCTATGATGGAACGCGGCGAGTTTAACGATTTCGATGTTCTGATGGGTAACTGCTCACAAGAATTTTCCATGTCAGGTCCCGAAGGAATGGCGATAGACAAATATATGAGCTACCTTGAAACCAACTACCCCGACCGCGCAGCCGACATGAAAAAATGGTATCCCGCCCAGACGCCGCAGCAGGCCGCGAAGCAGGCAGCTACCATTTCTTCCGACATCATGCTCATGGGCTCTATCCGCGTCGGTCAGCTATGCGCCCAGTACGGCAAAAAAGCTTTTCTCTGGCTTGCTGTCAAAGAAAACGAAAATGAGGAAGGCGCCGCGTTCGGCTGCCCGCACTGCGCCGAAATGCCGTTCGTATTCGGCCGGGTAGACACCGGCGGACGCAATCCGTTCGCCCCTTATAAATGGGTCAAAGAAGATTATGCCTTTATGGACCTGATTCAAGGTTATTGGTATAACTTTGCTTTAACCGGTGACCCCAATGGTAAAGGGCTTGCAAAATGGGATGTCTATAACAAGGATTTCACCGTCATCGAGCTCGGCAATGATACCCATATGATCACCTCCCCGGATGCGCAGAGCAAATACGCCTATTACTATGGAAAGCTGATCAACAATACGCATCTGACTCCCATCAGCCTCGGCTCAATGCCCAATATTTAGTTTATACTGATATCCATCCGATAAAAGCAGTTAGAAATTGATTAAATGCTTGCGTTTACGGCATTTTTAAGACTATTCTACTGTTGCATCGGAGATTAGTATCGCGTATGAACACAGGAAGTGCCGGCTGCTCAAAAGCCGGCACTTCCTGTTATGAAAGAATCTGCGCGTTATTTCAGGTTTTCCACCATTCTGATTGCGATAATCAGCGCCTGTTCGCGCGTTGCGCTGGCGTAACCCGCGGCTTCCTGGGCGGAGGTGGTGTTCTTCGGAGCGAATTTATTGTCACCCACCCCATTAATAACGCCGTTCGCGTTCATAAAATAAACGCTGTCCTTTGCCCAGGCCGAAATCTGAGCATCATCAGAGAAAACGGCAGGCATATCGTATTTGAGCGTAAACTGACTGTCGGTATTAAGTGTCCAGCCCTTCATGGTCACACACTTATACACACGGGTAAGCATGGTTGCCGCCTGTTCCCTGTTCATCGTTTCCTTTGGAGAAAACGTCGTCGCGGTGACGCCGTTTGTAATACCCACGTTATAAGCTTTGAGTACCTCCGAATCCGTGCAGTCTGTAAACGGATTAGCTGAGATTGGCTGCGCGGTCAATCCGCTGAGATTCTCGTAGACCTTAACGCAAACCGCGGCAAATTCCGCGCGGTTGATTGCTTTGGTCATGTCCGTTCCTTTCAGGCAGTCCGGAATCAGGCCCAGGTCACCGGCCTTTTTCAATTCCGTCGTCGCCCAGGACGAAGCGTTGCTGTAATAGGCTCCCGTCGCAATCGTCACGATATTAGAGTAATCCGACCAGCTTGTGTGCGCTTCATCCATGTCATCGCCCTGCTTTACATAGCCGTATCGCAGCCGGATGTCGTAAGTGCCGGCGTTGATTTTGATCTCGTCGCCATTGCCGACATTCTCCGGTTTAATATCCATTGTTTTTTCGATTAACCAGTCACCGGCTGTTGTATCCCACGCGCCGCCGTCTATCCGGTAGGACAGTTCAACCAAGGTGGTGCCGCCTGTCGTGTCAAGGGCTTTGATATTGTCCGTCACTGTGATGCCGACCCTGAAAAATGGCACACCGTCTTCGTCCTTCAAAAGCTCTGCCGAATTAAGCACGGGTGCTTCCGGTTTTGTGGTGACGCTCTGCGCGTCCTTTCCGACGCATGCCGTCGAGGACCATGCGGAAATGGCTGCAACGTCCTGCCCCGACGCGTTATCAAAGTAGTAAACGAAGTATCTGGCACGGAAATAAATCGTGTTTTGCTGCATGAAGCTGACACTGCTGGCGTCCGGTATGGCGGTAAGCTCTTCCGTTGAAAACAGGTAGTCGCCCGTCGTAAGCTCAAAGTCGACCACATGGTAGTTTAATGGCGCGTTGTCAGGATCGGCGTCCCAGGATGAGCCGTACTGCCAGCTGCCGCCCGCATTGAGCTTATAGTCCACCTGCAGCCGGACCAGGGTTGAACCGACGTTGTTTGCTTCCTGAAATGCGTTATCCCATGTTGTATTGAGATTTTTCAGGTAATCGCCCACCGTGAAGCCCAGCATGATGGATTCCAACACGTTGCCTGTTTCATTATCCCAGCTGTAAAAGTAGGCGCTGACGTTCTGAGGCGCTGTCGGCGTTCCCAGCAAACCGGACTGGGCGGATGCGGAAAACGGCAGAACCGAAGTGAGCAATAGCGCGCAGATAAAAAGGGATATAATACGCTTTTTCATAAATAAATAATCCTCCTTAATATATGCAGTTATATTTCCATAATGTAATTCCGTAATTTAAAGTGTGTCAGAACTTAAAAAGACTGCCCAGCGCATTCCCGATGCTGCCCGTGGCCTCTCCGACCGGGTTGTTAAAGCCCTTGTTTTCATCGGTGTTATCGCGGCGCGCCTCGTTGATCCTGTCAGCCATCCGGCTGATTGGGAGAGATTGCAGCCAGACGTGACCGGGCCCTCTCAATGTTGCAAGGAAAATACCCTCGCCGCCGAACAATCCGCTTTTTAAATCTGAAGCTAAGGCGACGTTATAATCGACAGTAGCGCTCATCGCCACAAGGCAGCCTGTATCGAGCCTCAGCGTTTCCCCGGCAGCCAGCTCTTTTTTGATAATGGTTCCGCCCGCGTGGACAAATACAAGCCCGTCTCCGGTCAGCTTTTCCATGATGAACCCTTCTCCGCCGAACAGTCCGGCTCCCAGCTTCTTATTGATATGTACACTGATGGCGACGCCCTTTGCCGCACACAAAAAAGCATCCTTCTGGCAAATCAGCGTCCCGTCAAATTCCCTGAGCTCGACCGGTATAATCTTTCCCGGATAAGGCGCGGCAAAAGCCGCGTGCGATTTTTGGCTGCCGGTATTCTGGAACACGGTCATAAACAGGCTTTCTCCGGCAAGAGCGCGTCTGCCCGCTCCAGCCAGCCTGCCCATCAGTCCCCTGCCCTCATCCTGACCGCTTCCATCTCCAAATATGGTTTCCATTTTTATATCCTGCTCGATATAGGCCATGGCTCCGGCTTCGGCAATTACGCTTTCTCCCGGATCGAGTTCAATTTCCACAAGCTGCATATCGTCCCCAAACAGCTTGTAGTCGATCTCATCAGCCGGTCGCGGCGTCGCCTGAATCGGGCTGACATTGCCCGCATCCTGACTCGCTCCGCATTGAACGCAAAATTTGGATCCCTCCGCCAATTGCTTTCCGCATTTAACGCAAAACATTATTATTGCTCCTTGTTTTATTTTTCCGTCCGGTTACCGCTGTCTCGCGGCACCATCCGTATAATTATTCGTTTTTCCGCATTTTTTCTGCTTATTGAATGTTTACATTATAAGTGCAAATATGGTAGTATTTTCACGTTGAGATTGTAGCTCCGCATGTTCGGCAGGCGCCGTCAGGCGAGATCAGCTGTATGCGGCCGCATGCAGCCGAGGGGCACACAACAAACAGCGATTTTCCGCAGCGGCGGCAATTACTTTGGATAAAGGTCTCCCGTCCGCAGCCGGGGCAGATAATTGTAAGCCTGACTCCGCAGTGCGGGCATATCGTATCGGTCAGCCTGACCGGCTGACCGCAGGCATGGCATCTCGAACTGCATTTTGGCATATACACCCCCCTTTTTGTCATTTTATAAACCTGCATACGATAATTTCATCATAAAGCAAGCGCGTAAAATAACCGTAAAAAAGCAGACGGAAATTTGAATCCGGATTAAAATTTCTGACGATTTCCGTTCAGGGATGTGATAATATGGAAAACGCGCCCGTTCTCAAAGCAAAACTGACCATTCCCGAAATACCTAAACACGCTCTGATGCGCGGCTGCATCAAGCAGATAAAGCTCTCGGCTTATCGGCTGACCATGATTGCCGCCCCGGCCGGATATGGAAAGACAACCGCTGTCATTCTGGCCCTTGGCAAAGACCGGGACGCCGCGGTCTGGTACAGGCTGGAGCGGGAGGATCAGCATCCGCAGGTCTTTTATGCCCACTTGATTGAAGCCCTTTTTGGGTATGAGCCTCTCGGGGATTCGGAAGCATACCGGTATCTGCTTCATGTGGACACGTTCGAAAAAGAATACTCCATGCTCAACGCCGTCATCTGCCATGACCTGTGCAGCCGTCAGCGGTATCGCTCACAGCCTGTATTCCTTGTGTTCGATGATTTTCACAACGTCATCGAATGCGGCTTTATTAAGGAAACCCTTGAGTATTTTGCCGAGAACCTTCCGGATAATATGCATCTGGTTGTCTTATCCCGAACGAAACCGGAGCTTCGGATCGGTCGGCTGCTGCTGCGGAACGAGGTTCTGTTTCTGGATATGGCGTACCTGCGCTTCACGCGGGAAGAAACGGAGAGGCTGATATCAGGCATTTATAAATATAAGATAGGACCCGAAGCGATAACCGCCATCTGTGACTGCTCCGAAGGGTGGATCGCCGGTATTATCCTGCTGCTGTATACTTATCGGCCTGAGGCGGAAATTTCCGGTGCATTATCATCTGTCGGCGACCCGCAGCAGGCTTTCCTGTATCTGCTCACCGAGGCACTGCGCGGTTCGCCCGGCGGCCGTCTGGAAACGCTGGTGCGCATTTCAATCCTGCCCGAATTTTCCGGCGAAATGCTGGCGGACATTTTCCGGCTGGAGCATACCGAGGCGCTCATTGACGAATTGGTTGAAAATAATGTGTTTATCCAAAAAACTGTGGGGTGGGACACGACCTACCGTTTCCACTCTCTGTTCCAAAACGCTCTTATATCCTTACTGCCCCAAACCTTTTCCCGGCAGGAAATCAGGCGGGACTGCCTTATGGCAGCCGACTTCTACCTTAGCACCGGTCAGTTTCCTCTGTATATCCGCTTTCTGCTTCGTGCCGGAGAGACATCCAAAGCTCTGGAAGCATCAAAAGCGGAGGGACTGCGGCTGATGAATACAGGAGAGCTGGATGCTGTCCCCTACCTCCTTCAGGAATTTCCCGATGACCTCGTCCAAAGCGACCCGTATCTCCTTCTGTTCCGGGGTACGTCGCTGATGAATATTCAATTTCAGGAGAGCTACCGCTGTCTCTGCGGAGCACTCTCCGCCTTCGGGAAGCTGAACAATACCCGACTGCAGATGAATGTTCTCGGGCTGACCATCGCCACGCTCTACAAAAAAAACGATCTGCAGCCGCTCCGGGCTGTTTTCCGCCTTATTCCGAAGATCCGCGCGATTTTTACCGGCTCCTACGAACGAAAGACTCTTCTGTTATGCCTGTACATGAGTCTTGCGTGGTCTGATCATTTCCCGCTGCATTCTTTCCTGCGCCGGAAACTGGATAGGCTCGGCATTTCGGAGCCTATCTGGGCTTATCTGTTCGAACTGACAAAGCTCGGTGAATTCTATCGGATAGGTGCGCTTGAAACCGCCGGGAGCATGGCAAGGCAGCTGCTCAGGCATCCGACCTCTGTCTCCAGCGACTCCTGGCGGGTCGCAGTGCTGTCACTGTACCATAACGTTTCTTCCCAGTACGGCGATCTGGCGGCAGCGCGGTCAGCCGTGTCGGAGCTGGAGCTGATTGCCGAAAAGTACGACTCCGCCTATGCGGGCAACAGCGCCGCACGTTTCGACGCTTACAATCAATACCAGTCCGGGAAACCGGACCGCGCGCTGGAGATTATTTCAGAGCTTACACAAGCTTACCGCAGCGACGGCCACCCCATCATGGCTTGTATTGTTACCCTCACCAAATGCATGTGGGAGTCGGAACGAAACCCTTCCGAAAAGTGCGTTGCCGAAGCTGAGGCGGCTCTCGAAGGCCTGCTGCCGCTTAAAGCCGGGCAGGGACTGCCGGAGCTGGGCATGGTGCTGCTGGCCTGCGTTCTGAAGGAAACGGACGAAAAGTACTGCGACAGAGCGGAAAAGCTGCTCAAGCGGGCTTATGGTATCTCAAAGCGAAAAAAAGCGGAGCTCAATCAGTGCGGCGCCGCGCTGCAGCTGGCCGATCTTTATTACAGAAAAAATGACGAGGGGCGGGAAACCCGTTTTCTTACGCTGTTTGCGAATACCGCCGCTCGGGCGCATTATGTATATTTCCGCGAAATGACCTACTCCGCGCTCGTGCGGACGGCTGCCCGCTGCGCGGAAAAGGGCATTCAGGTCAACTATATGCGCGCGCTGCTGACGGGCTATTTGGGTCATGAAAATGAACGGAGAGCAGCCGAGGACTACAGCCGGCTGGCTGCAGCCCCAAAAGCCTTTTTAGCCGGGTGCTTTACATCCGATGAGGAACCCAAGCCGGTCTGCGCGCGGCTGTTCGGTCAATTCAAGCTGACGGCAGGCGGAAAGGACATCCCGGGCGGCGCATGGAAAACACGTAAAATCAGCGGTATTCTTCAATACATTTTGGCTTCCTCCGGCAAGGCTGTTTCCAGAGAGACGCTGACGGCAGCTTTCTGGCCGGAATCAGACGCAAAAGCGGCAGGTTCCTCGCTCAGAGTCGCGTTATATGAGTTAAAAAAGGCTCTTGCTGAATACGGCATGTCTTTCAGCTGCGACGACTCCCTGATCTGCGAGGATAAAAACGGCTTCTATATCAGCTCAAGGTACCGTCTGCAAACGGACGCCGGCACCTTTTCAGAATTGTATAAAACGCTTGAAAAAGGCGGCGTTTCCCCACAGGAGGAACAGGCGCTGCTGGAAGAAATGGTTGGACTGTACACCGGAGATTATCTTGAGGGTGAGCTGGACGATGCGCTGATTGTCCTGTCGCGGGAATATTATAAGTCCGTTTTTACGGAGACATCGCACCGCCTCATCCGTCTTTATCTGGACAGCGGTGAAAATGGAAAAGCCGAAGCACAGATGCTCCGGCATCTGACGGCAGACCCCTTCGACGAGCGTGCCTGCGGTGAGCTGATCGCGTTATACGGAAAAACAGAGCGCAAAAATCAAGCCGCGTCTCTGCGGCGGCAGTTTTCAAGACGCTTTTCGGCAGAGTTCGGCGTTGAGCCCGAATTTAAATAGCGCCTCACCCTGCCATAGATGGCCGGGTGAAGAAGCACAAAGCCTTTCTGCCGGATATTAATATTGGGAAATGCGTAAAACACAGGAGCCGCCCCTTTCGGGGCGGCTCCTGTGTTTTACTGACCGGCGGCAGACTTGAATTCCGTCCAGATTTTTGTGTGGGCTTCTTCGGCATCGGCGCTGATGGGCTGTATCATCTCCATGCTGCTGCCGGTAAAGCTCTCCGGCAGCGTGAGGTACTGCTTGTAATCACTGCTGATCATTTTTTCGGCAGCCAGGTTGGTGCAGTAATATCCAAGGAATTCAAAGCACTTCGCGGAAACCTCCGGGCGCAGAATGTAGTCGATAAAGGCATAGGCCGCGGCGGCGTTGGGTGCTTTTGACGGTATGAAGTTCGCCATGATGCCATAACCGATACCCTCCTTTGGGAATACCATTTTGAGCTCCGGATCGGCCATGAGCGCATTGGTCACCTGCGAGGTGTACATCACCGCCGCGCTGATCTCGCCGGAGAGCAAATCATTCTCCAGGCCGTCATCCTTAATCAAGCGGATATTAGGCGCCAGCTCGAGCAGCTTCTTGCCGGCATCATTGATCGTCGCGATATCCTCCGTATTGTAGCTCTTGCCCAGCACCTTGAGTGCCAGTCCATCGATAACGCGGTAGTTGGCGACGGTTCCGATGCTGCCCTTGAGTGACGGGTCGAACAGGTCTGCGTAGCCCTTGATGTCGATTTTGACCGTTTTTGGATTATAAACGATTGTCTGCACACCCGCGCCGTACGGCACGGTGTACGCGTTATCCGGGTCGTAGAACTGGCCTTGATAGATGGGGTTGATATTGCCGTAGTTGGCCAGCTTCGACGTGTCGAGCTTCTGCGCGAGTCCCTCGGAAATCGCCGTCTTTATTATGTAATCGTCCGCAATGACAAGGTCGTAGTCACCGCCCTTGGAGGCCTCCAGCTTTGCGAGCATCGTTTCGTCAAGGTCAAAGTCGTTGTAGTTGATCTTGATGCCCGTCTCCTTCGTAAAGCCGTCGAGTACATCCTGCGGGAACATCGCTTCCCATGTATACAGGTTGAGCTCACCGCTGGCTTTAGGGGCCGTGCTGCTCACCGTGGGCGAGGCTTCACTGGCTCCGCTCGCCTTGGGGGACTCAGCCGGCGTTTTGGCGCCTGAGCAGCCCGAAAGCGAGGCTGCAGACAGAAGCATCACCAGCGTGAGGACTAGGATTCCGATTTTTTTCATTTTTTTGCCTCCTGAATAGTAAGTTTTTTATCTGAATTTTTTTTCAAATACATCGTAAGAAAGCCGATGACCACCGTCGCGGTGAACAGCAGCGTACACAGCGCATTGATCTTCGGGGTAACCCCGGTTTTGAGCTGTGTATATATCTTAATCGGCAGGGTAATGGTATTGACGCCCGTGACGAATATACTGATAACAACGTCATCAAGGCTCATCGCAAACGCGAGCAGCATACCGGACGCGACAGCCGGCAGTACGAGCGGCAGCGTTATATCCAGCAAGGCGCGAAAGCCCGTCGCACCCAGGTCACGCGCCGCCTCAGCCAGGCTCTTATCCATACCGGCCAGCCGCGCTTTAACCAGCATGAACACGTAAGGTATGCAGAACGCCGTATGCGCAATCAGGAGCGTCAGCATGCCGAAGGGCAGCCCGAGCAGCGAAAAGAATATCAAAAACACAATGCCGAGAATGATCTCTGGGATCATGATGGGCAGTGTGGACAGATACTCGATCACGCCGCTGCCGGGCAGCTTGGTGCGCGCCATACCCACCGCGCCCAGCGTGCCGATGACGGCAGCCGCGAGGCTGCTCAGCGACGCCAGCACGATGCTGTTCACCAGCGCCCCGAGCAGCGCTTCGTCGCGGAACAGCTCGGTATACCATTTAAAAGAAAACCCGTCCCAGACTGAGTTGATCTTGCTCTGGTTGAACGAGTAAATAATGACGATGAGGATGGGCAGATACATAACCGCCAGCGCGGCGCCCAGGTAAACATTGGGCAGCTTCGTCCTATTCTTCACACCAAGCCCTCCAAGTCTTTGACATGGGTGATGCGGCGGTACAGGCCGATCATCAGGCTCGTGAGTATCATGAGCACGACGGACAGCGCGGCGGCAAACGGCCAGTTATGCGCTTTCATGAGCTGCTCTTGAATGAGATTGCCCACAAGCACCACCTTGTTGCCGCCCAGTATATCCGCGATAAAGAACAGGCCCATTGATGGGATAAACGTGAGTACAACGCCTGAAAGCAGCCCGGGCATCGTCATCTTAACCGTAATTGTGAGGAACGCCTGCCAACGCGTCGCGCCCAGGTCGCGCGAGGCCTCCACGAGACTCCAGTCGAGCTTCTCCGCGCTGGAATAGACGGAAAATATCATGAACGGTACAAGCGCGTAAACCATTCCGACCACAACGGCGGGATACGAATACAGCAGCTTCAGCGGCTCATTTGTAATGCCCACGCCCATCAGCAGCTGATCGAGCACCCCGTTGGCCCGGAAAATAATGATCCAGCCGTACAGGCGGATAAGGGAGCTGACCCAAAACGGTATCATAATAAAAAGCATCATGCGCTTGCGCCATGCAGCGGAGAGCTTCGCCATAAAATAGCCGAAAGGATATCCGATTACCATCACAAGCAGCGTGCTCGTAATGGCGAGCTTGAAGGATTCCACAAAGGTTTTGAGGTATATCGGCACCGTAATGTCCGCGTAGTTCCTGAAGGTGAACTGGTCGATAACGCCCCAGACCTCGCCGCGCCGCAAAAAGCTCAGGATTACCAGATAGATGAGCGGGCCCGCGACGAACAGCAGCGTAAACGCGTACAGCGGTATCACCGAGAAGACGGACAGTCCGTCGTATTTTTTCCTTTTATGCTTGGCTTTAACGTTACGCATGAGCGCCCTCCAAGTCCACCAGAACGGCGCTGTCCGGCTCCCAGGTGAGGCGCACGCTGTCTCCGGGATTGAGGTCGGAATCGATGCCATGCCGGGTCGCAACCAACTCCCCGCCGTCAGGCAGCACCCCGCTGTCCGGCAGGGCCACAATAATCTGCAGTACACCGCCCGCAAACCGCTTTTCCCGGACGATGGCCCGCAAGCAATCGCCGGAGCCGGCACTATCTTTTTGGAGAACGATATTCTCTCGGCGCACCGCCACGGTTACGGATTGTCCCGCGGTTACCTGCGCGCCGCGCAGCGCCGCCGTCCCGGAGCCGCCCACTGTGTCAAAACGCACGATATCCGCGTCGGTCTGCGTGACCGTTCCCGTGAGTATGTTCGCCGAACCCACGAAGCTCGCCACATAGCTCGTCCTCGGTAAATTATAAACCTGCGCCGGCGTACCGATCTGCTCGAACCTGCCCGCGCGCATCACGGCGATGCAGTCGGACATATTCAGCGCTTCCTCCTGGTCATGCGTAATATAAACAAATGTAATGCCAAGGCGTGTCTGAAGCCGTTTGAGCTCCAGCTGCATCTGATGGCGCAGCTGGAGGTCGAGCGCGCTCAGCGGCTCGTCAAGCAGCAGCACCTTTGGCTGGTTGATCACGGCGCGCGCAATGGCGACGCGCTGGCGCTGCCCGCCCGACAGCTCATTCGGCATGCGTTTGCCGAATTCTGCCAGCTGCACCAGCTCCAGCGCGTCCTGAACCTTTTTTTGAATTTCCGCTTTGTCCAGATGCCGAAGCCGCAGGCTGTACCCGATATTGGCCTCCACCGTCATATGCGGAAAAAGCGCGTAGCTTTGGAAGACCGTATTGACATTGCGCTTGTTCGGCTCTTCATTTGTCACGTCGCGTCCCTCCAGGAGCACCCTGCCCTCGTCCGGCGTTTCCAGCCCCGCGATAATGCGCAGTGTCGTCGTTTTCCCGCAGCCGGAGGAGCCCAGCAGCGTTATAAATTCTCCGCGCCGTATTGAAAGGTCGATGCCCCGCAGCACCTCGACCCCGCCAAAGCTCTTTGTTATATTCTCCAGACGCAAAACGATGTCATCGCTCATCTATATCTCCCTGTGCGCGCGGGTTTTTCTCAACGCCCGTCGGAGCCCAAAAATTGTTAGACAAAATTATAACACAATATTCAATATTCCACCATAATTTTTACGCGAATAACATAAGCTTTTTATCTTGCCGAGTCCGCTGCTTTAGAGTAAAATTGAACAATACTCAGATTCTAAGGAGCTGACATAAATGCAGACAACACTATTGGGCAGGACGGGGCTCAGCGTCACAGCCGCGGGGCTCGGCTGCGGCGGCTTTTCGCGCATCGGCGTGGCAAAATACGGCGAGGCGCATGCTTCCGGCATCGCGCGCGCGGCCTATGACGCGGGTGTCACCTTCTTTGACACCGCGGCGGTCTACGGCACGGAAACCGCGCTTGGCAAAGGACTTGCGGGGCTTCCCCGCTCTTCCTACGTCCTTTCGACAAAATTTCCATACCGCGGCCCAGCAGGGCTTCAAGGCCCCGAGCTTCTTGTCAAAACGCTCGACGAGAGTTTACGCGCGCTCGGCACAGACTACATTGATGTCTATCATATCCACGCGGTTACGGCAGCCGACTATCCCTGGGTACGCGGCACGCTGCTGCCCGAGCTGCTGCGCGCCAAGGAAAAAGGGAAAATCCGCTTTGTCGGCATCACAGAGCAATTCGCCGTGGACACCAGTCACGAAATGCTCAAGCTTGCCCTGCCGGAAAATCACTTTGACGTGATCATGACCGGCTATAACCTGCTCAATCCCTCCGCCGCAAAAACTGTTTTACCGACTGCCATTAAAAACAATGTCGCCGTGCTGTGCATGTTCGCCGTGCGCTCGGCGCTGTCGAACCCCGCCCAGCTGAAAATCGACCTGGGGCGCATTTTAGCGCGCAGCCAAGGCGGCGCGGGCCTGACCGACGACCCTCACATACTCGATTTCCTATTGGAACCCGGCGCCGCCGAAAGCATCACGGAGGCTGCCTACCGCTTCGCCCGCCACACCCCCGGCATCACCGTCACCCTCACCGGCACAAGCGAAAAAGCCCACCTGCTCGCCAATCTCCGCTCCATAAACGCCCCTCCCCTCCCGTCAGCCGTATTAGCTCGCCTCTCCGCCCTGTTCGGCAATGTCGACTGCGTCAGCGGCCAATGACCGCGGATGGCGGTAAGGTCTGAGAGCGTGTTTTGTATGTAAAATTTTAGCGGGTATCGAACGATGGCCCGATACCCGCTTGCTTTTATTATCGATTGTCTTGGCGTTCGATTGTCTGACCCCCATTTTTACTGAGCAGATACAAGCAATATTGGTTCATGCTGATTCCCTCGCGTTTGGACTCCTCTGCCAGCTCACGGTGCAGGGATTTCGGAATCCGCAGCTTAAACTGGCCTGAATACTGTTCATCACCATTCGGCTCCGGAATGCCGATGCCGTCTTCAAGCGCGGCGGCTATCCATTCCTTTTTTGCATCCGCTCGCATTGAAACAGCTGTTTCAATATTATCTCGTCCTTTTTCTCTACCAGCTATTGCTTTACGCGCTTTGTCAGCTTATGCTTAAATATACAATACTTACCATAATAATGCAAATACTAATCACAAGCTGGCCAGAATCCGCTGTTCGGTTTTACAAAGCTAAAGAGCTTAAGCCCGGTGCCCGCCAGAACTCAAGCTCTTTATTCAACGTGCTGATGTCATCTTAAATGCACGTTCGGCGGCTTCGCGGCATCAGATAATATCGCATAGGCCGTCTGTTATATCCGCCAAACCCTCTTCGATGCGGCAGATCCCCGCTCTGATATGTTCAACACCCTCGGTTCTATGGCCGCGGAGGATATCATTCAAACCCTCGCAGATGCTTCTGATCCCTCTGCGAATGTCCCGGATACCGTCCCGAATGTCTCTTAAGTCTTCACGGTCTATATCAAAACGTACTGCTTTAACGCCGCTTATTAAATCACAAAGTCCTTCGTTAATATGGCAAATTCCTTCACAGATGCAGCGTCTGCCCTCACAGAAATGATGGTTCAGTATATCGTTGAGGCCCCCGCGGATATCGCTCAGGCCTTTGCGGATGTCCTTCAAACCTTCTTTGATATCGTTCACGGCATTTTCCCGGCTGCAGCAGCATATGCCGGCACAACAAGCATTACACATACTTATGACCAATCCTTTAAAACGATAATAACGCTCCCTCAACTGTAATAGCATCGGGTGTATTATTATATGTCAGTAAAGCAGGAAGCGTTTGTTCCAGTCGGCGCACAATAAACTTTGCTCTTAAGAATCGGGAGATATGATGGACAAGCAAACCGTACTCAAGCAATATTTCGGACACGCCGTATTCCGTGCCGGGCAGGAGGCGCTGATTGACGCACTCCTCAGCGGGCGTGACGTGCTGGGCGTGATGCCGACAGGAGCCGGTAAATCGGTGTGCTATCAGATTCCCGCGCTGCTGCTTCCCGGAATCACGCTGGTGGTGTCGCCGCTCATTTCGCTGATGAAGGATCAGGTGGCATCACTCGTCCAGGCGGGTGTCGCCGCGGCGTTCATCAATTCCTCGCTGACGGCTGCACAATACCGCGAGGCGTTCCGGCGGGCTGAGGCAGGTCAGTATAAAATTATCTACATCGCCCCCGAGCGGCTGGCAACAGCCGATTTTCTGCGTTTTGCCGAGCAGCACCGCATCTCGCTCGTCGCCGTGGATGAGGCGCACTGCGTCTCCCAGTGGGGGCAGGATTTCCGGCCCAGCTACCTGAAGATTCTGGATTTTATCAGGCACCTGTCCTACCGCCCGACAGTCGGCGCGTTCACGGCAACGGCCACGAACGAGGTCAAGACGGATATTATACATATTTTAAAGCTCCACAACCCGCTTTCTCTGACGACCGGCTTTGACCGCGCGAATTTGTATTTCGAGGTTGCCAAGCCTAAAAGCAAGCCGGTTTATCTCCGCGAGCTGCTCGCGCAGCGCAAAAAGAAAAGCGGCATCATCTACTGCGCCACCCGCGCCGCCGTGGAGCGCGTCTGCGAGGAGCTCCGCGAGCGCGGCATCAGCGCCACCCGCTACCACGCGGGTCTTGAGGATGAGGAGCGCCATAAAAATCAGGACGATTTTGTTTATGACCGCCGCCGCGTCATGGTTGCCACCAACGCCTTCGGCATGGGCATTGACAAATCCAACGTGAGCTTCGTCATCCATTACAACATGCCCAAAAACCTGGAGAGTTATTATCAGGAGGCCGGCCGCGCCGGGCGTGACGGCGAACCCGCGGACTGTATCCTGCTCTTTTCAAACGGTGACATCCAAACAGCTAAATTCCTCATTCAAAACGCCGAGGAAAACGGCGAGTTGTCCGCCGACGAGCGCGAAGCCGTTCTGCGCCGCGACATGGAGCGGCTCGAGCAAATGATCGGCTATTGCAAAACCGGCAGCTGCCTGCGGGAATATATCCTCGCCTATTTCGGCGAGGCGCACAGCGGCTATTGCGGTAATTGCGGCAGCTGTAAAAGTGAGTATGTTCAGGAAGACATCACCCAGGAGGCCCAGATGATTCTCTCCTGCGTTTCGAGAGTAGAAAAGAAATACACCTATGGCCTCGGCGTCACACTCTACGTGCGCATGCTGCACGGCAGCAAGGAACAGCGCGTCACCCAGCTCAATCTCGATAAGCTCCCGACCTACGGCGTCATGCGGCACATCGACAGGCGCAAAATCCGCGAGTACATCGATTTTCTCGTCACCGAGGGGTATCTGCTGGTCACTGAGGGCGAATTTCCCGTCCTGCGCCAGACAGAAAAAGCCCGCACCGTGCTGTTTGAGGGCGAAACCGTGACGATACCTGTCAAAAAGCAGCTCGCAGCCCCTGAAGCACAGATGCACCGCGCGCATAAAACTCCCGATCATGAATCCCCGGAGCTGCCCGATGATGACCTTCTCTCCGCCCTCAAGGCCCTCCGCACCCGTCTGGCGCAGGAAGCCGCCGTCCCCTCCTACATCATTTTTTCCAATGCCGCCCTCGCCGACATGGCCGCAAAAAGGCCCCGCACAATAACGGAGTTCCTCGATGTCTCCGGCGTCGGCGAGGTCAAAGCCGAAAAGTACGGCAATGCGTTTTTAAAAGCGATCGCGGATTATATAAGCCGTTAACACCAATATTAAACTTTTTTTCCTTTTTTACGATAATATATAGTATGGATAAAAGTACAAGCAGTAAAAACACCCGGCTATGCCTGATTGAGGAAAGATAACCATGCGCATTAATTCGAATTTAATTGCGATGAACACCTATATCGATTATAAAAAAAACACCGCCATGCTGACAAGCTCTGTTCAAAAGCTGTCTTCGGGCTGTGCGATCAACTCCGCCGCGGATGATGCGGCAGGACTTGCCATATCTGAAAAGATGCGTGCCCAAATCCGGGGACTTGATGTCGCTAAATCGAACGCACAAGGCGCGGTATCTCTTCTGCAGACGGCTGACGGTTCGTTGGGCAGTATCAACGAAATTCTGCAGCGTATGCGTGAGCTGGCCGTCCAGTCGTCTTCCGGCACCAACGACGATAAAACCGACCGCTCCGCCTTGCAGGACGAGTACTCCCAGCTGCAAGCGGAAATTGACGATATTGCCAATACAACGACATATAATGCGAAAAATCTGCTTGACGGTTCCATTTCCGCCGCAAAAGAACGCCTTAGTGACACCGGTGAGCTGAATGACGGCGTAACGGATACGCTTGACAGCACTTTGATTAATAATTATAAAACCGGCAGCTCATATGGGCTGGTCATCCAGATCGGTGCCAACCAGGGCGACGAAAAGACAATAAGCCTCGGCAGAACGGATATCGCGAATCTGGGACTCTCAGGCTCAGATGTTTCGACACAAGAGGGGGCCTCCTCCTCGATCGGAGCATTGGACACAGCGCTCGAACAGGTATCGTCTCAGCGGTCCTATCTTGGCGCGCAGATAACCAGTTTTGAAGATATCGCTAATACGGACACACAGGCTCTGTCTGCCGCCGAAAGCCGAATCATAGATGTCGATATTGCCAAGGAGATGATAAAATTTACAAACGCGGCTGTCCTGCAGCAGGTAGATATCGCCATTATGGCTCATGCCAACGCCGTGCCCGAAACCGTTCTTACCCTGATCAGCAGCTATCGCTCCGCGTAAGATACAGTTCTCCTGTCTTGTTTTTAAAAGCAAAATAAATACGTTCTGAGGCGGAAAAAGGTAACTGGATGTTGGACACACTTTTCGATCAATTTGACAGTATTGTATTCGTTGATACGGAGACCTCGGGGCTCAATCCGCGGACAGATGAAATCATTGAGCTTGGCATTTTACGCGTTGTTCGTTCAAATGAGCTTCTCGATATTGACCGCGAAACGGGCATGCTTATCCGGTTATCGCCGGGCAGGAAGCTAAGCTATAACATCACGCAGATTACAGGCATCACCCAGCTGATGCTGGACAGCGGCGGTGCCGAAAAAGCCGCGGCGTGTCAGGCGCTGGCAGAAGTCTTAGGCCACGGCTCCCCGCTCGTCGTCGCCTATAATGCCCATTTTGATCTGAGCTTTCTCTATCATTTTTTGCTTGGCTTCGGGATGGAAAATGTTTTGAGTAATGTCAAAATGCTCGATGCCCTTACGGTTTTTAGAGACCGCCGTGAGTATCCGCACAAACTCGATAATGCCGTTGCCGCCTATACCCTCGCAGCGAAAAACACCCACCGGGCCATCGACGACGCCAGAACAACCTACGAACTGCTTTGCGCCATGGATGCTGAAGAGGCCGACCTTGACCGCTACATCAACCTCTTCGGCTACAACCCCAAATACGGCATCACCGGCAGCCGCATCACCTCCGTCCGCTATCTGCCTCAGCTTTATAAGCGCGAAAAGAAGCTGTATGAGTGAACACAAGGGGTCGTTCTGTGTTGTTCTAATCCTTTCGTGAAGACACCACATGCATCGCCATCCACTGCAAAATCTCGTTTTCGAAAGGGAAAATATCGTTTGCAGGCACGGGCAGCTCGCCATAAATCTGCGTGGTGATATTTTCAAGGTAACCGGTTGCAGTGCACTTCTCAAGCCATTGGCTGATATCATAGAGCCTTTCGTTATCGTGATGATAGCTCGAATCAAGGCTTGCAAATAGCCGCTTCTATTTTTTTGTATTATCACTTTCATGATCATCAACGCAGCTGATGTTATATATGGCGTGTCCTCCATTTTTAAGCACACGATAACCTTCGGCAAATCCGGCCATCATTTTCGCCTGCATGCTTTCGAAGCCTCCATTGGAAAAGACAATGTCAACGAAATTATCTGCCAGTGGGAGGTTTGAACAGTCGCACGCCATATATACCATATCAACATAAGGATTTTTCCATTCATCAGAATAGTACGCCTTATTGTATTTCAGAATTCTATGGCTTAAGTCGGCCATGATAATTGTCACAGGCCAATTTATACGCTCAATCATGTATTTAATACCGCTGCCGGTACCGCAAGCCATATCGATAATAATTCGCGGACGGAGCCTTTCAATATGCTGCCACATAACTTCCTGATAATTCGGCTTGCCCTGCATATATCTCGGGTTACCGGGATAATGCTGCTGTGTCAGATAATGCTCATAATTCCTGAGCCATAATGACCAGAGTTCCCCCGGAATCTCGCGGGAACCAAAATGGATAACACCGTCGGCTACTTCATATTTATGACCATTCTCACAGCCAAAGCTCAGCTTTTCCTGTCTTTTCAGCGTATTCGGGCTTAATCGGCTGCGGCACTGCGGACAGATGAGATACTTACTGATATACGCCATTCCTCTGTCGATACCGCCGTGTGTATCAATCAAGACTTCACCCTCAAGAATTGTATTTATTGCCGTTTTACATATCCACGAAATATTGAGAAGTACTTCAATGTCCGGCAGAGCTAACCCTGTTTCCCATTTCGATACAGCCTGTGTACTGACATTCAGTTTTTCAGCAAAAACAGCTTGAGAATAACCCAGTTCCTTTCGCAGCACGGCAATTCGGCTCCCTGCTGCAGCTTTGTCAATCATATAAGTACGCCCCCTTATGCATGTCATTCTACATGACCAAGGGGGCGTTAACAATATACCGTTAATCTAATTGTCACTAAATATATCAACCCTCGGTTGATCAAAACACAGGGGGACGGTTCTCCTGTGTTGTTTAAGACAGGAACGAGGGGACATATTGCTTACCGTGAACCCGGTATGTTGCTCCATTTATTTAATCAATATTCTTTATATGCCCTGCCTGTATGCGTCTAATGCGTTTTGTAATAATCCCTGGCGTAATTGTCGTAGACATCCTTAATGATTGCTGTTTTTGTCATGGCGAGCGGATCACCGGGCTGGGCCATAATCATCGCACTGAAGATAAAGCTGCCGCCGGGGGCAAAGGTGTCCACGTAGGTATACAGCGCTTCGCGTAAAACCGCATCGTCCACGGCCGTGCTGCCGAGGAGACCGGTATTGTCCCAGCAGCCGTTGAGCGTCAGCTTGCCTGTGTATTTTTTCTTGACGGCGATGAGGTCGTTTGATACCTGCGCCGGATTCCAGCACCGGATGCCGATGTCAAGCCAGTCGTCGATAAAGCAGTCGGAATGCCCGCAGTCATGCCGGCCCAGCAGCGCACGGTTTTCAAGCGCGATATCGGCGTGCTTCTTATGAAACGGCTTGACGAGCTTTTGATACATATCCACCGAGAAGAACGGTGCGCGCATCGCGGCGTCGTCATCCATAATGCTGTAGAGCTCCGGCTTCACATGGCGCATCTGCTGGCGTTCCACCTCGCAGTAATGCTCGGATATGAAATCAAAAAGCGCATAGACCTCGTCCGGCTCCTCATACATTGCCATCAGCGCGCCGGTAAAGCCCATGAAGCTCACGAGCGTCAAAAAATAGTCTCCGCCATGGCAGCTGACGGCCTTATTAACCCTGTCGAACTTATCCGTCTGCTTCTTGTAATACCCCTCCCAGTCCCTGTGCGACGTATCGGGGTTTTTTATAACATCACGCCATTTGGTGATATCCTCGAGCAGTATTTTCCCCGGTGTGGGCAGCGCGCCGTTCCCTATCTCCTTGCTGCCGATGTATTCCACGCCGTAAACGGTCGTGATGGGTCCGTTCGGCGCGAAAACAGGCGCGATCATTTCTTCTGTTATCATTTCCATATGCGGGCTGAAAAACATCGAAGGCACATAATCCGGTATTTCACCGCCGAGCAGCTTTAAAAAATTCTCTTTTGGTGTCAGTGTCATTTTTATCCTCCTAATCTTAAGCGGATATTCCCATTATGTGCTAATATGATATCACCAACATAATGGCAAGACAATGCTCCGCAAGATAAAATTCGTACATAATGGTTGTACTTATTGCATTACGAGATGTAATAATTATGCCATATGCGCAACAATTTCAAATAAATATAGATGCTATTGATATCAACAGCCGCACGAATCCCTGATTAACTTATGTTTTACAAAAACTGTATGCCATGGTATAACATAAGCATGACAATCTGCGCAAAACCGGTTTTGTCATTCCGAGCCGTCGGCATTTTTGTCGCCTTGCAAGGAAACTTATACCCCTTGCTGGAAAGGCGGGACATATGAATTTTATACATAAAGCCGCGGTTATAGCTGTCACTGTTCTTGCTGTTGCGATGGGTTTTATGCTTGTTGCCTGCGGTCCCGCACAGCTTGCAGGTGACGTGCCTGCCAAACCGTCCTCTTCGGCTGACGCATCCGCCGAGGTTACGCCTTCGGCGGCCGACACTTCCGAGTATGCGCTCGTTGATAAGAGCGGCAGCGGTAAAATTCAGGTCGGTGCGCAGTCCGGCGAATATCCATGGGGGTTATCGTTTAATGTCAGCGATGTCACCTCACACACTTCAGGAGAGGCGCCCGGAACAACATTTTACCGCATCGACGCGGAGCAATACCGCCTTTTTTACCAGCATATTGACAAGACCGGCAAGGATGTCATCAGCCGGTTCATGACCGCATCGCGATTTTACGAAACCGAGAAAGGCTTGGCTGTTGGCGATACAATCGATACACTGCTTGATACATATAACAAAAACCTTCTGTATCAGCCGGAGCCTGACCCTATTTCGCAGGATTACGGCGGCGACTTCTGCGTATACGACGCGCTTTATATCTATACACGTCCCGAGGACGACAATTGCTCCATTGTTTTTTACGTTGCCAGTCTGGCCGCCGGTAAAATCATCACCGGTATCGATATCAGCCTCGGTCAGGACGGCTCTCCGGCTTTTGCCGCCGACAATGTCGGCACCTTCGCTGTCGATTATGCCGCACCCGCCAAATATCTGAAAACGGATACGAGCGCCGAAGACAAGGTTCACGCGCTTTTTCAAACCAAAAGTGATACAAAAGCTCTTTTAGAGGCTCTTCCCGATTTTAACTGGCGTATTTATGATCAATCGTACAAAGACGAAGCGATGGACCTTCTTGATTGGCTGTCTCAGCAGAATATCACCAGCGAGCATGACATTTTGTGTGTCCTGAAATCGACAAAGGGCCTTGACGGCGCTTATTCGGAAGGATATTCCAATATCCTCTCGCGCATTTATCTCAGTATCACCGATAAATTTATCCGGTCAGCCAGTCAGCTCGGCGACGCAAAAATAGACGCACTCGCTCAGATGCTGCATTACGGGCTCAGCGATAAAAAGGATCAGGTTCTGTCGGGGCTGATAATGCTTCTCGATACCGGCGGTCTGTCGGAAAAAGAACAGCGCGTCATTATGGCTATCCAGCATTATTTTGTGCGTTAATCATAAGTGGCCTGAATTAAAAGGAGTAACAGCAATGAATGAACTCAAAGAAATCATGACCAAATTCGCGGAATCCGGCTGGGACCTCATCGCCGTCCCGGCAAAAGCGTGGCTGGCCGGCAAGGGCAATAAAACGGAATTGATCGCCGCCATTGAGCAGGCGGACGAGGAATGCGGCACCTGCGGCTGTGAGCTCGACCCGCTGTATAAGAAGGCGCTCCTGCTTAAAAATCTAATATAGCTCGGCGTCGCAAAGCTTATAAAATGGAAGGCTGCTGTCATATTTTTCCCATTATTTGGTTATGATGATATATCGGAGTGCTGTGAGTCAACTGATTGGGAGGTTGAGCCTATGAATTGCGCCCTTATACTCATTGATATTCAAAATGACTATTTCCCCGGCGGGAAGCACGCGCTGCACCAGCCCGAGCAAGCCGCTTATAGGGCGAACCAGGTGCTCGAGTATTTCAGAGGCAGCGAAATACCGGTTTACCATGTCCGCCACGTCAGCATCAAGCCGGGAGCAAGCTTCTTTCTACCCGATAGCTTCGGCGCTGAAATCCATCGCAGCGTCACCCCGCAGCCCAGTGAGAGGATTTTCACAAAGCATCTTCCGAACGCGTTTTACAAAACAGGTCTGTCGGAGGAGCTGCTCCGCCGGGATATCACCGAGCTTGTCCTGTGCGGGATGATGAGCCACATGTGCGTTGACTCCTCCGTCCGGGCGGCGTATGATTTCGGCTTTTCCGTCACTCTGCTTGAGGATGCCTGTGCTGAAAAAGCGCTCACCTGGAACGGCAAAACGATTCCCGCCGAAACGGTGCATCAAACGATCATGGCTTCACTGGACGGTCTTTTTGCACGCGTCATTCGCACCGATCAGTTTTTCGAGGACATCATCAACGCGCGCTATGATTTCATCACGCGCCGAACCTGACCGCCGAAAAATCCGAAAAGCGTGCCGCAAACCGTTTCATTGAAACTGCTTGCGGCACACATGCTTATACTACACAAAATACGCGCTGTCATCGGAGGCTTATATCATGATCATTTTAAAGCGATTTCTAACCCGTGCGCCCATACTCGCGCTTTCACTGGCAGTATTAAGCGGTCTCACCGCTTGTTCACCAAGCAAAATGAATCCATCGGCAATTTCACCTGATAAACAGAACAGCCTTCATCCAGGCACGGTCTATTCTTACGACTCCGCCTCGGTGCCGGTTATCTCCTATGACGCCGGCAACTCCTATGCTATTGACGGCAGCGGTAAAATGACACTCTCTTATAACCACGGTCAAACGACGGCACGCGCCCCCTTGACCGTGGCAAAGGATAAGCAAGACAATGTAATTGAGAATTACCCGGGCGTCTTCATTTCTGCCGACAAGACGGCGATATCCTACGGTGACCTTGACGGAACAACGCCTTTGCTGATTTTAATCAGCGATGATATGGGCAAAACCTGGCAGACCACCGCGCTGACACTCCCCGATATCGCCGTCTATCGGTCGTTGATCGGCTTTACCTCAAAAAGCGACGGATGGCTTGTCCTTTGCAACTGGCACGCCATGTTCAACGCCAGCAACTATATCTTTAAAACCTCTGACGGCGGCAAAACCTGGACAAAATCAGACGGCAATCAGGACACGGTCTACCCCACCATTGTCACAGGCGCGGCGTTTACAACCGGCGATACGGCATTTATTTGCTTTTGGTATTATGAAAAAGAATTCGAGCCGCCCATCATCTGGTCTCAGGACGGCGGCATCACCTGGTCAAAGCTGTATCTCAAGCTGCCGGCGCAATATGACAAGTACAGCAAGACAGCTCTCTCCCCCGTTTTTGACGGCCCGAACGGCACCCTCCCCATCCTTCTCTCCGATGGCGGCGCCAGCGCCCACGCAGGCACCGTATATTTCAAGAGCACCGATTACGGAAAGACCTGGAGCTTTTATGAATAATATAGTCATCAGATTAGAAGAACCGCAGGATTACCGAGCTGTCGAAGAAGTGACCAAAGCCGCCTTTTCCTATCCCGAAAGAATTGCCCGCTCACAAATCGGCTGCCCTCTGGAGCACTACATGGTACACCTGCTGCGCAAAACAGACGGCATCAAAGAGCTTAATTTCGTCGCTGAACGCAATGGGGCAATCGTCGGTCATATCATTTACAGCCATGCTTATATCCTGCAGCCCGACAACAGCAAAATCAGCGTCCTGAATTTCGGCCCCCTGAGCGTTCATCCGGAACACCAAAGAACCGGCGTCGGCAGCGCGCTTATGCGGCATTCTATATCACAAGCCAAGGCGCTTGGCTATGGTGCCATCTTGTTTTTCGGACGGCCCGAATACTACCCGCGCTTCGGCTTCGTCGATGCAAAAGAATTCGGTATCACAACACGAGAAGGTTATAACTTCCCCGCTTTCATGGCAATGGAACTTAAAACGAACTACCTGAAAGACGTCTCCGGCAAGTTTTATGAATCACCAATTTACGATGACGACATAAACCGTGAACAGGCTAAATCATTCGACTTGGAATTTAGCAGTAAAGGAAGCTGAATACAGTGGAACTGGAAACGAAACGATTGATTTTACGGGAATGGGATATAAAAGATATTGAAGATTTAGTTGAAGGCCTAAACAATATCAATGTATCAAAATGGCTTGCTCGAATACCTTATCCGTTTACTGTGGAAAATGCGGAATATTGGATTAATTATTGTAAAGAAGGTGCTCATGGTGGTCAACCAAGAAACTCATATGAATTTGCCGTTGAGCTCAGAGCAGAGAAAAAAGTCATCGGCGGTGTGAGCTTGAATAAAATCAATATGATTCATGGAACTGCCGGCGGCGGAATATGGCTAAACGCAAACTATCATGGTCAAGGCTACGGCAGCGAAGCGTACGGCATGAGAATAGAGTTTGCGTTCAATGAGCTGAGCTTAAGGAGGCTTGAAAACGGCTTCTTTGAGGGCAACGACCCTTCAGCCGGAATGCAGGAGAAATTGGGCTATCGCATAGAAGGCAAGCGCAGAAAAGCTTTGCGATGCGTAGCGGACGGGCAATATAAAGATGAATATATTACAGGCTTATTGAAAGAGGACTGGGTGCAGCGTAAGGAGTTATGAGTATTGGATATGGATACTGTTTTTCAACCGGGGGATATTGAGAAAATTCGGGAGCATTATGGCGAGGCTTTTTTGCAAAAGGTTTTACGGGATATTGATATCTACAGCGTTAAGTGGGAATTGAGCGATTTAGCTTTTGTTTCGTATTTTTCTGTCAACTGTATTTTTACGGGGCTGTCAAAGCAGTACGGCAATATTGTTTTGAAGATCGGGAAGCCGGATAAAGAGGCATTGACAGAGCGCCAGGCACTCATTGATTACAGCGGGCGGCGCTTTTGCCTGCTGTACGAAGATGATATTGAAAACGGTATGCGGCTCCTCGAGCGTATTGTACCGGGCACGCAGCTGCGGGACGAAAAGTCACTGGACAAGCGGCTGGATATTTTTTGCTCGGTTTATGACGGGTTACATATCAGTGCGCCCGATCCGGGCAAATATCCGACCTATCTGAATTGGGTTACAAGAATCACGGATTATATGAGCAAGCAAATCGGCTGCGCAGAGCTCTATGACCATATGAAGCTGGCTGAGGATATCTGCATCGGATTAACAGGGCGCTATACGAAAAGCCTGTTGCTGCACGGCGACCTGCATCATGACAATATTCTGCTGGACAGTGACGGGTGTTATCGTCTGATTGACCCCAAGGGTGTCATCGGCGACCCGGTGTTCGATATTGGGCGCTTCATACTCAACGAAGCCTATGAGGAAGCGCCGAACCCGGAAGCAGCGGCGCTGGCTGTTGTCAAGGGGCTGTCGTGCAGACTGGGCATACCGGAAATCGTTATAACGCAGGGTTTCTTCATCGAAGCAGCAATGAGCGAATGCTGGAGCGTTGAAGAAGGTCTGCCGCCCGAGGAATATCCGAAACGATTGGGCAACGTTGTTTTCGTTAGAAATCTACTGGACAAATTACGTGCGGCTTTATAACGATGGGATTGGCAAGCATTTTACTTTATACGTATTTGACGTAAAATAGATATTAAAATTAAAAATATGTGGTAATATATATTTACATTTCAACAATCCGGAGGATGCTATGAGAAAAACAAAAATTATCTGTACGCTGGGACCGGCGGTCGATGATATTGACATGCTGAAAAAGCTGCTTTTACAGGGCGTGGATGCGGTGCGGCTGAATTTTTCGCACGGGACGCACGAGGAGCATCTCTGCAGATTGAATGTATTTAAAAAAGTGCGGGACGAGCTGGGCTTGACCATTTCATCAATTCTTGACACAAAGGGACCGGAGATCAGAATTAAAACCTTTGCTTCAGGGCGTGTGATGCTCAAAGAAGGTGACATGTTCACTATCACGACGGAAGATGTCGTCGGTGATTACCGCCGCGTTTCGACAACATACGCTAATCTCCATAACGAATTGAAATCCGGAGATAGAATTCTGCTGGACGACGGCCTCATTGAGCTGAAGGTAAAAGAAATCGTCAACAGGGATATCGTCTGCTTAATTATTAGCGGCGGTGATCTTTCCGATCACAAGAGCATGAATATACCCGGCGTCAGCATAAAGTTTGACGGTCTGTCCGAGGCCGACGAGCAGGATATCCGATTTGCCGCGATGAACGGCATGGATTTTATCGCGGCGTCGTTCATCCGCAATAAATCAGATGTTCTCGCAATAAAAAATGCACTGGTAAAATACGGCGGCGGCCACATCAAGATCATTTCAAAAATCGAGAACCGCGAGGGTATCGATAATATTGATGATATTGTTGATGTATCGGATGCCGTCATGGTCGCCCGCGGCGACATGGGGGTTGAGGTCAACGCCTGGGAAGTGCCGATTATTCAAAAGAACATCATTAAAGAAGGCATCATTCTTGGTAAGCCTGTCGTTGTCGCCACCCAGATGCTCGACTCTATGATAAGGAATCCGCGCCCGACGCGTGCTGAGGTAAGCGATGTCGCCAACGCTGTATTTGACGGATCCAGCTGCGTCATGCTCTCCGGAGAGACCGCCGCCGGGAAATATCCTATTGAAAGCGTTGCGACGATGGATAAAATCATTACAGCAGCAGAGGACGCCATCGACTATTGGAAACGTTTCAGGGAGCTGAGCTTCGAAAAAAAAGCGGCTATCAGCGACGCTATCAGCCACGCCTGCTGCACGACGGCGATGGACCTCGGTGCTGCCGCTGTAATTACGGTTACATCCTCGGGTCATACAGCCCGGATGATTTCCCGATTCCGCCCTCAATGCCCGATTATAGCGATGACGGAGAACGACATTGTCAGACGGCAGCTCAGCATCTCGTGGGGTGTGATTCCGATTGCGATCAAGCGGCTGAACTCTACCGATGAATTATTTGAAGAATCTGTCCATATTGCTCAGGAATCACGCCTCATTAATCCGGGCGACATCGTTGTCCTAACGGCAGGCGTACCCGTCGGCATCAGCGGTACGACGAACCTCGTAAAGGCACAAAAGATAACCTGAACACCTGATTTTCCCTGTGTGCGTGTATAAAAACAAATCCGTCCCTCCAGACTCCTTGTCTTGCTGAACGGATTTAACTTTTTTACTTTATTTTTATAAAAAACATTCGATATATAATTCATATATACATATTTATATTTTAGCACTCAAAAAATCAAATGATGGAATGGTGATGTCATACATGCTTAAAAAGCTTCTCCCGTTTAGCCTGCTCAACAGAATAAAGCGGTTTACCAAAGCAACACTCGGTTCAAAATTGAAAATCTGCTTTCTCATCAGCGCAGCTATCATGACCATATCGTGTGTCTATGGTATATTTAGCATGATATCTTTGAAAACAGACAGCAATTCCGCCCGGATAATGACGATTATTATAATTATGGGCGTTATAGAGCTGGTGGGCATCGTTACCGGTATTCACCTTGCGCGTTCCATGGGCAGATATCTGAAAATTCCCATAGAGGGTATGACCTTAGGGCTTGACAAACTGACAATCGGCGACCTTACATACTTTAACGATGATGTCATCGTCAATGGGGACACGAAAGACGAAATGAGCCTGCACGCCGTGTCTTTCAACAATCTCCTGTTCAGTACAAGAGAAAAAGTTGCCGACACAAAGCAGCTGGCTGCAGGAAACCTGACAACTCAGGTGCATATAAAATGTGCAAACGATATGCTCGGCAATGCCCTTCAGGAAATGGCAAACAACACACATCAAATTGTCAGCGCCATCTCGGTGACCTCCGATCAGGTCGCGTCCGGCGCCAATATGGTTTCTGATTCAAGCTTCGCCCTTTCACAGGGCGCTACAGCACAGGCGAGCTCCGTTCAGGAGCTGACCGCTTCGCTGGCTGAGGTATCCGCCAAAACTAATCTGAGCGCTCAGAATGCTGAAAACGCAAACGACCTGGCGCAAAACGCCAAGAAAAATGCGGTTATCGGCAACGGCCAGATGAAAGAAATGCTTGGAGCCATGGATGAAATCAACGTTTCGTCCAGCAATATCAACAAAATTATTAAGGTTATTGATGATATCGCATTCCAAACAAATATTTTGGCGCTCAACGCCGCAGTCGAGGCGGCAAGGGCGGGTCAGCACGGCAGAGGCTTTGCCGTCGTCGCCGAAGAAGTCCGTAATTTGGCGGCTAAATCCGCCAACGCCGCAAAAGAGACAACCGATATGATTGAAGGGTCGATCAGGAAGGTTGAAGCGGGAACGAAAATCGCCAATAATACCGCTAACGCCTTGAAACAGATTGTCGAACAGGTTGAAAAAGCCGCCAATCTTGTACAGTCGATTTCAATATCCTCCAACGAACAAGCCACAGCGATCGATCAGATCAACCAGAGCATCACGCTCGTCTCACAGGTCGTACAGACAAATGCCGCCACAGCCCAGGAAAGCGCCGCCGCCAGCGAGCAGCTCTCCGCTCAGGCAGCGCAGCTCAAAGAAGCCGTCAACGCTTTCACAATAAAGAGCGCAAACACCGGTCTGAATGCCGCCAGAAGCCAAGGCACGAAAAAGCCGGCAGGTACGCTCGCCGGAGCGGCCAAATCACAAATCGCTTTGAGCGATGAAGACGGTTTCGGCAAATATTAATCAAACATAATACACCAGAACTAAAAAGCAAAGCAGGGCAGTCACCCGGCTTTGCTTTTTTGCTTTTTGAGACATCCGGTCAGGGAGAATTCAATCTCGTTTAGCCTGTTGTTCACTCATGTACAAGCTTGGCTGCAATCAGGGAAACGGCGGCGCCGGTTTGGCCCAGAACCAAAAAGACAAACGGCATGATAAGGCCCGCTCCAATCACGAGACTTGACGCTGTAGCCAGTAAATTTACTGCCGCTATCACAAGGCTCAAGCGCCTGTTCCGTCGCTTATCCTGTTCCGCCAGCGGCTTGTTCGGCGCTTGCACAGGAGACAGCAAAAGGACAACAAGGACGCAGGCTGCCGAAACGCCGATAAGCATCGCGGGCGTAACAAGCTCTGCCGTCAAGACTCCGAGCAGCATCAGCAATGCGTAAGCGACGGAAAACACAAGGCAGCAGCCCAGGTGCGTCTTGGCATGAAAGCCGCCGGCAGTCAGACGCAAAGGGATGAACGACAGTAAGAAGAAGAACCAAGCCAGAGGCTGTGAAAACAGAAATGCGATGACGATGACAAGAAGGATATTAAGCACTGTTGACATCAGAAGCTCCAACCCGTAAGAATATACTTCAACATCTTCCGCGCTGATGATCCCGCGGCTTGCCAGACGCCCCGATAGCTGTATAGCTTTTTCACTGAGCATAATATCACCACCGTCAAATGTTATAATACCAATTCGGTATTTGCTGATTCAAGCGGAATATTCATATGGATGGAGACGATATATTTTGCGTCCTCGGATTCTGCGGTCATAGACCCTTTATATTTATCAACGCATCTTTTTACATTTTTCAGTCCAAAGCCGTGTAATTTTGGATTCTCTGATGGCGTTGATATAAGCCGTTCGAACGGATTTCTGATTTCATAGAATAAGATCGAGCCTTTTTGGATCAGCTGTATTGTAATTTTTTTATAAAAGCTTGTTAAATTGCCGCAGGCTTCAATCGCGTTATCGAATGTATTACCGATAATAATGCTCAGATCAGCCGCTGAAATATTCAAGTCAGGCTGTACTCTGATATCGAGTTCTGTCTCAATATCCATTCTTCTGGCTTTTTGAATACCGGCGTTCAGCACCGCGCTGACCATTGTATTGCCGACATCAACGACATTACCGATGCCGTCGAATAAATCTGTTACCTGATTGATGCATTCCTTGGCATGCACGATATCGTTCATGTTAATTAATTCATTCATGGTATTCAGATATTTTTTAATGTCGTGCCATAACGCTCTTGTTTCATATTGATCGTCTTTGATCTGATTAAGATATTCCAGTTTTGATTTATATTGCAGCTCTGCCAGCTCATTCTGTTTTTTTAATTCGCTGACTTTTTTGACTCTTTCAATATACAGGAAAATAATAATGTTGATGTAAAGAAGTCCAATGGAACCGGCAATAAAGCTCAGCGATATTTGTGCTTCGGAATTAAGCGTAGCAAGAAACATTATATAACAGATAAAAATGCTGAACCCCTGGCACAGCAGCAGCGGTATTGCTTCAACTAATGAATCCTGTGTTTTTTTCCAATTGGATAACTTGATAATTAAGAAGATACAGAAAAACTGAATCAGTGTGGATACAACAATAAATACCACTCGGTTGTTTCCATAGTCTTTTAAGGTTTCAGCGGGGATTCCGAAAAATGCGATGATGCCCATGCTGGCCGTCTCGACGATGATATTAACCACGCACAGGAGAAGCGCGCTATAAAACGCACTTATCCATTTTGCTTTATAGAGTAATATGGGCAAAATCATGAATGAAGCGAACCCGTATATCAGCCTTATTAAAGGGTCCACAGGCAGGATACTGAGTACACTCAGACCGGCTCCGGTTATGATAAAGGCAAGCAGGCTGAAAGCTGTGCCCTTTATGCGGCTTTGATACAAGCCCCTTATGTATATGCTGAGCATCAGCATTTCAAATATTACTGTTGCGAATTCAATGGCAATATACACCGTATGCTACCTCCTCAAATATTGGCGCAGCGCCTTGAAAACATCGTCTTTCCTTTTTCTGCTGATGGCTATTTTATGGTTATCTTTCATAATGAACTCAGTCTGCGAGGCACTGACAACATGCTCTAAATTGATCAGGAAACTGTTGTGCGGACGAATAAAATAACTGCCGCTGAGCATCTCCTCAATACTCTTCAAACTACCTCTGTATTCGTATGTATTGTTGCGCATCTGAATCTTGATACTGTGATCAAGCACCTCAAAATAAAAAATATCTTTCGTGGAAATCAGAAGGTTCTTCCCGTTAATTTCTATCATCAGCCTCTTGGGAACAATCTGCTCGATTGCTGCTGCCAAAACTTTTTCAAGCTGCTCATAGGTCACCGGCTTCATCAGGTATCGAAACGCAACCTCATACCCCTGTATCGTATATTTGCTGCTGTTCGTCACAAAGATAATCAGCGGTTTTTCCGCATTTTTTAAAATCTGTACGGCCGCATCAAAACCGTTCAGCGGTTTCATCTCAATGTCTAAAAACATCAGCTCGTAAAACTCAGTTTCGAGTGCTTTTATTAAATCAACCGCGGAAAGATATACATCGCAGGCTAAGCTCGCGTCAAATTTGCGAATAAACTCTTTAATTATTGCCATGTCATTCTTGTCATCATCGCAAATTGCAATTTTCATAGTAACCCCCAGACCTGTTTAGCCAATTGTTACACTAATGTATCATAAATTGTCAAAACAATCAATATTTGCACGTTACGTCGCCATACCTGTAAGTTACGTCAAAAGTATTGCTATTCTGCGCCGCATGTATTATTTTCTTACTAACTTATATAAGGAGGGCTCATATGAAGAAAATCACAGACGGCATCATCTTAAAAGCGGGTACTGCTCTTTCAAAAACCGCACTATCTTTAGCTGTGGCGTCAAGCAATGTGACTTGCTGGTTCTTCGCATATCAACCTGTGCAGCCCATGCAATTGGAGAAATTCAAAAAATAGTTTGAATTCGCGGCAGCAGCCTTATATTGTTTCGCACACGCATTTTACTTTACGTCCTAACCCCTTTTAACTTGCTTCCTTCTACTCTTCTAATACCTAAATAAGGAGTGCGTTTCCGTAACAGGAAGCGCACTCCTTATTTATTGCCGTTTTGAACAACGCCTAGCCTCTTCTTTATCGGCAGCCTTCACAGCGTTCGCTTTGGCTGCGCTTTTCCATCAAGAAATTGTCTCTCCATTGGCCGAATCGATCGCATCCTATTTTTTCTCTGTAGCCTACCATACGAAAACCGCACTTTTCATGCAGACGAACGCTGGCGGAATTCTCCCGCATAATTCCTGATTGAAGCGTCCAAATATCGTTTTCTTCGGATAATCGGATTACCGCATTGAGCAGCTTTGTCCCGGTTCCTTTGCCTTGGTAGTTTGAGTCAATATAGATGCTGACCTCAGCGACGCCGGTGTACACACAGCGGCTGGATACCGGTGATAACGCGGTCCAGCCAACGACCTGATTTTCAGCTATTATGACCAGTCTGCATTGTTTCAAGTGCGCGCGGTCCCATTCCTCATAGGGCGGGCAGGTCGTCTGAAATGTCGCAATATTCGTGTCCATGCCCTCCTGATAAATACGGCGCACTTCAGGCCAGTCTGACACAGTCATTTCTCTTATTTGATATTCCATATTAATCTCCACCTTCAGCGGTCATTTTTACGCAGACCCTTTTCGTCAAAATACTTCTTCTTAAACAAGAGGGCGACATTGACTAGAGCAATCATCACCGGGACTTCAATCAGCGGGCCGATGACGGCGGCAAAAGCCTGA
>DBTM01000009.1 GCA_002307055.1 Clostridiales bacterium UBA1316
GCTGACCGAGCATCTGAAGATTCACGCCAAGGACAATCACAGCCGTCTGGGACTGCTGAAGATGGTCGGCAAACGCCGCAGCCTGCTTGATTATCTGGCTAAAAAGGACATTGAGCGCTACAGAGCGCTTATTGCCAAACTCGGCATCAGAAAGTAAATGTCCATTTCAGGGCTGGTCTGAACGTATCAGATCAGCCCTGTTATGAAATACTAAACGAAAGACCAGGAGCAGGCAATCCCATAGCAGTTGAAAATGCGTCTAAGAGCTTCGGCTTGAGTACTCTCGCACGATGCGGCTTGGACATGTTTTCAAATGCTAGGAGATTGATGCTCTGAAAATTGAAAGGAGCATTTCATGATCATAAAGCATAGAGAATTCCCGAATTTTAAGCAGTATACCATGACCTTAGCGGGCAGACCGCTCACCCTTGAGGTCGGCAAGCTCGCCGAGCTGGCAAACGCCGCTGTTTTAGTCAAATACGGTGAAACGACCGTCCTTGTCTGCGCGACAGCCTCCGCCCGCCCGAAAGACAATGTTGACTACTTCCCTCTTTCCGTTGATTTTGAAGAAAAAATCTACTCTGTCGGCAGAATTCCCGGCGGTTTTCTGCGCCGTGAAGCCCGCCCCTCCGAGCGCGGCGTGCTGGCCAGCCGTATGATTGACCGGCCGATGCGCCCCCTCTTCCCCGACGACCTCCGCAATGACGTCGTCATCACCTGTACGGTTATGGCCGTCGATTATGACAACTCACCCGAGATTGCCGCCATGATCGGCGCCGCCGCCGCCGTCAGTATCTCCGACATTCCGTTTAACGGACCTATTGCCGGTGTGGCCCTGGGTTATCACGACGGTAAATATATCATTAACCCCACGAGCGCCGAGCGCAAGCTCAGCGATATGTACTGCACCATCGCCGCGACGGAAAAGAAGATCGTCATGATTGAAGCCGGCGGCAATGAAATTCCCGAAGACATCATGTTCGACGGCATCATGGCTGCCCACGAGGCCATTAAGCCGATTATCGCGCTCATCAATCAGATGGTCGCGGAGATTGGAAAACCGAAGTTCGAGTTTGCGAAGGCTGTTTTCAACGACGAGCTGTTCGCGAAAATCAAAGACAAATACTTTGAGGACGTCAAGTACTGCATGGATACGGACGATAAGAATGTCCGCGAGGAGCGGTATAATGCCGTCGTGAAAAAGATGATTGAGGAGTTCGGTACAGAGTACCCCGAAATCACCGCTCAGCTTGAGGAAATCACCTATAGAATTCAAAAGAAGGTCGTTAAGATGTGGCTCTTACAGGGCAAGCGTGTCGACGGCCGGGCGATGAACGAAATCAGGCCGCTCGCCGCAGAAGTCGGCGTCCTGCCGCGCGTGCACGGCTCCGGGCTCTTTACCAGAGGCCAGACGCAGGTGCTTTCCGTCGCGACACTCGGAACACTGTCCGATGCGCAGAAGCTCGATACGATCTTTGAAGAAGAGACAAAACGCTATATGCACCATTATAATTTCCCGTCCTACTCCGTCGGCGAAGCGCGGTCTAGCCGCTCCACCAACCGCCGCGAATACGGCCATGGCGCGCTGGCTGAGAAGGCTTTGGAGCCTGTCCTGCCATCAATTGAAGAATTCCCTTATGCTATCCGCGTTGTCAGCGAGGTTCTATCCTCAAACGGCTCGACATCACAGGGCTCCATCTGCGGCTCAACGCTCGCTCTGATGGACGCCGGTGTGCCGATCAAAGCCGCTGTCGCCGGTATATCCTGCGGCCTCATCTCCGACGGAGACGAATGGACAACATTTATCGACATCCAGGGTGTCGAGGATTTCCACGGTGAGATGGACTTTAAGGTCGGCGGCACAAAAAAAGGCATTACCGCTATTCAGATGGACCTGAAAAATGACGGCCTTATTCCCGAAGTCATCAAGTCCGCTTTTGAAATCACCCGCGAAGCGCGCATCCAGATTCTCGACGAGATCATGCTCCCCTGCATCGGAAAGCCCAGAGACGAGGTCGCCAAGACTGCGCCGAAGATGATCTCCATGAAGATCCACCCGGACAAGATCAGAGAAGTCATCGGTTCCGGCGGAAAAATCATCCAGAAGATCGTCGCGGACACGGGCGCGAAAATCGATATTGAGGACGACGGCAGCGTATTTATTTCCAGCCCCGACATCGAAGCCTGCCGCGCCGCCAAGAAGATTATCGACAGCATCGTTTTTGTCCCCGAGGTCGGCCAGCTCTATTACGGCAAGGTCGTTCGGATTATCCCAATCGGCGCGTTCGTTGAGCTTGTGCCCGGTAAGGACGGCATGGTGCATATCTCCAAGCTTGAAAACCGCCGCGTCGAAAAGGTCGAGGACGTACTCAAAGAGGGCGATATGACCTGGGTCAAGGTCACCGACGTCGATGAGCGCGGCCGCATCAACCTCTCCAGAAAAGACGCTATCAAAGAACGCGAAGCCGCGGGTTTATCCATTAATTAAGGCATGTCATCAATCCGGCAGGCAGGGCTTCATGCCTTGCCTGCCCTTTCTTCAGAGGAGACCATATGTACGAAAAAATGACGCTCCCGAATGGAGTCAGGATACTCCACGAATATATTCCCTATGTGCGTTCGGTATCTCTCGGCATCTGGGTCGGCACCGGCTCTAGGTATGAGAACGCCGGAATGAACGGCGCTTCTCATTTTATCGAGCACATGCTGTTTAAGGGCACCGCCACGTATACAGCCGCCGACCTCGCCGGTATCATGGACGGCATCGGCGGGCAGATCAACGCTTTTACCACGAAAGAATGCACCTGCTTTCACGGGCGTGTGCTGGATACGCATCTCGATCAGCTGTCCGATATTCTGTGCGATATGTTCTTTAACTCGAACTTTACCGAGACTGACATGAAAAGCGAGCGCGGGGTCATTCTCGAGGAAATAGATATGTACGCCGACACGCCGGAGGATATCGCGGCCGAGCGTTTGTTTACCGAGGTTTTTAAGGGCTATTCCCTCGCCAAGCCCATTCTCGGCAAAAAATCGACGCTGGATAAAATGACCGGCGAGACGCTTAAAAGCTATATGAACGACCACTACTGCCCGGAATCTGTCGTCATTGCCGTCTCCGGCAGCTATACCCCAGATGACATCACCCGCCTCAGGGACCGTTTTTCTGCCATGACAAAAAAGCGGCAAAAGAGCTTTGCGCGCGCGGCTTATTCACCGTCTTTTACGGTCAAACGCAAGAGTTTGGAACAGAACCATCTGAACATCGTGTTCCCGGGTATCTGCGTCACAGATCAAAACCGGTTTGCACTGCAGCTTTTATCCGATATTTTAGGCGGCGGCATGTCCTCGCGCTTGTTTCAGACAGTGCGTGAAAAACGCGGTCTGTGCTACAGCATCTATACTTATGGCTCAAGCTATATCGATACCGGCCTCTTTTCAATATATACCGCTTTAGGCAAGGAGACCGAGCGCGAAGCCATCCATGTGATTTTAGACGAAATCAAGCAGTTCAAAGACAGCTGTGTCACGCGTGACGAGCTTGTCCGCGCCAGGGAGCAGATCAAAGCCAATGTCCTGATGGGTCTTGAATCGACGGGAACGCGCATGAACAGGCTGGGCCGGAATGAGCTGTATTTCGGACGTGTCCCCGAGCCGGACGAAATTATCGCTTCGTATGACAGCGTGACGGCTGAGGATATCCAAAGGCTTGCCGAGTATTGCCTGGATTTCAGCAAGGTATCGTTCTCCGGTGTCGGCAAGGTCGACCCCGCCGATTCGTACAAGGCGCTGCTGGCTTAATCCGCAATAAAAGTGATTTGGCTTCTTCCGGTTTCGTGACATATAATTTGCTTATCAAATCTTTTTGGAGATGAAAAAGATGGTATATAACCTCACTATCGCCGGTGTCAGCCGCAGTCTGCCGCTCTGCAAGCTGAATGACACCATGATGATCGCGGGCTTCACTCCCTTTGGCGATGTGGAACTCACCTGCGCCTGTGCTGCCGAGCTTCTAAAAAGAGCGCCAGATTATGATTATCTCATAGCGCCTGAATCAAAAGCGATTCCGATCATTCACGAGATGGCGCGCCAGAGCGGCAGGAATACCTACCTTCTCGTCCGAAAAGCGCCAAAGCTGTATATGAACGGTATTTTTTCGGCTGAAGTGCGGTCCATAACGACAGCCGGTATGCAGACACTGTACATGGACGGTGCGGATGCCGCAAAAATCAAGGGAAACCGGATTGTAATCATCGACGACGTCATCTCCACCGGCGCGTCGCTCCGCGCTATCGAAGAACTGGTTAAACAAGCCGGCGGCACAATCGTCGGACGCATGGCTGTTCTCGCCGAAGGGGACGCCATCAGCCGCAAAGACATTATCTACTTAGAGCCGCTGCCGCTGTTTGACAATAACGGGAAACCGCTTGCTTAATGAATAACCGGTGTTGCCTTTACATACGGACCAAAAACAACCGGGTGCTGTGATATATCACAGCACCCGGTTTTCCTTACATGCTGAATATACCACATTTTTTATGAATAGTAAAGACTTGTAATTTTTAAAATAACACGTAAACTTAACAACGAAGTGAATTTAATATAAGGAGTGTGCGGCATGTCAAAACAAATTCGGGGGGTTATATTGGAGGGGCAGTCCTGCGCGGGGAAAACATCGATTTTTAACGCGCTCAAGCGGCTTCACCCTGAAATCCCGGACGCGGAGCGCAATGTGATCTTTTTAGCGGAGCATTATTCTCAGACGCTCAACTGGGTTAACGGTACGTTTCAAAATCTGACGCGAGAGGAAAACCTGAAGGTACTGTCCGACAGGATCTCGATGCTCGAGCAGCTGAATGCTTACGCCAACACGATGGGTGACTCGTCCCGGCACTCCAGAGGCTTGTTTTTTGTTTTCGAACGGTTTCATCTAAATTACGCGGTTAATTTCAACGATTTGACTTCCGACGCGTATGTTGCAATTGAAAGCAGGCTCATTAACCTGAATGCCCTCACCGTTTTATGCACAAACAGCCCTGAAAAAACGGAGCAGCGCCTCTTGCACCGAGCCGCTTATATAACTGAACCCATTACCAAGGAATACGTCGATAACTATAACAAAGATCAGCGGCACCGCGTTGAGATGGCCAATAAATCCTCAGTGCCGACGATCATAATGAACACCGACGATTTGGATTGGGACAGCTACGCGCGAATGATTCTGGATCATATACAGGTATAGCTTATCGGTTCTTTTTCTGGCCGTATGGACAGGCGCAGAGGCACTGACCGCAGACGGCGAGGCCGAGTGTTTCTTTGCGGGTATGGAGATAAGCTTCGCACTTGGCGACGTCGAGGCGGGATTCGCGCGGCTCGCCCGGGGCATAATTGCGGCCGGTCAGCGCCTGGGCGGGGCAGCTTTCGGCGCATTTTTTGCAGCCGCCGCAGCGGACATCCTTGATATCTCGGTTTTCCTCCAGCGGGGCGTCGGTTAATACGGTTGTCCAGCGGACGCGGGGGCCGTGCTCGGGTGTGATGAGAAGACAGTTTTTGCCGATCCATCCGAAGCCGGCAAGGCGCGCTGTGATTTTATGCGAAATCGAAGCGCAGACGCGGTCACTGTCAATACGCTCTGCCGCCGGAACCGGCAGGACATAATAGCCCGCACGCTGGAGGCTTGACGCGGTAACGGAGGCGAACAGGTCCAGCCGGTTGTTGATGATGTCATACGCATGCTCTTGGTATGTAAAGACATCCTCGTAGGTCACATCGCCGCCGAGCCGGTCGACGATGGCCGACGGGAGCGCAATACCGATGGCAATTGCCCTGGGGTAACCGGCCGGCAGCGCACCGCCGATCTCGGCGATTTCCTCCTGATAGGCTTCAAGCCCGGCGACGCCGATGTAGTCAATGCAATGGATTTCACCGAGCGCATGAATTTTTTTCATTATATTTATAGAATTTATATCCATGATGCAATAAGCCGCCTTACGCTTTATTATATCGGAGCTTTTTGAAAAATTCCGTCATCAGCGCCGAGCATTCCTGCTCTAAAATCCCGCCTGTAACCTGCGGCGAATGGCCGAAGCGTTCCATGAAGAGGTTAATGACGCTGCCGCACGAACCGCTCTGCTCCTCTTTGGCACCGTAAAACACTTTAGGCAGACGCGCGTTGATGATTGCGCCGGCGCACATGGGGCAGGGTTCGAGCGTGACATAGAGCGAGCAGCCGCTGAGGCGCCAGTCGTCAAGTTTTTTGCAGGCTTCATTAATCGCCTCAAGCTCCGCGTGCGCCAGGGCGTTTCTTTCTTTTTCGCGGCGGTTATACCCGCTGCCGACAATCACCCCGTCCGCGTCGACAATGACGCAGCCGACAGGGACTTCCCCCTCGTCCATGGCGCGTCTGGCTAGTTCCAGCGCGCTTTTCATATATTTTTCGTGGTTCACCGGCACCCCTCCCCGCTTTAACGTATCGTACCAGATTCAGCCGCTCATCGCAACTGTGCTATGACGCTGATTTTTAGACTTTACTCGTATATAATATGCCGCTTTTGTTAATAATCAACATGTCACAGCTTTACATTATAACAATAAGGAGGCTCATATATGCTTGTATCAGAACTTATGACTGACAGCGTTATTTCCATCGCGCCGGATGAACCGGCATCCCTCGCCGCCCGCCTGCTTTACCGCCACAATATCGGCGCGATCCCCGTCTGCACCGAGGACGGCCGCCTCCGCGGCATCGTGACCGACCGCGATATTGTGCTGCGCTGCGTCGCCGCGGAAAATGACCCGGAGACGACACCTGTCCGCGAAATCATGTCCCGAAGCCTCGTCACCGTCAGCCCGACAGACGATGTCCGCGAAGCCGCCCGCCAAATGGCCGAAGCCCAGGTGCGCCGCCTCCCCGTCGTCGAATCCGGCAAGCTCATCGGTATGCTCGCCCTCGGCGACATGGCCAAAACCCACTCCTTCGACATGGAAGCCTCCAAAGCCCTGTCCGAAATCTCCTCGAATATCCGCAAACGCTGACAAGTCAGGCTCATTCAACCTCATTTTTTGCCTTCTAATCCCCGAAAAAGCCCGTCTATTACCCCAAAAAGCCCTTATAACCGCTCATAAACGCTCAATAAACACGTTTAATTTGTTGCAATTGTGTTATAAATGTTACAATAGTATTAACAAATCTCAACCGCCGATCCCGCAAGCGCCTGCAATCACAGCTTTCCTTATTTCCACTCCGCGAAAAACCCCTATATATATAAATTTTTCGCCCCGCTCTACCCTCTCGTCTCATTTTCCCAACCAAATTTTCCACGCGCGCAGCCCTCCGCCCAAGCCATTATATCACACCCGACAGCCATTCCGCGATGCACGATGACCGTCTGTCCACCGTCCCGTGTTCCATCGTTCCTCTCTACAACTTTAAAAAAGCGGCAGATTTGAAATCTGTCGCTTTTTGGTATAATTAGCGTTGAATGGGAGAGAGGGGTGTGGTATTGTGGGGGGGGATGTGTTTGAATTCTAGTAGACGAATACTGAACTCTAAGATGTGGAAACGATCCCGCCTTATTGTCGTTGTTTTCATCAAAAGATAAGCTGTCAGGATACTTAGATGAAGATTATAGCGAAAATTGCATGGAAGCCGAGGAAGGACGCCGCCTGACAAATGGAAGAGCGACAGAACTGTTCTGCAAAATTGGAAAAAGTAAATCACTGTCAGGAGCTACAGAATATTATCGGAGTAAATTGAAAACGTAACTGCGGGAATTGAAAACCGTTGAATTATCGATTCGGCAGATAGAGTGGTTTACCAGAATTATCCGAGGTATCATAGCGCGGATGTGACGGGAGAACCGTCCCCGTGACACATGATTATGTTTATACCGTGCCAATAATACTGGGTCTGATTATTTTATTTAGTAGGTGAAGGGCATAATGACAAGGATATATTTCGTCAGACATGCGCAAGCGGACAATGCCGTTTTTGACGGCCGAATCAGGCCGCTTACGGAAAAGGGTATGAAGGACAGGGCCTTAGTGACAGAATTTTTGCGAGACAAGAGCATTGATGTTGTACTTTCGAGTCCATTCATACGTGCGGTCGATACGATTCTTGACTTCGCGGAACAAAATGATTTAAATATAGAAATCATCGAAGATTTTCGGGAACGAAAAAGTGACAGTAATATGGGTAAGAATAATTCGGATTTTATTTCTTTTATGGAGCGGCAATGGGGTGATTTTAGTTATACATTCTCTGACGGCGAGTGTCTTGCCGAGGTGCAGGATAGGAATATTGCTGCGCTGAACGAGGTCTTAAGCAAATATAAGGATAGAAACATAGTAATCGGAACGCACGGCACAGCCTTATCAACGATTATTAATTATTACGAACACACATTCTGTTTTGCGGATTTTATGGCGATGGTCAATATCCTGCCATGGGTTGTGAAAATGTCGTTTGACGAAAAAACTTGTGTTGATTTAGAGAAAATCAATCTGCATGCGTAGGGTATAATCATAATTCGGAGCCAAATATACCGGTCAAGCTTGCTTAATGCTGCGGGAAATTCTGTTTTATAAGACGGGGAGAAGGCAAGAGCAGAGCCCTTGCCCTGCATTTTACGGCGAGTGCTGCGGAGGCGTAGGTTATGAAATTCGGGTGTGTTACTTTGGATTGCGGCAAGTCAGGCATGCGATGGCTTGCGGGGTAAGAGCGGCGGAGACGCAGTATTCGGATAAATGGCGGGTTATGATTGATCCGGCGGTCATCCGTTTTGTATTGAGAAGCTGGGATGAGGCGCACCGTATGATATTGCGGGTGTGACAGGAGAACCGTCCCCGCGACACAGGAGGTGAAGGATAATGGCACGATTGGCACGAACGAAGAGCGAGAGCGGAATCTACCATGTTATTGTCAGAGGGATAAACCGACAGAATATATTCCAGGACGATGAAGATGAAAGCGTATATTTGAAACGGCTGACTCAATATATGAGAGAGTGCGGTATCGAGCTATATGCTTATTGCCTTATGTCAAATCACGTTCATCTGTTGTTAAACGAGGGAGACACAGCGATAAGCGAGTTTATGAAAAAGCTTGGCATCAGCTATTCCTATTGGTTTAACCGAAAATATGACAGGGTGGGTCATTTGTTTCAGGACAGGTATAAAAGCGAGGCGGTGAATGATGATTCGTACTTTTTGACAGTGTTTCGGTATATTCATCGGAATCCGCAGAAGGCGGGGCTAAAGCCTTTTATCCGAACAAGCTATATGGATTATGCTGAGCAAGGAGGAATTACGGATACAACATTCGCGTTGTCGCTGTTTTCGTCACAAGCTGAGCTGCTCGACTATTTAAATAAAGATGACAGCGAAAAATGCATGGAAACCGAGGAAGAACGCCGCCTGACAGATGGAAAAGCGGCGGAATTGATTTGCAGAATTGGAAACGTCAATCACAGCCTGGAGCTCCAAAATATAGATGGTGAAAATCGGAACCGGATTATACGGGAACTGAAGGCCGCCGGGTTATCAATTCGGCAGATAGAACGGCTTGCCGGAATTAACCGGGGCATCGTTGCGCGGGTGTGACGGGAGAACCGTCCCCGCGACACAAGGGAGAATTCGATGAATAATTATAGGATGGTCATTCAATATGACGGCGGGCGGTATAAGGGGTGGCAGAGGCTTGGCAAGGGCGAAAATACGATTCAGGAAAAGCTTGAAAGCGTATTGTCGGAGCTGACGGGGGAAAAGACCGAGATTATTGGAAGCAGCAGGACGGACGCAGGCGTACACGCCTTGGCGCAAATTGCAAATTTCAAGACCGACAGGAGCTTGACTCAGGCTGAGGTGAAAAACTACTTAATTAACTATCTGCCGCAGGACATATGCGTTAAAGAGGTAATATTGGTTCCCGAAAATTTCCATGCCAGATATAACGCGAAGGGGAAAACCTATTTATACAAGATTTGGAATCAGGAATATCCAAATCCATTTATGAGAAAGTACAGTATGCATGTGAAAAATAAGCTCGATATCGGCAGCATGAAAAATGCGGCTGAATATTTTATCGGCGAACATGACTTCACGGCATTTTCAAATGCCAAGACAAATAAAAAGTCAATGGTTCGCGAAATATATGCTATCAGTATTGATGAAAATGAAGGACTCATCGAAATAAGAGTGTCGGGAAATGGTTTTCTTTATAATATGGTCCGAAAAATTGTCGGTACCTTAATTATGGTCGGGGTGGGTGAGGCAAAGGCTGATCATATACCTCAGATTATTGCGTCAAAAGAACGATGCCGGGCAGGGCTTGCTGATGCGTGCGGGCTATACTTGGAGAGTGTTCAATACCAGACGGATATGAACCGGGCTTGACAGGGTGTGACAGGAGAACCGTCCCCGCGACACTCGATTGTGTACCCACCCATGTGGATAGAGACCACATCATCAAGCAACAATATTTTTGTAAACTGCGTATCGAAGCTGCAGGCTCCGGACGGACTGGAGTACGAGCCGCCGCAGCCTTCATGCTCGGGCATATATGTTTCGCCGTTTCTGAAGGATAAACTAATGGAATGGAACATCTCGTCAAAGTTTGCGAAATCAGTTTTATAAAGCTCACCTTTCAGTGTGAATGGCGATATCGTCACCGAGCCTCTGATATAGCTGCCTTCTTTGATTTCGTAAGTGCGGCTGACGGCACCGCAGGTGGGTGTCCAGCTGATCAGAAACGGCCCCTCAAGAATTGTTTTAAACGGTTGTTCCGACGTCTGCACCAGCTTGTCAATTAAAATAGTCAAGGGCTTCCCGCTCACGGTCATCGTCTGCGGAGAACAGCATAACAAATATGTGAGCGTATTTGTGCTGTAATCAACAGCTTCCTCACTGCAGCTGCAGCTGCCTTCAAATGATCCGAGTAAATCATTTACCGCTTTATGATCCTCGAAATTTATCCCCTTAACATCGTCATAGGTCAACACGTTTGAACCAACCAGAAAATTAAAAGGGATGATATTAAGATTCTTCTCACCTGACGCGTCGGTGACGATAAGATCACTGAGAGGGACAGATTCCGGCAGTGTGATGTCCAAGATAATGTATAGGGTCTTGTCGTCCCCCAAAGTCTGGCGCACCTTCAGCGTGACATCGCCGCATTTGGATATAATACTGTCATTTTGGGCAGCGTTATCCAGCTGCGCAGTTTGTTTTTCCGTGGGGAAAAATCGTTTTACGAATATCGGGTCCCAATTAAGGGCGATATAGGCCGCGCTGGCCGTTATCGCCAGAGCTATCGTGATGAGAATAATGAGCATCAGCGTTCGAAGCGTTGCTCTCGGATGATATATTTTCTTCATATTTGGTATATATGAAATTACATTCTCAGACAGTCTGCCCTGAAAACCTTCCGAAGGCTCAAATGCGTCCAGCTGTTCCTGATAACGATTCATAATTCACCCTCCAATACATTGCGCAGCATCTCCCGCCCTCGTTTAAGACGCATTTTCACTGAGGATTCCGTAGTTCCCAGCAATTTTGATATTTCTTTGACACTATAGCCCTCATAATAATGCAGATGTATAGCGACACGATATTTTTCCGGCATTTCAGTCAGAACACCGAGCAAGGTCTGTTCCTGTTCACGGCCGATTTCTTCAACGCTTTCGATAGGTATATCGAGCCGGCTCTTTTGTTTGCGCTTATCCCGGCATATGTTGATTGCCACCCTGTAAATCCAGTTCTTTTCGTGATCCTCAGACTTAAATACCGGAGCGTAATAGAGGCGTTTAATAAAAACCTCCTGCACTGCATCCTCCGCGTCATGTGGGCTCCCGAGCTGCACAAGACAAAAACGATAGAGTTTTTTGCCATACTTTATATATGTATCTTCAAATAATTTTTTTGCATTATTTATCACTTTATCACCCCACACCAGTTAATACGATTCAAGCAGCAGAAAGGTCACATATTCTTAAATAGAATTATTACAAGCTTACGTAAGGTAATGCAAGCCCTGGTGTGAAATAATCTGAGGGATTCTTGCCGGAAGCTCAGGAAGTACTTGCTCCAGGAAGGCTTTTTGAGGTTAACAATGCCACTTGCAATTATCAAAAGGATTGACAAGGGGCGCGTGTTCATTATAGAATTGAAAATCGGTATATTACTGCCGTTTTGGGCTACAATGGATATAATTATGCCCACGCGCAGGCATAGGTTATGGAGGAATATTTTATGAAAAATTATGGTTTAAACGAGCTGCGGGGGATGTTTTTAAGCTTCTTTGAGAGCAAGGGACATCTGCGTCTGCCCAGTTTTTCACTTATACCGCAGAACGACGCGTCGCTGCTGCTGATTAACTCCGGGATGGCGCCGATGAAGCCTTGGTTTACGGGAGAGCAGGAGCCGCCGAGGCGCCGCGTCTGCTCGTGCCAGAAGTGCATCCGCACGGGCGACATTGAAAATATCGGAAAGACCGCCCGGCACGGTACATATTTCGAGATGCTGGGGAATTTTTCGTTCGGCGATTATTTCAAGCATGAGGCGATTGCGTGGAGCTGGGAGTTTTTAACGAAAACGGTCGGCATTGACCCTTCCCTGCTGTATCCGTCCATTTACGAGAAGGACGAAGAGGCTTTCGAAATTTGGAACAAGGAAATCGGCATTCCGGCGGAGAGAATTTTCCGTTTCGGTAAAAAAGACAACTTTTGGGAGCATGGGGCGGGCCCATGCGGCCCCTGCTCCGAGATTTACTTTGACCGCGGCGCCGAAAAGGGCTGCGGCAGCCCGGACTGCACCGTCGGGTGCGACTGCGACCGGTATATTGAGATCTGGAACAACGTTTTTACCCAGTTTTCCAGCGACGGCAACGGCAATTATACGGAGCTGCAGCAGAAGAATATCGACACCGGCATGGGGCTGGAGCGGCTTGCCGTCGTCTGCCAGGGCGTGGACAGCATTTTTGATGTCGACACGCTCATGCGCATTACGAACAAGGTTTCCGAAATTACCGGGGCGACATACGGGCAGAGCCATATGACGGATGTATCCCTGCGCATTATCACAGACCATATCCGCTCGGCGACGATGATGATTGCCGACGGTGTTCTGCCGTCAAACGAGGGGCGCGGCTACGTTCTGCGCCGCCTGCTCCGGCGCGGCGCGCGCCATGGGAAGCTGCTGGGCGTCACCGGCACGTTTTTATGGGAGGTCTGCGCAACCGTTATCGACGAGAATAAAAACGCTTATCCCGACCTCGCTGAAAAGCAGGCTTATATCACGCGCATCATCAAGGTTGAGGAAGAAAATTTCAACAAGACGATTGACAGCGGCATGAGCATTTTGAGCGGGCTGATGGACGAAAACAACGCCAAGGGTGCGCGCGTATTCCCCGGGGAGAACGCTTTCAAGCTGTATGACACATACGGGTTCCCTGTTGACCTGACGATAGAGATACTGGAGGAGCAGGGCTTTACGCTGGACAGGAGCAGCTTTGACCGGCTGATGAAGGAGCAGCGCGAACGCGCGCGGGCGGCCAGAGCGTCTATGGGCGATCTGGCGTGGGCGGGGGTTGACCTTGGGCTTGACAATACGCCGACCGAGTTTTCAGGCTACGAAAGACACGAGGACAGCGGACGCATCCTTGCCATCGTATCCGGCGGAGAGCTTTGCTCCTCTATAAGGACGGGCGACGAAGCCATCATTGTTTTGGATAAAACGCCGTTTTACGCCGAGATGGGCGGCCAGTCCGCCGACTATGGAACAATTTCTACTCACAATTCCTTATTCAACGTGACGGGCGTCCAGAAAAACAAGGGCGGTAAATATCTGCACGCCGGTGTGATGGCGGCGGGTGAATTTAAAGCGGAGGACGCTGTGACCGCGGAGATCGACGGAGACAGACGGCACGCTATTATGCGCGCGCACTCGGCGACGCACCTTTTACAAAAGGCGCTGAGAATTGTCCTCGGCGACCACATCCAGCAGGCGGGTTCTCTTGTGGAGCCCGACAGGCTGCGGTTCGACTTTACCCATTTTTCGGCGGTGACACCGGAGGAGCTGGCACGGGTCGAGGACCTCGTCAACAGCTCAATACTCCAGGGCCTGCCGATCAAAATCGAAGAAATGCCGATCAGTGACGCGAAGAAGACCGGCGCGACGGCACTCTTCGGCGAAAAATACGGCAATATTGTCCGCGTCGTCAGTATGGGCGATTATTCAATAGAGCTTTGCGGCGGCACGCATCTTGACAACACGGCCAAAGCGGGCGCGTTTAACATTGTCAGCGAGTTCTCGGTCGCGTCCGGCGTGCGGCGCATTGAAGCCACGGTCGGTCAGGCGACGCTCGATACGCTCAAGCACAGCTTAAAACAGATGTTTGAGATTGCCGACGTGCTGAAAGCAAACAACCCGAATGAAATTATCCCGAAGCTTGAGCAGCAGACGGCTGAGCTGCGCGACATGCGCCGCACGGTTGACATCTTCAGCGCGAAAGAGGCCAACGGCGAAGCCGCGCAGTTCCTGATGGGAGCCAGAGCGGTCGGCAGCCTGAAGGTTCTGACGGCGGCGGTTGCCGACGGCGATACCGACAAGCTCCGCCAGATGGGCGACTTTTTGAGAGATAAAAATGACGATATCGTTGCCGTGCTGTCCACGGTAAATGACGGTAAAATCACCTTCCTGGCTGTGTGCGGCCTCGCGGCTGTCGCCTGCGGGATTAAGGCGGGTGACCTTATTAAGGCCATTACAAAAATCTGCGGCGGCTCCGGCGGCGGCAAACCCGATTCCGCGATGGGCGGCGGCAAGGACCTGTCCAAGCTCGACGACGCGCTGGCGGCTGTGGATGATTTTGTGATTGAAAAGCTAGGTAAAAATCAGTAAACAGACAGATGCTACCATATAAAATCGATTAGGCCGCCAAAAACGGCAGAATGGGAGGAATATATATGTCGGATTGTCTTTTTTGCAAAATTATTTCAGGAGAAATACCTTCAACGAAGCGGTACGAGGATGAGGATGTCATCGCTTTTAACGATCTTTACCCGCAGGCCCCCGTCCATTTCCTCGTCGTACCCAAGCAACATATTGCCGGTGCGGCAGACATCACGAGCGAGAATTCGGCGATTGTCGGCAAATGCTTCGAGGTCATCGCTAAAATTACGACGCAGGAGCAGCTCGCTTCAGGCTTCCGCGTGATCACGAACTGCGGCGCGGATGCCGGTCAGACGATTGATCACCTGCACTTCCACGTTCTGGCCGGAAAAAAACTCGGCCCGATGCTCTGCCCGGGAAAATAAAATAGCAAAGGGCGGCTTTGCCGCCCTTTGCTATTTTATTTTCTCATGAGCCACAAGAGCGCGCGGCAGAATCGCCGGGGAATTTCAGTGAAGTGGCCGCCGTCGTTCCATTCGAGTTTGAGGCTGTCCTCATCAGGCAGCTGATCTTTGAGCAGCGCCGATGCTTTGACCGTGCACTCCCCTACCCTGCCCATTCGGGCATTTTTGCTCTCTTTCTCTTTCGTGCCGAGCGAGATATAGACCTGCGCGCTGATATTTTTGGGCGTATGGGACGCCATAAAGTCCAGCCAGTGATCATACCAGAGTGAACCGGAGAGGCAGCCGATTTTCCCGAAAATCGGGTATTGATACAGGGCATATAAGGCGGTCAGGCCGCCCAGCGAGTAACCGGCGATCGCCGTGTCTTCCGGGTTTGGTTTTGTATTATAATGCGTGTCAATGAACGGTTTTATAGTTTTGACGAAGGTATCGAGATAGGCGTCCGCCCAGCCGCCGAAAGCGCCGCTCTGAGCATTCATGGCCGGCGCCGGCCATGGCGTCATGTCGTCATTCCAACGCGCCGTTTCAACATTCAGCAGCAAAAACGGGCGGCATTCCTTTCCGAAATACGGTTCCAGGATTTCTAAAATGTCCGGTAATTCATCGGTGCCATTGATATAGACAACAGGATAGCGCCCTCCCGCTTCATATTCGGGGGGCAGGTAAAGCAAGCAGTTCCGCTCGCCGATATTCAATCTGTGGATCGTACCTTTCAACGAATGTCTCTTTTCTTAATATTTTGATTATATAGTATTATAACGTTTTTTTGTGCGTATCGGCTCGTACCCGCAAGCGTGAACCGATGCACTAAAACTTTGTTTTAAACTTTGTTCTAATTTGCTTTTTTGGCTTTCTGCCTCAGTTCATCCACGCGGAGCCAGCCTGTTGCCGTTAAGGTATATATTCTCCCGTTATCGCCCAAAGACAGTTCGTGCATTACATATCTCTGGCGTTCCAGATTTTCAAGCGTTACATTCAGCTGGGTGGAGAGACTGTCCCGGCTATAGCTGTCATCTATAAAGAACAGCGGATAGATAGCGGCATCCTCAATTGAAAAATATGTCGTAAAAACATCGCTCTGGAATTTTAGCCTATAGGCGATATTTAACAGTATCATATCTGTTTTCTGTTCCTGCGTCTTGGGGTATCGCTTTAATAATGTTTTTTCGGATATGATGTCTTTTTTCTCAACTCTGCCGTCTTTCCAATTATCATTTTTGTGAAAGTGCGGGATGACCTGCTCTTCCTGATATCGAGTAAAATTTTCTGTTAAGTAATAATAGATACAGGATTTGGTTTTTAATGATAAAGTATTATATAAATTTTTTTCAATAATATAGCTGCCGCAAAAATCGCAGGTAACCCATTTTGCGAAAAATTCCCGGTGATTTTGAACTTCTGACATCATACTGCAAATTGGACATTTTTTTTGTGACATTACTCTGTACTCCTTATAGCAAATCAATCCATCACAGAATGTTATTAAGTTTCATTTTTTACGTCTATTCTATTAAACCAAATGATGACAATATTTTCAATAGGCTGTCCGGCAATATATACTCAATCGCTTATTGAAATGAATTTTATTCCGATAATAGATTATAGACAGCAAAAACTGAAAGAAGGCATAATCAGTGGCTCACTATTCAGATTCGGATATTATCGCAATTTCCGCCGTATCAAGGCGCACCAGTACATTGAGTACCGCATCCACGTCAACCGTCACCGCGTCGGCGGACACCACGCAATCGACCTCGAAAACAGCTGAACAAAAAGCGGCGGCAGATACCGCCGTCAGTGATTCCAAAGCAACCGATCCCGTCTACTATACGGACACTGTCGAAATCAGCAGCGAAGCTAAAAGCTTAGCCCAAAGTGCCTCCGCTGCGGATTCAACGTCCGACACGTCGGATACGACAGAAGCCGACACCGCGGATGAGACTGCGTCCGCGACAGCCGAAACGGCTGCGAAACCGTCTTCAGCACCTCCCCCCTCAAAATCGTCTGCATCGTCTGCATCTTCATCGTCATCGTCAAGCTCCAGCACAAATGACCTGTCGCGTTATACCGAATATCAGCTCAAGCAGATGCTGGGGGCAAAAACGATTTCAGCGGCTCAGTATAATGCTGAAATCAGCAGAAGAACCAAACTGGAGGAAAGCCTGAAAGCCGCCGCTTCATCCACGAAGACCACGACAGCCTCCGACACCGAAGCAAAAGACTAACAATATGTTTATTACCGTATAGACGCAAGCAAAGAGCAGAAATAGCACGGCGTAATGCTGACTGTTTCTGCTCTTTTGCTTTGTATCTGCTTTAAAGCAAGCCTTGTCAGCCATGTTTTATAAGTATAAAGCCCGTACCTTGGACATATTATCGATTATAAAGGTATGGGAGGGCTGAAAATTGCATATGTGTAAGGTTTTTATTGTACTGACGAAACGGAGAATCGCACTGGCTGCGACGATTCTCGCCGTTATTTTTATATTTGTGACAATCAATAGCCCGGCAATCGTCGGGGCGGCTGCGACGACGCGGGAGCTGCCGATTTATTGCGTGAAGAGGGATAACAAGGCGGTTTCACTGACGTTTGACGCGGCTTGGGGGAATGAGGACACACAGAAGCTTATCGATATACTGGGCAAATACAATGTCAAGGCGACGTTCTTTGTTGTCGGGGCATGGGCTGTGAAATATCCCGAATCGGTTAAAGCCCTGGCGGACGCCGGTCATCAGGTGATGAACCACTCCAATGACCACGCGCATTTTTCGCGCCTGTCGGCGGAGCAGATTGTGGCAAATGTCACTGCCTGCAATCAAAAAGTCGCTGCTGTCACCGGTATCACACCGACGCTGTTCCGGTGCCCTTACGGCGAATACGACGACAATGTTGTCAAAACGCTTAAAGCTATGGGCATGAACACGATACAGTGGGATGTCGACAGCCTGGATTGGAAGGGTATATCCGCCGGTGAAATCACAAAGCGGGTCATCAGCAAGGTAGAACCCGGCAGCATCATTCTCTTCCACAATGCCGCGCTGCACACACCCGAAGCGCTGCCGGCCATCATCGAATATCTGATTTCAAACGGCTATTCCATCGTCCCGGTGTCGGATTTGATCCTCAAGGGGGATTATACGATTGACCATACGGGGCGGCAGCTGCCGGGATAATAAGCAATGCAAGAGTGGACCATCCATACTTGTGCGGCGCTGCCCGTCACAATTTAGGCGGCGTGGAAGCCGCCCGCTACGATGTGGTTTGTCTGGGCAGACCTTGTGCCTGCCCTTCTTTGTCGGCGTTACGCGGGACAGGGGGTAATTGATGCTCATTTTGTTTCTGTTAAATAGAAATAATTATGTTATAATAATAACTGACATAGTTTATAACTGAAGTGATTTTCAGATCAAGGCAGAAACAGAGAAATGCGGAGGAGCACCCATGTCAGACGAAAGCAACAAGTGCGGCTGCGGGCACGACCATGACGGCAGCTGCGAAGAGCATGATAATCAACACGAGGAAAACGATGGCTGCGGCTGCGGCAGTGACGGCTGTGCAGGCGGCTGCGAAGGCGGCTGTAATGGCGGTGGCTGCGAGGGCGGCGTTATTTATATTACGGAAGAAGAGAAAGATTTTTTAGAGCGGCTGGGGCGGCTGGCTTTTATGCCGCTCGCCCGGTTCATTATGAGGAGCTCAAAATCCGAGCATATGGAGTCGGTTGGGCTGGAGCCGGTCTATTTGCAGGATAAAAACGATTCGATGGAGACCGTCAAGCAGATAGGCGCCGTGCTGCGTTCGCTTGAGGATAAATATTTGATTTCGCTCGATTACGATATGCCGCTTTTGAATTACAACTATTCCATATACGAAGAATCCGAGCTGTATCAGCTTTTTTGCAGGACTGTACGGGACGGCGCGAAGCAAGGAGGCTTCCTCTTCGACCTGGCGGAGCTCGAACGCGGCAGCATGGCGCTGACCACGCTGGGACAGGACGCGCTCGACAGCCTGGAGTAAGGTGTTGGCGCAGGCGGGAATGGCAGAGACTCATGACAGGGGATTATTTGAAGCTTTCAAATAATCCCCTGTTTTATAATTCGCTTAAGTCGTTCATGATTTTGATGTGCGGCAGGGCTTCAAACTCGCGGGCTTGGGTTGTGCCGGTGGTAACGGCGGCAAAGTCGACGGCGGCGTTGTTGGCGGCGTTGGCGTCTACGAGGCTGTCGCCGATGTAGAGGACATCGCTTTTTTGGCCGCCGAGGCGCTCTAGAGCTAAAAATATCCCCTGCGGGTCAGGCTTGGGAAGCGCAATGTCCTCCCCGCCGATGATGATATCAACCAAATTTGTGATATTGAAGCGTTTTAATATATCTTCGATTCGAAAACGATACTTCGTCGAGATGATGCCGATTCTGCATCCCTTTGACCGGAGCTTTTCAAGCGTCGGGACGGTCGAGGGATACAGATCGGTGTTGTTAACCATGACCTCGTCGGCTTTCTGCCTGAATTCCAGATGGTATTGCTCGAGCTTTGCGATATCCGTTTCACCGGTCAGCATAGTCATTGAGTTTTTGACGGGATAACCGATGGTCTTGCATATATCGTAGTCGGAAGCGCCTGTATAGCCATGCTTTTCAAGCACATGGCGGTAACAGGCGACAATGGCGCGCTCAGAGTCGGCAAGCGTGTAGTCGAAGTCAAACAAATAGATCGAATAGGCCAAAATAGTGTTCCTTTCGTATGGCGACTGTATTGTAACTCTTTTACAGATAAGTCCCCATCATTTTTCACTTGTCATTATGCGTCCTACACTATATACTGTATATAGAAACATAAAGGAGGGGTGTTATGGCACAAGAAGTTGTAATGAAACCTGGAGAGGACAAGCAGCCCGCGGAGAAAAGGATACCGCGCCGCCTCTGGCTGCATATTCTGCTGGCAGCCCTGCCGATGATTTTAATTGCTCTGTATTACATATATAACAGCAGACAAGACATCATGAACTGGGTCAATACGAACATTGCCTCTGTGTACAGGGACGCGATGGCAAAGGTCAGCGCGTTCGGGCCGTTTAAATATTTCTCCCTGGCCGAGATACTGATTACACTGCTCGTCCTATGGGCGCTGTACTATATCGTCAGAACGGTAATCATTCTGATTACCAGGCCTCAGAAGCTCGCGCATCTGGGCAAGCGCCTGTATGTCATGCTTGTTCTGGCGCTGTACATATTCGCGGCGTATTCCTGGACCTGGGGCGTCGGCTATCACAGTACGGACCTCGCCGTCAAAACGAGCCTGACTTCCAGCGGTATTTCCGTGGCGCAGCTGACAGACATCACAAAGCTGTTCGCGGAGAAAGCCAATGAACTGGCCGGGCAGGTCAACAGGGACGCGGACAGGCACCTTATTTTCGATAAGGAATATGATTTTGAGCTGTCCAAAGGGCTTTACACCAATGTCGTCAGTCAGATTCCGGCACTCAGCGGGACATCCTATCCGCCGAAGGCGATGCTTTACTCAAAGCTGATGACGGCGGTTGGCTTTACGGGGGTATACATTGCCCTGACCGGAGAGACGAATATCAATGTTGACGCGCCGGCAGCCTTGATACCCGCGACCATCGCGCATGAAATGGCACACCAGCGCGGCGTCAATTCCGAGGATGAGGCTAATTTCGCCGGTATCGCGGCCTGTATCACCTCGAACATCACCATATATGAATACTCGGGGTATCTTGACGGCCTTATTTACCTCTCAAACGCCTTGTACGAAGCAGACCCCGATGCCTGCAGCGCGATCCTGTCGACACTCAACAGCGACGTCCTGTGCGACTGGAAGGACAACAGCGACTATTGGGCCAAATATGAATCCACCGCCGCCGCCCAAACAGTCTCCGCGGTGTACGACGATTATCTGAAATCAAACGGCGAGACGCTGGGCATCAGCTCCTACGGCGCCTGCGTGGACATGCTGGTTACCTGGCTGGAGAAGACACCGCAGTCTTAAAGAATACCGAATTGCTCCAGAAGGATTTTAACGCCGAGCGCGCAGAGGATGGTGCCGCCGACGATCTCCGCAGGGGCCTGATATTTCGCGCCGAAGACGTTGCCGATTTTGACACCGACCATAGACAGGGCGAACGTCGTGATACCGATGGCCAGGACAGCCGGGATGATCTGCACTTTTAAAAAAGCAAAGGTGACGCCGACCGCAAGCGCGTCGATGCTCGTCGCGACAGCCATCAGGAACATCGCCTTGACGGAGAGCGAGCAGTCGGCGGTTACAGTATCCTCCGAAGCCTTGTCTTTTCTGGGGAGCGCTTCGCGGATCATGTTCAGGCCGATTGCCGCCAGAAGGATAAAGGCGATCCAATGCGACGCTGTTTGAATGTACTGCGAAAACTGCGTGCCGAGAAAGTAGCCGACGAGCGGCATCAGCGCCTGAAAACCGCCGAACCAGACGCCGACGGTCAGCGTATTCTTCATGCTCAGCCTGTCCATGGACAAGCCCTTGCAGATGGACACCGCAACAGCATCCATCGACAAACCAAGCGCTAATATAAACAATTCAGCAAAACTCATTTTATAATTCTACCCTCGCTCCAAAAACGATGTGCCGCAATACGCGCAGCGCCTGGCGCGCTGCCATCGCAGCATTATGGCAGTATATCAAATCCGCTCAGGCTCGTCAAATATTATGTGACGGCATATAGGCAGGTATAACTGAAATGGTATGTCAATCATCAATGAATTGACATACCATTTTTATATTCTTGAGTCTGTTTTCAGCGGATATCGCGCTGCTCACACGCGGCGCCGTATATATAGAGGCCATCCTCGTCCGGATTTTTCAGTCTTTTCATCACTCTTTGGACAGGCAAGATTGTTGTTCCGTTGGCGAGCTTCACGGAAACATTAATTTCTCCCTCCGGGTCACGATCATCAATGATCCACGTACCGCCGTACGCTCTCCGGATCACTTCACCGACATACGCGCCGACGGCAAATATCCTTTTGCCTAAATCCTGGGCTAATAAGCCTTCGGGCACCGCTTGGCCATCCTGGGCGTTTTCATCGAAGAAACGATCGATTTCATTGAGGCTTTCAAGAGAAAAATCCGCTTGATAGCCTGAGAATATGAGCGCTTTCGAAATCCAATCATATCCCTTGACGACATCTTCACTTAATACGGGCTTTGTTTGGTTGTTCGCGTTCTTATGCTTAAATAAATCAAAAAAGCCCATATATAACCATACCTTTTATTTTTCAGCTCTTAAGCCGTTTATGGGTTGGAAGGCAGCGGTGAGGTGATGTCCGCCGACGGGGATGGCGACACTGCGGCAGGTTCAGAGCTCGATGAGGCGGATGGAGAAGACGATGTCACCGCCGGGGATGCCGTTGTTAAGGTGCCGACGGGAACAAGGATTACTTTATCCTGGACTCTGTATTTATTCCTGGCTAAAAAGGTTTTGCTTAACTGGTTGCCCGCCGCGTCGTAGATATATTTATAGGTATCTATAACATAGCCTTTATGCCCGGAGGATTCCTCTTTTGTCGCGCCCGCCGCGATGCTCGGGTCTTCTTTGCGCACTGTTTTGAAATCGGTGGAGCTGATTACTTCATATTTGACTTCGACTTTATTCGTATCAACCTTTGTGCCGAGGATTTTGACGTCCAGATTGCCCTTGTTCATAACGGCGACGATTTGGATCGGGTATTCCGTGTTATTCTTAAACTTAAAATCAACGGTGCCCCAGTTCACTGTCGCGTCATCGCCAAGGGGCAGGTATGTGACGATAAACATGTGATTTGAACGCTCAACAACCTCAAGATTGGCATAAAGCACGCAGTAGTAGAGTGTTGAGGAACCCTGGCAGATGCCTCCGCCGATTTCCTGAACGACTTGCCCTCCGACATAAGCTCCGGCTTCCGTATAACCTTTTGCTGTTGTGCGCTCGCCGAGGGTTTCATTATACGAAAACGTCTCGCCCGGGTTTAGAATTTTGCCGTTCATTGCCGCCGCAGCCAGTGTTACATTATGGACTCTATTCGCCGTACCTGCCACATATGTCGATTTTTCAGATAAAATATCCCTGAAGATGGTGCCCTGGAGCTGCGCGGTCGTGACAGCCGGATCCGTGCGTATGAGCGGAATTGTCACCGTCGCGCCGGTCTGCGCAGCGGCAAGCGCCTGCTTGGCCGCGGTGACATCGAAGCTGATCCCGGTGACGCCGGGAATCACTTGCTTTGTCGCCGTGTCGTATACGGCATCGACAGGCTTTACATAGATGCTGTCATAGATACTCTGGAGGTCTATATCATTGCCGCCGACTGTCCCGACGTTGTAATCCACCGTGACGGGGCTGTTCTGCTCGGCAGACTGTGTGAGCGACTTAACGGCAAGGTCATATAGGGCGTCGGCGTCAGCGAGCGGACTCACGCTCCCCTTTGTAATCGCAATGCTGTCGTCATTTACTTTATACGCGGTATTCATCAGCGTTTCATTGAACTTCTTGGCGTACTTATTGACCGTGCTTCTGATATAATCCTCATTGAGCTGAACAGTTCTGCTGTGCTCGACATCGAGGGATGAGAACATACTCTTGACATAACTGAACTCATTCGAAAAAAAAGAACCTTCCCTGCCGTATTGATAAGCAGCCTCCGCGGCGTCCTCAGCGTAAAGCCGGACGCCTGATTCTTCCCCGGTAATTGTCATTTTCTCTCCGTCGGAGAAATTGACGGTAACGGCAACCTCTGAAGCTGTTTTTTCATAACCGCCGTCGGTAAGCGCTGTTTTCGCCTGGTCGACCGTCAGTCCTGACAGATTAATGCCTGCGATTGACACATTGGGATAAATTGTATCTAATTTGTTGACATAAAAGCCCGCTGCGGCTGTACCGGCGGCAAGTACGACGATGACCGCGCCCGCTATAATACCCGCAACAACACCTGTTTTCATCTTCGGCTTCGCCGCCACGTTATCCGCATTATTCTTATCCTGTTTTATTTAAATCCCATCCTTCACTGCGCGCTGTCAAGCTATTTTTATATTTTATCGTTATTACGATTAAATTTCAAACGTATTTTATTACATATTACTACAATATCTGTAACTTTTTTAGAAGCATTTAACAAACCTTAACCGAACTCTTGAGGCTATCCTATTTATATGCCTCTGAACATCTGAACTTCCTGAGGCCTGCGTTCAAACAGCGTCATTTGTGACCTCATAACGACAGCGTCAGCCTTCTCCCAGGGCTTTGTCATTTCGGTCCGCTGTTTCGTCTGTGTTTCCAGAATCTCGCCGATGAGCGTATTCGAAAGTAAAAAGCCCGGCGGCGTAAAGCTCCAGCGGCCGTCGGCAAACGCCGCCCAGCCCTGTGATTCATAAAACTGAAGCAGCTTGACGGTCTTATCCATGCTGCAGGGATAAATGTCGAAATACTCCTTCTCTGAGATTCCCTTTGTCGTCCGAAGCCGAAGCATCAGGTACTCGCTCGCGCGCTCAAAGTCGGATATTTCCTCGCTCAGATCGATGATGTTTTTGCCTGCCAGGACATTTTCGCTGTATTTTTCGAGGTCTGCGATATAGTTATACCGAACGCCGCCGATATAGGAATGCGCGGCTGCTCCAAAGCCCAAATATTCGTCTCCGAGCCAATATTTCATATTGTGCTTGGATTCATAACCGCGGCGGGCAAAGTTCGAAATTTCATATTGCCTGAATCCGAACCGGCTCAAGGTTTCGACGGCATACAGATACATATCCGCCTGTGTGTCGTCGTCCGGCATGAACGGCGAATCCTTGTATATGTAAAGCTGTGACCCCTCCTCTATCTTCAGGCCGTAGCAGGAAATATGCTCTGTTTTAAGCGCCGCCGCCTTGTTGAGCGTATCGGCCCAGTCATCCCGGGTCTGTGAGGGCAGACCGAATATCAGATCGATACTGATGTTTTTAAAGCCGGCTTCTCTGGCATTTTTAACAGTCTCTTCAGCGCCGGCAAAATTATGCCGCCTGCCGAGACTTTTTAACAGCGCGTCATTCGCCGACTGGACGCCGATCGATATCCTGTTGAAGCCGGCGCGGTGCATCCTGACAAGATCGGCTTTTGTAATACTGTCGGGATTCACTTCCGCCGTAACCTCGGCCTCCAGGAGCACATGCCCGTATTTTTTTAAAGCGTTGAAAATGCTGATCAGCCGGTCGCTGCCGTAATAGCTCGGCGTTCCGCCGCCGAAATATACCGTATCCGTCAGATAGCCGTCCAATTGGGGCGCGTATTCTTTTATGTGGTACAAAATGGCATGCTGATAAGCCGGCATGAGCTTTTCATGGCCTGCCAGTGAGTAAAAATCGCAATAGGCGCACTTACCTACACAAAATGGGATATGAATATAGACACCCAGGTTTTTCTCCATCATGCTTAACCCGATCGTTTCCTCTGCTTAAATTTTAATAGCTAGTCCATATACTGGGTCGTATACTTTTCATAGCTGATGACACCGGAGAGCTCCGTGAGAAGCTGCTGCATATCATAGCTTTCATAATCAACAACGCTTGTTCTGAAATCTGTCGTTTCCGGTTTTTCAATAGGCAGTGAGACGGTTACGGTTGTGCCTTCGCCCGGGCGGCTCTCAAGCACGGCGCTGCCGTTATGCAGCCGCGCAATATTCCGGACAATCGTCAGGCCCAAGCCGACGCCTGCCTCAGTCTCCGCCAGCGTTTTCGGGGTGCTGTATCGCTTCCACGCGGTTGACATAATTCCTTCCGGAATTCCGCCGCCGCTGTCGCTCACCGCGATGATAAAGCGATCTCCCGCAGAAACAACAGAGAGTGTGAGTATATCGCCGTGCCGCGTGTTGGATAAGCTGTTGGCTAAAAGGTTCAGCAGAAGCTTATCCAGCTTGACCCTGTCGGCATAAATGAGGAGGCTTTCCTCATTGGATTTAAACAGGAGCTTAACCTCCGTGTCACTGATGAGATGCTGCACCGAATCAACGAGATCGCTGCAGGCCGATACGATATCAAAGGAAGACCGCACAAGCGGCATATCCTCGTGTAATATACAGCCGAGATCACTTAGGTTGTTTGTCAGTCTCAGCATATTATAATAGCTGTGATAAATCATCGCCGTATATCGGCTGTAACGCGGATTGCCTATGTTTTCGATATACGGCAGCAGAAGCCCCGATGCCATTTTCAGGACAGACAGCATGTTTTTATACTCCGTGCTGACGCCGGACAGGAGATTGGCCGTATTGGCATTCTCTTCGGCGCAGGGCGCAATAATACTGTAGATACTGCAGTCGTCCAGCGGCGAGACATTCACAACCGCATGAATTCCCTCAATATCCGCTTCTCCCACAATACTCTTTGACTGATGATTTAAGAGCTGAGGCGGGAAAATGTTCTCCGGCTTCATCGTTTCAATGTTTGGGATCAGTTTGGCGGCTGTTTCGCTGATATACAGGAACTCACCGTTTTTAACTGCAATTACCGCTTCCCTGAAATCAAATTTCTCCGACAGATTACCCACCAAGTCACTCCACCTCATTTCCTCTTTATTTATCAATGTGGAGACCACGCGTGAAAAATACCCGCAAAAAATTAGCAATCGCGCTCTGATGACACTAATCAGCAATACTTCTTTTTAATGCACATCATTTTTTATAATAACAAAACTTCCGCACTTACACAACTGTTTTTGTCATATTTTGTTAAAAACGCGAAAAAAAAGATTCTTCGGGGCGGAAGGGCCGAAGAATGAGGGGGAGATTGTCATTTTGAGACTTGCGGCGAAAAAGATTTATGGCTGCTTCTGGCCTGCGCGGGGCTATGACCATTTATATTACAGACTCGTTTGGCATTTTTATGTTCGCAAAAGCAGTCGTTCGTGAGAAACGTATACCATTCGATATTGCAACCAACGACGACCTGTTCTTCGGCCCCACAAATCAAGCTCGGATAAAAAGCGCTGTCACTGACCTTGCTGCCGGTAATGGACTAATACCTAAGACAATAGCCGAATTAGAAGCAATGGCCGATGAGAGCTGACAAGACTCGAGATAGCTTTTATCCGGAAGCGGATTTCCAGTCCCGTCAATAATACTATGTATCCCGCGCTTTACACAAAAAGCGCGGGAGTATTTATAAATTCTTCTTAATCTGCGTAATTGCATTTTTCTCAAGCCGCGATACCTGGGCCTGGCTGATGCCGACTTCGGCGGCGACTTCCATTTGGGTTTTGCCGTAGAAGAAGCGGAGGGCGAGGATGTGTTTTTCGCGTTCGCCGAGCTTGCGGATGGCATCGTTGAGGGCGATCTGTTCGAGCCAGTTTTCGTCGGTGTTTTTGGTGTCTTTGACCTGGTCCATGACGCAGATGCTCTCGCCGCCGTCGGTGTAGAGGGGTTCGTAGAGGGAGACAGGGTCGGTGATGGAGTCCATGGCGAAGACGACCTCCTCCCTTTTAATGCCGAGGGCTGTGGCCAGCTCGTCTACGCTGGGCTCCTTCTGCGTTTCATTGATAAGCTTTTCCTTCATCTGAAGGGCTTTATATGCTGTGTCTCGCATACTCCGGCTGACTCGAATCGAACTGTTATCCCGCAAATATCGACGGATTTCGCCAATAATCATAGGGACACCGTATGTGGAGAAGCGGACGTTCAGGCTGGTATCGAAATTATCGATGGCCTTCATGAGCCCGATGCAGCCGACTTGAAACAGGTCGTCCACATTCTCGCCGCGGTTGACAAATTTTTGAATGACGGACAGGACAAGCCTGAGGTTGCCGGCAATCAGCTCTTCTCTGGCTTCCTTGTCGCCTGCTTTGCTTTTTTTAAGCAGCTCGTTTGTTACATCATTTTTTAATACCTTGAGTCTGGCCGTATTGACGCCGCAAATCTCGACCTTTCCAGCCAACGATGATACCCTCCCCGTATTGAAAACATGACTCTGCTCAGTCAGTATTTCCCCGGAAAGGGTATTTAATACTATGGATGGACGCTGAGAAAATAAATGATTTTCGGCGTATATTCGGGCCCGAAATGTAAATAATGTAAAGTTAAAATCAATTGCATATTAAGGACATGTTAAGACGTAGCAGGCCCTTGTTATAACAACGAATATTTCCTTTTATCAATTCCATATGGTGGTAATAATGAACATTTACATCGTTTTGTTTAAGTGCAATAATTATTTCAGCTGGTATACAAAATCCCGTTTCGGCGCGGGCGGTATCCATCAGCACAGAAAGAAAACAGATATAATGAGGGAACTAAATGAACAGGAAAACTTTTTCGGCGTGCGTACTTATGATCATTTTGGCGTTAACCATTGTCTCCTGCAAAGCAAGCGTTACCGAATCTCCGACAGCCAGCCCGGCAATAACGGCTTCAGCCTCACCTTCGGCAGCACCTTCCGACAGCACTGTACCGTCAGGCTCTCCCGCTCCATCGGTCAGTGACGCGGCGGTCCCTTATATCGCCGGTTCAAATCTCAAGGATGTCACCAGCATATTGGAGCAGAGCGGATTCCCTGAAAACACAACGCCGAATCCTTCAGAATATGTTAGCAATACGACCGATACGAAGACCGGCACCGATTTATCGTGCGATGTGTATTTCGCAGCACAGGATAATAACGCTGTCATATCCGCATCCTTTACCGCGCAGAGCTCTGCCCCGGCGAACGCCGATTTCCTTGCGGCGGCGCAAGGTTACCTGATTTCCTGTTCGGCGATGCCCTATCAGGGCGCCGATGCCGCTTCCGTGAAAACCTGGATTGAAGCGAACATCAAGTCGGCGACCTTAACCGGCACGACAAAGACCGTCGGAGACGCGCTCTTTACCCTCTACGGCAATTTAAACGAAGCCGGTGTCGCCCCCGCCGTATGGATTGAAATCAGCAAAGCGGGGACCTGATTCCATTCACAAACAAGCGGTTACATACGCAATATAATGCTTTGAGCGGCCTCCATGCGTGACGGGAGCCGCTCAAAGCATTATTTTAATTATTTGATTTAGCCTCAATATCCGGTTTTAAATATGCCTTGTAATCTCCCTGCGCAGCCTGATAATGATGCGCTTTTCGAGACGGCTGATGTAGGATTGGGAGATGCCCATGAGGTCGGCGACTTCCTTTTGGGTGCGCTCTTCGATGCCGCCGAGGCCGAAGCGCATGACGATGATCTCCTTTTCGCGCTCGGAGAGCTTTTCGATGGCGTCGAGCAGGAGCTTTTTATCGACATCATCCTCCATCGGGCGCATGACCATATCGGAATCCGTACCGAGGATGTCCGAGAGCAGGAGCTCATTGCCGTCCCAGTCGGTATTGAGCGGCTCGTCGAAGGAGACCTCCGTCTTCCTGTTGCTGGTTTTGCGCAGGAACATGAGAATTTCATTTTCAATGCAGCGCGAGGCGTAGGTCGCGAGCTTGATATTTTTATCGGCGTCGTATGTATTGATGGCTTTGATGAGCCCGATTGTGCCGATGGAAATGAGGTCCTCAATGTTGATGCCGGTATTCTCAAAGCGGCGGGCGATATAGACGACCAGGCGCAGGTTGCGCTCAATCAGCGCCTGCTTGGCGTCAACGGAATTATAGGTGAGCAGAGAGATAAAATGCGCTTCCTCCTCACGCGACATGGGCGGGGGCAGCGTCTCGCTGCCCCCGATATAGAAAATGCCGGGGGGCAGCGTGATGCCCAAGCGTTCGAGCACCCTGTAAAGCCTGACGTACATGCCGACCTTCAGCCGAAGCAATTTTTTCATGATAACCTCCTTACAATGTGTAAAAGCTTGCTTTCACGCTACGCGCCCAAGAGGGCCGAATAGGTGCCGCTTTCCGAAACGCTGTTGGGTGAAAGGGCCAGGAGCATACCCGTTTTTACTTTTCCGTCTACTATAATTTCATCCGGCCTAAAGGCCAGCAGCATACCGCCGGCTGTACCGACGGCGCTGTACGGTATGAGGTGAAAACGCACAGTGCTCCCGGTATCCGAAAGCTCCTCCAGGACCTTTACCGCGTCCTTCAGCCGGAGTCCGGCCACCGTCCCGCGGACGCTCTGCGGGAAGAGCGGCGTTACATCATTGACACCGGCGACGATAACGGGCCTGCCCGACATTGGATCGGTCAGCGCGTTGCCGGTGTCCCGGAGGGCCCGGATAGCGACTTCCCTGCCGCCGTGTCTCAGCTTCAGAGATACAATCCCGCCGCTTCTCACTCTTCCGGCCCGCCTGAAGACGAGCGTCAGCACAACATAGCACACTGCGAACGCTAAAATAAGGACCCGCAGGTCGATCGGTGTCAGCAAGCCGCCGTACAGTCCGCCGCCGCCGAGAAGAGATGCCGCCATCACCGCACCGCCGAATGCCACCGATACCGCAAAAAAGACAAGTGTCAGCCGGATAATTCTCGCCTGACCGCCGAACGAGGCGAGAACCATCAGAATGCCGACGGCGACCTTAACAAAAGGGCTGGCTAAAAACAGCGCAAACGCAAACGGCAGCACAACAGCGACCGAATAGCCCGCGCCGAACGCGGCGCTCAGGGCAAGGCGCAGCCTGTTTGTCCGCGCGGCGCATATTTTTGTTGTAACGAGGAGCATTATGTAGTTTATAACGAAATTGATCAGAAAAAGAGAATCAACGTATACAACCTGCATCCATCATGTCCCCCCATTGACGCCATTATAGACGGGCCGCAGAGCAAAAAAGGTCAAAATAAAAACAGCCCGTGCAAAATATTACAGGGACTGTTTTCGGGGTGAAATGATATTTATGGAGTTATTCCAGCGCCATTTCAATCGCCTTTGCCAGTTGATCCGGACAGGAGGTGCTCTTATTGCCGCATTTTATGCCGCTTAAAATATCCTTCGCCTTTTTGGCATCCATACCGGCCACGAGCTGCGCGATTCCCTGCAGGTTGCCGGGGCAGCCGCCGTAAAACCGCGCGGACTTAATCACGCCGTCTTCAATGTCAATATCTATCTTATTGGAGCAGGTGCCTTTTGTATAGTAGGTTTTTTTCATGTGGGGCCATCCTCAATTATCCTTAAAATTCCGCTTTTGTATGTGCTATTGTAGCATACGCGTTTTTTTAAGGCAAGCTATCATCTTATAACTCAAGCCGTCATATACTTTAAAACGCAGGTTTACGGGGGGTGATGCGACTTTGCAGAGATCCTACAGATACAAGCCGCGCATGAATTTGCGCGCGCGAACGTTGTCGCACAATGCGGCACACATACGCGGCGCGGCGTTTCAGATTCCTTTGGCTGTCAAAGGACTGGCTCTGCTTTTTATCATCAGCCTGGTCATCCGGGGATTTTCGGCTCTCGGCGCCGATACCGCGTCAAATGCATATTTTACAGGCCTTGTGGCAAACGAAAACGCTCTGGACAGCATACTGAATTCCGAGCTCGGCTCCGTCGGCCAGACGCAGCAGGACGTCTCCATAGCGTCCATGATACTTGACCCTTCCATTCTGGCGGGAAAAGATCAAACCGTCAGTTCCGGCGGTGCTGCCTCCGCGGCACCCTCAGCTGCAGCCGAAGGGGGTAATGAAAGCAGCAAAGCCGACACCGACACCGGTTTGTATTACGAAAACTGGGACAGCGCAAACAGCAATACCGGCAGCAAGCCCAACATCATAACGAAACCGGCGTCAACGACAAGCGCCGATTACGTTGCCGTTGACAACAAGACAGAATATTCTATCGACACGGCCGCGCTTTTAAAATCACCGCTCAAAATTGCGTTTTCAGGCAGCAGTCCGGTCGTTCTGATTATACATACCCACAGCAGCGAAGCCTATATGCCGGACGGAACCGATCAATATTATCCCTCCGACCCATACCGCACGCAGGATAAAAGCCACAGTATCATCCGTGTCGGTGATGAGCTCGCGACTGCGCTGTCCCAAAAAGGCATCCCGGTCATCCACGACCGCGGTGTTTATGACTACCCGAGCTATCAGGGCGCGTACAATCGCTCTTACGCTGCCATACAGGCCTATCTCAAGAAATATCCGAGCATTAAAATCGTCATCGACCTGCACCGCGACGCCATAGAAGCCGCCGACGGCTCCGTCTATAAAACGATTGCCCAAATTGGCTCAAGCACCTGTTCACAGGTATTATTGGTCATGGGCACAAATTCATCCGGCCTGAACCATCCAAAATGGAAAGAAAACTTTAAGCTGGCGCTGCATATCCAAAGCCAGATGAACAAGCTATACCCGTCCCTGGCCAAGCCCATTGAGCTCTCGCAGTACCGTTATAACCAGCAGGCCACAACAGGCTCGATGATCGTCGAGATCGGCTGCACCGGCAACACGCTCCAAGAATCCCTGACCGCAGCACGTTATTTTGCCGACGCCTTCGCCAAAGCCGTCCTGAAGCTCAACAAATAATTCGCAGCCGCCAACATTCCCATGAAGTATCTGTTGACAAAACCCGCCCGCCTGATTATAATAACTCTTGCCCTATCTGCGAGAGTGCTGGAATTGGTAGACAGGCACGTTTGAGGGGCGTGTGTCGTTAGGCGTGTGGGTTCAAGTCCCATCTCTCGCACCAAAAAGGCATACCTTCCACCAAGGAGAAGGTATGTCTTTATTTTTGTGAGAAAATGTGATAATATGGATTTAAAACTTAGATAATCGGAAATGTTTAGACTATTTGGGACTGCAGATTACAGATTATTACTATAAGACGGGGAACTGCTCATGGATTACAGAAAAATTTTTAATGACAAAGTTGAGCCTAAAGATTTTGATAAATTTAGGTTTAGGTATTGTGATGAGCTTTTTGCTGATGTTATTTCTCATTCAAAGCTTGATGCAACAAAAACAGCACTGGAAATCGGTCCGGGTACCGGACAAGCGACAGAGCCGATTCTGAAATCTAATTGTTCGTATTTAGCCATTGAGCTTGGCGAGAATTTCACAAATGATATGAAAAAGAAATTCAACCGATATAAAAACTTCAATATTGTCAACGCAGATTTTGAAACATACCCTTTCGAAAAGAATATGTTTGATTTAGTCTATTCCGCCGCCACAATTCAATGGATACCGGAAGAAATTGCGTTTCCAAAGGCGTATCACATTCTGAAAAGTAACGGTACTTTTGCTATGTTCATGACGCATACCGACTATAGGACCTCAAATAAAGCTTTATACGAAAAAATACAAGATGTATACTCGCAATTTTTCAGACCTGAAACTGCATATACCAAGAAATTCGATTACAATAATGCCACAAATTATGGGTTCGTTGATTTTGAACAGCGTGAATACCACCAAGTTGTAGAATGTACCGCAGATGAATATGTTTCATTTATTAGTATTCACGCAGACCACTTAACCATACCAGAACCGTACAAATCAAAGTTCTTAGATGGAGTTGGAAATGTCATTCTAAGCTTTGGCAATAAAATAACTCTTAATAACACAATAATTCTATATCTTACAAGGAAGCCTTGACTTAATGTTATGAGCGTTCCGTAAAGCGGACAAATATCATAAACCGAACGGCAAAATTTTATTTGCATCATTTTTCTACAAAATACATACCTTCCGCCAAGGGGAATGTGTGTATTTATTTATGTGGAAATGTGTGGTATTATTAATTTCAAGGTTATTACTTCACGCGGACAAACGAGAATTTACCGAACTGTTTTTGAACTACGGATTTTCATACTATGTGGGGAGGTTCTTTATGATGGTTGCACTTTTCTTTGCTCCATGCAGAGCCTGATAACGGACGGAGACTGCATGGAGCGGTAGCGTAAACTACCGTCCGAATCGGGCTTTGCATTCACATTCAATAATAAAGGATTGAAGGAGCAAAGCCATGACAAAACCGAATATGTTTTTCGGACTTCGAGATTTTTTTATTCTGTGGAGTTCTCAGGCTGTGTCTAACCTTGGCACGGCAATGACTGATTTTGCGCTCGTTATCTGGGTTTACAATCAAAAAGGCACGGCTTCCAGCATAACGTTTCTGACAATATGTACCTTTTTGCCTACTATTTTTTTTCGCTTCATAGCCGGAACTATCGCAGACCGCTGGGATAAAAAGCGAATCATGTTGCTTGCCGATTTGATTGCCGCTTGTGGCACAGTAGCAGTCTTAGTGCTGTATTCCTTTTCTGTGCTGCAAGTATGGCATCTGTACATCATTAACTTTCTGCTCAGCTTCATGAATGCGTTTCAAAGTCCTGCATCCTATGTGGCGACAAGTCTGCTTGTACCGAAGGAACAATATATCAGGGTCATCGGGCTGCAATCCTTTTCCGGCTCAATCATTACGATATTGGCTCCGGCTCTCGGCAGCACCTTGCTTGCTTTCGGTGGGATTACGACCGTCCTGATAATTGACCTCGTCAGTTTTGCAGTCGCGTTTGTAACGCTGTTAGTTTTCATTAAAATCCCGGATGTGGTACGCAGTGCCAAGAAAAGGCAGGTATCTTTCTTGAAAGATTGTATGACGGGGATAAACTTCCTGCGGGAACATTCGGCGCTTTTGCGTATCATTCTGTTTTTCGCTGTCATCAACTTCCTTGCTAAAATTGGCAGTGACGGTATGATGTCCGCCTTTATCTTAAGCAGAACAGGCGGCGAACAAAAAGCACTTGGTATGGTGGAGACTGCTGTCGCACTTGGTATACTTATTGGCAGCATGATTGTCACATTTATGAAACCGGCAAAAAACAAAGTAAATAACATATTTATATGCTGTGGTCTCGTCTTCCTCTTGGGAAACGTAGGACAGAGCTTAAACCGTTCGTTACCGTTTTGGATAGCTACCGCGTTTGTTTCCGATGTGCCGGTGGCTATACTGGGTGCCAACTTAACCGCAGTAATGCGTAACTACGTACCGATCGAATTACAGGGGCGCGTCTTTTCGGCAAGAGATACTATTCAGAATTGTACTATCCCGTTAGGACTGTTTCTCGGCGGCGTATTAGCTGATTATGTTTTTGAGCCGTTCATGGCAGTTACATCGCCTATACAGCAGGCATTGACATTTGTTTTCGGAACAGGAGAGGGTTCTGGTATAGCGGTAATTTTCTTCATTGTTGGAATAATCGGATTTATTACGAGCTTGATTGCTTTGAAGAAGCCTTTGTATCAGAGCTTGAATGAAAAACCATGATTGATAATCTGTTCCTCGGGGCGTACCTAATAAGCATACTCTAAAGCAGTCAAGTTCCAATTTGTCGCTTATTTGGCTGATTATTTGACCTAACTGCAAAAATCTTTTTTGCATCATAACTCCAAAAAAAAGACATAGTTTCCGCCAAGGGGATGCTATGTCTTTTTATATACCCAAAAGTATGATACAATTAATATAAGTTATTTATATTTGACGGATTCGAGGTGAAATAATGACATTATTATATATCCTTCTAAATGAACGCAAACAAATATTAATGCAAAACCTTACCTCAGGATATGCTGTTCCCTGTCCGCATAAAGAAGTTAATGAAAGCTATGGCTTTGATTCGCCGGAAATTGATAATCAATGGTTCTACAACAATTGCGGCCTGCATGTTTTTAGAAGATATGTATGCTTTGACAATCGATATTGTATTTCGGTTTTTGAGCCATATACTTATTCGCAGCCAACGGGCGATTACAGATGGATGGAATATGATGATATTATCACTCTCGTAAATCAGGATGAACTCATTGTACTATTAAATGTAATATCAAATTATAATATCAGCGAGAATATGCCTTGGGTCAATCTCGATGGGTTTAGACCATATTTCGATTGGGTAAGCACTGTTGCAGAGACTCAGAGTTTTTCAATTATGGGAACAATCAGGCAGATTAAAAATGCATATGTTTCATCATTGTTTGTAATACCTACAAGTATAGGTGATTTATATTTAAAGATTCCGGCAATTACATATCTTAACGATATTGTAAGCACAGAATATTTCTGGTCAAAAGAAATTTCAAATATTCCCGATTTTATATCTATATCCCCGAATGAGCGAGCATATTTGACCAAAGATATGTGCGGGACTAATTTACCATCTGAAAATGATGTGGATACATATAAGTATATTGTCAGGCATTGGGGAAAAATGCAGCAGGGGTTTACACTTTCAGATAAGCGTTTTAAGGATAAACTATTGCGTTTGCATGACTATACGCTTCAAAAAATTCTTTCATCTTTGGATAAATTCATAAATCAAGTTGACTTCCTTTTTGAATATATCAAGAAGCCTTTAATAAAGGAAGCAATAGCAGCACTTAAAAGCCGGGTAGGTGATGTTGAAGATTTATTGGATTTATTATGCACTATAAAAATTCCGAATACTTTATGCCACGGAGATATGCGTCCTGGAAATATCAGAAGAATTGATGGAGAATTTAAGCCTTATGATTGGGGAATGAGTATTTATTCTCATCCTTTCTATGATATAACACATTTTCTACATGTTGTAAGACATCAGTTGTCAGATAAAGAGAAAAGCAGTGTGGTCCAAGCTTATTTATCTGAATGGGATAGTTGCGAATCATTAGAAAATCTTACAGCAGCATATGCACTTATTGAGCAACTAACAGATTTCTTTATGGCATATCAGGATTGTCAATGGTTAATGGAAATTCTTCAGGTCTGCAATAACAATATAAAAAAATATTCTATGGATGATTGGCTGTTTTCACGCAGACTATATTACTTCATCCGGGTTTTTGACCGATTCATAAATACCTGAGAATACAATTCGTGTCTGCGGCTACCCGCTCGCGGTGTGAAATTTTATTTGCAACATAATTCCAAAAAGAACCCACCATCAATTGATAAAAGTCGGTTGATGGTGGGTTCTTTTTATGGCAAAATAGTAGCGTAGAGGTATAATGTGCAGGAGTCAAACATGAATATCACTATCAGACCACTTACACCGGAGCTTTCCGGCGATTACTTCGATTTCTTCGAAAATCGAGCATTCACAGATGATTCCCCGTATCGGTGTTATTGCCAGCCATATCAAATGACCAAAGAGCAAGCGGAAACGGTGTATGACAATGTAGATGGGCCTGACATCGGTCGCGTAGCCCGAAAGATCGCCGAGCGGCAGATCGATTCAGGCGCTCTGCAAGGATATTTGGCATTCTTGGACGGCATATCCATCGGTTGGTGCAATGCGAACGACAAGGTGAACTATCCCATCGAATCGTGCAACGGCGCACGTTTTCAAATGTCGACCGAGAAACGCGAAAAAGGGCGCGTTAAAATAGTGGCCTGCTTCGAGATCGCCCCGGAATATCGCATGAAAGGCGTCGCCACCGCTCTCCTCGCCCGTGTGTGCGAGGACGCAAAAACCGAGGGCTATATTGCTGTCGAAGGTTTCCCTTTTGTGCTTACCGAACGGTACGAATGGGATAATTGCGGCCCCATTCGGTTATATCAGAAGGTTGGATTTGTTAAAATGGCAGAACAGGACAATGTTTTGGTTATGAGGAACGATTTGCAGGAGTGCAAATTTTATGATCGTTAAGAGTTGCAACGCTCCAAAATCGGTGGCGGTACATTTTATCAATAGGCAACGCCTTTACCAAAAAAGGCTCTGATTGTTTCACAATCGGAGCCTTTTTTAACGTTATTCTATTTCATGCCGGCTTGCTGGGCTTTTTCGGCGGCGAGTTCGGCGCGGAGGGCGACTTCTTGGGCGGCGGCGGAGGAGGCGACGCTGCGGTCCTGGCTGGAGGGTTCGGCGGGGGCGAGGGCCGCTTTTTCACCTGCTCAAGTTCATTGAGCATTTGCTCCTTATAACCTGTTTCCGGAATGGATATCGGTACCTCGCCGCCGGTTATGTATCTGTTACCGTCCGGCCCCAAAGTGTACGAATAGGTTGCCGTACCGACGGCAGAGCCTCCGGCGGTCATGTGAGCCTGCTCGTGGGCGATAACCTCGTTTTGCCGGGCGGTCAGCTTATTGATTGTATACTTATATTCAGGTGATTCGGTTTTGCTTTTTTGATATTCCTTATAGGCGTCCATGCCCTCCCGGCTGATTTCCGCCTTGTCGGTCGGCTGAGCGGCATCCGTGTCCGCTGCCTGAGACGAGTTTCGACGGGAATCAACGCTTATCGTCTGATACTGTCCCAGACTGCTTGTTGCTGTAATATTAATATCCATATTAATACAACCTCAAATCACAAGCCTAACGCGGAGTATAACCATATTATTACTTTAAATTTTATCATAAAGAAGGCTGCATTTCAACAGGTATTGATTTTCTGGCACCGAAATTCGACTCAATGATATTGTTAAAATATGCATCTGTGATATAATGCGGGCAATACTGCATATTTTGTATAATACTGTCATGAGACGAGTGTGAGCGGATGATGAAAAAAAAGCTGCTTGGCTTATTAATCGCTTTGATCCTCATTTTTGGTGTATTGGGCGGGTGCGGCGCACAGCGGCAGGCGGAAGAGCCGGTTATTCAAACGGCTCAAGCCTCAGACGCTGCCGGAACAGCAAATGCCGCGATATTACCGGCAAAGGACACTGCGCAAGAAACAGAGCAAGCTTCGGTGTCAGCTGCCATCCCCGAATCCGCCGCATCACCGGCTATAGACAAGGCGGCTGTATCTGAAGCGCCGATTCTAAAACCGACTCCGGCTGTACCGTCGTCTGAGGACAGCAAAGCCGCACCTGAAACGGTGCAGCCTTCAAAACCTGCTGACGCAGCGCATACCGTCGCGGCGCTATTACCAGAGGACGGCACCTATACAACAAAGCAGGACGTCGCGCTCTATATTCATCAGTACGCAAAGCTCCCTCAGAATTTTATAACCAAAAAAGACGCGCAGGCGCTTGGCTGGAGCGGCGGCTCGCTTGAGCCGTACGCCCCCGGCAAATGCATCGGCGGCAGCAGCTTCGGCAATTTTGAAGGCTTATTGCCGTCCAAAACCGGCAGAGAATATTACGAGTGTGATATCGAT
>DBTM01000091.1:0-218 GCA_002307055.1 Clostridiales bacterium UBA1316
CGCCCGAATACCTGGGCAAGAAAATTGAAGCCTTCGATATGAAAATGGTCTGTATCATCATCTTAACACCGGCGCTCTTCATTCTTTTCGGCACCCTCGCCGCCGTCGTGTTGCCGCAGGTGACCTCCTGGCTGACGAATTCCGGCGCGCACGGCTTCTCCGAAATCCTGTATGCCTTTACCTCCATGGGCGCCAATAACGGCAGCGCCTTCGGCGGA
>DBTM01000091.1:461-869 GCA_002307055.1 Clostridiales bacterium UBA1316
CAATAACGGCAGCGCCTTCGGCGGATACGCCGCGAATAATGTCTTCACCAATGTCGTCGGCGGCTTTGAAATGCTGATCGTTCGTTTTCTGCCGATGACCGCCGTCATATATATGGCCGGAAACCTGTCCAAAAAGAAAACCGTGGCTGTCGGCGAAGGCACGCTTTCCACCAGCAACACCCTGTTTACCGGCCTGCTGATCGCCATTATTATCATCATTGGCGCGCTGACCTTTTTGCCGGCACTGGCACTCGGTCCGATCGCGGACTACTTCACAGCCATTAGGTAAGGTGATGGAAATGAATAAAAAAAGCTTAAACAAAAATATCTATATCGATGCCATCGAGCAGTCCTTCGCCAAGCTGTCGCCGAAAGTTCAGATAAAGAATCCGGTCATGTTTGTCGTCT
>DBTM01000091.1:1115-1260 GCA_002307055.1 Clostridiales bacterium UBA1316
AAGAATCCGGTCATGTTTGTCGTCTATATCGGTGCGTTTCTCACCCTTCTCCTCTGGGTTCTGTCCTTTTTTGGAATCAAAGATGAGCATGCCGGTTATACCCTCACAATATCCTTAATCCTGTGGTTCACCGTGCTTTTCGCCA
>DBTM01000091.1:1520-1757 GCA_002307055.1 Clostridiales bacterium UBA1316
GCTTTTCGCCAACTTTGCCGAAGCCATTGCCGAAGGCCGGGGCCGCGCGCAGGCCGACACGCTCCGAAAATCGAGGAAAGATGTCAAAGCCCGTCGGTTGAAAGCCGCTTCGAATGTTGAGGATTATACTGAAGTACTGTCCAGTACATTAAAAAAAGGCGACCTTGTCTATGTCAAGGCCGGCGAACAAATCCCCATTGACGGCGATGTCGTCGAAGGCGCGGCTTCGGTGGATGA
>DBTM01000091.1:2059-18840 GCA_002307055.1 Clostridiales bacterium UBA1316
ATCCGCGAGTCCGGCGGCGACCGCAGCGCCGTCACGGGCGGCACAACGCTTGTTTCCGACTGGCTGATCATCCAAGGCACCGCCGAGCCGGGAGAGAGCTTCCTGGATAAGATGATCGCCATGGTTGAGGGTGCCTCGCGGAAAAAAACACCGAATGAAATCGCCCTTCAAATACTGCTCGTCACGCTCACCATCATATTCCTCGTTGTTTCGGCAACCCTTCTGCCGTTTTCCGGCTTTGCCAGCAGGCAGGCGGGTACCGGCAGCGCCATCTCCATCACCAACGTCATCGCGCTGCTTGTGTGCCTGGCCCCGACGACCATCGGTGCTTTGCTCTCCTCAATCGGTATTGCCGGCATGAGCCGGCTCAATCAGGCAAACGTCCTGGCCATGAGCGGGCGCGCCATAGAGGCTGCGGGCGATGTGGATGTGCTGCTGCTGGATAAAACCGGCACCATCACGCTCGGCAACCGTCAGGCCAGTGAATTTCTCCCTGTAACCGGTGTGACGGAGCAGGAGCTTGCCGACGCGGCGCAGTTATCCTCGCTGGCCGACGAGACAGCCGAAGGCAGGAGCATCGTCGTCCTCGCGAAAGAACGCTTCAATATCAGAGGGCGCGACATGTCAAGTCTCAGTGCGTCGTTTATTGAATTCACAGCCAAGACGCGCATGAGCGGCATTGACTATCAGGGCAATGAAATCCGCAAGGGCGCGGCGGATGCCGTTAAAAATTACGTGCTCGATAAGGGCGGGCAGTACCCAGACGAGTGCAGCCAGATAGTCGCCGGGATTGCCGGCAAGGGCGGAACGCCTCTTGTGGTCGAAAAAAACGCGGTTGTACTCGGCGTTATTTACCTCAAAGATATTGTTAAAAACGGCGTTAAGGACCGCTTTGAGGACCTGCGCAAAATGGGCATCAAAACGATCATGATCACCGGCGACAACCCAATGACGGCGGCGGCTATTGCCGCCGAAGCCGGGGTGGACGACTTCCTTGCCGAAGCCACGCCGGACGCCAAGCTCAAGCTCATCCGCGATTATCAGGCCAAGGGCCATCTCGTCGCCATGACGGGAGACGGCACCAATGACGCGCCCGCGCTCGCCCAGGCCGATGTGGCCGTGGCAATGAACACGGGCACCCAAGCCGCCAAGGAAGCCGGCAATATGGTCGATCTGGACTCCAATCCGACAAAGCTCATCGATATCGTCCGTATCGGCAAGCAGCTTTTGATGACCCGAGGCTCGCTGACCACCTTCAGCGTCACAAACGACATCGCCAAGTATTTTGCCATCATACCCATTCTGTTTTTTGGGATTTACCCCCAGCTGGCTGTCCTTAACTTCATGGGGCTCACCAGCGCCGCGAGCGCCATTCTGTCGGCAATCATCTACAATGCCCTGATCATCGTCGCGCTCATTCCGCTCTCCCTGCGCGGCGTCAAATACCGGGAGACCTCCGCAGGCAATCTGCTCAGAAGAAACCTGCGTCTATACGGTCTTGGCGGCATTATCACACCGTTTATCGCCATCAAAGCCATTGACATCCTCCTGACCGTCTGCCATATCGTATAAAGGAATTGTTATATATGAAAAGATCGTTAAAATCATTAAGACCCGTCCTTGTCTGTTTTCTTGTGTTGACGGTGCTGTGCGGCGTTATATATCCCGGTGCTGTGACGGTTATCGCCCAGGCGGCTTTCCCCGCTCAGGCCGGCGGCAGCATCATCACCGTCGCCCTGAAGGACGGGACAAAAAAAGAATATGGGTCTGCGCTGATCGCTCAGGAATTCACCAAGCCGGAATATCTGATCGGCAGGCCCCTGGGCGCCACGAATCTGAATCCCGTCAGCGCGGAGCAAAAAGCGAAGGTACAAGAGCGCATTGACTGGTGGCACGCGTTTGATCCGTCCAACAAAGCCGATATCCCGATGGATCTCGTCACAGCCTCCGGCAGCGGCGTCGACCCCAATATATCCCCGGCCGCCGCGGCTTATCAGGCTGCCCGGATCGCCGGAGCGCGCGGCATCAGCGAGGCGGCCGTCAAAGCGGTCATCAGCAAATATACCAGCGGCAAATTTCTCGGTTTTTGGGGTGAACCGGCTGTCAATGTCCTTAAAGTCAATCTGGCGCTCGACGGCTTGATTTAAAGTAAATATGAGACTATATTGAAGGCTGAGAGGTATCTGTTTCCCTTAGCCTTCATTGTTGAGGAGCGTAACGTGAAAATTAATTTTCATGCTTTGTGCCGCCGCTTTGCGGCGGAATGGGAGTTAATATGGTAAAAAATAACGATGGCCGTCCTGATCCCGATGCCCTGCTTGACAGCATTCTCTCCGATGAACCACGGGCAGAGGGGAAGTTAAAAATTTTTTTCGGTTATGCCGCCGGCGTGGGCAAAACCTACGCGATGCTCGATGACGCAAGGGAACAGCAAAACAACGGTGTTGAGGTCCTTGTCGGTTATGTCGAGCCGCATACCCGTCCTGAGACGATATCGCTGCTCAGCGGGCTGACGGTTCTGCCGCCGCGGCATGTGCAGTACAGAAACATTGAGCTCAAAGAATTTGACCTGGATGCCGCGCTGGAGAGAAAGCCCGAGCTTATTTTAGTTGATGAGCTGGCACATACGAACGCCGAAGGCGTGCGCAACAAAAAACGATACCAGGATATAGAAGAGCTCCTGAAAGCCGGTATCAGCGTCTACACAACGGTCAATGTCCAGCATATTGAAAGCCTGAATGATAAAGTCCAGAATATTACAAAGGTTCAGGTTAAGGAAACCGTGCCCGATTATATCTTTGACCGGGCCGACATGGTCAAGCTCATCGATATCGAGCCCGACGAGCTTTTAAGGCGGTTCGAAGCCGGCAAAATATACCGCCCGGAGCGCGCGGAAACAGCGATGAACAACTTTTTCACAAAGGATAATCTCCGCCTGCTCCGTGAAATTGCCATGCGCAAAGCGGCGGACCGCATCAGCTACGATAATCAGAGCGAGCTGCATATGACTGAAAAAATGGCCAGCACCAAGCTGCTCGTCTGCATCGGGCCTTCCCCCTCCTCCGCCAAATGCATCCGATGGACAGCACGGACAGCCGAAGCGTTTCACGCGCCCTGGGCTGCCGCTTATGTGGATTGCATGGAGAGTCCATATATGACAGAAGCGGAAAAAAAGAACATTCGGGCCAATATGGACTTGGCTGAGGCGCTGGGCGGCGAAATCGTCACGCTCAACGGGGATAACATCACCGCCATCATCGCGGGCTACGCCAGCATGTCCGGCATCACCAATATTGTCATCGGCAAGAGCCGGAACAAAAAAACTTTAACGACTTTTTTTGAACCCAGTCTCGAAGACAAGCTGATATCCTTATTGCCGAACATTGAAATACACATCATTCCCGGCAATACAAGCCAGAGGAATTATCGAAATCCAAGGAGGAACCGGCTGCATCCGAATTTATCCTTCTCCCTGGCCGACACGCTGAGAGCTTTAGCCTACCTGACACTGGCGACGCTTATTTGCTTTGCCCTGCAGGCGCTCAAGGTCGGAGACCAAAACATCATCATGGTCTATATTCTGGCTGTCCTCATTATTTCAAGAACGACCACAGGCTATTTTTACTGCATTCTTTCGTCGATTGTCAGTGTCCTGACGTTCAATTTCTTTTTCACCGTTCCCTATTATACATTCAATGCCATTCAGCCCGGTTATCCCATCACCTTTGTGATCATGCTGCTCGTCGCGCTCATTACAAGCACCATGACCGTCCGGGTGAAGACGCAGGCGCAGCTTGCCGTTGAGCGTGAACGGCGCACCGAGGTTTTGTTTGAGATCAATAAAAAGCTTCTCGTCACGCGCGGTCTTGACAATATCACAGCCCTGACCAACGACTACCTGATTAAGCTCTTTTCCCGTTCCGCCATTTTCTACACACAGGACCCGGCGAATAATACCCTCGGCTTTTTTAAACAATCAGATGCCGAAGGCGATGCTTCCTTTCTGCTGTCGGCAGATGAGCAGGCTGTCGCCCACTGGGTATTTCTGAACCTCAAAAACGCGGGTGCGGGAACCGATACGCTCATGGGGGCGGGCGGCTTTTATATGCCGGTCATTGCGCAGGGTAAAATATTAGGCGTTATCGGTCTTTCCTGCCTGACAGGGAAGCTCAGCCAAAGCCGCCGCCTTTTCCTGCAGATGGTCGTCTCCCAGGTGGCTATGGCGCTCGAGCGCCAGCATCTCTCTGATGAACAGCGGCACATTCTGATTGACGCGGAAAAGGAAAAAATGAGGAGCAATCTGCTGCGGACAATTTCGCACGATCTGCGGACACCGCTCACCTGTATTTCGGGCTCGAGCGCCGCCATTCTCGAAAGCGGCGACAGTCTCGATAAAGAGACGCGGGACAAACTGCTGACCGACATTAAGGAGGAATCCTTATGGCTCATACGCATGGTTGAAAACATCCTATCCGTCACACGGATTAAGGATGGCACCACGAGCGTCGTGAAAACACCCGAAGCCGCCGAGGAAATCGTCGCCGAATCCATCAGCCGCATAAAAAAACGATTCCCCGAGCGAAAGATCACCGTCAAGGTCCCGGATGCGCTTCTCATTGTCCCGATGGACGGGACGCTGATAGAACAGGTCCTGATTAATCTCCTCGAAAATGCCGTCAAGCATTCGGGGGAGGAGACTGTTATCGATGTCATAATACAAAAGAACGACAAGGACGCCGTCTTTGAAGTTCTCGACCGCGGCGAGGGAATTGCCGAGCAGGATTTACCCTTCGTATTCGAAAGCTATGTGCCTGACAGAAAACGAAGCTCGGATTCCTCCAGAGGCATGGGTATCGGTCTGTCGATCTGCATGTCTATTATTCAGTCACATAACGGCAGGATGGAGGCGGCCAACAGAAAAGGCGGCGGCGCCGTCTTCCGGTTTATACTGCCTTTACAGGAGATATAATATGGAAAATAAAGCGCTGATTATGATTGTGGACGATGAGGACAGCATCAGCAATTACATTTCCGCCGTACTCACGTCAAATACTTTTAGTATTATTAAAACCTCAAAAGGCAGGGAGGCCATTTCAATGGCGGCTTCTCATTGCCCCGATCTGATTCTGCTCGACTTGGGGCTGCCGGATATGGACGGTCTGGACGTGTTGAAAACAATCCGGCAGTGGACAGGCTTACCGATCATTGTTGTTTCCGCCCGCGGCCATGAGCGCGAAAAGGTTGAAGCCCTGGATTTGGGGGCGGACGACTATATCACAAAGCCGTTTGGAACCGCCGAGCTGCTCGCCCGGATCAGAACCGCTCTGCGCCATAGTCAAAGAGCCTCAGAAACAGGCGCACCTGAAACCGGCAGTCTCATAACCGGCGAGCTGGAGATCAATTATGAAAAAAGGTTTGTCACCCTATCCGGGAAAGAAGTCCATCTGACGCCGATAGAGTATAAAATTATAGTCCTCCTCTCAAAATACATTGGGAAGGTACTGACACATGATTTTATAATCAAAGAAATTTGGGGCCATTATGCGTCCTCCACCTATTCGAGCGAGATTCAGGCTTTACGCGTCAACATGGCAAACATACGCCGGAAGCTGGAAGTCAACCCCGCCGAGCCCCGATATATCGTAACAGAAGTCGGTGTTGGGTATCGGATGATAGAGGAATAGTTACTTGTTTTTTTATAATTTTTGATGTAAAATTAGCCATTATGGAAGCAGATTGATGACAGCCAGCTTTAGTTACATGAAGTCGTATACTTAGTGCTTTCTCGTACACATATATGTGTATATGTATCTTTAAATATGGCTGGGGGTGATTATAAGGATAGGGAAACCTTGTTCAGCTTATAATTATTAATTACTATTTGGAGGGAAGCAAAATGTTAAAAGGTATTACAAGAAAAATTGCTCTGCTTATCGCCGTTATCACTGCCGCTTCATTGTTATTGACCGGCTGTGCGAAAACGCCGGCAGCGAGCAGCCCAACCCCGTCAGCCAGCGCTTCGGCGGCAACTGCCACCGCGTCATCGGCGCCGTCCATCACGACATCGTATAAAATCGGCGTTAACACATGGGGTTCAGGTGTTCCTGTTCTCGATGCTTTCGGTGATAATGCGGAATATGCCCTGAAGGCGCTCGGCAACACGACCCAGAGAGCCAGCGACGACTTCACACCCGAAACAGAGTCGAACAACGTTCAGAACTTCTGCGCAGCCGGTGTGCAGGGCATCGCTCTTCAGGCTGCCGGTGTGACGAATCTGCCTCAGATGGCCGCAACCTGCATGACCAATAAAGTCCCCTTCGTCCTGTTCACCTTCATCGGCTCCGATGCCGACCGTACAAAGCTCGCCGACTCCAATCCCTATTATGTCGGCTGTATGGATGCCGATATGGTTACCGACGGCAAAGAGGTTGCTGACATGGCTATCGCGGACGGTTGCAAGACCGCTGTTCTCATCGGCGGCAACATCGGCGATAACAACATGGACCAGAGATCCCAGGGCTTTAGAGACGAATTTACAGCAAAGGGCGGCACCATTCTGGCTGAGGCCCGCTGCACCGACGCTTCCGAAGCTCCGGCAAAAGCAGAGGATATGCTCTCTGCCCACAAGGATGCGCAGTGCCTGTACGCGATGGTCGGCGACTATATCCCCGGTTCCCTCTCCGCTATTGACACACTTGGCTTAAAGGGCAAAATCAATGTCTATATGTCCTGCGTCGATAAGACCTCAGCCGAGTATATTAAAGACGGCACCATCAAAGCCGGCAACGACGGCATTATGCTTGCTTCGCTGATTGCTCCCACACTGCTTCAGAACTATCTGGACGGTCACAAGATCCTCGATGCCGACGGCAAAGCCCCGCATCTGCAGAATCATCCGTTCAAAGTCGACAAAACAAACGTTGACGCGTATATGTCCGTTTTCACCACCACCGGTGTGCAGCCTGTCACCGAGGACATGCTCAAGAGCCTCTGCTACAGATACAATCCGGATGTCACCTACAAAACATATCAGGATATGATGGATAACGGCCTCACCCTGAATGCCATCCTTAAAGCACACAATCTCCCAACAGTCGGGTAACCGGCTGTTGGATACCAACTCTGTTGGTTAGCAAACCGTCCGATTAAACCTGTTGGCGGCCAACCTGTCAGTAAACCGGCAGGTTGGCCTGCACCATATCAGCAGAAACAGAGGTAACGCTTTATGCAAACAGTAAAACCCATAAAAAGCACCTCACAGGAAAAGCATCAGAATCCGGTTATCTTTGTACTGATTTTAATTGCTGCTATTGTTGTGATTTCCGTCATTTTCAACGTCATTGCCGGTGGGAAATTCCTTCAAGGCTCAAATTTGGCCATCATCATTTCTCACACCGTCTGGCCCATCTTTGTAGCCTGGGGGCTCTGCTTCCTGTTTGCCTGCGGTTATACCGACCTGTCCATCGGTGCAATCCTGGTGCTCGGCTCCTTTGCGACGACAATCTTCGGCAACTGGCTTGGGTATCCGGGCGTTATACTCGGCGGGCTGATTGCCAGCACACTATTGGTTTTTATCAACTTTAACATTTTCGCCTTCACCAAGATACCCTCGTGGATCGCCGGTATCAGTTTAGCCATGATCTATGAAGCCATGGCTGTCTTCCTCAAGGTCAATAAAACGACGTCACCGCTCATCTACGCCGAAATGGATAAGAACCTCAGGATTCTGGGGCAGCTGCCGTGGAGCGCCCTCCTTGTCGTCGTTGGATTTATCGCCGCGTATTTCATTTACAACAGGACGACGGTCGGCCTGAACATCCGGGCGCTCGGCGGCAATAAGGACGTTGCCAAGGCCCTCGGTATCAATGTCCTCAAAACGCTCCTATGGGTCGGTATAATCTGCGGGCTTTTTATCGGCGTCGCCGCCTTTGTGCAGGAGAGTATCGCCGGGCGCACAACCGTCAAAACGGGCCTGACTAGTATTTATGTGGTCTTCCAGCCGCTTGCGATCATCCTGCTGGCTCAGATTCTGCAGAAGCGGCTCAACATTATCATTGCCGTGCCGATCTGCGCGGTCATCATCTTCGCGATCTTTAATCTTTTGACGATTCTGGGCGTACCGTCCGGCACGCTGCAGGAGGCTTTCCTGGGCGCCTTCCTGATCGCGTTCGGCATCTTCGGGCAAAAAGGCGTCAAGGGGGTTGTGAAATGAGCAATAGCATGGAACCAATTCTTGAAATCAAAGGCCTCAATAAATATTTCGGCCCGACGCACGCCAACAAGAACATTAATTTTACTGTGAAAAAGGGCGAAATCAAAGGGCTCATCGGCGAAAACGGCTCCGGCAAATCCACCCTTATTTCGCAGATTGCCGGCCTCTATTCCCGCGATTCCGGTGAGATGCTGCTCGACGGCAAGGATTATAATCCCCGCAGTCCGAACGACGCCAACAGCCGCGGCATCTCCATGGTCATGCAGGAGCTGGGCGTTGTCGGCAGTCTGCCGGCCGGCGTGAATGTGTTTTTAGGCAGGACCGGTCAGTTTACAAAAAACGGCATCATCAGCCTCAAAGCCCTCAACAAAGCCGCGGCCGAGCAATTCGAAAAGTGGAATCTGCCGAAGGTGCCGCTAAACATGCTGACGGACGGCATGATGATCGAGACGCGGAAAATCATCGAGCTGGCCCGGGCGCTGTCGGCCGATCCCCAGCTTCTGCTGCTCGACGAGATTACGCAGTCTCTGTCGATGAACAACAGAACCAAGCTCTATGAGCTGATCAAAAAACTCAAATCCATGGGCCGCTCCGTTATCGTCATCACGCATGACGTTGAGGAGCTTATCCGGATTACCGATTCCATTACTGTCCTGCGGGACGGCGAGGTCGTCGGCGAGGTCGTCTCCGCGGAGACGACACCGGGCGACGTGAAAAAAATGATGGTCGGGCGCGAAATCAGCGGCGATTATTACCGCGCCGATATGAAGCCGGACTATACGGACAAGGTCATTTTGTCCGTGAATAATCTGACGGTCCCCGGCGAAATTGAGGATGTCTCCTTCGACGTTCATGAGGGCGAAATTCTCGGGTTCTGCGGCCTCTCCGACTCCGGTATCCATACTGTAGGCAAAGCCGTGTTCGGCCTTTCCAAGCTATCCGGCGGCGCCGTCACCCTAGCAGCGCAGGACCTCGTTATTAAAAGCTCCTCTAAAGCTCTTAAACATAATATGGCTTATGTGCCCAAGGACAGAGATAACGAAGCCCTGATGATTCATGCCAGCATCCTGGAAAACTTTACCCTGCCCTCTCTGAATGAGCTCAAGGGCAGCGCCGAATATCTCTCCCCAGGCAAGCTGAAAAAATTAGCCGCCGAAATGACGCAGAAGCTGTCGGTCAAGTGCACGGACATCTATCAGGCGATGGACGCGCTCTCCGGGGGCAACAAGCAGAAGGTCAACCTCGGGCGCTGGCTGGCGAAGGACCTGAAGCTCCTTGTTCTGGACTGCCCGACGCGCGGTGTCGATGTCGGCGTCAAGGCATATATCTACTCGCTGATGAAGGAAACAAAGAAAAACGGCATTGCCACCATTCTGATATCCGACGAGCTGACGGAAGTCCTCGGCATGGCCGACCGGCTGATTGTCATGCGGGACGGTAGAATCACAGGCGTCATCCGCCGGGACGAAAACTTTACGGAACAATCCGTCATAGGAGTGATGATCTGATGAAAAAGAAAAGGATAACTGTTCAGGATATTGTTCCGTTTGCGGCATTTATTATCATCTTCGCATTCTTCGAGATTGCCAGTCATGGTAAAATGCTCTCCGCCATGAACCTGAGCAATATCGTCGATCAGACCGTTATGACAATCGTCGTCGGCTGCGGCGTCCTCTTTGTTGTGGCACAGGGCAGCATCGACCTCTCCGTCGGCGTCAATGTGGCGCTGTCGGGCGTCGTCGCCACCTGGGCCGCCAACCTCGGCGGCGGTATATGGCTGATCCCGGTCGCCCTGCTCGTTGGTCTTCTCGTCGGCATTTTCAACGGCATTGTCGTCAGCCGGTTCAAGGTACCGTCCTTCATGCTGACCATTGCCATGATCATCGGTGTGCGCGGCATCGTCAACTACATCCAGTCATTTATCGGCACCCAGAAGATTCCCGAGGCTATGACGGTGCTCAGCCAGCCCTATATCCGGTATCCGGCGCTCATCATCATCATTATCATTATGGCGTATGTTTTTGAGTTTACAAAAGCCGGTAAATACAGCAAGGCCATCGGTGAAAACGAGACGACCGCCAAATTTGTCGGCGTCCCCGTAATGCTCATGAAAATTGTCGCCTTTGCCATCTCCGGCCTGATGGTCGGCTTCGGCGCGATCTTTACGCTCACCTCCGTCGGCGGCACAAGCCAGCAGATGGGCGTTTTCTTCGAAATGAAGGTCGCCATGGCTATCTTCCTCGGCGGCGTGCTTGTCACCGGCGGCACCTCAGCCAAGCTCTACAAGGTCATTCTGGGTTCGCTCTCCATTACAATCATCGTCAACGGCCTGGCACTCATCGGTCTGTCGGAAACCCAATATTCCCAAACCGTCGAGGGCCTCCTGCTGCTCCTGATCCTGTTCGTCACCATCCTTGCCAGTAACAGAAACAGCAGGCTGTCAAAACACACCGATGAACCCGCCGCCGCAAAAATCGAACCGCAATAACCTCCGCGCACAAGGGGACGGGACATCCGTCCCCTTGCTTATTTTGTTTCTTTATTGTATATTAAATAAAAATATATTTGAAGTGGCGGGTGTTTGCTTTGTTTCAGGATATAGCGCCGTTTTGTTTTCACAATGAATATAGGCCCAGAGAACCGTTAGCGACTGATTATGTCTATTTTTACAATAAAGGCAGGGTGCTTTTAGAAAATAAAGACGGCAATTTATCGCTGCCTCAATACAGTACAGTATTCGAGGCCTATCCTGAAACGACCCTGGAATTGACCTACCTTTTGTCTGTCGACGAAACGGCTGTTTTTTTATCCATGCAGGAGGCTGAGGAAACGGCGAATTTAAGCTTTCAATATATGAATGTGTTCCGCGAGCAAAAACCATCCTGGCTGGCTTTTGCGGGCGCGACCGCCGCCCATCTCGCGTTATGGTATGACGCGCGCCGTTTCTGCGGCAAATGCGCGACGCCTATGGTACATAAAAGCGACGAGCGCGCCATGGTTTGTCCCGCCTGCGGCTTGATTGAATATCCTAAAATCGCTCCTGTTGTCATTGTCGCCGTCACGGATGGTGACCGGCTGCTGCTGACCAAATACGCCGCCGCCGCGAGCTACAACCGCTACGCGCTGATAGCCGGTTTTGTTGAAATCGGCGAATCCCTCGAGGAAGGTCTTAAGCGCGAGGTGATGGAAGAGGTCGGGTTGCGCGTCAAAAACATCCGCTATTATAAAAGCCAGCCCTGGGCCTTTTCCGGCTCCCTGCTGTCCGGCTTTTTCTGCGAGCTCGACGGCAGCGACCAGGTAACCGTCGATACAAACGAGCTCTCCGAAGGCGTCTGGTTTGACCGCCGGTCCGTCCCCGTCTCCGAATCCACCTTCGCCCTGACCGCCACCATGATGGAAGCCTTCCGCACAGGCGAGATATAAACATAGGTGATAATAGCAGGAATCTAGTGATAACACGGGGAGGAACACTAATGAAACGGGTGATAACAGTCCAGCATTGTCAAGCGGTGCACCATGTCAACAACATGGTTGGCGGTGTTACCGACTGGGAGCTAACCGCGCTCGGGCTTGAGCAAGCGCGTCATATCGGTATCGCTCTAAGAGAAAAAATAGGGACAAGCTCAAATTATAAGCTGTATTCTTCTGATTTGACGCGAACAAGGCAAACAGCTGAAATGATTGCCGAGCACCTGAAGCTAACCCCTATTTATCGTCAAGAGCTGAGAGAAATCAGCATGGGCAGCGCCACAGGTCAGTCGCAGGAATGGTTTAAAATAAATCAAATACCGCGCCCCAATGATTTACCATGGATCTATCATAAGATGATGCCGGATGCCGAGTCTGCTGTGGAGGTATATGCCAGAGTCTCAAAAGTCGCGGATGAACTTGAAAAGTCAACTGACAATGATTTTATCATAGTCGGTCATGGCGGTTCATTATCACTGTTCACCGCGCGCTGGCTGAACCTGCCGATTTCAATTTTGGAAAAAACTGCTTTGTTGGGTTCAGCAGGCGGCGTCTCATTTATGAGTGAACGCGATGACAACGCACGTGTTTTAAATGTTTGGAATGACACCTCCTATATGCTCCAAAAACCTTAAATCCGGCAGTTTAGCGACCTCCCAGTAATTATTTGTTGACAATGATGCATATAGACGATATGATAATAAGCTGTGATACACATACATCGTTTATTCTAAAAACGAGGCGTCTTGTCTCGTTTTTTATTTATTTTGAATTGAGGACAGTGTGAAATGAATTTCACACACGGAGAAATCGATTTGGCCGCCGTTGGGGCAGCCATTTTCTTCGAAAACCATCGATTTTTCCTGCAAATTTGAGCCGCCGCTTATCGGCGGAGTTAAGGATTAACATGACGAAAATTCCATTCTCCGAGCTGAACCTGACACCTAAAATTGAAAAAGCGATTAACGAAATGGGCTTTGATTACGCAACGCCTGTCCAAGCGGAGGCGATCCCGCTTATCCGCACGGGGGTGGACGTAATTGCCAAGTCGCAGACCGGGACGGGCAAAACGATTGCGTTTGCGATTCCCGCTATCGAGAGCATCGACAACCACGAGGAGAAGCCGACCGTGCAGGTGCTCATCCTCTGCCCGACAAGAGAGCTCGCCATGCAGGCCGCGGAGGAAATCCGCAAGGTGGCGCGGTTTAAAACGGGCATCCGCCCCGTTGAGGTAACAGGCGGCGCCTCCATCGACAAGCAGTGCATCCGCCTGCGCCACGCCAACATCGTGGTCGGTACGCCGGGCCGGATCATGGACCATATGCGTCGCAAAACCTTAAAGCTCGGCAGCGTGAAAATGGTTGTGCTCGACGAAGCCGACGAGATGCTGAACATGGGCTTCAAGGAGGACATCGAAACAATTTTACGCGATACGCCGGAAGAGCGGCAGATGGTGCTCTTTTCCGCGACCATGCCGCCGGCGATTTTAAAGCTGACGCGCGAATTCCAGAAGGACCCGCAGCTTATTGAGATCGACAAGGACCTGGTGACAATCGCCGAGATCGAGCAGAATTACATCGATGTACCGCACAGCAGGAAAAAAGACGCGCTGCTGGCGCTCCTCAATTTCCACAACCCGAACCGCGCCATTATATTCTGCAACACGAAAAAAATGGTGGATGAGCTCGACGAGCTGCTGGTCTCCAAGAACTTCAGCGTGGAGTGCATCCACAGCGATATTAAACAGTCTCAGCGCACCTCCGTCATGCAGGGCTTCAAGGCGGGCAGAACCTCCATACTGATTGCAACCGATATCGCCGCCCGGGGCATCGACGTGAATGATATAGACATTGTCATCAATTTTGACATACCGGCAAACTCTGAATATTACGTGCATCGGATCGGACGGACAGGCCGGGCCGGAAAATCCGGACGCTCCATCACCCTTTGCGGCGGCAAGCGCGAGGTTTACGCGATGCGGAATATCGCCTTTGACGCGAAGTCGGTCATCACACGGATGGACCTGCCGACTACCGATGAAATCAAAAAAATCAACAATGCCAAAATATTCGCGCTCGCGGAAGAAGCGCTGCAGGCTGAAGCGACGCCGCTGTTCACCGATTTGGCCGCCCAGCTCATTGAGCGCGGCTACACGTATCAGCAGATTGCCGAGGCGGCTCTGCGGCTCCATTTTGAGCAGGAGGTAGCGGCCACTACCGTACCGCCTATTGAGCAGAGCACGGAAGCCTTTACGCCGAGAAAGCCAAAGATTGCCACCGACAAAACCGCCGCCAAGCCGACGTCTTACGATACCATCCTGCTGGACATCGGCTCGAGCGACCGCGCCGCCGTCAACCACATTATCGGTGCGATGACCGAACACACAGGCCTCAATGGCAGCGACATCGGACGCGTTGAGGTGTATCCGACGCAGTCCGTGGTTGAGATTCCCGCGGGGCGCAGCACCGAGATTGTAGCCGCCATGGTTGGCTGCAAAATCTGCGGCCGCCTCGTCACCGCCGAAAAGCTGGCCGAGGCCTCCAAAAGACGCCGCGACCCCCGCGACACCTACATCCCCGCCGCTCACGTCCAAAAGGTGGACGATAAGGGCCGTGCCTCCTTCCCCTCTAAAAAACCCTTCCGCCGGAATGACCGGTATTAATAAATAACCGATGTACCGGAGAAGCCCTTATTCGAGAGGCTTCTCTTTTTTATCAAATGCCGCTTTATAACGCGTAAAAATGCCGGGTAAACAGTGAATTTTACGCTGATATCGGCGAAAAAGCACTGGTATCGGGGCAAAAAGGGCCTATAATCGCCTAAAAGTTGTTACAATTGTGTTAAATATATTACGGTTGTGTTAACAAACCGCCGATGCCGCGACACCAAGCTGCTGCAATTACAGGGTTTTCATTTTTCTGGCTCGAAAAAAACCATATATACATATAAATTTTCGAAGTCCGGTTTCCCGCCGCTGTTTATTTTGCGCACCGCCGGAAGCTCCAGCCAGACACATTATACCATACAAAAACGCGTTTTTTGATGCACGATCACCGTCTGTCCACCCGCTTGCCGGGGGCAGCGCGTCGGGGCGGTTCCCCGGCTGATAACAGCCGCGGAAACCGCCCCGTGTTATGTTGACGCATATGCTCAAATTTTGCCGCCGGAACGTCCGGTTACTGCCGGCAGCGTTTTCGGCGCGCACGGTACATCCGACCAGACAACCTTTTTGATATCGCCGAAGCTTTCATCCATGGCACTTAATATAAATTTCCTTTGGGGAGCCGTGACCTTTTCGAAAAGCTCAAACGTCATTTGACTGTCCTTTTTGCGCCATCGGCCGACGACTCTGCCGTCGAGCAAAATCGGCGGCAGGACGATGCCCGCGAGATTGAAGATACCGCGGAGGTGTTCCCCGGGCAGATAGATACTTTCGTTTTTCTGATACCCCAGCATCAGCTGGTCAAACCCGGCGACCAACAGGCACCTCGGAATAGCGGGATAATCGCCGCGCAAAGCCCCCAGATAATAATAGGTTTTGCCGTCAATATCGCACGTATTGACCGGCAGCGCCGCTATGACCTTTTTGACAAAGGTCTGCGTCCACCCGAAATAGTACGCCATATCCTTAACCGTCGCGGGCGCAAAATGCGTCAAATACCGCCGCGCCTGCTCAAGCAGGGCGTCCTCGGTGCGCATCGGCGTAAAGGGCGTGCAGACGGCGAAGGCTTTTTTCTCCCGCACCATGCAGCTCAGGAAACCCCGCTCGCACAGCTGGCGCAGCAGCCCGCCCCAGCCGTCAAAAATATAAGAGCGCTCCCGCTCCGTCATCCCCGCGCCGCAACACGCCGTCTTGAGCTGTTCCCGCTCCCCGGTGCCCGACGCCACCTGCGCGACAATAAACCGTGCGAAATATTCCTGCCGCTCGGGCGTAATCCACCAGCTCCCGCGGTACATGACCCCGTCCCAGCGATGGCTTAAATAATCACTTTCCGCGCCCTTATGCTTGAAAACCGCCAGATCCTCCCGCGCGAAAACATGCACCGTCCCCCGCACCGTCCAGTTCTTCACCAGCCCGTCCTCAAAATTCTCCGCCGTAATCTCCTGACTACAGCGCGTCCGAAGCGCGTGCAGCGCATAGCTCAGGAACTGACACTGAACGCCGTTTAAATCCCGCGCCACCGTCAGCTTGTCCGCCGCGTCCGTCAGATGCTGGCGGTAAAGCTGTATCTGCTTGAGGTCCTGAGTTGTCATAAGTAGGTTCTCTTTCTATTCGGGTTTGCAGTCGTGCCAAGACTCAGCCTATAGCAATGGCGTCACGTGGAAACCACACCCCCTCCACAGAGGGGAATGGAGGACGGCTCTGCGCTGATCTTAGTGGTAAAAACCGCTTTAGCCAACGATTTTAGCGGATACAAAAGAGTAGAAATACTGCGTTCCAATCTCCATATATTGCTCGACATATTCCCGCGCCTGCCTCGCGCTGTTCCTTTGATACTCCTGATTCGTTTCGACCCGCTCCTGATTATAATACCAGCTTGGAAAAGCAGGAGAACCGTCCCCCTGCTTTATGTCTGCTCCGGATTCAGAGCATGCAGCCAACCGGACAGAGACGCTTTGTCGCTGTCAGCGCAACCCGGCAGAATAATAAGCACACACAAGAGCATGCCAAAAGCTATTTTTTTCATATCAATCCCCTGTCAATATCTCATCGGCAGCAGCGGACGGCTTCCCCGGTTGGGAACGGGCGGGCGTGGAAGCCCTACCGCTACGAAATTGCTGCCAGCCTCTGCGTTATTTTTTATAATCAAACGATTTCAGCCGATACGAACCTGATTCGTTTCGACCCGCTCCTGATTATAATACCAGCTTGGAAAAGCAGGAGAACCGTCCCCCTGCTTTTACTTATTAAGTAATTTTTTATTTCTCTGTAATATTGCAACTCGCTTTATTATACAACATTTTACACAAATCACAGCAAAAGCCTGTCAAACGGTGTTGTTTGGCAGGCTTGGGGGTGTTTGGACGGGTAATGCGGAGGATGACGGTGGTGGGGGTATGGTTTTACGCGTCGTAAGGGACAATCCTCAGTCACCTTCGG
>DBTM01000091.1:19090-19327 GCA_002307055.1 Clostridiales bacterium UBA1316
TCCTCAGTCACCTTCGGTGACAGCTTCACCTCAAGGGAAGCCAGGGGGGCGATGCGATACGGTTTTTGAGCTTTGTGTTTAGCCATATTCGTCGGGACGGGGGGGCGGATTACAGGTGCATGCAGATGTCCCAGGCGCGCCAGATGACGGTGCGGAGGTTGCCGACGGTGTTGGCGGCGCCGACGAGGTGGACGTGGGCGGAGGGTTCGGCGAGGGGAGTGGGTTTGTAGCCGACGG
>DBTM01000019.1:0-5357 GCA_002307055.1 Clostridiales bacterium UBA1316
GAGCTTTACTCGAAGCTTTGTAAAACGCCTGACCTCGCCGATTATGCCATTGAGAGGCTTCTCGTGGATGTAAAAAAATATAAAAGAATTATAACGAAAAATGAAATGCCGCTCTATGTCGCGCTTGTTGTGGCCGATTCCAGGATCGACGCGAAGCTCGAGTATCCGACAGCCGAGCAAATCATTGCAATGGCAAAAGGCTTCGCCGTTACAAAAACCTGAAAGACCGTTTAAATGCCCGCCGGATTGTCATCCGGCGGGCATTTAAAATGGTTTATTCTGCTGATATCAGGAAATAATAGACAGGCTGCCCGCCGTAAACAATCGAGGCTTCAGCTCCGGGAATCGTCAGGGTCAGCCGCTTGAGTACCTCGTTTGCCGCATTTTCGTCGACATCCTCGCCCGAAAACACGGTGATAAACTCCGGTGCGTATTCGGCAAGTCGAAGTGCCACGGCATCTACGAGCGCGATGGTATCCTGGCCTGTGGCAACAAGCGTATCTTCCAGAAGCGCCAGATAATCACCGGCCTTAATGGAGTATCCGTCGTATTCCGAGTCCCGTGCGGCATATGTGATCTGCGCTGTGTGGACGCGTGTAATCGCTTGTGTCATGAGCTCTGTGTTTTCCTCGACCGACGCGACGGTATCAAGCGCAATCATGGCAGATATACCCTGCGGCATGGATTTTGAAGGAATGACAATGACTGTTTTTTCGGTCAAAGGTATACATTGCTGCGCCGCCATGATGATATTCTTGTTGTTCGGCAGCACAAAAACGACGCTGGCCGGTGTTGCTTCGATTTTGGTCAGTATATCTTCCGTGGACGGATTCATCGTCTGCCCGCCGACAATAATCTGGTCGACACCCAGGTCGCGGAACACGGCGCACATACCGTCGCCGACGCTGACAGCCACGACGCCAAAGCATTTCTCGGGAGCCGCGCTCTGCCCCGGAATTTCCGAAGGATGTTCCGGCGCCTGTCCGTCCGGCTGAGCGGTGACAGCCTCAGCACCGGGCACTCTGGCCTGGCTTTCGACAATCTTGACTGTATGCTGTTCCTTCATGTTTTCAATTTTAATCGTAATCAGCGGTCCGTAGGTCAGAGCCTCCGTGATGATGCTGCCGGGCTCGTTGGAGTGCACATGCACCTTAATGAGTTCCTCATCATCAACAACGACAATACTGTCTCCGCGTACATCAAGAAAATCACGCAGATGGTCAATGTCCTTCTGGTTTTTCTTGCTGACGATAAATTCCGTACAATAGGTAAATTTAATATCCCCGGTATCGAAACCCGTAAAATCCGCCTTCTCCCGGCTATCTGAGGAGGGCCTGCCATCCGCAAAAGCCGCCGTGCCTGCCGTCGCTTCCGCGCTGCGGCTTAATTTCTCGCCCTTCAGGGCTTTGAGCATACCCTCGAGAATATATAAATAGCCTTTTCCGCCGGCGTCGACGACACCGGCTTTTTTAAGAACAGGGTTCTGATTGATCGTATTGCCGAGCGCCTCATAACCGACCTTGATTGCGTTTTCCAAAACGGTCTCAATATCGCGTTCATTTTCCGTCTCGTACACAGCGGCATTGGCGGCAAGGCGTGATACTGTTAAAATCGTGCCTTCAGCAGGCTTCATAACAGCCTTATACGCCGAGTCGACACCGAAGGTAATCGCCGCGGCGAAGTCGACAGCGTCTGCTGTGTCCATATCCTTTAAATGGCGGGCGATGCCTCGGAATAACAGGGACAGGATGACTCCGGAATTGCCCCGGGCACCGCGCAGGAGTGCTCCGGCTGTAATTTCGGCCGCCCTGCCGATGGTTCCGGGTGCTGAATCAGCGAGCGCCGTTGCACCGGCGCCCATGGTCAGGCTCATATTTGTACCCGTATCGCCATCCGGTACGGGGAAAACATTCAATTCGTTAATTTCGCCTTTATGGTTATCAATAGCCGCCGCGCCATTGAGAATCATTGATTTAAATAAGGCGCCGGTAATCTGATGTGTCAAACAGCATCCCCCTCGCTCAGCCAATAATCATCGAGTCAACAAAGACATCGACGCTTTTTATCTCGACGCCGGTAGCCAGGGCCACCTTATAGCGAACTTCTTCAATAATACTCCCGCAGAGGACAGGGATGTTAACGCCCTGGTCAACGGCTATATGAAGCTCTATAGAAATGGTGCCGTTATCATTATATGTGATATGGACGCCTTTGCCCATAGACTCGCGCTTTAATAGGTGCACCAGGCCGTCCGTAACAGACCGTACCGTCATGCCCTTGACGCCGAAACAATTCGTCGCCGCAATCCCGGTAAGAACTGTAAATACATCACTTGCGATTCGGATAAACCCCTGCTCCGTTTGAACCGTTACCATAAATCCATCTCCGTTCTATGTGTAAGATGACACGCGTTGTCCTGCGCAGCCGTGTTCAATAGCTCACATATTATATTACAATGTTTATGAAACTACAAGTAGCAATAAAACCGCATATAAACAAGCGAATCCACTGGTATAATTCACCTGTCAAGCGAGTTAATTCAAAGACTGTGTGGCGGCGCATTATTGAGGCTATAACGTCTGATCGGCATATAACCGGAGGAACACAGATAGATTGGCCGAGAGAAGAAATTCAAAAGCTGAAAGTATTGCTATAGAAATAAAATGAATAAGCGTTCAATATATATTCTGCTACTATATTTAGCGCTTTCAATGTCATATATAACACGAAACATAATCAACAGGACATGGTAAAAAAAGAATCACATATGCGATAAACAGCAATTATCTTGACTGACGGGATTGTTGGAGTATAATAACAGGTAATAATTACTACTTATGGAGGTACATAAATAAATGGAAAACTTAAAAGGCAAAACCGCGTTTATTACCGGCGGCGCGAGCGGCCTGGGACTCGGCATGGCCAAAGCTTTCGCAAAAGAGGGCATGAACGTTATCCTCGTTGATTTCCGGCAGAAAGCAATCGACGAAGCGCTCAAGTTCTTCGCGGAAAAAGGATGGCCGGCAAGAGGCCTTCAGCTTGACGTCACAGACCGCAAAGCTTACGCCAAAGCAGCGCTCGAGGCGGAGGCTATGTTTGGCAAAATCCATGTGCTGGTCAACAACGCCGGTATCGGCATCCCGGAAAAGGAAATTTGGACGGACAGCTACGAGGACATTGACCTCGCCATCGACGTCAACTATAAGGGCGTCCTGAACGGCCTCAAAGAGATTCTGCCGCTCATTATCAAGCACGGCGAAGGCGGACATGTCGTCAGCACCGCTTCGAAAGCGGCGCTTGTTCCTGTGCCGGGCTTCACGCTGTACAATTCATTGAAAATGGCAGTCTGCACCGTCATGGAAACCTTGGCTTGTGATGGGAAAAAGTATAACATCGGCGCCAGCACCTTCTTCCCCGGCCCGTTCAATACGAATTTGGGCGCGTCGTCCGGTGAAGTCCGCGCCAAGCATCTTGGAATTGAGATTCCGAGCTTCGCGCCGCCCCCAGCCCCCCCGGCACCGAAGCCAGGTGAAGCGGCACCCCCACCACCCCCAATGCCGACCTTCGACTTCAGCAAAATTATGCGCGATCCCATTGAAGCCGGCGAACGCGTCCTGCGCGCCATCAAGCGCAACGATATGTACATCATGTCGCACTCAGATTTCAAAGATGGCTGGGTAGCCCGTGCCGCGGCTATTGCCAAAGGCTTCCCCGACGAACCGGAAACTCCGGGCTTCAAGCAGATCTTCAGCATGCTGGCCTACAACCCCGTCTTCGAACAGCAAACCCAGGTTCCGGCATACGAAGCAAACAAGTAACACATGATGATACGAGGGTACGCATATTATTGCGTACCCTCGCTTTTTTTCGCTGCTTGCCGTATCGTTGTTTTGTCGTAGGGGACGGGTCAGAATATCAGTTTAATCTGTTCTTTGTGCCTAACGATATACTCCAGCATTTTTCGATTGATTTCGGCGAGCGGACGGTATACATCATGGCTTTCGAAAAAGGCAATGCAGATCATCTGAATCGAACAAATGACATAAAATACGGCTTGTTTTTCCTCCGCTGTCAGCCTGCCTTCGCTGTCGTAACCGTGCAGTATTCCGCCGAGGACATCGAGCCATACCTTATAAGCGTCATCGCTCGCTTCGCTGAGAATCCCGGTTGCAATATAACAGACGTCCCACAGGCGCACGTTGAGCTCACTGAGCGCGAAGCTGATAAACCCGCTGACCTCGCCGTTTATAAACAGGATATTGCCCGGGTGCGGGTCACGGTGGATGAGCTGCTTCGGCAGCTTGCCGTACAGCTTGCCGAAGGTCTCGGTATAGTCGCTGAAAAAGCTCTCGTCAAGCCCCATGCTCCACTGGATGTTTTGCTGCCGTACATTCGGCAGCGCCCATTCAATGACGCGTGCATACAAGTCAAACGCGTCCGGTAAGACATCGTTCTGCACTTCCTTGAGCGCTTTGTGGAGCCGCGCGAGGCTCTTACCATACTTTTCGCCGTAAGCAATCCGGTCGCTGCCGAGCTTTTCGCTCTCGGTGAGCGGACAGCCCCTGACTCTGGTGAACAGGATAAAGAGGGCCTCGCCGTCGAGATATTCGGCCCCTGTTTTCGTCGGTACGGGCAGGGAAGAGGTGAAGCCCTGCTTGGAGAGCGCTTTTGCGACCTTAAGGTCCTTCATCAGCTTTTCGCGGTCACCGGTTTTGAGCATATACGTGTCACCGACAGTCCATTCGGTACCGGACGGCTTCGCGCCGTTCATGATGTAAACATCCTCGATCGGCAGCTGCGTATCGACGTCCCAATTTGATAAAATCTGCCGCAGTTCTTTTTCATTATAGGTATGCATATTGACCACCTTCGGAATTTTTGTTTTGTGTATATGATAAATCGATAGATACTTTTTCGGAGAGCAGCCGTACATTTTCGTAAAAGCCTTGTAAAACCCCGCATACGTCTCAAACCCGTATTCCAGCACGACATCAACCGCTTTGCGCCCGCCCGCGATCTCGCTGAGCGCGTGGTCGAGCCGCCGCTTAATGATATAGCCCGAAACAGACGAATCCATTACCGACGCAAACAAGCGGTAATAATGATAGGTCGAATAATTCGCCATCCGTGCCAGCTCTTCGGCGGTGATGTCGGTTTTGAGATTCAGCTCAATGTAATCAAGGCCTGCTTTAATAATATCCGGTATCTGCATGGTGCTCCCCTTCCGTACGGTAGCTTTAATATACAGCACGATATGGCAATAAACATTTCCTGCACTGCTATTATAAAAACAATAAATGGTCTGCAATGAAAGAGACACGATTATAATGAGGCTTGTCGTAGCGGCGGGGCTCCCA
>DBTM01000019.1:5655-18955 GCA_002307055.1 Clostridiales bacterium UBA1316
GCGGCGTGGAAGCCGCCCGCTACAATATATGAACAAAGCAGAGCAATTATGGATTAACCTCTGAAGAAGTTGGTAATGATGTCACTCTCACCCATAGCTTCGGCAATAAGGTCAACCATCGATGCAACGTCAGGACATGCTTCTTGATTATCTTCGATAAGCTCAATAATTTTTACCATGTTATTAATTGCGTAGTGCTTGCGCAGCAAGCCGGTTAAGACTTTTTGCAGATAGGCATAGCTGATTTTTTCCGGGATGATCCCGCTGACGACCGCCGGATATTTACTGCGCACTATGTCTACCAGGTCGGCGACAATCTGACGATTTATGATCAAATCATAATTCTCCATAATCACAATTTGCAGATGCGTGATGATAAAAGAAAACGCGTTGACGTCGCTTTTATCTTGCTCGGTACTTTCTTTCCATATCCCCGGCAGCTTCCATAACGGTTCAATGACCTCGAGCTCATCAGCTTCTTTATGACGGTTCACAAAAAACTCCAAGGGATAATAGGCTTCGCCGCTCTCTATCTTTTTTCCGTCTATTTGAATTTCATATTCATAATCGCCTAATCTTGCCGTGTCGCATATCCGAATTTGCGGGACGTAAACACCGCAGCCGTTAGCTAAGATCCGCCGCATTTTCTGTAACTGATCGAAGTGCGCGGCGCTCTCTTCTTGTATCATCGGCAGTAGCTTCAACCCAAAAGCTAAGGTCAGCTTTTCTTTCAATATGAGGCTTTTGATTATTTCATTTCTTTTATAGGTTTCTGTTTCCGCAAACGGGTCATGAGCTTCTTTGTATTGCAGCAGATAATCTATCGAGCAATCCAAAATGGCGGACATAGCGTCGAGCATCGGCAGATCAGGATAACTGCTGCCTCGCTCCCATCTGGATACGGCCTGAGCGGTGACGCCCAAAGCACCTGCCAGTTCGGCCTGGGTCAGTCTCTTTTCATGCCGGGCGTTTATCAGCCTCGCGGTAAATTGGTCTAAACTCATTTTAAGCCCTCCTTTGATATATAAAATATATCAAAGGAGGGCTTATGTAAAACAATTAGTTTAACGACGAGTATATCAATTAAGATGATGTGAATTTAATACCGCTCAATTTTCATCATCGTCATCAATTGGTGATCGTTCAGTAAAGTCTTGTCCGCGGAGACTCCCACATAATTCTTTCCGAACATTTCGTAGAGATTGCCGCTGATACCAAACTCCGGCAGCCTGCCGACCAGACGGCCTTTTTCAACCAGATAAGCCATCTGTACGGGGGTTGCGTAATCTCCGTCGTTGGTCCAGTCCCCGCCGGAAGCAATCGCCACCAGGACGCAGAGCCTATCGCCGATGAGCGCTTCTGCTGTTTTTTCGCTTGGCTCGATTACCAGCTGTCCGGAGCCTAAGACCGGCACACCGTCATACGCGCCGATAGCGCTGCCCGTCCGCGGCATATTGTATCGGCTCGCGGTATCCTTGTCGGTGTAGCCGTGCTTGATGACGCCTTTTTCAATCAGATACATCCTGTCATCCGGCAGCTGTACGCCTTCGGCATCAAAAAAACATTGGGAATACTCTAAAGCTCTATTGTCCAGCATAAGCGAAAAATCCTCGCTGAATGCGGCTGTGTTCATTTTGTCGGCAAATATGGAAGATCCGAGCCCCAGAAGCTTGCCGCTCAGTGCTTCGGAAAATTTATCAATGGTACCGGAGGAGATGGCGACCAGCAGCCGCTCACCCTCGGGCAGCTCGACCCGATTCCGGAAAACGAGGAGCTGACTTCTGGCTTCCCTCAATATCGCTTCCTCGTCAAAAACACGATAAATGCCGCCGAACGCCGTATCCATGATATTCGCTGATTCAGCGGCGCGGACAACAACGGATACTAAATACGTTCTGTCCTTATCGAAGCATTCGAGTCCGGCATCATTGAGCAGGCCAATCTCGCTCTCCGCACAGGATATCTTGTTGCTGAAAACAAAATCGGGGAATTCGTCCCGCAGGCGCGCGAGGAGGCTTTCTGCCTGCTGGAGGAATGTCTCCGGGTCATATTGGCCCTCGCTCATATCCCTGTATCTCACACCTTTTTCCGGGGTATACGGATAGGGTATGCAATAGCTCAGGTTTTGTTCGGCTTCCTTCCAGGTTCCTTCGTTGGCAAAGCCCATGGTGCCCGCGACACCGAGATACCTGCCGTCGTAAACCCGGCAGCCGCATCTGGTGATGTTTTTATTCCGGACAGAGTTGATGCGGCTCTGCGTTATGTTAAAAGAGGTCGACTTCTCCGTCATCTGAAAAAATTCTTTAACCATAGTTATGATCATTCCCCCTATTGCACAGTGAGGTTGTTGACGCGGACAAACGGGCCGCCGAAGCCGACGGGGAGCGGGCTCTGTTCCATTTTGCCGCAGCCGCCTACCGGAAAAGACAGAAGCTCAAGCGTGTCGGAGAGCCCGTCAATCTCATTGAGCGTCTTCATGACGTTACCGGAAATTACGGAAATTTTGACAGGCTCGGCGAGCCTCCCGTCCCGGATCATATAAGCCGTGCACGGCGCCATTGTAAATGTGCTCATGCCGCTGCCCTGGCCGATTTCGTCTGCGAAAATACCGAGCTTGACGCCGCCGAACAGTTCGTCCTTGGTCATAGACCCCTTATCGATATAGGTCGTTGTCATCCGCACAATCGGCTCAAACTCAAAGTTCAGCGCTCTGGCGTTGCCGGTCAGCGATTCATTGAGATCAGCAGCCGTCATGGCTGAATGGAGCCGTCCCACCAGCTTGCCGTCTTTGATGAGATAGTTTTTCCTGGCGCGCGAGCCCTCGTCGTCATAGGGTGTGTAGCCGCTTCCGAATTCCGATCCGACATCGATGATGTTCAGCATGGGACTGCCGACAGTCTTGCCAAGTTCCCACTCACGCAGCATGGTTACATCGCCCACCATGAAATCAGCCTCCGATTTATGCCCGAAGCTTTCATGCGCGAAAATACCGGCAGCCTGAGGTGAGAGGATGCATGTGTAGACACCCGGCTCAATATGGACGGCCTGCTCGGTATATGCCAAATGCTTCCTGATTTTTTCCCGCAGCGCTTCCTGGTCATGGTCAATGTCACCGATTGCCGTCCCAAGCACGTAAAAGTAGCCGCTAAAAGGCGCGTGCCCGCTCAGATTTATAGTATAGCTGGCAAAAACACTCATAAACTGCTTGTCGTACAGAACATCCGTCCCGAGGCTTGTTCGGATATGCTTCGTCAGGTGCTTGTCGAGGTAGGCCAGATTCCATAAGGCGATATCTTTATATTCCGATATTACCGCGATATAACGCTCCAGGAGCTTCTGCTTTTCAGCCCGCTCGGTGATTCTGCAGCTGTTCACCTGAAGCGTGTACGCCTGGTCTCGGTTGACCTCCATGCGTGTAATTATCGGATGTTCTTTAATCGCCGGATTCGGCGTTGCCATACGCGCCAGTTCATCGATTGACTGTTGAATATCCTTTATATTCGATATTGCCGAGTAATACCAGCGCTCGCCGTCAAAAACCCGGATCAGCGCCCCGACCTCGGTACGCGAACGGTTTTGCTTGAGTATACCGTTTTCATAGGCAACCGTTGTGTTATATGTATCCTCAATACGCACATCCGTATACAAATCCTTCGGAAAAACAAGCTCCGTCATATAATCCTCCCCCATACACAATACCCTTAAAATGACACATGAGTATTATAATACCAAACCGGATGTTTAGCAATGCCATTACTTCTCTTTTTCCGCCTTTATCAGCCAAATCAGCCGTTCCCGTAATATTTCCAGGCTTGAAATACCGTCAGCCGAGCCGAGACTTGCCCGCAGTATACCGGCGCCGTAATCATGGATCAACAGACCGTTTATGCACAGCTCAGCGATATCCTCAGCCGTATAATCCCCAAAAAAGCCCTGCATAAAAGGCTTCTCAAAGCAAAACAACTCGCTGGTGGTGAGGGCCAGCTCACAGGAAACCGGTGCCAGCACGGCATCGGCAAAATCAATGATATACAGCTCCTTATCAGCGTCAAGTAAAATATTGTCCGGATTCAAATCGCCGTGGACAAACACCTTTTCACTTTCGTCCATATGGAGCTTTTCTAAATAAGCCAGCCGTTCCCGGTTGAATTCAGCAGGGAAGGCCGTCCATCTCGTGCTGCATATCGCTCTGTCAACCACATCGATTGCGTTGAACCGCGCGCAAGGCGTATTCATCTTATCGGTAATAGCGCGGAGCTTCTGCCCGACAGCCACTTTCTCTTCATAGCTCAGCGTCTTTTCAATTTTATTAAAAGAAATTCCGTCAATATAGTCCATGACCAAATAGCGGAACAGATACTTGTCCTGTACATCGCCGCTGGCTATCAGCCTCGGCGCGTGAATGCCCAATAAACCCGCGCGCTCCAGCCCAAACCGCTCCGTATCATAATCCGAGTCCGTATCCATGCCCGATTCCTTAGGCGCAAATATCTTAACGATAAAGCGCCCAACCTTGAACACCGCGTTTGTACCGGGCGTACAGCTTTCAATTTCAGCATACGGCAGCTTCTCTTTTTGATATATGTATCTTATCAGCGCCCGCCACGCCTCGATGGACTGAAACACCCTGCCCCACGACGGCCAATCGTAAATTTCATGTGTGAATAAACAGTTCATAAGTATATTTTTAGAGCCTTTCTTTATAGACGATGCAATGATGTACGGTCATGCGTATCTTACCATGAAAATACATAAAAACCAATTGAATCTGCATGTCGTTTTCATCGTTATAAAAATCAAATGCAAGTTGATTATATACTCGAAATAATAAACTAATGAGATATTGAAAAGGGGTATTTTACATCTATAATTGAGACAGATGGTTGTGTTGCAACAAATCCTCTATAATTTAAGGAGGCGTTTAATAATGGCGTTACAGCAAGAAAAAATTGGTTCATATATAGCAGCATTAAGAAAAACCAAAGAAATGACACAAAGTGAATTAGGTGACAGAATGCAGGTCTCCTGCCAAGCTATTTCGAAGTGGGAGCGCGGCGAGTGTTTGCCCGATACAGGTATATTACTCGAATTAGCTGATATATTGAATACAACGGTTGATAGCTTACTTCGAGGCGGTGAGGTGACGTTATCATATAGCGGTAAAATTTCTGTCGAGGATGTTTTGATTGGTATCCAGAATATTTATAAACTGCCTCGTTTAATCGGAAAAAACAATACAATTTACCAAGGAATGATTGAAGGCATTAACAAAAAAATGAATCTGGATTGGGACGAAGATATGAAAGGCAGAGATGAACGCTGGTCGATTGAACTCTTTGCAGCAGAGGTCATAATTCAAGAACTCAAACATAACAAATATGTCGAACTATCAGAAGTAAACCGTTTATTTACATTAAAGCCAGTGGCGTGACACTGTTATAAAATATGCAAATTCCGCAGGTATAAAGTAATAAGCATGTCACCTCCCGTAGGGGACGGGTAACCCGTCCCCTACGGCATCATGCGCGTCATAATATTATAAAAATGTTACGATTTGTTAAATAGGATTGATTTACCATATAAGCATGTTACACTACACAGTGTTCGCAATAATAAGTTTAAACTGAAAGGAAGATATCATATGAAATATTCAGTATACGCAGCCCTTAATAATAACAGGAGGGTGACTATACTTTAACTCTCCTATGAAATGGAGTAATTTGAATAATGATTCAAAATAATAAAATGACACAAGAACAGCTTGAAGATTGTAAAAATCACTGGTACGCTTATATTTATGAGCAGCAGGTTATTCAAGCTGATGAGGTAGCGTACATACTCGATTCTATCGGCAGCGCGCGGTTGCGTATTCTCGAGGTCGCGTGCGGGGGCGGGCGAATTTTAACGCCGCTGGCCGAGGTTGGGCACAATGTCACCGGGTTTGATGCCGACGAAGCCATGCTTGAAAGGTGCAAGCTTAAAATTAATCCGTACAGCAACGCGCGCTGTTATCGCGCCGACGCGGTGCATCAGGATTGGGGCGAAGATTATGATGTCGTTGTCCTCGCCGGCAATATCCTCGTGAACATCATATCGGATATAGACAATACGCAGGCGCAGGTTTTGTTTATTCAAAGAGCTGCGCAGGCATTAAAAAGCGGCGGGCACCTGTATCTGGATTTTGGCTGCCACGATTGGCCGGCGCTGAGTCCGGGCGTCAAGTGGGAACGGATTATATTTGAGGGACGGACGACAGAGGCACTTACGGTAAATTTATTCTTGTCAGTGACAGCGATTGCGACAGCTACTCACCGGAAACACGCAATGACGACAGCGGCAGACGCTATGAGATAACGCCGCAGAACGGACAGACGGAAATCTTTAATGTCCGTATTGTCAAGCACTTCCCGACATTTGCCGAGGTGCACGGCTGGCTGACCGACGCGGGCTTCGTCATTGAGCACGAATACGGCGGTTATGACCGCCATCCGATCAACGAAGCGGAATACGGCAACCGCGCCATCATTTGGGCCAGAAAAAAATAAGGTATAACGTGAACAAGGCAAGGCGGCATAACATGCCTCCTTGCCTTGTTCGGCTTATTATAGTCAGTCTATTGTTGGAGCTTAGTGCCGCATTTCTCGCAGAATGCGGCGTTTGCTTTAGCTTCCGCGCCGCAGTTCCGGCATCTGGCCGTATTGGCACGATTATTGCCGCTGTCATACGGCTTGTTACGGCCCGGCTGAACTCCAGCCGGTGCCTGCTTCCAGCGGCGGCGTGATTTGCTGATGAGCACAAGCGTTAATATGGCTATAATAAGAATGATAGCGCCCGCGGCATACCAAATGACATGGCTCCGCGCCAGCAGCGCTTTCATGGGGGTTGAACTGTATTTGCTCCATTTCATGGTTTCAGCCACGCTGTTGATTTTTGTGATGCCGGAAAGTCCGTTTTTGTCAGCAGTCACCATTTCGCCGCCGCTGACCATGACAGACTTGCCATCGGCTTTTGAAGTAAACTGTACTTTTCCCTCGATAACCTTCAAAGTCGATACACCGTTGTTTTCTTCGCAGACAAGAATAGTCCCCTTGATACCGGCGACAGCCTGCGCCGATTCAACTTTAACCTCGCCGTCTTTATACATTTGCTTTACACCAATCCAAAGCTTACCGGCAACGAGCTTCAGCTTGTTTTCACGAACAGCCGGAGGGTTTAAGACGATGGCAGATTCGTCCTTTAAGAGAAATGTTGACATATCGGAAAAACCTAAGATGGCGTTGGAATCCTCACCCGTCGATATAATGTCATCGGCGTACAGGATGCTCCCCAGCTTGGCCGAACGAACAGAACCATCCGGCGCTATAATATCAACAACACCCGAAATGCTGCTGAAGCGCGCGCCGGTGTCCACTCTCTGCGAATTATCAACCGGTGCGGCTGACGGCGCATTATCGACCTGCTCCTGCGGTGTTCCAAGGGCCGCGGTATCGCCGGTTACTCCGGAAGAGGGCTCAGCCGGAGCGGAGGCCTCCGGTGTGGCCGACGGCGCGCCGTCACCCTGCCATTTATATATGTATTCGTAACAGATTACCCCGGCGGCATTCATTAGGGTGACGTAGATGCTGAAGGTCCCCGTTTCAGATGACCCCGCGTAGCCGAAATTCGGCACATCGACCTCGCCCGACGCCTTTCCGTCAGGGGACTGCAGGCTGGAAACCATTCTCACAAGGTCACCCGTTACGAACCCCGGCGTCATCCCCGAGCAGTCCATGGTAATCCCGATAGACCCTTCGGTAAAAGAATCATTTGCCTTAAAGGACCGGGTCGCCGTGGCGTTATAAGGCAGTTTCATTCCTGGGGTTAGGATATCCGGGAACTGGCCCCAGGTGAAATCCTCTGATATGATAAGCCCGTCATTGGTTGAGAAATAATCGACGTGAGCTGCATTGTTTGAAGCATTCCAGTTAGCGTAAGTCGCTGAATCCGGTGCGGATCTGACAGTACCGCTGTACGGTGATTTCGTCGTGTAGAGCTTCCAGTAGTCTTGCGAAGCCGCGTCGGCATGGACAAGCGGGAAAAAGTTGATTGTGACAGCAAGCATTAAGATAAACGCGTAAAACCTGGGTACTGCAGAATTTCGCTTCAAGGATTTCCCCTCCATTTATTTTTATAAAAATGCGACAGGATGTTGTCAGTCTCTTATGCATTAATAATACAGCATTCCCAATATAAAGCTATAGTTAAATTACACATAATTACATCCGCTCGCAGAAAATCGCAGACAGGAAACAGGTAAAGACGCGCAAATAAGAATGCCTGCTTTTTGTAATTTTATATGCTATAATATTATTCACAGCATCGTTTGGATGCCCTTTTAGAAAGGTACGGTCATATATGATAGAACTCGGTAAAATACAGAAGCTTGAGGTCATCCGGTTTACGCAGCATGGGGCTTATCTGAATACGTCGGGTGATAAAGCGGATGAGGATATCCTGCTGCCGCAGAATCAGGTGCCGCAGGGGACTGATACGGGCAATGAAATAGAAGTTTTCGTGTATAAAGACTCTGAGGACAGAATGATTGCCACAGTCAAAAAACCAAAACTGACTGTCGGTGAAATGGCGGTTTTAAAGGTTGCGGAAATGACGAAGGTCGGTGCCTTTTTAGATTGGGGCCTTGATAAAGACCTGCTTTTGCCCTTCAAGGAGCAGGTTGGTGAAATCAAAAAAGATAAGGAATATCTGGTTGCTCTGTATGTTGACAACAGCAAGAGGCTGTGCGCAACGATGCGCGTCTACCCTTTGCTGAGCAGCAGCTCGCCGTACAAGGCCAAGGATCGCGTTCACGGTATTGTCATCAATATCAGCGCCGAGTGGGGCTGCTTCGTGGCCGTCGACAACCTGTATCACGGCCTGATCTATACAAAAGAGCTCTACAGCGCACTCGCCATCGGGGATAAAATCGACGCGCGAGTCATCAAGGTTCGGCCCGACGGCAAGCTTGAGCTCTCCATGCGCGAGCTCGCCTTCAAGGAAATCGAGGGCGATGCCCGCCTTGTGCTTGAGAAGCTGAAACTGAACAAAGGCGTTTTACCGCTCAATGACGACAGCGCACCCGAAAGCATTAAAACCCAGCTGAACATGAGCAAAGGCGCCTTCAAAAGAGCTGTCGGCCGTCTGCTGAAAGAAGGCGCGATTAAAATCACCGATACCGGCATCGAAACCGCGTGGAAGCCCTGAAGCATTATGTGCAGCCGTTCAGCTTTGCCAAGTCCGTGTATTTGATATCCGGGTGCGTGTATCTTTTTCTGCTCTGTGTCTTATCCTTATAATTGATCGCTCTCTGCGGGCAAAATTGGATACAGGCGACACACTGCTCGCAGCGGTGCTTAAAATACGGCTTGCCGGAAGCACCCAAGCCGATATTATGCACAGGACAGACCTTCTCACAGATGCCACATTTGACGCAGGCGTCTGATACGCTGTAATGCCTGTCCATCCTCGGCGGGAGCCTGATGAGTAACCAGTAGACTATTTCCTGGAGCGGCTCAGTCCTTGGCGGCTGATTTTTTTCTCTGTTTTTTATAGCTTGCAAAATGGGCGCAAAATCAATTTCGGATTGCTTCGTTTCCGCCTCAACCGTATCGCGCATATCGTATGTTATAACGTAATTTGAAAACATATCGATTGCTTTGGCGTAGTGCAGGGTGATATTCTGCCTTTTCAGCCGCGTCAAAAACTCTCTGACCTTCCGCGGCTCGCCCCGATAATAGGTCGGAAAAAAAACCCGATCGTCTCATAACCGCCGACGAGGTCATACTGTGCAGAATTCCCCATGGAAACAATGTCGCAGTCCGTTAATTCCTCAGCTGTTTCTCTGGCGAGCTTTAGGCTGTTGCCCGTTCCTGTAAAGACAAAAATAACGTTTTTACTCATTTTAATCACCTCATATTACTCATATAATTAATGTGTTTATGCACATACATACACATATAAAATCAACAAAAAAGGCATTTCTGCCGATTTTGATTAGGCTGGGGGCTTTGCCAATTCTAGCAGATGCTTTAGGTTCGCCGTCGTTTTTTCAAATTGATTGACGATATACGTGTTGTTGACTTCATAAAAAATATTGCGGTCCTGCTTTGTTTTCAGCACGATACCGTAACGGTTCATCAGATCAAGATGCCTTGAAATCACCGAACGGTCCTGCGAAAAACTCTCCGAGATCTCCTTAATATTCTTTTTCCCGTGGCTGACGAGAAATACGAGGATTTCGCTCCTGACCGGATCGAATAAGGTCTTGTAAAAATCAAAGTCGATGCTCTCCTGAATTGAATTTCCGCAAGCCAACGCGTTCTTATCACTGCCCATTTCATCACCACAGACATTATACATGCACACACATGCACATGTCAAGTGCCCAGCTGACTATCGTCGTCACCCAAGCTGCGCAGCCGTGCGGTACTGCTCTGCGGCTGTTTTGTAAATCAAGTGATATCCGGCTTCATTCGGATGGATGCCGTCCTTGCTGATGAGGTCCTCATAATGATGATTCTGCAAAAATGAGGTCCGGATGTCTATGAGCTGTACATTGAGCTTTTTAGCCAGCATGACAACCTTTAAATTGTACATTTCCTGCCAGCGATAAATAGAGGTCACGCTGCCGAGCCATTTCAGGATATTTGCCGCTTGTTTTCCCTGAGAAACCCATTTAAAGTAGCGCTCGGCGACAAGCGGCGGCATTGTCAGGACAATCGGTTTTCCGCCGTTGGTTCGGATGACCTCAATCATCTTATGAAAGGTTTCCTCAAACAAGCCGAAGGGCGTTTTGCACTTGTGCTCAGCATTCGGCGCGTCGGATACCTCCTGCCAGTTAAAGTCGCAGTCGTTTCCGCCGAGCTCGATGAATATGTTGTCATAACCCGCGAGCTCTGAGGCGTGATTGGTTATAATCGATAACGCCTTGGTTAAGGTGCAGCCGAAGGCGGCGTAATTATCGACAACTAAATCAGCTTGACCGGTCAGCTCGTTTATATTTAGCTTCACCTTTTCATAATGGCCCTCATCGGGCAGCTGCACACCCTTGCCGATGGAGTCCCCGAATATACAAATTTTCATAAAAAACCTCCGCAGCTGGTGATCCAATTTATCCTCTTTTGACTTATTATAACACAAAAAAAATAAAATTCAGCATAAAAATGTGAAATCAAAAAGGACTTCAACCTCAAGTGTTACCACCCACAGGGACAGTAATTGAACCGAGGGGTAACCGGTACGGGGCAGCAGAAGAAGAAGCCTTTCATAGAGAGGGCATCTGCTTTTTCTATTTCAGAATACAATCAATGATATCAGATGAATGGAGTCATCTATAGAAAACGAACCGGTATCTGCTTTCTTACGTTAGCAGATACCGGTTCATTTTGTTAAGTCTGGGGGGATGTGAAGTTCCACACCTCCAGTTATCCGTCTTGACTTTAATTAGTTTTAATTTCTGTTTAACAAAGGAACATTGAAGTCAGCCGTCAATCCAAAGTGTTTTCAATAAATCTCTCCAGTATTGTCGCGACTTCCGCTCTGGTCGCCGTACCTTGCGGGACGAAGGTTCCGCCGCCGCGTCCCGTGATTATGCCGGTGGTCTGGCAGTACAGAGCCGCGTTTCCCGCCCAAGTTGAAATATTAGCGGCATCTGGATAGGTAAGCGCGGTATCCATGTTACTTGGCAGTACTCCGAGGAAATTTGCGAAACGGTAAAGGATCGCCGCCATCTGCTCACGGGTAATTTGGTCGTTCGGCCCGAATTTGTTATTTCCATAACCGAGGATGACGCCGTTCTGTGCCGCCCAGTCCACGTATTTTCCGTAGTAATCGTCATAGTCGCAGTCGGTGAATGCGCGGGCATTGGAAATACTGATTTCACCGTAGCTCCGCTCGTAAAGCCGTCCGATGACTGCGGCGAACATCGCGCGCGTCATGCCCGTGTCGGGCGAAAACATATTGCTGCCTGTGCCGACGAATATTTCGCGCTCGGTGACGAAACCGATATAGGTCTCCGCCCAATGGCCATCCGTGTCAATGAAGTTCTGTGGATTTTCTTTGAACAGCACTGTCACGCCGTCCGGCGCGATGTATTTCATCTCGCCGTCTTTCTCGGCAGCAAAGCCGATGAACACCTTGTTTCTGCTGTCATCCAGATAGTAGGGCAGGCCAGACGTTACGGCAAAGACCGCGCTGATGGTATGCGACGCAGTGACGTTGGAGAAAGTATAGCTGCCTAAGGCCCCCGCGCTCACTCCATCTACAAGCACATCGCCAATACAGTACCCCTTGTCCGCTGTGATGGCGAACGTTTTGCTTTCGCCCTTTGTCACGCTCACGCTGCCGCTGGGGCTGATGCTGCCGCCCGTGCCGGTCGTCGCGGTAATCGTATAGCTTGAATTGCCGCCTGAACCGCCGGAGCTTCCACTATATGTCCAAACCGCGTAGAAGACCGTGTTTCCGGTAATGGCGTAAGTTGAAACAGCAGACGTCGCGCCGGCGGTGAGTGCCCAGCCGCTGAAAGTATAACCGGTTCTCACAAGAGAACCCGAATTGCCGGGGGAACTCCAGACCGTACCATCCGCAACAGTGCCGGAAGCCGGTACGCTGCCGCCCGTTGCCCCGTTGGCATCATAGCTGACGGTGTAGACGCTGAGATAAGAAATCGCATAGGTGGAGAAGCTTTGCGTCCATACGATTACCTGATTGGCGGAGGTGTCCACCATATAGCATTCATTCGTCGGCACAACCGTGGAATACGACGCTTTGGTCATGGCTTCGGGCGCACTGTTGTGATAGCGGTAAACGGCAATATCTGTTTTGCCGCTAAGATCATATGGAATGATGATTTTCAGAAGGCTTTGCGAGGAAGTGAGCGTATCGTTCGAGGAAGTGGTTGCATCTGATTTTGTTTTCAACAATGACAAATCGAGATACATCCCGATGGTTTGCCCGCTCGCCGCCGTCTGGATGTCCGCTGCGCCGGTTGCCACATCCGCGCTCTGTTCCTCTACGGTCAGCCTGATCACCACGCTGTTCCCGGAATTGATGTAGCTGTTGTCGGCACTCGTAAATTGCTGATCGAGATAGCCGACCACGACGTCCGGGGTACCCTCGGCGACATTCAGGATACTGTTTTTCTTGCCTGTCGGCATCGTAATATTCGCGTTTGAGACGTCGCTTCCCGCCACGGTGACAATAATCGTCTGTACGACGCCGTTGTAGCTTGTGACGATGTTATATTAGCCAGCCGGTATGCACGTGA
>DBTM01000087.1:0-8657 GCA_002307055.1 Clostridiales bacterium UBA1316
GAGATTAAATCATTGATTACCTAGATGTTGAACGAGCAACACATTCTCCATATTACTTAATGGAATCTGTTTTAGCATACCTATACAAGTACAAAGAGTATGCTGAAGACTTTATGAAGGGGGTATTTTGATGAAAGCCAGGGACTTAACAAGCGAAACTATTGAAACTTTTAACTGGCTTGAATCTGAATCAGGCTTCGCAAGGGAAGGACCTCAGATTTATCTTTCTTATTTCGCGGAAAAAATCATATACAAAAAAAATGGCATTACTATTACGGTCATTTGTGACAACAGAGAAGATTATTTGTTTTTTGAAATATTTGTTGCAGAAAAAGAAAGCAAACTGTGCATAACCGCGTTGGAAAGAACGGCAGATTTCTTTAAGACAATGGTGCATGATAAAATGGGGCTGCAAGATGTTAAATACAAAAGTGTGTTTGACTATACGCAAGATTATTTTAGCAAAAAGCAATTCGAGTGCTTAAAGAGTGAAGCCGAGTTGAAGTTGAAAAAACGTGGTGGTAGAAAAAAATACGTCGATTTGTATAGCCAGCTAATAAAAGCTGCAATTGCATCAATCGAGGGCAGGCTTAAGTAATATTTTCAAATTATTGCATAGGGGTTGTTCACAACACCTATGCAACCCCTTGATTCGTGTAATATTTTGCTATTTACGACACCTAATCCGACCCCGTTGGGGACCGCCTTTCAGCCCGCTCTGCGGGCTGATGTGCGTCGTGCCGGGGAAGCATGCAACCCCGGCGCTTTAACCTGCACTACTTTCGACCCTGCGATTTTCGCTTATTTTTTAGGAGATGCAAGCCTATACCCAGCTGACCGGATGATCGCGGAACGAGCCGCACAAATGCTTCACGATCGCCGCTGCTGCTGGGGGGGTTCTTTCTCCAGTCCCGCTGCCAAAACGCCACACAGGGCGACACGTTGGATCACGGCGGTAAGCTTCTTTCTCTGCAGATATCGCAGAGTAAAAAACTGTAATATTCTTGTAACACAGAACCGATTGACAAACATTGACAATCGGCGTAAAATTTGCGGCAGGAGGGGGTTAAGGGGGTAAAGCCTTAGCTCTCTCTTTCTCTTTTTTCTGAATTTAAGACAGTTCGGAGACATCCAAAAAACGACTTGCAATACTTTTCGAGCCTCGCGCCTAAAACCCGGTGTGGGACTCGTTCATCTATACGGTTTATCACGGAATAAAAATTTATATCTCTGTTGAAAAATCCAAATTACTATTGTAAAATAGCTGGGTAATATTTCCCGGAGTAATTTTGTTGCCGCTGCGTCAATTAAATTGATTGCATTTATTATTCTGGGCACAATAGATATGAACCGATAGGAGCAACGAAATGAAAAAAATTGTTTGCATTATACTCATTGCTATACTTGCGTTATCGTCAGGCTGCGCTCAATCCGGTACCGTTACCGGCAAGCATCACGCGGAAATCGATGTGAAGGATTACGGGGTTATTTCCGTTGAACTCGACGCGGACAGCGCGCCGATATCAGTAGCAAACTTTATGGAGCTTGCCAAGAAGGGCTTTTACGACGGCTTGACCTTTCATCGAATCATATCCGGCTTTATGATTCAGGGCGGCGATCCGACCGGTACCGGGTCAGGCGGTTCGGATAAGACGATCAAGGGTGAGTTTTCGCAAAACAGCGTTAAAAATGCATTGTCCCATACAAGAGGCGCCATTTCTATGGCGCGCTCGGATGACTTCGACAGCGCGAGTTCCCAGTTCTTTATTGTCCAGCAGGACAGCACACAATTAGACGGGCTTTACGCCTGCTTTGGATATGTCACAAAAGGGATAGAGATTGTCGACAAGATCTGCACCGACACGCCTGTTCAGGATGACAACGGTACGGTTTTAAAAGCCGATCAGCCGATCATTACATCTATCAAAATTATTGACTGACAAACAGGAGGCTGGTTCAAACGCGAACCAGCCTCCGTCTTAATATGAGTTGAATTCTATCATTTTTCAACAAGCTCGAGGAGCTGCTTCCAGTCATCTATTCGCGTGAACGGCACATCGGTTTGGAAGCCGTTGTCGGTATCGAGATAGGTTGGATACCATAGTGGCTTCATCCCCGCTTGATAAGCACCTTCAATATCGCAGCAGAGGTTGTCACCGCAGAACCAGACTTTATCTGCCGGGAGGCTTGCTTTTTTCAGTGCCAGTTCAAAGATTCTGATGTGTGGTTTGCGGAACATATAATCACTGGACGTCATAATAAACTCAAAATAATGCTGCGGCAGCAGCGCGTCGATGCGCCGCCGCAGTAATTGCGCACTGTACGTCATATTGCTGACGACCGCGGTGCGGATGCCGCTTTGATGTAAATACTCCAATACAGGCTCAATGCCCTCCGTCGGCGTACCCGGCGCCGCATTACTCCAAAACAACCATTCCCGCTCCTGCGGCGTCAGTGAAAATTCAATTCCAAGGTATTCGTAGAGGTAGTTATTAAACGCGTGAAATGTAAGCTCTAGTTTCTGATAATTTCTATCCGTGGTATTGAAGGCGTCCATTGTTTCTTTACTCAGTGTGTCTGCCAACTCCTGTACCTGTTCAGGAGTTACATGATTTGGATTTTTAGTTGCGTAATTCAATAGCGCCTGATTGCCTTTTATCGGATCGAATTTGTCTTCAGCTATGAGTGTCTGCCCGTAATCAAAAAGAATCATCTCCGGTTTGCAGTTCATAATCAGCCTCCAGTTGATTGCGCGCCGTCCAGACCATATATATGTTCGAATTTATTCTTCAGATAGTCAAGATAATATTGCGGATTAAAAGCCTCACCCGTTGCCGATAACAGCAGCTCGTCCGGTTCTTTGCCGGCGCCGAAGCACCAGACCTTTTCGGTCAGCCAGTTGACAAGCGGCGAGAGGTTACCTGAACGCACAGCGTCCTCGATATCGACATCATTACTCATTGCGTTGTAGAATTGGGCTGCGTAAGCGCTTCCGATGGCATAAGAGGGAAAATAACCGAAGCTTCCGCCGCTCCAGTGGCTGTCCTGCAGTGCGCCGCTGCGGTCATCGGGAACCTCGACGCCAAGATAGTCCTTCATGAGGATTTTCCAGAGTGCGGGGATATCCTTTGCCGTAATTTCTCCGGCAAACAGCTTTTTCTCGATCTCAAAACGCACCATGACGTGCAGACAATAGGTCAGCTCATCGGCTTCGATACGGACCAGCGACGGCTCGACGCGATTGACAGCCAGCCAGAAGCTGTGCGCATCGATATGCTCAAGCTGCTTTGGAAAAAGCTCGAGGAGCTTTGGATAGACAACCTGGATAAAGGGCTCGCTGCGTCCTATCATGTTTTCAAAAAGGCGGGACTGACTCTCGTGGACACCCATGGAGGTGCCTCTGGCGAGAAATGTGTACATCAGGTCGTCCCCGGTGTGCAGCTCATACAAGGCATGTCCGCCCTCATGGACGGCCGAATATATCGCGCTGGACAGATTGTTCACGAGATATTTGGTCGTAATGCGGACATCATGCTTGGAAAACTCAATCGTAAAGGGGTGCTCGGTCTCGGCGATTGTACAGTATTTCCTGTCTATTGTCAGCACCTGCATGAGATAATCTGAAAGCTCACGCTGCCTCTCAACAGGAAACTCGCGGAACAGAAAATCGTTGCCGGGCTGTACGCCGCTTTCCATGATACGCGCAATGATCGGCACTATTGTCCGACGCAGTTCCGTAAAGAAGGTTTCAAGCTTATCCTTCGTCATCCCGGGCTCATAACGATCAAGGAAGACATCGTAGGGGTCCTTTTCTGGGTCGTAGAAACCGGCGAACCGGATCAGCGAGGCGATGATTTTATCAATGAAGGGCGCAAAGGATGCATAGTCGTTTTCCTGCTTGCTCCTATGCCAGACAGCCGTTGCGTCGTTTGTCAATGCGGTGAAAGCGGTATATTCGTCCTTGGGGATTTTGCAAATCTGATCGTATTCACGCCGAATCACCCGAACCTGCGCGTTTTGCGGCTCGGATAGTGCCGCTCGGCGCGCCGCCAGATAATCAAGCAGCTCCCCCGTATGCGCACTGGCCAGTATCTCAAAATCCCGGCCGCCCAATATGGCCATCGCCTCACCGCGGCCCTGTGTCGCCCCTTCGGGCGCACCTGTCACGCTGTCGTAATAGAGCATAGCCTCGGCATACTGGAAAGCAAAATACTCCTTTTGCAGCGCCGCAAGATCCTCAAGCGCTTTATTAAGCTCCAAATCAATCACTCCTAATCTATGAAAAACAAATGATCTGCTTCCTCAATGTTGATGGCGATATCCGCCGCCTCAAGGCTTTCGCGTAATTGTTCGGGTGTACGGGAGCCTATGACGGCTACAGCGGGCAGCTTGTTGCAGGTAATATAACTCAGTGCCGCCGCTGAAATTGAAATGCCGAGCTTTTCACTCAGCCTTTTCGCGCGGTCAAGCCTTTTTAAATTATCCGGTTCTCCAAATCTGGCACGCGTTTTTTTACTGAGCGCCTCAAGCCCGCCCTTGTCCGTCTTGGCGAAGTACCCCTGCGCCTGCGCGGCATAAGCGAATACAGGCATATCATTTTTTTGATACCAGCCGTATTCTGTTCCGTTCATGATAACAATGGCATAATCCTGATAAATTTCCTCCCTCGTATGGGCAAGACTCCATTGAATTTGACTCGATGAAAAGCCGCTGAGTCCAGCTTGAGCCGCATATTCATTCGCCTTTTGAATTCTGCCGGACTGCCAGTTTGAACAGCCGATCAGCCGTATTTTGCCGGCTTTGATAAACGTATTCAGGTCTTCGATAATTACTGAAGCAGGTCTTTGAAGATCATCTCTGTGCAACCAATAAATATCGATACAGTCTGTTTGCAGGGCCTTGAGGCTCCGTTCGATATCCTGCGCCATATCGGCTTTTGACAGCCTGCTTTGGGGCATATTGTCTCTTGGCGGATGGCACCCTTTAGACGATAAAACAATACTGCCGCGTTTGCCGCTCTTTTTCAGCCATCGGCCGATGACCTCTTCACTTAAACCGTCACAGTAGATTCTGGCCGTATCGATGCAATTGCCGCCTGCCTGAACGAACATATCCAGCAGATAAAAAAACTCGGAAATGGAAAGCGTCAACGCCAGCTTGTCCGTTCCCAGGGCAAGCTTTGACACTTTGAGGTCTTCATTATAGCCGCTTCCGTGCAGTGTTAAATATCTCATAAAATCTCCTGTCCATACATGAAGGTTTTTCGCTTAACTTGGTCACCGCTTATCCGAACAGTTCTCGGTAAATGCGTTCATCTACGGAATTGAAAACATTGAATACGACGCGTTCAAGCACAGCATTTTTATTCAGGAAGTCTTTGACCGCCTGCACGGCAAGCTCTGCCGCTTTCTTCTGCGGAAAATGAAAGACACCGGTGGAGATGCAGCAGAAAGCAATCGCTCGGCAGGCATTTTCAGCCGCCAGCTGAAGGCAGGCTGTATAGCAGGATGCCAGTAAATCACAGTCCTGCTTCGTCAGAGGATGATCGATAATCGGGCCGACGGTATGCAGCACGTATTTTGCCGGAAGATTATAGCCAGGTGTGATTTTAGCCTGCCCGGTCGGTTCTTCATAACCCTGCGCGGTCATCAGCTCATGGCAGCGCAGCCGCAGCTGCACACCGCTGAAGGTGTGGATGCAGTTGTCAATGCAGGCGTGGCACGGCTGCCAGCAGCCCTCCATCCGGCTGTTCGCGGCGTTAACGATGGCATCGATTTTCAGTGTTGTAATGTCGCCCCGCCAAATAACAAGGCGGGGGTCAGACGGTACCGGAGGCAATACAGCCGCGTCAACGATGCCCCGCTCCGTAATCAGCTCAGACAAATATTCATCCTGAACCTTCAGGAACCCCTCGCTGCTTGGGCCGGCGGGCCGGACATTCATCAGAGAGCGCAGCAATTGCCGCTGATCCTCGGGTTCAGCAGGTATTTCCAAATCCTTATAACGCCGATTTTCTGCCGACAGCTTTTCGATTAAATACAGTCTTCTTTCGTCCTGGGTCATACCGGGTCCTTTCTGAGGCGTCACACATTGCCCGCACACATGCCCGAATAGAGGCTTTCTATTACATCCTTGGCATCGAAAGGCATAGCGGTCGCATTGCCTTCAAGCTTCTCCGGGACCATCGCGAAGCCGCCGTGACCGGGCCATTCTTTGTATTCTTTATTGACGCGGAACAAATGCGCATTGTCATGTGCAGCTGTCAGCCGCTCAAAGGGCCAGCGAATGACAACAGGGGTATTAAAGCCCACGCCCAGCTCAAGGATGCAGAGCTTTTTGCCGTTGGTGCTTTCAAGGAAGTCAATATAGCGCTCCTGCTCCTCTTTATATCCCTCAAAGGTACGGATAGCTGCGTAGAGCGGCGCGCCGCAGTGCGGACAGCGAGGGATAGCGCTTTCATCGGAAATCATAAAGGTTTTCGGATCAATAAGGGGAAGCAGCTTGTCTATAAACGGCTTTATTTCCCATGTTTCATTTGTACAGCCCTCGATACAGCGCAGCTTGTCATAACTGCCCTGGGCTTCGAAGACACGCTGCATCGGAAAGCCGGTCCGCATAAACTGCCGGTCGCAGTTCGAGGTAACAATAAAAAAATCCTTATTTTCCACGAGCCTCAACAGCTTTTTATATAGCTCCGCCGGAGGGAAAACATGGCGGACGAAATTTACATGCCTGATATTGTAAGCCCACTCTCTTGCCGGCGGCCAGTTTTCCTCCTCTCGCTCAAAAAGCTCATAAGGATAATGATAACCCATAGCCGCCATTTCCGGCTGGAACTGTTTAAACAGGTCTTCATCCAGATAGCTCAATCCCGCTGCCGCTGAAAGGCCCGCTCCGGCACCGATTAAAACTTTTTCTGAAGAATCCAGCCACTCTTTGAGCTCTGCTGCTGATTCCATGAAATCAGTATTTATTTCCGCATTATGTATAGCTTTCAAAATATCCTCCATATAACAAAAAAAGGGACATACAGCATATTCTATTAATTATACGCATTGACGGCGTTATTTTCAATCCGGCACCGAGCAAATACACATATTTTTCTGTTACTATAAATTATTTACAAATAATACCGATAAAGTATCATGTGTTATCAATAATAACAACAAGGAGTATTACAATGTTTACACAATATTTTGGTAATTACTTATATGAATCAAGCCTCATCTCGATGGCGCAATTCAAGGAAGCCTTGCTGCAAATTAAAGATAAGCGGGCGAAATTAGGTGTGCTGGCCATTCAAGCCGGATATATGACTCCGCTTCAGGTTGAAGAGACCATCTCAACGCAATTGCAGATTGATAAAAAATTCGGAGAAATTGCGCTTCAAAAAGGCTATATAACAAATAATCAGCTTGAAAGCTTATTGGCTAAGCAAGTAAGTCCTTTTGCGGTTTTCAGCCAAATAATGATTGACAATGGATACATGACTTATTCGAAGCTTTCAGAGTATCTTGAAAGCTATAAAAATAAGTGCGGCATGTCGGATGAAAGCTTTACTCAATTCCAAGGCGATGAAATCGCGCCTGTCATTGAGCAGATAATGCCGGGTTATGCAGGCAATCCTCAGAGAGCTGCAATCGTCAAGTCATACGCGGAATTGTTTATCAGGAATATAATGCGGTTCGTAAACGAAAATGTAACAATCGGGAACGCTGATAAAGCAGAGTTTAGCCAGGGCGATTGGCTGTCCTGTCAGGAACTGTACGGCACATTGCCTATTATTTCGTCATTCTCCGGCAGCGAAGACGCGTTGCTTTATATCGCGAGCAAATTCGCCAAAACGGATTATCATCATTTTGATCTGCTGGTACGTGATGTTTTGGGTGAATTTTTAAATTGCAATAACGGCATTTTTATTGCAAATGCTCAGGAGTACGGCGTTGACCTTGACCTGCGCCCGCAATATATCACCGATGACATTAAGAGCGCACAAACAAAGGATATGTTCAGCATGCATTTTTCTATTGATGATTATCAATATCAGTTGAATCTGGCATTTTAAACGAATTGAAGAAAGGTGATCTTACGATGTCTCGTATATTAATTGCTGACGATTCCATGTTCATGCGGTCATGTCTTAAATCAATTTTAGTCGATGCGGGCCATGAAGTAATCGGTGAGGCGAGTACCGGTATAGAAGCTGTTGATCTATACAGTAAGCTGTCTCCGGATATCATAACAATGGACATTACAATGCCTCAGATGAGTGGCAATGAAGCGCTCAAAAAAATCATTGAGCTGAACAAAGATGCCTGTGTTATCATGTTTACCTCGAACAACAAGCCCGAAGCCGCGCTTGAAGCGCTCAATAACGGTGCAAAAAACTATATTACAAAACCTTATGACAATGAGAAAATACTTAAGGCAATAAGTGACGTGACAGCAAGCATTAAGTGATAACAATTTTTATTCAGCCGTTCTTCTCGTAAACTAAAAGCCGCCTGTGAACAGTCACGGGCGGCTTTTTAGTTCGCTGCTTCTGCCTGAATGTGTGTGCTGCATTTCTATGATGTGTGATGTTAACTCTGCCAAAAGCTGTTTACAAGTCGTTTTTTGGGATGTCTCCGAACTGTCACAATTCAGAAAAAAGAGAA
>DBTM01000087.1:8951-9268 GCA_002307055.1 Clostridiales bacterium UBA1316
CCCCCTCCTGCCGCAAATTTTACGCTGATTGTCAATGTTTGTCAATCAGTTCTGTGTTACAAAAATATTACAGTTTTTTACTCCGCGATATCTGCAGAGAAGGAAGCTTGCCGCCGTGAGCCAACGTGTCGCACTGTGTCGCGTTTTGATGGCAAATAGGAGAAAGTACCCCCGCCCAGCAGCAGCGGCAATCGTGAAGCCTTTGTGCAGCACGATTCGCGCTCGGAAGGTCAGCCGGATATAGCCTCGCTCGCCTTCAAAATAAGGCAAAATTCGCAGGGTCGAAAGTAGTGCAGGAGAAAGGCGGGTGGTCGTGC
>DBTM01000087.1:9537-18487 GCA_002307055.1 Clostridiales bacterium UBA1316
CCCGCCGATCACTTCGCCCAGCAGTGCTGGGCGTTTCCGGGCTTCCGGCGCAGGTGGTCGGATTGAGGCTATGACGTCAGTCAGGTGGTCGGAAGCCCGTGAAAGTGCGACAAATTGAAGCTTTTTGACGGCCACCTTTTGGGTGGCCGCTCATGCGGTGTAGGACCTAATAAAAATCTTTCCGAGTTGAGCTAGAAATGCGGTTGATTATTTGTTGTACTTCTTAACCATTTTATGAATATCTAATATATTCTCTCGCAATTTATTCGTATCTTCTAGCTGATAATAGCCTTCAACCCCCCTATGAATAATTGCATTCATAGTCGGATGATAATCTTTTTCTGTACATTTTACTAAAAAATCGAAAAACTGGGCAGCAACTGACGGGTCATATCCAAGCTTCTGTACTAATATAGCAATCATAGCGCTTTGAATTTGAACCGTACTTATCCGATTCTCTAATGAATATCCATTCAGTGCTCCAAAACAAAAGGCACCCATTATTTGCTTTTCTTGCTCATTCATTTTCGAGATGTCCGTCTTTGCCACACTAATAATTTCGTCTGCGATGTAGTTTGCTGTTTGAAAATATTCCGATACTTCCATCTTATATCCTTTCCGCAATTGCGTTGCTATCTTTTAAAATTAATCCTTCCAGGAATTCTTGGAACGAAGGAATCACCCACTAATCCATATTGTGATTGCTGTTTAACCGCATTTTGAACTGCAACCTTTGCTTGAGCATCTGATAGGCCTGCTGCACGCAGTGAATCATATAATGCCGAGTTATAATCCGAGATCTTTGGTGTGTCTCCGTATAGGTCTCCTTTAGATCTGAAATTGTTCCAAAAGCTTTCCAAGTTTTCATGTGCTGAATAGTGCGCACTTCCGACATCTCTAAATGCGTTACCTTCTAATTCCACGCATAACCCATCATTTTTAGGTATTACATCTCTAAATGCAGCATCTTGGTTTAAGTGATGTGCTTGTCCTGTTACATCGGGGTTATTTCGCATATTTTTATAAGAATCAATCAAGATATCGGAATCTAAACTTGTCTTCCCCGCGCCCTCAGTATTTTGCCTTCCTGCTGCGTTATCATCATTCCACGAGGCATCGATGGCTTTATTAAGCTTGTCAGCGTTATCAGCTTTGGCGTTCTCATCCGTGACTTCAGAAGCCTCGTTATACGGAACCTTCTCGTTCCCATTATATTCCGGACGAATCTTGTTGGCAAGCTCTGGTGTGCCGCTGCCGCCTAAAGCTTGTGACCATTGGTTAAGATAGGCACTGCGTGTCTCATCAGTGCCGCCGTTTGGTGCGCTGACGGTTCGGGGGACGAGGTTCTCTCCCACGGTAACAGGCGCTTTTGTGACATCCATGCTTTTTATGGTATTTTTGCCGGTGGCTTTGTTCGGGGTGACGTCGAATTTGACGAGGTATTTTTCGCCGCCGATTGTCAAGGGTGCTTCAAAGAAGTCGTGGCGGAGGACATGCTGCGTGCTGCCGCTTTCTGCTTTTGACGCCGAACCGCTGCGGACGAAGGCGGCGTTTTGGATTGCGGTATCGATGTTTTTAAGGGCTGCTATCTTCTCGGCGGAGGTTTTTGAGCCTTTTACAACATTATTGAGGGTGCCTTTATCGACAGTTATCTTGTAATCCGCGTTCTTACCGGCACCCCCGGCAACCTCTACCTGCCTGGGCGTCTGGAATTCAGCCTTACAGGCTGCTTTTACGCTATTAGCATGACTCTCAGGTGTCTCGGCAAAATCATAGACAAAGTCAGCCGCTTTTTTGATCTGCTGCGCGGCGTCCAGACTCGGCTTATCCACAGCAGCCGCCTGAACGGTTTGAGCGGTCTCGCCGGGATGGGCGCGTTCGGCTGCCGCGGTTTGTCCGGCGGAGGAGAGCCTTTGTTCGGCAGCTTTGCCGGTAGGCTCGCTCGCTTGAATCTCTTTCGCGTGCGCATTGATGAAGGCCGCCGCGTCCTGCTGTTTTTCTCCGGTGCGCAGACCTTCCTGCAGGCTTTCTGCCTGCTTGTATTCCGATGACGTTTTTGGGTATTTGCTCTTGAGACCTTCCAGCGTTCCGAAAAGCATGCCGATACCGATATTTGTAATCGCACTTTTTGTATCGACAGGCTTTCCGCTTAAAACGTCTGCGGCGGTGTTGACAGCCTCCGTACCGACTGTAGAGGTGAGGCCATTCAAGGCTGACTCTACCGTTTTGACTACCGGAGCCGACAGCCCTGATTTTTCTAAATATGCAGCTACCTTTGACACGATTGTCTTTGTGAGCGCCCCTCCGGCGATGCCTGCAAGTATACCTTTGCCGGTATTCAATGCGACATTAAGTGATGCCTGACCGGGATTCTTCCAATCCTGCGCGTTTGAGGCGTTTAAAAATTCGGAAGCGCCTAACAAAAGCGCATCCGCCCCTATACCCTTTGCGACGCCGAGTGCCCCCAGGCCTTCTCCGCCGACTGCCGTCTGCGCGGTGGAACCTACAGCAGCGCCGAGCGTTGCGGCGATAGGATGGTTCCTCTGCATGTCCGCGAACACGTCGTTGTTATTAGCGATATTGACAATGTTTTTATCTGAAGTGCTGTAATCACGCATTTTTTGCAGCAGCGGATCATTTCGGGATGTTTCGTACCCGCTCTGCAAACCAGGAATAAAGGATGTCAGCGCATTTATACCGAAAGCCTTCAGCGCGTCAGACCGGTTTTCAAGGATTCCCGCCAGCGCTTTATAACCGTTTGCTGTGTCGTATTTTTCTTTATTATAGGTTGAACCCCATGGATATAGTTTCTTCGCTGCGTTCCGGAGCGCTTTTGCAGCCTCGCTCGCTTCCAGCTGCTCTGCGTATGTCAGCTTGTCAGCGGTGGACGCGAGGTACTCCCAGCGATTCATGTTATTTTGCATATATAAATCAGAACTCATGACGGTATTGTATTGCTTCTGCAGGCTGTCGCGTTTTTCTTTTACAGCTGAAATGGGCGTACCGTCTTTCGTTACATTGGCTTTATTTAATGCTGCCTCGGTAAGCTGTTCGTTGGCTTCCTTAATTTGCTCTTTGAGATTGTTGGTATACTGCGGCGTCTGCTCTGCATCCAGCGTTTCAGGGTCCAGCTTGTTGATGCGCTCCTGCATCGTGTTAATTCTGCTTGTCAGGGCTGCAATATAAGCATGGTTCATATTTGGACTTTGTACGGCGGCGGCTCGTTGGTCTTTGAGCGCAGTCAGGTTTTTCAATGTCGGTATATCATCTATAACAGGAGCTGCTGCCGGAACTGATGTTGCAATTTTCTTAGCCGCCGCGGGAGAAGATTCGCCGGTACTTGATGGCACGCTTGATGTCCCCGCGGCGGACGAAAACGCGTATGGGTTTGATGGCATATTGGGTATCTTTGCGGTTGCTGAGAGCGTGCTGTTGTAACCAGACGCACTCGGTATGACTGTTGATGCCGGCTTAATGAATAAGTCTGAATAGGAAGGTGAGGTGCCTGTAGGAGTCGGATATGTAATAATGTTTGCAGATGCTTTTTGCAACGTTTTCTGGGGCGTCGCTGGCTGTGTCAGCTCGTTTTGCAATTCAGCGAGCTGCTTTTCTTTCAGCTTCTTTTGATCCTGCCTATCCTTATTATTTGCATCCGCCTGTTCATTGCCAATATGATGCGCCAGCCCTGCGATATCCTTCTTCAGCTTGTTTATTATTTCGGCTTTTGCCAATGAATCCAGACCGGAGACTGAAGATCCATATTGAGTGTTTGACATGTAACCTTTCTCCTTATTTCTACGGTTTCGGTCAGCTTGAAGATTGATTGATATACACACCCTGTTTCGATACGGCTTGGAATACTGGGGCGTGTGAGATCAGCCTATATGATGCTTTGACGCGGCGTGCTGCATGGTACCCGCTGCTTTCGACCGCATGTCCATTTCCATTATTTGATATTCCGCATAACTCATACCGGACCCTGCCCAAGCTTTGAACTTGTCCAGCCAGGTGAGGTTGGTTGGCGGGGCAGGGGGGAGGTCTTCGTCGATGGGCAGCAAGTCTCTCCGATAATATTTTTGGAACCGGATCCGTCGGGAATAGCCGCATGCCGGGCAGTATACGGCTTTGCCCTCAGTGATATTTTCGCAGCCTGCGGCGGCGCAGTGATGCGGGCGAGTCACTGATTTTGGACGCTTTTGAGCCTTCGGCTTCGCGTGATACTGCGCGCACGCTTTTTCGCGCTTTCTGGCTTTGCGTTTTTCCGCGGCGGCGGCTTTACAGCTTGGGCATAAAGCCGCTTCCGGTGCAAGCGCCGTAGTCTGGCATTCTCTGCATTTATGTATAGTGGTTTTTATTTTCATAATTATCTTTTAAAACGAAAACAAAGGGCTTGCGGACTGATGAGCTTTTTCAGTCTCTGCCATTCGCAGGTAAACCACGCGCGCCATCTGATGCAAAGTTGAAAATGGTCGCAATGACTTTGCCTCGCACAGTCTTTACACGGATAGTCCATTATGCGCACCTCTCTTAAGTATGAAATATAGCTTGTCCTAACATATAAAAGGTTGGATTAAGGTTGAATAATACTTCAATATATAAATATCCAGCTGCTGCGAACATATTTGATTATATGGTCGTATAATCGCAATCAAACTGCCGTGCGGCTTCCTGAATTGACAATTCCTTGACTTTATCCCAGAAGCAATCAGGGCATAGTGATTCAAGAGCACCTTTGGCATTTTTCCAATACACGAGTGTTTCACCCTCGTAGACCTCATGACCGCAGTCGGCCATAACGCAGACGCTGTCATCGGGAGGGGTGATGGACGGTTCGGGTATATTAAAGCTCGATGTCGGCTTGTGCATAAATATCCTCCAGGGCATTTGCCGCGATGAAGGTCCTCAAGCCAACCTCGACAAGCTCCAGATATTCGGCAATCTCATGAATTTTCCTATATGGCAGCCCGTCATCCTTGTGCGCAGCGATGACAAGCGGCATGATAAGCATGTCGAGCTTTGTCGCCTGCAGCGTTGCTTTGGTGGCGAAATAGCGGGCGGTATCCGGATCCGTACACCGAAGTGCGAGCTCTCCGAGCTGGACGGTGAGCCCGTTGCGGGCAATATACGCCAGTTCGTCTTTTTCAAATAAGGCTCTCATATTTGACCTTCCCTTTCAGTTTGTTATAGTGTCAAGCGGTCTGAGGTCTCCTGCTTCACGATATGCCAGCAGGCTTATACAGTTTCCGCTTTGAACCGCGCGACCGACAATTTATAATCGATTACCTGTAAAATATGTATGAATTATCCAAGTATGCGCGCTCCTTTCTGTGCTATTTTTTTTCTTGCGCATACTTCGGTATCGTTATATACTAATGGGCAAGATAAACGAATCGAACACCGGAATAAACGCACCTGCACTTCATTCTATTGCTACGTAATACGTGGTATAGCTGTACTATACTACGTATTACGATGTAAGTCAATAGAATGTACTACGAATTGCGTTATATTCTGTATGTTCTCATAAGGTGACAAAATATGTATGAAGTTTTTGAGCAATTATTACAGGAAAAAGGTATAAAGCCGTATCGCGTGCATAAAGAAACAGGCGTCGCGCAGTCGACCTTGTCCGATTGGAAGACGAAGGGACGCCTTCCGTCAGTAGAGAATCTGGTTAAAATCGCACAATATCTTGATGTTTCTGTTGAAAAGCTGATAGGACAGGAAAATAAAAAACCCGTCACCAATTCTGATGACGGGCTCAATAGCTTAGAGGCTGAATTTATTAAGTTGCTGCGTCAGGTAAAGGAGGAACAGCGTCCGCTGCTTTTTGCGATGATTGAGGCTGCTTTAAAAACGCAAGGGTTACTTTGATTGCCGTTTCCATAGCCTGCGCAGGATTGACAGAGTTCATAATCAGTGATACAAAAATTTCTTCATTCATATTTACCTGCTTTCATTCACGTTTTCGTTCTATCTAAACAGCAATATATAAACAAAAATGATGGCCGGCGCCATCACAAAATTGCAACTGGCTGCCTCGTAATGGGGCCCTATAGCTTTGCGTCACCGTCTTACGGCGGTTTTGCCAGACTGAAAAGATAGCTTGCTAACTTTTCAGTTTATTAACATTTTTGAAATATCCGACGAGACTTTTTATATCATAGTAGAATATACCAAGAAAGTCAATAGATGTAACGCAAAAGGCCGACGATTTGACGTAGAATACAAACAGTATAGGACATATTTGTTTACTGTACTCATTGTTACTGTATTTATATGGTATCAGGATTATATGGTGATAAACCGGACAGCGGGCGAAGTTTGAGAAGTTATCCCGTACCGCAGCAGAACGGGGAGTAAAATGAAGTGTAGTAAATGCGGTAAAGAAACGAACTCAGCTTTAACCCATTAACCGGAAACAATAAGTTTGATCTCGACGCCGGGAAGAAGAGTATCGAACCGGGAGCGACTCAAACAGCCTGGGAGATTTATAAAATATATGACAGCAAGGCACCGATAGAGGTTGATGTAACAGCCCGTTTCAACACCGATCTCCACCCACCGATCGTAAAGCGAGCATTTATGATTGCATAAACAAGCCCCACTTCTCACGAGGCGGGGCTTGTTTTGCAGGGAAATTAAGCGTCATGTATTTAATAAACAATGGTAATAATATATATTATTAATAAATATACCTGAAAGGCATTTGATAAGATGACAAAAAGCATTCATGTACACTTCATGGGAATTGGCGGAAGCGGAATGGCACCCATTGCGATCATAGCTAAACGTCAAGGGTATACGGTATCCGGTTGCGATCTTGCAATTGATGGTTATTACTGCGAGTCATTAATAAAAAATGGTATTAAAATTTCGCCTGGGCATAACGTTGAGCATCTTGAAGAGACTGATATATTGGCTGTATCTCCGGCGGTTTTCGATTTAAACCCTAATCATCCGGAGATTATTGAAGCAAATAGAAGGAGTATTCTTATGACCTGGCAAGAATTTGCAGGTAAATACCTTCATAAAGATAAAACCGTCATTGCTATTGCAGGGACTCATGGTAAATCAACAACTACTGTTTTAATGGGCGCTACTTTAGAAAATGGCGGTTTTGACCCGCTTGTTGAAGCGGGAACCGTTTATAAGCCTTGGGGTGGCGGTTATAGAATAGGCAGTTCGGATTATTTTGTTTGTGAGGCTGATGAATTTAATTATAATTTTTTACACTTTTCGCCGTCTGTTGCTATAATTAATAATATAGAGATGGATCATCCCGAATTCTTTAAAAATTATAATCAAGTAAAAGAGGCTTTTATGAGCTTTATACGTCAACTAAAGTCTCCTAAAATACTTATTGTTAATGAAGAGAGCATCGGTATCAGAGAAGTATTGCAAGAGCTTAAAGACTATATAGCGGCTAATGGCATAACGATTATCGGTTATTACTTAAAAGACAGATTTAATTTTGCGTTTGACTGTGAGTATAAAGGTGAAATAATGACTTCAAGTAATAAAAGCACAATGTTTGAAGTTAGCTGTCCAGCCTGGAGAGGCATCTTTGAAATTGGGGTGACAGGTAGACATAATGTTGCAAACGCATTAGGTGTTCTTGCTGCGTCAGTGGCTTTAGGTATGCAAACCAAGGATATAAAAGACGCATTTAAGAATTTTGAGGGGGTAGCGAGACGAAGCGAGTATATCGGTGAAGCCCGAGGTGTAAAGTTTTTTGATGATTACGCCCATCATCCAACTGCGGTAGCAGCAATGCTGGATTCTATCCATTTAAACTATCCTGATAAAGCGATATGGGCTGTTTTTGAACCGCATCAAATATCCAGAATTAAATTGTTTTATAATGAATTTGCAACAGCGCTCGATAAAGCTGACAGGGTCATTATAACAAAAACATTTGTAGGCAGAGAAAAATTCAAGAATCTTGAGCAGCTTGATATGAGTATTATGGCGGACAGGATTGGTATTCATAAAGCCAAGTATATAGAAGAATTTGATTTGGTAGCTGACTTCATCAATTCCAACAGCAAATCAGGTGATATCGTTGTTGTTTTCGGCGCCGGGGAATCCTATAAATTAACTCGCCAAATAATCAACCTCATGTCGAAAGATGAACTCAAAGAAAATACCAGAACCAATGAAAGCCTGCAATAAGGCTTGGAACGAAAAAAATTAATCAAGCTGCAGCTTTTCAAATATTTGTATAAACACGTCCTCCACGGCCTGCTCGTCGATATATTTGTTACGCCGGACGTCAAGTAAAGCGGCGAATTTAGCCAAGCGATATAACACTTCGGTTTTCGACAAGCGCTTCACATTAATTGTATAACGCAGAAGGCACAGAACAGTTTCGTGCGGCACCGAATAACCGGGCAACTCCAGCGCCAGATCAACCAGATTCGGGGGAAAATCAAACGCTTGCAGCTGAAGAAAATAGTCAAACTTATCCACAATCACACCTCACATATACAAGTATCTCCTGAATTAATGGCCAAAATGCGTAGAAGTGTGATAAAACGGATAACGACCCTTGACGCGCCTGGAGCTTGGCAAGTTCATTTGTGATTTATTTAATGCAGCCGGAGCGTGCGCACTGCCAAAAGCTGCGGGGATAGCGGTGCGTTTCGATTGCGGTTATAATCGTCTGATAAATCCGGTAGATAAGCATAAAGAAAAGCCCTGAAAAATTTCAGGGCTTTTCTTTATGCGGTGCCAAAGCATATAAATGGAGACTATTGGGCTCGAACCAACGACCTCCTGCGTGTGAAGCAGGCGCTCTAACCAGCTGAGCTAAGCCTCCGTATAGTAGTTGGAAACAGAATTAGTTATTAGGTATAAGTAAAACAAACAACTAATAACTAATTACTGTGAACGTGGTGACCCGTACGAGATTCGAACTCGTGTAGCCGCCGTGAAAGGGCGGTGTCTT
>DBTM01000087.1:18831-23328 GCA_002307055.1 Clostridiales bacterium UBA1316
TGGTAGCGGCAACTGGATTTGAACCAGTGACACCACGGGTATGAACCGAGTGCTCTAGCCAGCTGAGCTATGCCGCCATTTAAATACCTAATCTAATGACAGGCAACGGTAATTATACTTGATGATTTCTGTGTTGTCAACTGTGTTTTGATTGAATATAACATATTATTAGTGTATAGTATGAAGAAGCGCTCTTTATGGCATTATCATTCGATATGATTTTTTGGAGGCAAATATTTTTTATGAATATTATTGTATTATGCGGCGGACTATCCGCCGAGCGGGATGTATCGATTACAAGCGGCACAATGGTTGCCGCGGCTTTGCGTCGGCGGGGACATAAGGCGGTTCTTGTCGACCTGTTTTTCGGTTATCCCGACCGTTATAATGACCCGAAGGAAATATTCGATACCGTTTATGACGACGATATTGCCGCCGTGTCCGAGAATGCTCCGGATCTCGCCGCCGTCAAAGCCAGCCGCGGGCAGAACAATAACAGCCGTATGGGTGATAATATCATCGAAATCTGCCGGGCAGCCGACATTGTTTTTTTGGCGCTCCACGGTGAGGACGGAGAAGACGGGAAGGTGCAGGCTATCTTCGACATGGCAGGCATCAAGTATACCGGCAGCGGTCAGCTCGGCAGTGCGATAGCTATGAATAAAGAAATCACAAAGCAGCTTTTTCTGCAAAATGGCATATTGACGCCGGAAAGCGTCAATATAACACGCGGTACGACGTCTGAGCAGCTCAAAAATCTCGCGGCATCTATAGGCTTTCCCTGCGTCGTCAAGCCATGCTCGAGAGGCAGCTCGGTCGGCGTGTCCATCGTTGATAAGCCCGAGCTTTTCGAGGCGGCGCTTGAATTTGGCTTTAAGTATGACGATGAACTCATCGCCGAGCAGTACATAAATGGCCGTGAATGCTCCGTCGGTGTGATCGACGGCCGCGCTCTGCCTGCCATCGAGCTGTGCCCGAAAGAGGGCTTTTATGATTATAAAAACAAATACCAAAGCGGGATGACGGATGAATTTTGTCCCGCTGATTTCCCGGAAAATATCACCTGCAAGCTGTACAGAGCGGCGGAGCATGTGTTCAAGGTGCTTAAGCTGGACGTTTATGGGCGCATGGACTTTATTGTCGACATGAGCGGCGGTGTGTGGTGCCTGGAAGCTAATACGCTGCCCGGCTTAACGGCAATCAGCCTGCTGCCGCAGGAAGCCGCTGCCGATGGCATACCATACGAAGGCCTCTGCGAGCTCATTATCGAAAAATCATTAAAAAAATATGAGGGACAGATCTGATGGGAATGAAACCGCTGACCCTGGAGACAATTACCAAAGTCACCGGCGGGAAATATTTTGGAGAGGATACGCAGCGGCTTACGGCAATCACCGGTGTGGTGCATGACAACAGGGAAGCTTATAAGGGCTGCCTGTTTATTGCGATCAAAGGTGAGCGCGCCGATGGGCACAATTTCACGAATAAAGCATTTGATGCCGGTGCAGCCTGCTGCCTGGCGGAACGTTCCCTCGAGCAGCCGCACGGCCCCTACATCCTGGTTGAATCGACACTGCGGGCGCTGCAGGCGCTGGGGGAGTACTATAGAAGCCTGTTTGACATTCCCGTCATCGGTGTTACCGGCAGTGTCGGTAAGACGACGGCGAAGGAGATGACCGCCGCTGTCCTGTCGCAGAAATTCAATGTTCTGAAGACACCGGAGAATCTCAATAACGAAATCGGCGTACCGCTCACGCTCTTATCGCTGCAAGCCGAGCATGAGGCTGCCGTTATTGAGATGGGAATCAGCGGCTTCGGTGAGATGAACCGGCTGGCGAAAATGGTGAAGCCCGACATCTGCCTGATGACGGCGATCGGGTATTGCCACTTGGAGCAGCTTGGCGACTTAAACGGTGTGTTGAGTGCAAAAAGTGAAGTATTTAAATCTATGAAACCGACGTCGCTTGCCGTCGTGAACGGTGACGACGCGCTTCTGCGGGATTTCGACCCCGGTATTCAAAAAATCACGTTTGGGCTTGAGTTACGCAATGATTACAGAGCTGAAAACATCGAGACGCTTGGCGTGAGCGGTGTCACATGTGACATTATCGGCGATAAAACCCACATCAACGTTTTAATACCGGCTTTCGGCAGCCATATGGTGCTTGCGGCGCTACCTGCTGCTGTCATTGGGAAGCACCTGGGTCTGACGGATGAGGAAATCAGGCTGGGCCTTCTCAACTATACTGCTGTCGGCGGCAGAGCAAATATCATGGACACCGGCTATATCACGCTCATTGATGACTGCTATAATGCCAACCCCAATTCTGTCACAGCATCCATTCTGTCGCTGTGCACGCTGAAGGGCCGTAAGGTCGCCCTTCTCGGTGACATGATGGAACTCGGGCGCGAAACCGATGCACTGCACCGCGATATCGGCATTCTCGCGGGTAAAAGCGGCGTCGACTGCCTCATCTGCTGCGGTGCGCGCGCGGAATCAATTTATAAAGGCTTGATTTCAAGCCAGGCAGAGATCGAAGCCTGGCACTTTCCGCTCAAAAGCGCCCTCTTATCCATCCTCCCGTCCCTCATCAAAAAAGGCGACAATGTGTTAGTTAAAGCCTCCCACAGCATGCACTTTGAAGAGATCACCGAAGCGCTGAAAAAGATAGACTGAATAGAGATTCAAAATGAAAAAGTATTCGTAGGGCACGACGACCCCGGCGTGCCGTTTACCTCGCTGTCTAGCCGCTTTATGTGCTTGCGTAATTATAAGACGGTGCGCCGAGGTCGTCGCACCCTACGGCAGCTGCGACCTACATTATGTTTAGCAATATATAATATATCCGCACAAGGGGATACCATGAGGATAACAACTTTTGATCCTAAATACAGAGATGACTTAATATTTATGGTGCTTGAGGCTAAAAATGCTTTGGGACGAATACCAAGCATAAATGACGACCTGCTTAATATTCAAGCCTGTTATTTAGAAAACGGCGATATGTTTTGGTTAGCTTTGGATGAAAACGACAGAGTAATTGGTTGTATCGGCACAAGGATAGAAAACGACTTTATGTGGCTGAAGCGTCTGTATGTCAAGGCGGATTTCAAAAGGCAGGGTATCGGCAGCCGCCTTTTAAAGGTTGCAGAGCAGTTTGCTGTCGAAAGACAGGTAAAAACAATAAAAGTGCATCTGGGCACAGATTATTTGGAATCTCATTCCTTTTACCCTAAGCACGCTTATATTGAATATGCGCCGCTCTATATGCAGAAACAGTTATAGTTAAAATGTTCGGAGACATCTTATGATTCTCAAATACATTGTCAAAGAGTCGGACGCTGGCCGAAAGATATACTCAATTATGCGGCGGGAGCTTTGTATTTCCGCCGCATTAACGCGCCGCCTCAAGCAGGTCAATGGAATATTTCTGAATGAAGAGCGGGTTTTTACAAACCATACCGTCCTGCCTGGAGAGACGATAGCGATCAATATCACCGCTGCCGAGCCACCGTGCGATAACATCCCGGAAGAGGGCACGCTCGCGCTCCTGTACGAGGACGCGGGGTTACTTGCCGTGAATAAACCGTCCGGCTGTATTACCCACCCGTCGCATGCGCGCAATACAGGTACGCTTGCCAACCTAGCCGCCGGATACTTGCTTAGAACAACAGGGGATGGGTGCTGCCACGCTGTTAATAGGCTCGACCGCGACACCTCCGGCGTCGTTTTATTTGCCAAGAACAGCCATATGAAAGCCAGAGCCGCCGAAGCCATTGCGTCACCGGATGCCAAAAAAGAATACTTGGCCCTCATCTGCGGTATGATGGAGATATCACCCGGCATTATTGACCTGCCGATCAAACGGCTGAACGAAGGGGACATGCGCCGCGTCATCGCGCCAGACGGCCAGCGTGCCGTCACACATTATGAAACAATCGCAACCCGTATGCTCTGCGGGCATACCATCTCGCTTCTCCAGATATATCTCGAAACAGGGCGGACACATCAAATCCGTGTCCACTGCCGCGCGTCCGGTCATCCTGTTCTGGGGGACATGCTCTATTATACAGAGGAATCACGCGCTGTTTCCGAAGAGCTCGGTATCTTGTCTCAAGCCCTGCACGCGTATAGACTGTCATTTACCGAGCCGATCTCAGGTACGCACATTGACCTCACCGCACCGATCACCCAAGTGTTCACCCATATTTTTGGGAAAGAATTAATTGACAACATATAAATCTGCCCAGTGGTCCAATATATGCTCGTTCAGATTTAAGTATTGACATAATCAGAACGTGATTGTATAATTGCTAAGCGCTGTCAAGAATATGGCCCAGTAGTTCAGTTGGTTAGAACGCCAGCCTGTCACGCTGGAGGTCGACGGTTCGAGCCCGTTCTGGGTCGCCAAAGACCCATCGGCAGGTAATACTGTCGATGGGCAACAATAAACGCGCTGCTATAGCTCAGCCGGTAGAGCGCATCCTTGGTAAGGA
>DBTM01000087.1:23586-69322 GCA_002307055.1 Clostridiales bacterium UBA1316
GCGCATCCTTGGTAAGGATGAGGTCTCCAGTTCGATTCTGGATAGTAGCTCCAAATTAAGCCCTGTGATTGCAATGATCGCAGGGCTTATTGCACCATATGAAATGCCAATGCGTGTGGAGAGCGGGCGACTGAGCGACGCTGTGGCGGAAACAGATGCCTTATTCACTGACTGATTGAACGACTATGGAAAAGAACCGTGATGATGCTAAAAAACAAAAACCCGCCGAGTGGCGGGTTTTTGTTTGGGGGTTTTCAGTGGTTTATATCCATTCGCCATCTTTTGCTTGCTGGCGGTATTTGCGATACTGACCATCCCAGCCGGCGCGTGCAATCAACTCTTTACCGTTGGTTAGCTCGACGATGCCTCCCGCTTCGGTTGTGCCGTATTTTGCGGCGAGCTCTAAGATATCAGTGCTGTCAGTCTCAATCTGCAGGGTGTGCTTTTTCGTGTAATCGCTGGATATTGTTAATCCGTATGTCATTGTTAATCACCTTTCTGGCCTATGGCCTGTCAAATAGAGCTGTAAGTCTAAGTATAAGTGATTAGGTGTCCCATTGGCTGGCCTGCTCGTTACCCCCGCTCGCACCAGTTTTTTGATAGGCATTCAGCTTTCTTATTCGATATTCTTTTATACTTAAATTATACTAAATTATGGGGAAAATACTATATGCATTATTGACAAATCGAATACGTCGGTACCGTAATAATTGTTAACTCTTAACCTTGTGGCGTGCTATTTATGCATATGTTATAATAGAACTGAGACAAAAAGGCACAGATTCTCAAAGCGCATCTGTTGGATGCCCTTTCAGAAAGGAATGGTTATGTATGATGATGCGGCATTGTACAAAGTGCGGCACAGAACTCATGGAGGGCAGCTCGTTTTGCCATCAGTGCGGTAATGACCGGGCTTCAGGCGGCCTTGATCATCCGGCTATGAAAATTATCGCTCGTATCCGCAATGACTTCCCGACGAAGTTCGGAATACCGCGTCAGAGCGGCCTCGTCGACGCGCTAAAAGCATTCGTTGTATTCGAGCCGGAATACCGCAATCCGGATGCACTTCGCGGATTGGAGGGCTTCTCATACATCTGGCTTATTTGGGAGTTCTCTGAAACAGTGCGCGGCACATGGTCGCCGACCGTGCGTCCTCCGCGGCTCGGAGGCAATACGCGGATGGGCGTTTTCGCCACCCGCTCGCCCTTCCGCCCAAATGCCATCGGGTTGTCCTCTGTCAAGCTTGACGGTATCGAATTACATCCTGACCTGGGGCCGATTCTAAACGTTTCGGGAGCCGATCTGATGGACAACACCCCTATTTATGACATCAAACCCTACCTTCGGCACTCAGACAGTCACCCGGAAGCCGTCGGGGGATTCGCCGAACCGCTCGAAGCCTATAAACTCGAGGTAGAATTTCCGCAGCGATGGCTTGATCTTGTTCCGGAGGGACATCGACCTGCACTTCTGGGTGTTCTGGCGCAGGACCCGAGGCCGTCATATCACAGCGATCCCGAGCGCGTATACGGTTTTGAATATGCGGGCATGGATATCAGATTCAAAGTGAAAGGCACCGTGCTGACCGTCTGTGAAATCGTTTTGTCCTGAAAGAGTGCGATCACCGGTCTGAATATAACCGGAACCTAATCCGTTAATGCCATTATAAGAAGAATTCACCGGTGAGGCTGTTGGAATTACAACAAATTAGTAAAATCGCTCATAGTTATCCAAAATATGTACTTTCATAAGCACATAAATACTGATATAATAAACAGACATTAATTGTTATATTGGAACAGGAAAGGCGAGGATTTTTGTGGCGCTTCATGAGTGTCCTGTGTGCGGCAGCGAAATTTTAATTGAAGAAGATGCTTGTCCGAAATGTGGTTATCGTGCCGATGAAATGAACCCGGAAAGCAAAAGTGAGCAGCCTGAGCCTGCTTCAAAGCCCGGTCGGCCGAAACCATCAAAAAATAAAAAAATAATCGCTGCGGTTATTGCGATTATCGCAGTGGTGATTATCGGCGGTATCTTATGGTTTGGTCCGAATTATTTAAGTTCTGATGAAAAATCAGCCGTTCAAAATGTGACGGCGCAGATTGATAAAATCGGTGAGGTAACGCTCAATAGCGCAGCACTTATTAATAAGGCTGACAAGGATTTTAACGCGCTCAATTCAAAATCACAAAAGCATGTCGAAAATCAGAGTAAATTGCTGCAAGCGAAGGAAACTCTTGCGAATTTACAGATATCCAATGTTGAGGAGGCGATTGATAAAATTGGTGATGTATCTTTAGACAGCGGAGCGGCTCTTTCATCGATTCGTCAGCTGTATGAAAATCTTACACCTGACCAGCAGCCTAAGATAACGAATTACGAAACGCTGACAGATGCCGAAGCGCAGTTCGCAACCCTCTTTATGGATAATACGACGAGCCTGATAAACGCAATCGGTAAAGTCACTCTGAACAGTGAAGACGCAATAAAGGCAGCCGAGGATGCGTTCAGCAAGCTTAATAATGATGAGCAGGTTAAAATCACCAATGCCTCCGTTTTAACGGATGCCAGAAAGACCTTCAATGCGTTAAAGAAAGAAGCGGCTGATCAATTTGCGTTACTGAAACCCGGTAAAATAGTAAAATCAGCAGACTGGCAGCTCACCTATAAGGACAAGAGCCTGACAAATGCTTTATATCCTGATAATACAGACGATGCGTATAAAATTTATCTGGCGCCTGATAAGCAGCTGTTCGTCGATGCTGTTTTCACGGTTAAGAATCTGAGCTCTGAGGCATTGCTTTTAAATACCATCGTTTCGGAATATAAAGTGACGTATGATCTTAAGACTTACACAGCGTACAAGTGTTTCATATCAGCCGGAGATACCATTGTCCCCATCATCGATACGGATACGTTGGACGCAAAAAAAACAGTGACCTTCCATGTGTCGGTAGCTGTGCCGATAGCAGCTAAAAATACTGATTTGCCCATACAAATCGGACTGACGATTCTTGGTGAAAAACATACGATTAATTTCAGATGAGAACACCATACCGCCCTATTTCACCCCATAGATAGACATAACCCCAGGCATATAGTAAAATATGCCTGGGGTAACTTTACGCATATCGTAAGACCCGATTGGATGTGAGTACTTGGATAATAAAAAAATCAGGCGTCAGATTATTATGAGCTCGGGTATGATCGTTATTGCCATAACTCTGTTTTTTATTATTCCAATCATCATTCAAGGCTTCAGCTTCACCGGACCGTTGAAGAGCCTCGCGACATTAAGCATTACAGAGCGGTATAACAGCAAAAAACAAACCGAAGAAGTCGTTTTTTATGGTGCGTCCAACTTTACCCGCTGGAAGACGATGGAGAGCGACCTGTCGCCGTATGCTGTCCAGAACCATGGGTTTGGCGGCAGCACGGATGTAGACTTAATGAATTACGCGGGACGCCTGCTTTATCCGTATAAACCGTATGCGGTTTTCCTGCAAAATGGCACAAATGATTATTTGTCAGGTGAAACTGCTCAGGAAATGATGAAATATAAGGATAAAATGTATACGGCTTTTCGCGAAGAGCTGCCGGACAGCTATTTTGTTGTGCTCTCGGGCCTGCCTCTTCCGGGCCGGTCACAATTTTGGGAGCGGGAACAGGAAGTAAACGCGGCCCTGAAAAAGTACTGCGCGTCGCATGACAAGATGCTCTTCGTCGATGCAACAGAAGCTTTAACAGCTCCGACCGGCGGCTTTAAGCCGGAATACTTCGCCGATGACGGCATCCACCTGAACGCCGCTGGCCAAAAGGCTTGGGCTGTTGTGATAAAAGCGGCGCTCGCCCAGATCAACGCGCCGAAAAGATAAGGACACGGGCATAGGTGGAAATGAAGCCACCGGCGGCGAACTCAAGGCGGCTCGGTTCGCGATCCCCTTTACCGGCAGGATATCAGTATAAGCATATAGCGGCGTATAAAAGTGCCCCAGGCATGCTGGCTCGCATGTCTGGGGTACATACGGTTTAAGTATTACGAATACTTCTCAAACTTCACCAGCTCGTCAAAAGGTTTGCGCGGCGGCTGCTGACCGGGCGCTGCGGGTACGCCTACCGGCAGCACGGCGCGTACAACGCGGCCTTCCGGTATGCCGAGCAGCGCAGCCAGCTTTTCCTGGAGCACCGGATTCATGCTTGTCTGGCCGTCCGTCCACACCGATGCGTAGCCAAGCGCTGCAATGGCAAGGAGCACATTTTCAGCAGCCGCGCCATAATCCTTCAGCTCAAAGGTCACCTTCGTCGGTCCGAGCTCCTGAACTTGGGATACCAGCAATATCAGCGCAGGCGCGCTCGACACGCCCCTATGCGGTATAATTTCTGCGATTTTAGCCCGCACCCCCGCATCCGTCACGATAAGGAAGCTCTGTGTCTGCATATTTCCGGCCGAAGGCGCATGAATACCTGCTGTTACAATTTTGATCAGATCCTCGCGCGGTACGGGTGCATTCGTAAACTCGCCTCGGTAGCTGTAGCGTTTTGTCACTGCTTCAAAAAACTCCATATATATGGTCTCCTTTTCTCCGCAAAGCGGTTTTGTTTTGGAACTATTATACACCGCTTTACCAAAAATTGAAAACAAAATTTGTCCTCGGTATTACTCCAGCGAACACGCTCCGCCGTTGTCCGCAATGGCAAAGCACGCGCGCAGGTTGCGCTTGAGACCGGCGATGCCGCCAAAGCCCAGCGGCTCGCACTTACACCAGATCACCACCCTCGCAGGTGCGATCTGCGATCGCCAGTCGGAAAGCAAAATATAAGGTCCAATGGCATATCGTAGCGGGCGGCTTCCACGCCGCCCCAGCCGCCATATATATATTCTGGCATCGCTCAATCCGGCTTAAATATATTACAATCCGCATCTACTTGGCATTCCTTGTTATTGACCTCAAGAGGAATTGGGATATCTATATGAATATTCTAATATAGTGATATATTTCTAATACTGGTTGATATTTTTGCAACTGCAAAGAAGTGGATATGGGTCTCGTGTGATGTATAATAATACCAGAACCGGTTCAAAAATAAAAGGATAGGTTAAATAAATGGAGTATAATTTTGGCGAAAAAATGAAGTTCTTTGCGAAAGAAGAGCGATTTAACGCAGGAACAGCTGGCTGAGCAGCTGGGTGTTTCACCGCAATCGATCAGCAAATGGGAAACAAATGCGGCGTATCCCGATATTACAATGTTCCCGATATTAGCCAATTTTTATGGTGTGACGACTGATGAGCTCTTAGGTGTCGATTTGACAAAATCAGAAGAGAAAATAAGTAACTATATTAATGAAATCCTTGAGTTGTATCATGGATGGAAGCACAAAGAAATGGTGGAGCTTTGCAGAAAAGCCTGTCATGAATTCCCGGCAGTGTGAGGCTGAAATATCAGCTGGCCTGGTGTCTGCAGCAGGCGGGGAGCTTAAACGAAGCTATTGAAGTCAGCAAAACATACTGGACGAAGCCTCAGACACGAATTATAAGCTGCACGCAATTACGGTCATATGCTATTGCTATCACTGGCTCGGCGACGATCAGAAAGCGCTTGAATACGCAAATCAACTGCCAAACCTTAACAGCACGCGCATGTTTCTAATCGGCAGGCTCGGGATATTAAGAGGGCGCGAGAAAATCGAGTTTTCGAGAATGTGCCTTAACCTGTATTATTCGTCTTTCTTCGAGGTCGCAAATCAGATTGCCGATGTCCAGCACCGTGAAGCAGAAAATGATATACCCGATATTGAACGTATTGATGTACTTAAATCGTTGCTGAAGATTCTGGATGCAACCTTCGGGGGTAATTTGCTCGATAAAAATTGGGATGCATATCATATAAACCGTGACATCGCAATTTTGTATTGCCGTTTGAATAAAAAAGATGATGCGATTGCGCATCTCGAAAGAGCATATGACCATGCGGTTTTACAAGGTCAATATTCAGATGAGGACTGCTTCGATGTCCCACTATTTAAAGGAACAAAGGTGCTGCCGCATATTCACTGGTCAATTAGCACGCTGGCGGATCTTCACAATGAGTTCTGCGATCCGAAAGCCGCAGCTGCTTATGATGCTATCAAAGAAGAACCTCGTTATATTGCTCTTGCTGAAAAGCTGAAACTGTAATAGAACACGCGTAAACAGGGGAGTGTTCTCTATTTGCTAAACATGCAAGCAGATAACACTCTCCTGTTATTATTCCTCCAGCCATGTGATAATTTTGCTTTTCGCGCCGTCATATTCCAGCAGCATGCTGAGGGTGCCTGTCACGTGCTCGGTGCCCATGAGGCGCTCGGCTTCGTCGGCGGCTTCGATACCCAGCGAACGCTTGAGGCTGTATTCCAGCCAGCCGAGCTTGCCGCTAAAGCCCTTGTCCAATATTGTATTCCAATCGGCGCGCGGCGTACCGCCCTTACCGCTGTATCCGGAAATGAACGCCATAAACTTATCTTTTTCGGGTGTCCCGGATTGATAGGCGGACCAATAAAGCGCGGTCTCAATAAGGTCGTGCATCGGGTGGATAAAGCCCGCGGCTTCCCAGTCGATAAGTATCGGCGTGCCATCCCGCCACATTACATTCTTGGGGTCTAAGTCGCAGTGTGAAATAACAGTATCGGAGTCAAGCAGCTTCGCCGCTTGAAGCGTGCGATTGCTCCAGTTATACAGATTGTCAATTTCCCGGCAGTACAAGTCAACCCAGGGCGCATGTGCCGATCTGCCTATGCACAGGTAATTATTCCAGTCAATCAGCTTTTCTTCACTGTAATAATTATCGGTCAGCTTGAGAGACGAAAAATCGATCTGATGAATGTCCGCCAGAATGCCGCCTATTTGAGTGCAATGTGCCTTTTTTTGCTCGATGGTGAATATGGTTTTGCCTTCAATCCAGTCAAACACGAGATAATACTGGCCGTCGAGTTCGGGCATGAAACCGCAGCCGAATATTTTTGCCGGAGCGGCTGGTACATGCTTTGAAGCAAGCTGCGCAATCCTCTCGGCATTTGTGATATTCCGCTTGGCTTCCGGGCGCGCCATAACCAGCGGATTCAAAGCCTTGACCGCATACTTGCCCCGCGCAGTTTGCACCGCGTACATCCGATGCAGATGACCGCCGAAAAGCTGCTCCGGCTTGCCTGTCAGTTCCCCCAAGCCGATAATTTCAAATAATTTATCGAAGTTAAGATTATATTCATGCTTCATCACACGACCCCGCTTTCTTATGGGCGATCATATTAAGATGGAGTATTCATGTTTACTCAAATCGTTCGTTCATTTGTAGATTCCTGAAATATGGGTACTCATCATCACCGCAGCCCTGTAGGATAATTTCGTCATCGGTGCTGCGCTTGACGCTCCAAAAGATACCGTCATCCGTCGTTTGGCAAGTGCCGCTGGCGCAGCCGGAAGAATCAAATGTTGGAATAGTAATATTACTGCCAAGCTCGCAAGAAAAGCGGCAGAACGGTAGTGAATTGTCATAAAAATTCCGAATACGAAAATATTGACTGCCGCCGAAAAGCCCGTTCTCGCACGGGACAGTGACCGACGCACCGCAGTAGATATCGTCGTTAGATGCACGTAAAATAAAAACATATTTAAACTTATTTGTATTCATTGTAAACTCAAGAGCATCATCGAAAATTTCAAGTGCATTACCAAGCTTCCATAACTTCAGGCATTTTCCGATTCCCGCGTCTGATACCGTTGGCATGCTTTGGTCAGCCGGGACGGGTTTGATTATTTCGCTTTGTTTGAGAGAGGTCAAGTCATCGAAGTTGAAGCATTTACCGAGCTTTTGTTTCAAATCCTTATCATTTCCAAGCGCCGCCTTTTCGGCATTGATAAACGCGTATATTGTCACTTTGGCGAGCTGATCGCGTTCACAGACGCCAATCAAATGCATTTCACCGCAGTCTCTGTTATAAAGTGCCGAGCCAAAACAATGGTCGTTCAGCCGATAAAAATCAAGTACAGTTTTCGGTGTCACAATCAACTCTCTATGTTCTGAAGTATATACGCCATAAATCAAGCAAATCCCCCCCAATAATTTAAAAGTCAGCAGTATATATAAACCTATCATACTTAATCACTCGCCGAAATAAAAGCTGCTTTATAATTCATCACACAACCGCGCTTTCCAATATGCTGAAGGTTTTGTTGCCGCAGTCGATCTCAGCCATCGCTCCGTAGGGGAGAATGCACATCGGGGAGGTATGGCCGAAGTTCATGTTGGCGACGACCGGCATATGAATCAACCCGTATTTATCATTGAGGATACGGAGCAGCGCGTCCTTGTGGGCCTCAAACGGTGCATAACCGCAGAGCTTGCCGATGAGGATGCCTTTGAGCGTTTGCAGCGCACCGATATTCCCGAGCCAGTCGATAAAATCGGCAAGCTGCTCTGGCGAAAAGAACTCGGGTATATCCTCAATAAATAATAGAGTGTTCTTAAAATCCTCAGCTGTTATTTCAATGGGCGTCCCGCTCGTGTCCATCAGGCTTGTATGGCCGCCGAACAGCCTGCCGCGGGCTTTCCCCTGGCCCTGCAGCCATAAATACCCGCCGTCCCTGTGATAGGTTTTGCCTGCTGCCTGATCGGCATAATCCGTATCGTCGCAGCTGTATGTATCGGAGGGTGCAATGACCCCGATTGGGTCATTATGCAGCAGCACTTTATCAAACCACTTTTGGCTGTACGGATGAAAGGATAGGTTTTCCGCGATGATGGGGAGCAGGTTATGGCCGTAGAAGGTGGAGAGTCCGGCTTTGCGGCAAAACAGATGGATCGTCAAAACATCGGAGTAGCCGATGAAAATCTTCGGGTTATCCGCCGCTGTTTTAACGTCCAGAAACGGCAGGAGCCGGATACTGTCGTTGCCGCCGATATTCGATATAAGCGCCTTGACTTCCTTATTTTCAAAGCCCACAGGATATCCTCCGCGCGGGCTTTCGGGTTATCGGAAAGATATTTCTCGCCTCTCATCGAATGGGGTGCGGGAGTAACGACCAAGCCCATGCTTTCAAGCCGCTTTTTTCCCAGCTCATATTTCCATAAGAATGCCGGTTCACCGGCGGCGCCCCATGAAGGGCTGACTGTCGCAACCTTGTCCCCAATATTCAGTTTCGGAGGCTTGACAAGGTTCAGCATCTCATTGCCTCCAATCTTTTTGCCCGTTCAAAAGCAATATTCAAGAACTCCTCCGGTCGGTCGGCGAGCTGCTCATAGCCAAGGCTTGTCAGCTCCAGAGTGGTTGCGCCGGTGTAACCCGTTGCGGCAATCCTTTTCATAACATCAGGCCAGTCAATCGTCCCGTTAAACGGCATTTTGTGCTGATCGTCGGATACACCGAGATGAACACCTCCGGCGTTGTCATGCAGGTGCAGCGCCATCAGCTTTGAGCCGTATAAAGCGAGTACATTCTGTTTCGGCGTAAAGCAGTTCTGATGCCCGCTGTCAAAGCAAAAACCGAGACGGTCTGATTCGATGCGGTCGAAAACGTATGCCAGCGATTCTGTCCGCTGGAGATTTTCTAGGGCGATATTAATGCCCGTTTGCTCCGCTTTTTCAACAATGCGCTTGATTCGATTCAAACCGATATCATTAAACGGCGGCGGTGTATTGCCGTTAATCAGATGCACGACCATCGCCGGAATTCCGTACATATGGCAGTCCTCAACGCAGCTTATTAATTTGTCGGTTTTCGCCTCACCATCCAGATTGTCGAGCCATAAGTTATTGCTGCCGGCAAACGGCGTATGGATGTTTTCCACATACAGCCCGAAGCTCCGCGCAATATCGGCATATGTACGATAATCCAAATCACCGTAATCATCATTCCAATATATAAACACCCCGTCGAAGCCCGCCTGCTTCATCAGCCGGCAGCGTTCGCGCATCGGCAGTGCGTACCCAAACCACGCATTTAAAGTCAGCATTTTATCAGTCCTTTCTTTTTAGCCGCGTCGCGTTAAAATAATTCGTCCAGCAAAATATAGTAGTTAATTTTATCCCAATCGGGCTTTATATTCAGGTAATCAAACAGCAGCATGATACACCGCTCTTTATCCTTCTGATTTCCCAAATTATAACCCAGCGAGCGGACGCACAGGGCAATGTCCTGCCATTTGTCCGCAATGCCGCTTCTGCCCATATCGATAAAACCGGTCACACGGTCATCGCCCATGAAGATGTTCGGCAGGCAGAAGTCTCCGTGGGTGAAGCACAGCTCCTCGGGCGGCTTGGCGGCACATAAATGATGATATAAATCCATAAGCGAAGCGAAGGTGTTCCCTTCCAAGAATCCAGCGATATCAATTTGATCGTTTTCTATGCAGTACAGCGCATCCCCAAGTTTCTTTTCAAGCATATTGTCAAATGGGCAACTGCTGATATCGACAGCCTGCAGCATGAGCAGCGCTTCGGCCAACAGCCGTACTATGCCGTCGTAGGGCTCGGCAAAAGTCTCATCGGCGCATGTCATATGCCCCGGCAGCTCCGTCATCAGCAGGCAGCACAACCCGTCCTGTTCGCGCCAGTGTATGATATCCGGTACGGGCAGCTTGCCGCTGAGCCACCGCAGCACCTCGTATTCGCGGCGAAGCTCGCTCCCTGCCTTGTCCAATTTCAGATACAAGGAATCCGTGCCGCGCTGATACCGATAGACACCGGCGGACGAACGCCCAATCTGATTCTGCGAGCAGGTATATCCGTCTAAATATCTCTCCAAAGCCTTCGGCAGCTTGGGCGCGTTATCTGCTATATCTAATGGTTGCGTCATATTAACACTCATTCACCGCATAACAGCAGCACATACAAATTTGATTCGCCATTACCACAGCAAGCTTACCCCTTCACAGCTCGTGTCGCCACATACTGGGGAGCATATTCACCGATTTTTGCGCCTCCCGGACGGTCACGGTCTTCAAAAATATCCGTCAAGATAAATCCGGCTTTCAATTGTCCGCCAAGCTGTTCTTCGAGACTGTGAGAAAAAAAGATAGCTTCGTGATTTTCCGCCATGCGTTTGAATTCCGCGTCGCTCATTTTGAGCGGGTTAAAAGGCAGCTTGTTGACGACCCGCAGGGGGTCATCACCTTCAAATAAAAAATTAAGCTCAGTGGCAAAGCCTGCCAGCAGCACGCCGCCTTTTTTTAAAACGCGGTAACATTCCTTCCAGACGTGCAGCACATCCTCAATATAGCAGTTTGAAACCGGATGATAGATCATAATAAAGCTTTCGTCGTCAAAGGGCAGCTGCTTGGTCATGTCTCCTTTAACGATATTAATTGCATAACCTTCGCGTTCGGCGACCATTTTCTCGCTCTCAAGCTGCCTGTCCGAATAATCAAAAACCGTGCAATCAGCGCCGAGCGCCGAAAATATCGGCATTTGCTGTCCGCCGCCGCTGGCAAGCCCCAACAGCCTCGCGCCCTCAAACGGCAAAAACCATTCCTTTGGTACCGTTTTGCTGGCCGCCAGATAAACATCCCATTGGCCGGCTTTCGCGCTTATGTATGCCTCATGACTGACAGGTCTCGACCACTCGCAGTCATTTGCCGCCCAAATATCCCAAGTATTTGCGTTAATTTCAGTGTAATTGTCTTTATTCATTCTCCCAGCCTGCCGATCAATTCGCTGAACCATTTTTCAGCCTCCGGTATTTTCCGCGCCATATCTTCAAGTGTCGGTATCTTTGCGAAATATTCCAGCATATTGAGCTCTGTTTCGGGCAGATGCCGGGAAATATGCAGCAGATGCAAACTAGCGTAAGCCGGTGTATACAGGATGCGGAGCACATTGATGAGCGGCTCGAGCACATAACGGTTGTAATACGTGTAGCTTTCCAGGTATTGTTTTCTAAGGATATACTTCGTTACTCTGGCGTGCTGCGTATAACGATACTTGCTCTCGCCAAGCCGGGCGTCATTCCACGCCTTGTATTTTAAAGGGTTATCCTCCAAGAAACGGATAATATTCACCTTGTCAAATAAAACAAGAGCATTCTCCACGGAGCTGTCCTTGATATAGAAGTATTCATCTTTCGCGCGGCTGTGCAGCTGCCAGTTAAAATCAATCAATAAATATTCGCCGGTACCTGCCAGATGATAAACACGCTGCCGAAGCTTGGGGTGTCCCTGCGGTTCGATATATTTGTAGTCGATGCGTGCTATTTCCGACAAGATTTTTTCAATGGCGATATAAGAATGCTGTTCAAAATCATCTTCGACATCCACCCAGAAGTCAAGGTCGCTGTAACGATCTACGGTATGTGTTGCGTCCGCGCCCTCAAGCCAGAAAGCATAAAAATATGGCAGAGGCTCCAGGGCGTCTTTCAGTTTTTCGATAATAATGTCTCTTGATATCATCAGTTTTACTCCTAATATAGAGCTGTTTGTCCCAGCTTATGTGTTTTAACTTTTCGGTCGGTAACCTTCTCAGCCGCCGCAGCTTCACCAACAAGAATCGGGCTGCCCGGATCATGCGCAGAAAGCCGCCGCAGAGCGGCGGCAGGACTTGTATTGGCGTAGCAATAGACGCAGCCGTTCGGGCAGGTGTTATAAGCGCCGATGTCGATGCTTTCGGCGCAGCCGCAGCCGGGGCGCTGGTTTTTATCGGCGGGGAGATCAAGCGTGCAGCCAAGGAGCTTTTCGATTCTTTCTTTGTCGATGCAGGCGGCGTGCCGGATGCCAAAAGGGAAGAGGTCGCCCTTTTCGCAGCACGAGGCGGCGTTTAATCCGTGTTCCCATGCGGTTTTGCCGATGAACGCGCTCAGCTCCGCTGTTTCCTCGGCAGTAATCTCCCGGATATGCGGCGTCTTGAGCTTTGAATATAAGTCAACAAAGCTAATGGTGACCGTATCGCAATACGGAGAAAGCCTATCACATAACCGCAAAAACTGCGTTTGATGATAGGAAATATCAATCGTCTCGTTTAAAATAATCGGATCATACCGCCAGACAACATGTTCCTTACCGATTCGTTTCGAGAGCTCGATAAAGGTGTCCTCAAGATCGGTTTTATCACGCAAGCCGGGTTCGATAACGCGGTCATAAGGTGTCAGCGTGAACTGAAAATAGTAGCTGTAGCCTATGTGGTCAAGCGTTTTCAGGTGCGGCAGGATGTTTTTTGCGTCCTTCGTCCAGAAGACAATGCAGTCGACAACATCGGGTGTGAGCAGTATTTTTGACAGCTGCGCGTGATTCATGGGATTGCGCGTGAGCACATAACCCGCCTTTAGCCGGTTCATCAGCCAGTCGGAATAGTAGCATGGGATATCCGTCCGGCGTGAGGCGGAGAGAATCATGGCAGTACCTCGTGCTAATTACAGCATTATTTCAAACTCAAACTCATGCAGCATCGGGATACCGTCTCTGCCGATGAGGGGAATAGCCGGTTTCAGTTCTCTTGACTTTTCCAGCGCGTTCAAATGGACCGCTTTAAGGGTAAAGCCGAATTTCTGATAAAAGCGAATGGCTTTTGTATTGTCGTTGGTTGTAATCAGGCATAAGCGCTGGCAATAATTATGCTTGGCGATATTCATCATGGATTTTAAGAGGTAGGTGCCCATGCCCTGATTTTCTTTGAGGCTGTTCATCGTAATGATTTCAAATTCCCCGTCCGACATGCGGAAGGTGACGGCACCGCAAAAATTACCATTATCATCGATAGCGGCGAAGCCGGGCAGCACAGAGGTATCCCAGACATGCCCTTTACTGACGATCATCGGGCCTGCCCATTGTTCTTTAATCAATTCGTTAATATCATTTCTGTAGCCGAGGTCTGCTTTTACGATTTTCATAGTAATTTCTCCTCTCAAAATAACGGATATCAGGCTGTACCAAGTTCCTTTTCCATCTGCCGGACAAACCAGCGATACTCCTCCATGCTCTCGTAGGGTGCAGGCGTCGTCATGCTCCCGCCGCGCTTTTACCGGACAAATCGAGTGTCATTTGACAAATAGGGAGATCAAAAGGCCCAAGCAGGTTGCTGTCGGTTTCAATAAATCCGAACTTGCGATATAAATTTTTTGCCGGAACACCCGGTGCAAAACCTTCCGGGAAGGTTTCTACCGTAATAGGTCTGGTGCTATCCAGATTTCGTAAAGCTGTTTTTAAGAGTTTGCCGCCGACACCCTTGCTACGGTGCTTTTCAAAAACCCCGAACCACGTAATGCGGTTGTTTGTCCTTGAAAAGCCAATAAAGCCCATCGCCTCGCCGCTCATATAATCAATAGCCGTCAAAGCCTCACATTTACTGGCTTTACTCTTGACGTATTTGATAAACTCCGGGTCCTTGGCCATATCGGCAGGATGCCTGAAAATCGGTGAAACCTCTGTCGCGAGCGCATACCATTGGTCAAGATCGTTGTCATCTGCCCATCTGATCAGCATTTTTCCCACTCCCTATTATCTTACCGCATTCATCGCCATTTTCAAGTAGTTCGTTAATATATGTTAAAATTGCTAACCTGATGAACACGCAGTTGTTATTTATGACTATATTTTTCTCGCTTTGATGAGCAAAAAATTCGGCATATGCAGATCCTTCGCGTATTTCGGGACTCGCTCGATCAATTCTGCCGTCGGGATCAGCTCCAGCATTGTTTCAATAACGAAGCCATTGATAATTAAGCGTTGACAATATCCGAAAAGGTACGGTGATATTTAATGACACCGTCAACAATCCAGGTGGTGCTGCGTTTACCGTTTATACCGTAATCGGTGAGATTGTAATGCAGTATGTTATTATTTTCATCCCTTGACCAGCTTGCGCCAACCACCGGCGCGGTCGTGAGCGGATGCTCCTCATCGGTAAACAAACCGGAAAGCTCATGCTTGAAAGCGACCCGCACCATTTCCGCGCCGTTGTGGGAATGCAGGCTGCGAACACCGGTTTTATAAATATTAACGTCGTGTAAAAGGCCGATAATGCTCGCCAGCACAGGGTCAAGCCCGCGTTTTACCGCCAGCAGCGCGCACAGCTGCGCCACCCCATAAGTATGTGTATAGGCGTTATGTCTTTCCAAAGCATCAGGGCTTTGGTCAAATATAGCGTTGATGTAATCCTGCACTTTCGAGATGTTCATAACACTCTCATTTCTTTCCGCTGATAATCAATTCTGGTATTTTTTGAATGCCCATAACATATCCGCCAAAAAGTGCCGCTCCAAAAGTTTACCATAAATTTCCCCTGGAGACAATCATAAACATGAGAACCATATGTAAACCTTGTGTTAACGATATACCCCATGTGTTGACGATTTGCCCCAATGCGTGGTAAAATATGACTCGTGAAAGCAGCATAATCCACATATATACACCTGTCCGGTTGTGCTCGCTTAATATTGTAATTTGCCGCCATAGGCGGATATATAAAGGATGTAATATTATGAAGGTATTTAAGGTGATCATCGGTATCATCAGCGTTATCGGATTCTTTGCCATCTTTACGCAGTCTTGTATTATAGGGGGGGCGACGCGCGATATGAGCCCGGCAGCCGGCGCCATTATGGGCTTTTTGATTCTTTTCGCAGGGCTCACCGGTATCACCATGCCAAAATCAAAACTGGCGACGACGGTTGCCGGGGTGCTCTATTCCATAGCCGCCATTATCGGATATACCAGCATGGCTGCCCATCCTGACCTGAAGAACTGGGCGATCGCGGCAACAGTATTCGGCGTTGCATTCCTTGCTCTGGGCATATTTGTCAGAAAAGAAATGACTTACGGTGAAAAGCCGAAGTTTAAAATGCCGAAACAATAACATACGCGTATATTGACGACCATGCCGGACATACAGCTGAATAGGCTGCTTTCGATGGCGGTCATATAAGGGGATGTTACATAATGAAAACAATAAAATCGCTGATTGGTATCGTCAGCATAATTATGTTTTTTGCTATTTATATTCAGGCGTGTATTACCGGAGGAAAAGCATCGGAAGTCAACGGGACTGCCGGTGTGATTGTGGCGTTTGCAATCTTTTTCGGCGGATTAGTCGGTGCCGTATCGCGTAAAACGGCAATAGGCGGTTTCGTTGCGGCAGGATTATTTATTGTCGGCGCTATCATCGGCTTTGCCAATATAGGCGCGTTTCCCTACTTGACGAGCTGGGCTATTATTTCCGCTGTATTCGGCGTCGTTCACGTGGTTATCGGCGTGCTGATGAAGAAATTGGTTATGGACTATGGCGTCAAGCCGAAGTTTAAGCCACCGAAAAATATGTCGTAACATATCAGGCGCATCCATATATTAATGATCACCCCAGGTATGCTGCTGAGTATGCCCGGGGTGATTTTACGTCAACATCGTTGACATTATAAATATTAGCCTGTATTATTTTATCAGGTAATTATTTCAATTTGTGTTGGGAGGAATAGCACATGGATCAATCCGTTGAAACCCGCTTACTCAATCTGGAAGCATCGGTCAATGCCCTGCAAAAGCAGCTTGAAGAGAAGGAACTGCAAATCCGTGATCTGCAGGATATCGAAGCAATCAAGAGGCTGCAATGTGCCTATGGTTACTATCTTGAGCATTGGATGTCCGATGAGATCATCGATCTGTTTGCCGATTCACCCGATGTGTCCGCGACCTTTGTCGAAGGCACATATCTGGGAATGGAGGGCGTACGCCGTTATTTCAGTAAAATGAAAATCGCTCCGCCGGAATTTTTACACATGGTGATGCAGGTCAACCCGGTCATTACCCTCGGCGGGGACGGTATAAACGCAAAGGGCAGATGGTACGGCTACGGTACAATCAGCTCCAGTCTTGTCAACAATCAGATCGACCCCATGTACATGTGCGTTATTTATGAAATGGAGTACCTCAAGCAGGACGGTATCTGGAAAATCCTGAAGCTGGCCTTCCAGATGCATTACGCCTACCAGCATCCCCAAAAGCTGCCTATCCAGCCCCAGACACCTAAAGCTGAAGAATCAGCTCCGGCACCGGCCCGGCAGGCGCCCCGCTTCGAGGCTGCTCTCAGCCCAAACATCTGGGCCGATTACAACACCCAATACGGCTCCGGCTACATCTACCCCTTCCACTTCAAGCATCCCGTCACCGGCAAGGAGACCTCCGAAGCCGCCTACAACGCAGGCCTCAATCTCAAGCCCAGCCCCTTCAAGCCGGTATAGACATATTTAAGTATTAGCATAATCTTCTGTGCAGACGAACACACCCCAGGCATGGTTAACATGCCTGGGGTGTGTTGATAGGGTTGTAAGGGTTACATTTTCAAGCCGTTCTCGACAAAGATTTTCTGGTACAGATCCTCGCCGAAGGCTGTCGCGAGGGGCTCGCCGGGCAGAATCTTAAAGGTGCGCTCTCTGTCTTCAAGGCGCTGCGCCCGAAGGAACTGCGTTTGGGTATCATTCGCGAACGAGGTGGCGAATGTGTACAGGTGCGTCACCGAGAAGATTTCTACGCCGTTTTCGACGAGAGCCTGGGTGATTTGATGCAGAATTTCCGAGCCTTCGCGCTCATTGGTGGAGGAGAGGGATTCGTTGAACAGCATCATCGAGCCGGGTTCGAGAGAGTCGACGATTTCACTCATACGGGTGAGCTCCTCATCGAGTCTGCCGCTGTTCATGAAGCTGTCTTCTTCTCTTTTGAAATGCGAGGCCAGGCTGCGGCACATGGGCGCCGTGAAGCTGTCCGCTCCGACGGGCATTCCGCATTGGGCCATAAGCTGGGCTTGACCCATACTCCGCAGAAATGTGGATTTACCGCCTTGGTTTGCGCCGGTGATGATATACAGGCGCTTATCTTTAGCGTCAAGATCGTTCCCGACAACGTCGGTGCCCTTTGTTAACGCGAGACTCACATCGTAAAGTCCGTGCCACGCGCGTTCTCTCGTGCCCACAGGCAGCAGGACCGGTACGCACATCGGCATGCCCAGCTTCCGCATCTTTTCGGTCAGGTTGAGGCAGCCGACATAGAAGGCCAGCTCTTTACGCAGCATTTCAAAGAAGCTCTCAAGATACATAGCGGACTGAGCCAGAACGCCTGTTGCCTCGAGTATACCGCGGTCGCGGCGCAGGTAAAGGTCATCGATTTCTTTCGGGTCGCGCTCGGCATCCGCCGTGAATGACGGCGCCATCTGCCAGCGCAGCCAATAACCTTTTTCCTTGCGGCGCAGCGTGTAATCGACGCTCAGCAGGTTTTGACCGAGCTTCGCGCTGATCATGATGTTATCAACATTGTTCATCTCGTTAATAATGTCATCGACTTCGGAGAAATAAGAATCAGTCAGCTCCTTTTGGAGCATGGTGAATAAATTCCGGAACCCCTCAGATTTGAAATCCGACAGGGATTTGTCCGCGACCTCGCGCAAATTTTTGAGCAGTTTCGTGTATATTTTAATAAGCTCAACGGCATTTTTAAAGGTTTCCTTCAAACGGGTAGGTGACAGGAAGTATTTTTGGATTTGATCCGTCGTGGCGGTGATTTCATAGAGCTTGCGTACAACATCGGGGTTTTTGCGGACATCCGCCAGAACCTCATGGCGATATGCAATGGTATCAGCCGTTTGCAGAGGGCGGAGGAAGATGTCCTGACTGACATCGTAGATGACCTTGTCTCCGTTTGACATACGCTCAAAAATGCGGCCAAGCTCAAGGTCGGCGACTAAAGCGTCCCCCGCGAAGCTGTATGTAGTCTGGCCACCGGGGTAGTTTTCGCGAAACAACAGATTTGCTTTCATTTTTTAAACCTCCCGGATAACTGTTCATATGTAAGGCCGTGCTTTCTGGTCAGGTGCATTGCGTAAGCGAGACCATCAGGCGGCTTGCGAGTGATTTTAAAGGTGCGTTCGGCGGGGTCGTCCTCTTTGACGGTACTCATCATGCTGATTGCTTCCGGACCGTGTGTGGCGAGTTCGTCAAGGAAAGTGACGACCAAAGCGGGCGCGTTCAGCGCGGAGAGGGCGTCCATCATGCGCGTTCCGAGAGAAAGCGCGTCTGAAAGCGTGGTGGAGCCGAAAATCTCGTTGACGATGATGATACTCTGGCTTGTCGCCTTCTCGAACAGATTTCGGAGCCGGGTCAGGTCATCCTGCAGCTTGCCGCTCAGCATGGTTAAATCTTCTTCTCGTTCAAAATGCGTCAGAATATTGTCAAACAGGAACAGGGACGCTTCGCGACCCGGCACACTCAGCCCCAATGCAGCCAGATGGTGCATTTGACCGAAGGCGCGGGCGAACGTCGTCTTGCCGCCCTGGTTAGGTCCGGTGACAACGATCACACGTTCCGGTGTGTTCATTTCAAAATCATTAGGCACAGTTGCGCCTCGGTTATCGCGGTTCTTATACGCGAGCGCAAGGTCAAAGCCGTCGCGGCAGTACAGATGGTCAGCTGTCTCGTTCAGCGTCGGATAACAGAAGGACAGGCCACATTTCTGCAGCGGTGCGATGAAAGCCAGCCATGACAGATAAAACTGTATTTCACTCGAAAAACGCTGAACCTTTTTATCTTCGAAGTTGTAATATTTCTCAAAGAAAAAGTCGAGATCCGAGAAAATATCTTTGTAGTGCGTTGCAACCATATTCAGCACGGTTGCCTCCATTTTGATATCCTGTGACTCCTCAAAGATATGGAGACGGTAATCTCTGCCCTCTCCCTGACTGAATTTGGAGAAGGTCGATAATACATCCTGAACGAGATTGGCCTGCCCCTTATATTGGCGGACGCGGATTGTGCTGTACTTAATGAGCATGCAATATTCCACTGTGGAAAGTTTCTCGCGCAGCCGTTTGGCATGTTCACCCATCGCTATGAACTCGTCCGACGCGATGTAGGTCTTGAGATATTCCGCGAAGTCACGGAGTCCTGCGGAGCGGAGCGTTATCCCCGACAGCGCCGCTGAGAAAGAGGAAACCGTCTGGCAATACATTTCCGTGCAGTTGAGAAGCTGCCCCCGTGTTAAGTAATTGTCACGCCATTTTGTCAGGGATGAAATCGCATCGTGAACCATGATGACAGACTGATCGATAGAGTAGATAGTCTGAGCGAAACCGACAAGCATAGCGCGAAGATTTTCGTCTTCAAGCTCCCGTAATATGTCCTGCCTGTATTTGATAATTTCTGGGTCGCGCAGAGGCGTATTGAAGAAGGTTTCCAGATCAAATCCGATTTTTTCCTTCTGCCCGAACCCCTTTTCCACCGTCAGGATGTGCGTGAAAATTTGGTTAAGATTGAGGTCGGTGAAGTAGTCAGGCTCACGGTCTTGCCGCGGCTGCTTGTGTTGTTCCTTAGTTGGAAACAGAATGCTGTAAAACATAAAAACTCCTTTCCCTTGGCGCAAAAAAAACCGACGCCTCTATGCTTTGCGCAGAAGTCATCAGCTTTTCGCAGTCTCGGATAGCGCCGCGTTTGCACAACTTTATATAAAAATATTATAGCGCCGCCGAACTTGTCTGTCAATCCGAGAACGCTTCAAGTATATGAATAGTGTGTGAACTTAGTGTAAATAGTGTGTTAATAGTTGGAATAAAGGGAAAAAAGGGGGATGCTTTGCGTGAAAATAAATCACCATAACGCAAAAGAGCCGCCCTAGTGCCCCTGTTCCTTTTGTCCGTAGTACGCGTTTTTGCCGTGTTTACGCCAGTAGTGTTTGTCGAGTAAGTACTGGGGGGCCGGGGCGGCCGCTCCGAGGCTTTCTGTCATCAGAGCCATCTCCGCGCAGTATTCCAGCACGGCGGCATGATACACTGCCGCCTCGCAGCTTGCGCCCCATGTAAAGGGCCCGTGGCTTTTCACGAGGCAGGCGGGTACGGCATCGGGGTCAAAGCCTTGGCTGATAAAGGTTTCGGCGATGACGAGGCCGGTGTTTTTTTCATACTCAAATTCCGTTTCCACCGTGGTCAGTCCCCGCGCGCAGGGCACCGCACCGTGAAAATAATCCGCGTGAGTCGTGCCGTACGCGGTAAGGCTGCGGCCAGCCTGGGCAAACGCCGTGGCGCACTTGCTGTGCGTGTGCACAACGCCTTCGATATTTGGAAAAGCCTTATAAAGCTCAAGGTGCGTGGGCGTGTCGCTGGACGGCTTCAGGGCTCCTTCAATGATCTTGCCCGACAGGTCTACCACCGTCATGTCTCCGGGTGCCATTTTGTCGTATTCGACACCGCTGGGTTTTATAACAATAAGCCCCGTGCTTCTGTCGACTGAGCTGACATTACCCCAGGTGAACAGCACAAGGCCAAGCTTCACCAGCTCGACATTGGCTTTATAAACGCGTTCCTTTAAAGCTTCAAGCATGTTCTGCCTCCGTTTTTATCTTTTTAAGACGTTTCATTACATCATTTCCGCCGCGCCCGAACAAGTCGTGCAGCAGCGTATACTCGGTATACAGTTTATCATAAACTTTCACATTTTCGGGTATGGGGACATAGGTTTCCCGGATTTTGCCCATTACCTTGGCGCAGCTCATGATGCTGTCATAGCCCCCCGCCGCCTTGCCGGCCGCCACGGCGCCAAACATGGCGGCACCGAGAGCGGGTGTCTGCTGGCTGGCGGAAATGCTGATCGGACGGTTCGTCACATCGGCGTAAATCTGCATCATCAGGCGGTTTTTCCAGGATATCCCGCCGCAGGCATAAAGCGCGTGTATCGGCACCCCTGCCGCCGTAAAGGCTTCGATAATCGTTCTCATGCCGTAAGCCGTCGCCTCAATAAGGGCGCGGTAAATTTCCTCCGGCTTTGTCTGCAGCGTCAGGCCCGCAATCATACCGGTCAAATCCGCGTCAACGAGCACGGATCGGTTCCCGTTGAACCAGTCAAGCGCCATAAGGCCGCTTTGTCCGGCGGACAGGCGGGATGCCTTTTTGGTCAGATAATCGTGTATACCGATGCCCGCGTTCTCAGCCTCAATGGCTATATATGACGGCGTACAGCTGCGGACGAACCAGTCAAATAGATCGCCTACACAGCTTTGCCCGGCTTCATAACCGTAGAAGCCCTCAATAACGCCGTCCTCAACCACGCCGCACATGCCCTCAACAGCCTTTTCCTTCTCACCGAGCAGAATACCGCAGGTGGAGGTTCCGATGATCAGCAGCAGCTTGCCGGGTTCGGTAATCCCGGCCGCGGGGAGGGAAACATGCGCGTCAACGTTTGCCGCGGCGACAGCCACGCCTGTGTGCAGGCCCAGCCTTTCAGCCATGACGGCTGTGAGATGCCCCGCTCGTCCGCCCGTGGGGATGATTTCGCCCCCGAGCTTTTCCTCCGTGAGGTTTTCAAGCCTCGGGTCAAGAGTTTTGAAGAACGCTTTGGACGGATAGCCTCTGCGCTTATGCCATAAGGCTTTATAACCGGCTGCGCAGGCGTTGCGTGTAAAATTGCCGCAGAGCATGTAAGTCACCCAGTCGCCCGCTTCGGCAAAGGTGCTTGTCTCTTGGTATATCCAGGGCGCTTCGTCCAATATCTGCATTATTTTCGGTACGAGCCACTCGGAGGAAATTTTCCCGCCGTACCGGCTGAGAAAATCCTCGCCCCCGGCGCGTGCGGTTTCGTTGAGACGGTTGGCCTGCGCCTGCGCCGCGTGGTGTTTCCACAGCTTTGCATAAGCGTGCGGCTCGTTTTTATACTTATCCTGAAAACAAAGGGGTGTAAAATTTTCATCCAGCGGCAGCATGGTGCAAGCCGTAAAATCCACGGAAATACCGATTACATCCCTGCTGTTCACACCGCTTTTTCTGAGCACCTCCGGGATGGTCTCATAAAAAACCTCAAGATAATCCATCGGGTGCTGCAGCGCCCAGTCCTGACCCAGTTTTTTACCGGTTGGCAAGGCGTCGCACATGACCCCGTGGGTGTAGTTTTTCACCGCTTGTGCCAAGCTTCTGCCGTCCGCTACATCGACGAGCACCGAACGTCCCGAAAGGGTACCGAAATCCACGCCTAAAGTATAGCTGCTCATGCTGACCTCCATATGTTTGGCTGACGCTGCACGCCAGGCACCGTTAATCCGCCGGCTCCAGCATTGGAATGAGTCTCGTCAGCAGCACTCTGTGCCTCATATACGGGTGGTATTTTATGCCCAGCTCGCGCAGCGCGTCATCGACATGTACCTCAATCGGTTCTGTCGCCGCCCCCGCTCTTTTCAGCAGGGATCGAAGCGCCTGCGTTTCCGGCAGTGTTTCCATGATGATCCGCCGGATTTCCGGCCATTTTTCCCGGAGGACGGCGGGGTCGATTTCGTCGGTGACGGTGGGGCTGTTCATCTTCATCATTTCGTCAGTCAGCGCGCCGCCGTAAGCCGCGCGCACCGCGTCCCAGTCTGTTTCGTCGGCATGGGTTTCCACGGACGTATAGCTTGCCAGCTTCCAATAGAGCTCAGTGATCAGCACCGAAGCGACGCCGGTTTTTTTGCCGTGGAACTCCGTCCACAAACCGGCCTGCAGCTTCTTGCATTCCCAAAAATGCGACAAAACGTGTTCCGCGCCCGAAGCGGGCCGTGAGCTTCCAGCCAGGGACATGGCCAGACCGCTCATCACGAGGCCTTCCATGATGCGCGCCGCCGCTTCAGGGTCGTTTTCCGTTACCCTGTCCGCCATTGACATGACTTTTTCAAGTCCGTCGGTGACGAGCTGCGCAATCCTCGGGCAGTAATATTCGCCTGTCAGCAGATGAGCAATGCGCCAATCCGCCAAGGCTGTATATTTCGCCGCCATATCGCCGAAGCCCGATGCCTTAAGTTCGCTTGGCGCGGCGGCCAGCACCCGCATGTCGGCGATAATGACCTCCGGCTGCTTTGCCTGCCAGGTGAGCTTAAAGCCGTTTTCAATAATCGGCGCCGTGTCGGAGGCAAACCCGTCCATCGACGGAGCCGTGGCATAAATAGCGAAGGCTTTATTTTCCTTATACGCCGCCACTCTGCACAAATCATTTATAGACCCCGAGCCCACGGCGAGAATGCCGTCAACTGCAGCCTCGCGGCACCTGTTCCGGAGCAGCAGAACATCCTCCGCGTAAGCGTTGGTCAGATTATTAAACAGATGCTCCGTCATTTCAAAACCCGAGGCTCTCAAATTCTCCCGAAGCCCGCCCGAAGCCTTTATCGTATTTTCATCCGCCACCAATAAAATCCTATGAGGAAAGCCCGCCTCAAGCAGCAAGCTACCGGCCTTCTCCGTCAGCCCAAGCCCAATCTCAACCCTTCGCGTCCGGAAGGTATGCACTCTGCCGCACGGGCAGTCTTTTAAAGAGGCAAGCAACGCGTCCAGCTCCATATAATCACACTTTTCAAATTAGTATATAATCCCTGCTTTAACAGGTATTATATCATGGCGTGACTCTAAATCAAGCGTGAAGAGAGCTTGGGTGTCATTAAGTTATCGATGTTTCACCATTGTGCATGACATATATTTACAACACGTGCGATACGTATTAAAATGGTAACAGATGCTGAAAGGAACCTGTATTATGCCGCTAAAGCCAAGAGAGATGGAAAAAGTGATATTAGAAAATGGGTGGATATTTAAAACGCATCCGGTAGTCATCATCATTATGTGCATCCGACAAAAAAGAAAAAGTCACGATTCCGTTTCATTCGGGAGATATTGACCCAATGACTGAAAAAAGCATAAGAAAACAAGCTGGATTGCTTGATACTGAAGTGTCAAAGGGAGGACAGACATGAACTTAATATATCCTGCAATATTTACGCCGCTTACGAATAACCCTAATGGTTATTGTGTTGTTTTTCCTGATTTACCTGGTTGTGTAACGCAGGGGGATAATATGGAACATTCAATTGAAATGGCTCAAGACGCTGCATCTGGATGGATTTTGATTGATTTAGAAGAAGGAGTGGGACTACCGAAACCTTCTGCACGAGCTGACATCAAGTTACAATTGAAAGATGAATTTGTGAACTATATTCAGTTGAATATGGATGAATACGCGAAAAAATACAGCAAAAAAGCGACAAAGAAAACCTTGACAATACCACAGTGGTTAAACACAGCTGCGGAAGAAAAGGGTATTAATTTTATTCGTGTTCTGCAGGAAGGGTTAAAAGCTCAGTTGGGGTTGAGCCCTGATACAAAAATAATGCCTGCTCAATATGTGGATTCAAAGCAAAATATAGAAAACACAACTTCTTTGTAATTAAATAATCAATAAGAACAAGTCGGGATTGATGGATTTTTCAACCTGACTTGTTCTTATTGACCCGTAAAAAACAAAATCCCAAACATTTGCGTTCAAGAAGTCAGCATTCCTCTGGCTGGTTGCCTTACCCACAGTGTTACAGTTGACTGGGTCAGTCTGCTTTGATATGATTAAAACAAAAATATGCCAGGAGAAGAATTAATGAAAAGAGTCATTGCGTTCATTCTGGGGTTGACGATGCTGGTGGCTTTTGCCGGGTGCGGCAAAACAAATAGTGCTTCGGATAATAAGACGCTGAAGGTCGGGATGGAGCTGGCTTACCCGCCGTTTGAGACGAAGGATGCGCAGGGGAACCCGTCGGGCGTGAGCGTGGATTTCGCAAACGCGCTGGGGGCTTATCTCGGGGAGAAGGTGGAGATTCAAAACATCGCCTGGGACGGGCTGATTCCGGCGCTGCAGACCGGCAAGGTGGATGCCGTCATCTCGTCGATGACAATCACGGAGGCCCGGCAGAAGGAAATCAGCTTTTCAAAGCCATACGCGCAGGCACTGCTGGCGCTGCTCACAAACACAAAATCAAACATCGCAAGTATAGACGACTTGAATCGAGCCGGAAAAACGGTCGTCGTCAAGACAGGCACGACAGGGGATTTATATGCCCAGGCAAATCTGAAGAACGCGCAGATCAAGTCGCTGGCGGATGAAAGCGCCTGCGTCACGGAGGTGGTGCAGGGAAAGGCGGATGCTTTTATCTACGACGAGCTGACGATTTATAAAAACCAAAAAGCCAATCCGGACACAACCACAGCTGTTTTCATTCCCGGTCAAACGGCTGAGTATTGGGGTGTGGGTATCAATAAAGATAACACAGACCTTCTGAATAAAGTAAATACCTTTATTGATAAATTCTATGCGGAAAAAGGCTTTGATTCAATCACGCAGAAGTATCTGGCTGACGAAAAAAACGTGTTTGACAAGCTCGGGTTCCCGTGGTTCTTCGACATCGCGCAGAAATAGGTATGAAAAAAACCATAAGGAATTTATTCATTCGTCGCGAGGACGCTCAAGTCACTCCGCTTCAGGCGGTGCTTAATATTGTGCTGGCACTCTTGCTATTAGCCGGTTTTGCCTGGCTGTCTCTGGCGCGGCTGAACCTGAAGCTGGATTTCTCCGTGCTGCTGCAGTTCCGTTATCGCATCTGGCTGGGTTTTCTCACAACCATTGGGCTGAGTCTCGCGAGCCTTGTAACCAGCCTGCTGCTTGGCTGCCTTTTAGCGATGGGCAACAAAAGCCGCGTGCTGCCCATCTCCTACCTCTGCAAAATTTACGTGCAGTTTATCCGCGGCACACCGCTTATTATGCAGATTTATCTCTTCTTTTATATTGTCGGCACAGCTTGGGGCATCGATAACGAATTCTGGGCCGGCGTCATTATCCTGTCTATCTTTGAAAGCGCGTACATATCGGAGATCATCCGGGGCAGCCTGCAGTCTGTTGACAAGACGCAGCTGGAGGCTGCCGCGGCGGTAGGGCTCGATAAGCGTCAAACGCTGTTTATTGTCGTGCTCCCGCAGCTCATTAACAGGACCCTCCCGGCCTTGGCGGGGCAATTTGCCTCTATTATCAAAGACTCGTCCCTGCTGTCGATTATCGCCGTCATTGAGCTGACGCAGACTATCCGCGAGATCAGCGCCACAACATTTGCGCTGTTCGTCTGCTATATCTTCCTGGGGCTGCTCTATCTCTGCCTGACGATGCCGATTTCACTGCTCACCCAGCATCTGGAAAAGAGGTTCCGTTATGAAGCTTGAAGTTCGGGAGCTGAGCAAAGCGTTCGGCGAGGGGACCGAAATCATCAAGGATTTCAATCTGAACCTGGAGTTCAGCAGCCTGGCCGTCATCGGCCCGTCCGGCGGCGGGAAGTCCACCTTGCTGCGCTTGCTCGGCGGCTTAATCGCGCCCACCTCCGGCGATATTCTGCTCGACGGAAAAAGTATCGACTATTCGCCCTCCGGCTTGCTTGAGCACCGCCGGAACATTGGCTTTGTGTTCCAGGCCCAGGGGCTGTTCCACCACCTCACCGGGCTGCAGAACATCACAATGCCGCTCATCAAGGTGCACCATATCAGTAAAGGCGACGCTGAGGATACGGCGCGCCGCCTTCTGGCACGCTTCGGTCTGGAAGCTGACGGCAGCAAGCACCCGCACGAGCTCTCCGGCGGCCAGCAGCAGCGCATCGCAATCGCAAGAGCCGTTGCCGCCCGCCCAAAGCTTCTCCTGCTCGACGAACCCACAAGCGCTTTAGACCCCGAGCTGACAACAGAGGTTCTGGATATGATCAACGAGCTTCGTAAAGACAGCCTGAACATCATCGTCGTCACCCACGAGATGGGCTTTGCCCGAAACGCCTGCGAAAAGGCAATGTTCATTCACGATGGGCAGCTGTTGGAGCTCGGTTCCAGTGCGGACTTGTTTGGAGCCCCCAAGACCCGGGAACTCTATGATTTCTTAAATAAAATATTGGAGTGGAACCCCTCCGGACTGACCCCGTGACAGATAACCAACGGCAAGTAACAGAGCCCTGCATCTCTGAGCTGCAGGGCTCTGTTACTTGCGATACGGACCCGGTTTTATTTCGTCAGTGCCCTCTTTAGCGCCTGGACGATTTCGCCTTCGGCGCGTTTGCCGATTTCGGTGCCCAGGGACATATCAAAGCCGTGATAACAGCCGGGGTAGACATGGAATTCCACACTGACGCCGGCTTGTAGAAGGCGGGTACAGTAATCAATGGTTTCGTCGCGGAAAAGGTCAAGCTCGCCGACGCAGGTATAGGCTGGGGGAAGACCGGATAAGTCGGTGGCGCGGGATGGTGCGGCGTAAATCGGGACCTCGCCTTTATAAAGCTCACCCAGATACATTTCCCAGCCGAATTCATTCTTAGCTCTGTTCCAGAACCTCTCGTCCGTGAACTCCAGGCTGGAAGGTGTGATGTTCCTGTCATCGATCATCGGATACAGAGGCGCTTGGAACGCAATAGCGGGGCCTTTGCGATCCCTCGCCAGCAAACACAGCGCGGCGGTCAGTCCGCCGCCGGCGCTGCCGCCGGCAACCGCGATGCGGCTTACATCAACGCCGAGTTCCCTGCTGTTTGCTTCAAACCATAAAAGTGCGGTATAGCAATCCTCCAGCGGCTCCGGATATTGTGCATCCGGAGACAGCCGGTAGTCGACAGAAACGATGACGCAGCCAATTTCCTGTACCAAACGGATACAGCTGAAGTCGGTTGTTTCGGCGGTCCCGACGATATAGCCGCCGCCGTGTATGTAAAGAATACCGGGGCAGTTCGGAGTCTTCGGCACAGGCTCATAAAGGCGCACTTTGACATCCGGCGCACCCTTCGGCCCGGGTAGCGTTCTATTGGTTATCGTTATTGACGGATCAGCTGGGGCGGTACCGCCCACCGTCATTTGACTCATCATATCGCGGAGCGCCTTCAGTCCCTCACGGGTGAAATTACCGCCGGGCATCATCGCCAAAGTATCTCTCAGCTCCGGATGGACGCGGTTTATATCAATTTTGTTTTCCATAATAACCTCCCAATATGGGGCGGCATACTGCCCCATCTAATTATTTCAGCTTTTCCTTGAGCCAATTAAAGACGCGCGAGAGATTTGCCGGTTCGTTCATGCGCATGTCGCTATGACCGTAACCCTCAAAAGCGTCCAATGTTACCCGGTCTTTTCCGCAGACTTCCTCAATGCGCCTGGCCAGATTATATGAACAGCCGGTAGGTACGACCGTATCCTTTGTGCCAAATTGAATCAGGAATGGCGGAGCGTCAGGCGTAACCCAGGTTTCGGGGTTGGCGAAGTAAGCCAGATTCGGGTGCTCAGTGACCTTCGCACCGAGAAAGATGTTGGCAAAGTTAAAGCTCGGGAACTCCTTGCCATCGGGCATCACCATCGGCGGCTGCTTGTCTGAGAAGTCCGACTGCAGCAGGAGATCACCCACACCGTACCAATCGACAACAGCCTGAACCTTATCGCTGACCGCCGCATAACCCAGCGTCAGGTCATCGAGCGCCGGGATGTCGGCTGTCAGCGCCGCCATAACCGCGTGATAGCCGCCTGCCGAATCGCCCCATGCGGCAAAACGATTGGGGTCAAGCTTGTATTGAGCCGCATTGGCTCGGAGGAAACGGATCGCCGCCTTGAAGTCGAAGAGCGGATAAGGGAACAGCCCGTCGGGGGCGGCTTTTCCGGTCATGTCCATCGTCACCATCCGCTGGTCAACGCTCACTACGGCAAAGCCCTCCGTGATGGCTTCCAGTGTTGCCATGACCTGCATGTCACGTTTATGCCCGGCGAGGAAAGCACCGCCGTGCAGGAAGATAATTGTAGGGAAGGGGCCTTCGCCGTTTTCCGGCAGATAGATGTCCAGGCCGCGCATTGGGTGGGGCTTGTCGGGTGTGTAGGGAATGTCAAGGAATTTGCGGCTGATCCCGCTCACATCCACTGAGGGCAGCTCCATCGGTTTGGACGGATCGGGCGGCAATAATTTAGCAACAGGCATGATGTACATCCTTTCAAATAGTAATATTATGGAGACATATTAACACAAAAATACCTTATAATCAACGTTATCCGACTGACATTTGCATGATGGACGCTAAAGAAGTCCGCCGAAACGGACTTCCTCGATTATTCTGTTTGTGCGCTCTCTGGTGGTTGTCCGTGAATCTTAACCTCTACACCAGATAGGGGTTCGGATCCGTAAAAAAATGCTCATCAACCTCTTCGGGGGTACCGTATTTGCCGATCATGACAAAGATGGGGCCTTCTGTGCCGTTCATTGTCATCGTGCCGAAGCCGCGGCCGACGCTGTATAAACGATTCCAGTTATCCAGGAAGCACAGCGTATCACTGCGGAAACCGATTTTCTCACCAATGAGCTTTTCCATGTTCTGCTCGGTGGCGCTCTCCAAGTAGATGCCCTCTTTGATTTTTACGTAATAGCAGGGTTCGTCTGAGCCGGGTAATTTTTTCATCATTTCGCCCATCGTATTATTGAACGAAGCGTCAGGCGCCGGCTGATCATTTGCGTCAGTGGGTTTCTGAGGCGCGGTTGCAGTCTTGGGATAACCGATGCGGTACCAATGCGGATGGTAATATACGTGCACAGTCGCCAGCTCGTGGCCGTAGGTCCACTTGACGGAGGTGCCCACGGTGTCGTCGGTAAAGCCGTGGCGTTTGAGGTCGGTATGTGGCTGGCCTTCGATCTTTATGTAACCGAAACCGAAATGGCTCTCGATAAGGTATGGCCAATAGGGATTCTCGCCCAATGTGCAGCGCAGGAATGTCACCAGCCCCTGCTCCTTGTCGATGACCCAGGTGTGGTTCTCGCGCGGGGTCTTGCCGTCAATGCAATAGGTGACGAGGTAGGTATAGTCGTCGGATTTCCGGCACTCGTAGGGATCTGTTTTCAGACTGCCGCTGCTCTTTATGCTCCACTCAACGTGCGTTTCGTCGATAAAATTCAGCACGGCGTCGCCGGTTTCCTCACCGGTGTCCACAACAAAGTCGAAGCGCTTTCCGGCAAGCTCAAAGCACTTAGGGGGGCAGAACTGACCGATTGACAGGGCAGCCGCCTTCGGACCGAAATTCTTAGCGAGGTTCATAGTAAATTCCTCCCAATTTTTTATATTATTGTGCAGAGTATATGATAGTTTTTCCCGAAAGTCAATCGCATTTACAGCGTCATAATAACCAACCTGTATGACAAGCGCAAAACTAAGGGACGGGCTTTGAATTCTGCTCAAAGCGCCGTCCCCCGCGAGTTTATTCAGCTTATTTATAATATAAAAATGATGATGGCAACCAGATTCAGGCACAGGCTCGCCAGATAAAGGAATTGGACCACCTGCCTCTGATTTAAGCCGGTTGATAATAATCTGTAATGCACCTGATTGGTGTCGCCGACATATATCGGCTTGTGTTCACGTATTCTTTTAAATACAACGTAGATATTGTCGAAGATCGGCAGCCCCAGTGCCAGCACCGGGACAAAAATTGAGATCATCGTCGCCTGCTTAAACGCGCCGCTCAGCGAAATGAGGCCGAGCGTAAAGCCTAAAAAGGTAGCACCGGCGTCGCCCATTAATATTTTAGACGGGTATTTATTGTATTTCAGGTAGCCCAGACAAATGCCGACTAAAATAATGCCCATAATGGCGGATGTCGTATCACCTTTGACAACGGCGACAATGCTCAGTGTCCCGGCCGAAATGCATGTCAGCCCGCCGGCCAGGCCGTCCATACCGTCCATAAAATTGATAACTGTCGTGATGCCGAATATCCATGAGACCGTCAGCAGAAACTGCAGCCAAACCGGGAAGCTGTAATAAACGTGGCTGAGCGGATTCGTAATGCCTAAAAACTTTACATTCGCAAAGAAAATAAGCGAACAGGCGATAATTTGCACAATAAATTTCGGCAGCGCGCGCAAATCCTTTCCGCTTATCTTGTACCAGTCGTCGATCATGCCGATGCCGAAAATCATCAGTGAACTGATGAAGATTAAGAGTGTGTTCATGTTGATATCCCTGACGAATATCACATATAAAACCCAGAAGGTGACAAACATACCGACACCGGCCAGGTACGGCTTTGCCGCTTTATGAATCTTGCGGTCATCCGCCTTCGGCTTTTCCGTATAGTCAATTTTATAGGCAAGCCTTTTTAGTAATGGTGTAATAATCAGCATCAGCACAAGTGATAAGATAAATGACAATAAATAAGTCATGCTCAACCCGCCTTTAGGTATCCATAAGAACATCAATTAGAAATATTATAGCACATTTTAGAGAAATTTGCATTAATTCATCATATGTTAATAAAGTTTGAACGAAAAAACGCCCCAGGCATGACAAACATGCCTGGGGCGGTGAAACGCTTGGAGACAAATCTGTTATAGAAAAACAAATAATTCGGGCAGAATGAATACAGAGAAACCATCTCGCGGAACGCAGGCATTATTTTTTCAAAGAGTACTTATACGCGCTGAATGCGATAAAACCAAATAAAGCGCAGGTTATGATGCTGTACAGATTGGTGTATGGAAGAGGCTGAACTAAGTCTTTAATAAAATCAATGGCATTAATAACGGCATACGCAAAAAGAGGAATATACACACTGATGTGATTCTGATTGGCAAAAGCTAACAAGACACCTAAAAGGAAACCGTAATAGGCTATTGCACTGCCGACGCCTCCCAACGAGATAAAGTATTGAATGACCATTATACCTATTCCGCCGAAGGCAAATACCGAATCCAAACGTAAGATGCTTCTGAAAAATGCGTTGCTGTTAAAGTAATTTTTCAATTCTGAGCTGACGTTTTTTACTGTATCCATACTGCTCTCCCTTTTTTAGATTATTATTATAAAGGTATAAAAACAGACTCTTCTCATTGACATCGCATGGTGCTATTTAGTTGTATATTGGGATAATGCACCATTAATGTCAATATATTTTCAATACGAGTCCACATAGATGGCGGTAAAGCAAAAATCACCCCGGGTCACTTCAGACTCAGGGTGATTTTATACTGTATTATACTTTTTTAGCGTAATTAATCCGGGACTGTTTATACAGCTCCTCACGGAAGAACGGAGCTATTATAAAGCCGTTGAAAATGGAGGGCTTATCGGGACGGCAGAATTTATCAGCGTAGGCTCTGGCTGCGGCGCGCTGCTCATCTTCACTTGCCGCAGGGTCCATGGCGTCCGGAATAACGCCGATGAGTATTTTATCGCCGTACAGCTCATACGCTTTCTGCGTATCGTTCATCGGCTGTCCGCTCCAAGAATCCCAACCGCAGGCGATCATGTTCGGGATTTGTTTCAAATTCTGCCCGCAGCAGTGGAAGTCGCATATTTTACCTTTGGAGTGGACAAAGTCGGTGAGCCTTCTGATGTGCGGGACGAGCATTTCCGCAACGACCGCCGGTGAGAAGAAGGTCTCCTTCTGAGAACCCCAGTCGTCATGTATATTGAAGCCGTCGATGCGCGGGTAATAGGTGAGGAGCTTATCGTAGATGCGTATGTAGAGGTCGGTCAGCTTTTCAAAAAAATCATTGACAGCGTCCTTTTGGTCCTCGTCGAACAGCGCCATGATGGCGCCCTCAAAGTCCATAAATGAGATCAGCCGCTCAAACCAGCCATTGAGCATGCTGCACACATTGAAAGAGTCGATACTCAGGTAATCGGCGTTAACCTTCACGTCGCCTTCCCAGTCCCATTTGTCGATATCAGGCCAAATGACCTTCGTATACCATTCGTTCGCGTCTGACAGGAAGGGCTTGCCCGGCCGGACCATCGAGCCGCCGGCTGAGGGCACATACTCCCATTCAATACCGAACATGTCCTTGCCGCCGCCCTCAGCAGCCGGCATATGGTGGGCATCAAAAACAAACGCGCGCGCAACATTGTCAGGGTAGATCATTGGTGTGAAAAAGCCCAGCTCCCTGCTGGATAACTGCCAGATGGGATGCCGCTTATACGTTGCGATCGCCGCTTCCTTCATTGAAACAGGGGTATTGTAGACAGGTGCACCCGGCATACCAAACATTCCGGGTGCCGTACTTTTCACCTCAAGCTCCTTCGGGTCGAATTCAGGAATTGACATAGCGCTTACCCTCCTCATATTTTTTATTATTCTGAAAGGATTATACAACAATATGTGCGTTTTACCAATTGCATATGTCGGCTGATATTACCTCCGATGCATAATAAAATTTGCATAATATAATGTGAATTATAAGGCTAATTCCTTATTCTGTACTCCCCGAACAGCTGGAGGATGATGAGAGCCAGCTGGAGGTCAAAGCTGACCTTGTAGTCACTGAGCTCCTGGCCGATGATATGCTCTATTTTCTGCAGCCGGTATTTGAGGCCGCTGACGGACATGCTGAGGCTCCTGGCTGTGCCCTCAATGCTGTTGCGGAGGTATAAAAATTCCTGCAGCGTTTTAAGCAGCTCGGTTTTATGCTTCTCGTCATATTCGAGCAGCGCGCCCAATTGAGCTCTGGCGTAGTTGTATAATTCCGCCGGTTTTAAGGTGCTTAAGAAGAGAGCGTGGATTTTAAACTGTTCAAAGGAGCGGACCTGCCCCTCAGTGATCATGAACGCGCCGATTTCAAGCGCTTTTTTTGCGGCTGAATAGGATTGCTGGTAGTCCGCGAGCTCGCGGCAGGTGTGGCCGATACCGATATACAATTTTACTTTGAATATGGGCTGAATTTCTTTAATAATTTCTTCGGCGAGCTGCTTGACGGTGCTGATTGACCCATCAGCCGTACCTTGCTGAACGAGCATGATGATCTCGTCGTTTTTATACATGACCATGCCTTTAACGGAGAGATCCAGCAGACTCTGAATTTTCTGAACAAGCTCCGTTTTAAATAAGGTAATCGCTTTTTGATCCTGCTTGAAATTGCTGACAATCTGATTCAGATTATCAATTTCAGCCACAAGCACGCGGTGCGGCAGTAAAATATCATAATCCAGCGCGTGCGCTCTGTTGAGGATGGAGTCGCGGTCCGAATATCTCGCTCCCGTCAGGTCTTCAACAAAATTGCCCTTCAGCCGCAGCTCAATTTCGGCAATTTTCTTGTCCTGCGTCAATAGCATGGCAAAAAAACCGACGGCATGCTCCAGCGAAACGGCATCAGCCGCCGTGAAGGGCGTGCCTGTTTTTATCAGTGATAAAAAGCCAAGCCGCTCACTGCCTGCGAGAATTGCCGACACTAAGCGGTAAACTGTCAGGCCGGATAACTCGTCCGTCAATTGAAACGGCTGCGGCTGAACACGCCTGGCATTCGTCAGGCGCATGAAGGCTGGGCTTGCTTTTACGGAAGCAATAGAGTTCAGCAGCTCCTGTCCCGGCGCAAGCTCGGAAAAACCCGAGGCGATAACCTCCAGCCTGGGATTCTCAGCCACAGCGCAGCAGCCCGTCGCCTCTGCCAGCGCCCGAACCATGCCTTCGGTGCTCTCGCCTTCCAAAATGCGCTTCGTGAGCAGAGCTTGGACGGCAAACGCCTGCTCCAGTACCGCGTTTTGCTGAGCGGGATCTAAATCCGACAACGTATTTTCCATAAAACCTCCGCAGCCTTTGTTAAGGCAGCTGATAACCGCCGACCTTCGCGCAAGCTAAACATTTTTGTAGCTGCAGGCTTCCTTCCTGCCCGTTTTTCGCCCCAGAAGTTCAGGTCAGCTGCGATAAATGCATCTAATTCATATTACCACCGAAAACAAGTGAAAAACAACAAAATTACAACATTGATTTAAACTATTCGGTACAGTTTCTATTGTTGATAATAAATCAACAATATGGTAATATATGACTGAACCAATTCTGCTGTTTTGAAAAGGAGGCCTTTATCCGTGAAGCAGAAGAAAAATAGTACAAGAGGTAAAAACAGCGCCGGTTACTTAGCCCTTGGTATAGGTCTGGGAACCGCTTTCGGCGTCATTTTTAATAACATAGCCATAGGCGTTGCAATTGGTGTTGCGTTGGGTGTGGGCTTGAGTTCTGGCTGTAAAAAATAGATTCTGAAACAGGAGACTGACAGAATGATGTTAGTTCACTACTGCAATAAAAACACGCATAAACTCATTGATCTGCTATCGTAGCAAGAAGGAAAACATAATAATGGATAAAACGCAAGTGTCCCCAAGCGAAATGATAAAAATACTGCCTTCGGCCAAGCGTCTGGAAGCGGCGCAATTCATTCAATTAGGAGATACGCTGAACTGCAAAGCCCAAACGCGATATGCGCATTCGAACAAATACTGGCGGTGCACTTTCTCGTTACGTAAACCATCAAGAGTGCTGTTTGCAATAGAATGCACGGAAGAATGGTGGAGAATAAAAGCCGTATTGAGCAATATGGAGGATTATGTTAACAAATTGGACGACTGTTCTGTTGACATCATCAATATTATAAAAACTGCGTTTGACTGCCGTAAATGCAGCATACATTGTAAAGGCGCACATCCCTTTACCTATGAAAATATAGAATACCGAAAATGCATCGGCTGCAGCTATTATTTCCAGAACCTGAGTCCGGAAAGCCTCGAAAATCTAAAGATGCTCATTAAAGAAGATGCCCTTGCGATGCAGGCATAAGCACACTGTTTAGTGCAGCCGCATTATTCTTAGAGGCGGCAGACCGGCCAACGAGGCACTGGCAAAGCTTGCTTCGTAAGCAAAATAATAAATATAGATTATAAGACAGGGTATTGTGTGCGATATAAACATCCCCTGCTTTGCTTTAGCCTGAATCCGGTGAAAAACAAGTCAAATTCAGACTGATTCTTAGGATGTTGCAGCTTAAATAAGCGTGCTATATTTAGGCTGGAGGCTAGAATTAATATGAGGTATTGTATGGATGCTTTAGTCACTAATATTCAGGGATATTCCATTCATGACGGGCCGGGTATCCGCACAGTCGTTTTTTTAAAGGGCTGCGGGCTTAATTGCCGGTGGTGCGCCAACCCCGAAGGGATATCGCCGGAAATTCAGATTGGCTTTATAAAAAATCTTTGTACGCACTGCGGCAAATGCGTTCCTGCTTGTCCGGCGGGTGCTTTATCGCTTGATGAGAAAAAGCACCGCATCGATTACAGCAAGTGCACATCCTGCGGCAAATGCGCTGAGGCCTGTTTATATAAGGCGCTGGTACTATACGGCAGAGAAATGAGTGTTGATGAGGTTTTTGATGCGGTCCGGCGGGATAAAATGTTTTACGATACCAGCAGCGGCGGCGTGACCGTATCCGGCGGTGAACCGCTCATGTACGCGCCGTTCGTCAAAGCGCTTTTTGGATTATGCCGGGAAGCCGGTATCAATACATGCGTTGAGACCTCGGGATACGTGAATACGGAGCACTTGCTGTCTGTGCTGTCCATGACCGACTATCTGCTTTTTGACCTCAAGCACATGAACAGCGATATTCATATGAACTACACCGGTCAGCGCAACGACTTGATTTTAGCGAACGCCAGACTGGCGGCTGAAAGCGGTGCCGATATTCTTTTCCGTGTTCCGCTCATGCCCGCAGTCAACGACACCCCTGAGAACATCAAAGAGACAGCAGCCTTTATCAAGAGCATTATGGCGCGTCCAAGAGTCCAGCTCATGCCGTTTCATCGTCTCGGCGACAGCAAATATCAGGCTTTAGATCTACCCAATCGATTTCATGCCTGCCGGGTCATGGCACGCGAGGAACTCCTTGCAACCAAACAAGCGTATATCGATGAGGGCGTCGACTGTTCTATATCCGCGTAAGTCCCGGCTGCAACCGGGGACGGATAACAAAGCCCCTGAAAAAGCCCCGTATTGTCATCCCGAACAGGCGACATAAATGTCGCCTTGTGAGGGATCTTTAAACCTTGAGTTAGCAGGCAGTATAAGATTCCTCACTGCGTTTGGAATGACACGGCTGGCAGTTTTTCTGCAGCTTCCGGATAACCGGTCCCCTACAAGACAGGGGAAGGGCTGCTCTCCCATAATATGAGGAAATTAGGAGATTAATATGAACCAGACTCAAATCAACGAAGCGCTGCTTCAGCAGATTGACAGTTTATCGCTGAGCGAGCGGATACTCAGTTGGAAAACGGCGATGCGGGCTGCGCCGTGGAAGCTGTTTGCCGAGCGGGAAAAATATACGGTTGCATCCTGGCGGGAAACCGAGGGCCAGGATATCCAGCTGCGCCGCGCGAAGCTCGTTCAGAAAATTTTGGATAACATCACTATCGCCATTCTTGATTTTGACGTGCTGGCCGGTCGCTCAACACCGAACGTAATCGGCGCGTGCACCTCGATAGACGTCTGCGGCGATTACATACCGGATCTCTGGAAGGATGACAGCGCGGTCAACCTCACGCTCAACGCCAACGCGCGCCTTGATCCGGAAAGCCGCGAAATTCTACGCGAGAGTGTGCGGGTTTTCGGGGGAAAAACAGCGCCCGAAATGGCAGTAAAGGCTTGGGCGGATGTGCTGGGCACATGGCCGAAGGACGTGACCGACGCCAAGGTGAAGGACCCGACCCTGGATGCGGGCATTTTCGGGCAGGTTACCTCTGTCCCGATGTGGGGTAAAATTATCTCAAAGGGTCTCCGGAGCTTCATCGAGGAAGCGCAGGGGCACATTGACGATTTCAAAGCCAAACAAGAATCTGATATGAATAAGTTTTACTTTTGGCAGTCCTCAATAATTATCTGCGAAGCGATAATTAATCATGCCAAGCGATATTCGATCCTCGCCAAGGAAATGGCAGAGCGTGAAAGCAGCCCGAAAAGAAAAGCCGAGTTGTTGGAAATCGCTGATATTTGCCGGCATGTGCCGGAGTATCCCGCGCGGACGTTTCATGACGCGCTGCAAGCCATGGCGATAGTCGGCGCCTGCAAGGTGCTTGAGCACCCCATGCACAACAACCCGCACTGGGGCAGAGGAGACCAATACTTATATCCGTACTTTATCCGCGATATTCAAAACAAAACGGCGACACTTGAAAGAGCCTCCGAGCTGCTCTCCGAGCTCATCGGCCGCTGGGGCACTCAAATCTTTGTGACAAATGAATCGCAGCGGGAATCCCACCAGATCAACTTCGGGATCAACAATGTCCTGCTGGGCGGGAAAAACCAAGCAGGGACTGACGCGTCCAATGAGCTCAGCTATCTGTTCCTGCATATGGTCGGGCTTCTCCATCTGTCCTCGCCGACAGTCGGCGTCCGCTGGAACCACCAGACGCCGGAATGGATGATGCGCAAAGCGATTCAAACGAATCTTGAAACAAAAGGCGGCATACCGCTTTTCCAAAACGACGAGAACGTTATTAAGCATTACATGGACGACGGGATTCCTTATGAGGAAGCCTGTGAGTGGTGCGGCCTGGGCTGCGTTTATCCCTGTCTGCCGTCACGCGCGGAGCATTATGGTGCCGAGGGCATCGCGGGGTTCAATCTGGCCGCCATTCTGCATCTGGCTCTTCATAATGGCCGCGGCATTACAGGTAAGCTCATCGGGCTTGAAACAGGTGATCCTACTGCGTTTGACACATTTGACGCGCTTTATGACGCGTTCAAGGCGCAGCACCGGTATGTTATAAACAGGACCTTCTGGCTCGCGGCTATTGCCCGCGATGTACAGCCGCATTACATGCGCCTGCCTCTCGTGTCGGTGATCGGTTTGCAGGGGTGCATGGATTACGGTCAGGATACGCTCATTCCGCATCCGGATTTCTCCATGTTCGGTATTTCCGACAGAGCGATTATAGACGTTGCCGACTCGCTTATTGCCGTTAAAAAGCTTGTTTTTGAGGATAAGAAGCTCACGATGGCAGAACTGATGGATGCGCTGAATACCAATTTTGAAGGTCCCGGAGGCGAGGAAATCCGACGGCTGTGCCTTAAGCAGCCGAAGTTCGGCAATGATATCGACGAGGTGGATGTGCTCGCCGGTGATATCAGCGCTTTTTCCGCCGGTGTCATTACGGGCTATGACAACGCGCCGTTCAGGCCGTATATGATCGCGCGGGAAGGGCTCGCGTGGCATTACTTCGGCGGACTTGGCGTCGGTGCGCTGCCCGACGGCCGGAAAGCCCTGGAACCGCTGGACGACGGTTCTGTTTCACCCATGCGGGGGGCTGATACAAACGGGCCGACGGCGGTGATCCGTTCTGTGCTCAAAGCGGGCTTTAACGATTCCTACGCGCATGTTCTCAATCAAAAATTCTCCGCCGCAATCCTGTCAAGTCCGGAGAGCCTGGATAAGCTGATTGCCTTTACAAACGCCTTCTTCTTAAACGGCGGGACGCATATCCAGTACAACATCACCGATAAGGAAGAGCTGGCTGAAGCCAAGGTCAAGCCGGCTGAGCACGGAGACCTTGTCGTCCGCATCGGCGGATTCAGCGCGTATTTCGTGCAGCTTTCTCCGGAAATTCAGGAGGATGTCATCACCAGAAGCGAGCAGCTGCTCTAAGCGGTTTATTTCAGCGAAAACGGGGTATATCCGATACTTTTGCCGGCACACTTTTAAAACCGGATTTTTGCGGCGCCAACGGGATTTCAGGACATGTCACCGGAGGGCCCTCTCCCGCCGGCAAAGACCACTGCGGGAAGACGCCGCCTCGCCCCGCTATTGCGCGCCGGAGTTTTACCAGATCGGTGACTGCGCGCTGCCGAGAAACATTTTGAGTGCGACCGGAACAACGTTCACCACAGCGTGAAATATCGGCAAATAGTCCATCGTGAGATATGGCAAAAATCAATGCAGTGATAACTGCATTGATTTTTGCTTTATCAGAGCATGCGGAGACATACAATTTTTGTAAAGCTTACTGATAAAAAGGTGATAAAATATAAAAAAGTGACGATAAATATAAAGTCGGGATACTTTACCATGCAAGCGCACCGCTTAAGACTAACCCCTGGACGACTGGAGCGTGTTATATGACCATTAAAATAGAAAATAATAATTTCCCAAAAAAAACAGCGCGGCGCACAGCGATGAGAAAGTCAATAATTATTACAACGATATATATAATCTTTGGATGTCTTTGGATTCTGACATCGGATTCACTTGTAAATATCATGATACCCGACCAGTCAAATTTAGTTATTGTTAATACATTAAAAGGATTAGTGTATGTTGCGCTGACTGCCGCATTGATCTATGGGCTCGTCTATCCCTCGCTCAAAAAAAATATTGCCGCGCAAAAGAATCTGCAGGAAACAATTAATAAGCAAAAAGAGATCGAAAGGACCCTGTTTGAAAATGAGCGCAGCAAATCGGTTTTACTTGAGAATATTCCGGGTATGGTTTACCGGCGCCAATTTGACAGAGAATGGACGATATTGTATGCTTCGAGCGGCTGCCAGACGCTGACCGGTTACGCGCCAGCCAGCATTATCAATAACAATGAACTCTCCTTTAATGATCTGATCGTTCCGAAGTATCGTGAGCAAATCTGGGAAAAATGGACGCAGATTTTAGAAGAAGGGACAGGTTATACAGACGAATATGAAATTATAACTGCCGGCGGAGCGCAGAAGTGGGTATGGGAGCAGGGTCAGGGAATCCGTGATGACGACGGAAATGTCATCGCAATCGAAGGACTGATCCTTGATATCGCAATGCGAAAGGAACAGGAATCCAGATTAACTTACTTGAATGAGCATAATGTCATAACCGGTGTGTTTAACAAGAGTAAATGCCAGGAAATAATGACATTGTTTTTTAATTATGATGAAAAACAAAGAGCGTTACTGCTCATTGATTTTAAAAAATTCAATCTGCTGAATATAACGCTCGGCTACCAGTACAGCGAGGAGCTGATTAAAAATATTTCTCAGAAACTGCATGAGTTTATCAATAATCATCACTTTATGTTCCACATTTCAACCTGCCAATTTGCTTTTTTTATCACGGATTATGAGGGGCAGTCAGAGCTCATCAGCCTCAGCGAAACGATTTTAAAAAGCCTGGAGGAGCTGCTCGCGCCGAATAATATCACCTGCAATATCGGCATTGTTGAGATTGACGACATCAAAATCGAACCGAATGATATTCTTAAACGTGCGTCAATAGCCGCGGAGCATGTTGATTTGAACCGGCTGAATCATTATCATGTCTTCAGCAAGGAGATGGAAGAGCGCATCCGCCGCCAGGAAGCCATTAAAGGCGAGCTTTCGGAGTGCTCCAGAGGAAAAAAGGATCAGCGGCTCTTTTTAGAATATCAGCCGATCATCAATGCCGCAAACGGCAGCATCCAGCGTTTTGAGGCGCTGGCCCGATTCATGAGCACTGAATACGGGTTGATTTCCCCTCTTGAGTTTATTCCCCTTGCTGAAGAGACGCAGCTGATTGTACCGCTGGGTAAAAAGATTATGCGTGAGGCGTTTGGTTTCCTCAAACATCTGATCGATGAAGGATTTGATGAAATTGTGATGTCTGTCAACGTATCGGCGATTCAGCTTTTGAGGGATGATTTTCTGCCCGATATGATAGCGATTATATTTGAAACAGGTGTTTCGCCCAATAATATTAATATTGAAATTACAGAATCGTATTTTTCGGATAACTATGTCGATATCAATGAAAGGCTGGGCAGTATCAGATGCATGGGGATCGCCGTCGCCCTTGATGATTTTGGGATTGGCTATTCGACCTTTGCCCGTGAAAGCGAGCTCAATGTGGATTGTCTTAAGATCGATAAGTATTTCATCGATAAGCTGCTCCTGCCCGGGCAGAACGAAACGATAACATCAGATATCATTTCAATGGCACACAAACTGGGGCATTATGTCATTGCCGAAGGAATTGAAGAGGAGTTACAAAGGCAATATCTGCTTGAGCACGATTGCGATTATATGCAGGGCTTTCTGTTCAGTAAGCCCGTATCGCCGGAAAAAGCGTTTAACCTTTTGCAATCCGGGTCCATCATTTTAAATGAAAGCAATTCCGGCAATGATAAAGCAGTAGCTTATTAAAGCCGGACGCGCGCTGTCAAAGCTCTGCAGCCTAATGGCTGCGGGGCTTTTCTTCAGTGTAAAACAACTGTTGTAATACACAACAGTTTTATGATACAATAATTGCAGTAAGAAACATCAGCGTGAATTTTAACGAATTTGGTCTGCGCCGTCGGGCGTTTCCGGCAGTATGGAGGTAAAAATGAACGATGAATTCAGAGCGGAACTGCTGCGCGAATTGGTCCGCCATATGGAGAGAAAACTCGGTGTTCTGGAAGACGGCGAAATGTCCTGCTGCGGTATATCGCTCGCCCAATGCCACGCGCTGGTGGAAATCGGCCGTGCAGGGAGCATTTCTCTCATCGAGCTCTCCAAGCTGCTTGATCTTGACAACAGCACCATGAGCCGGACGGTGAATAATCTTGTGAACGGCGAAATGGCTGAGCGTGCGCTTGACCCGAGCGACAGGCGGTATGTAACCATCAGCCTGACCGGCAGCGGCAAAAAGGCTTTTGAAGAGATTGAAGCAAACATGAATCTTTATTTTAAAAAGATATTCGCAGCCATCCCAGCTGAAAAGCAGGAGCAGGTGCTGGACAGCTTGAATATACTTCTGGCAGCAATCACCCAAACCGGTTGCTGTTAAGACCCTTAATCAAATATTATTTCATGAATTATTTCATAGAGAGTGCGTAAGTTTGAAAGATAAGTCTTTTAAACTGGGTTTTGTGCCTTTCGGGTCTTGCAGCCCGAAGTCCGGCAAAGCCGGACACAGCGATATTCCCCGGAAAGGAAGGGTCATAGTTATGTCATATAAACCATGCTGCGAAATGACGAATGATGATGGCAGCTGTGAAAAAGAGAGAATTGAAGCAAAATGGATCACCGGGTATGTTCCGGCAGCAGCGGGAGAAGTGCCGCAAGCGGCCACAAAGCTTGACTTTTCAGATACCTTTGGTTCATGGAAGTGCCGATGGTCCATCGGACGGATGGATTATACGGTGGAACCCGGCATTTATTGCGTCGGGATGCCGGATACTCAGTCTCCGGTGCTTGTGACGGCTAATTATAAAATGACGTTTGACAGGCTTCGCGAGCAGCTTTCCGGGCTTGAACTCTGGATTGTTGTTTTAGACACAGACGGCGTTAACGTCTGGTGCGCGGCCGGGAAGGGCACCTTCGGCACAGCGGAGGTTGTCAGGCGAATCAAAGCTGTCGGTCTTGAGCATATAGTTTCGCATCGTACGGTCATTCTGCCGCAGCTCGCGGCAGCCGGCGTCGCCGCGCATGAAGTAAAAAAGCAATCGGGCATTATGGAATAACCGAATTATATGCGTCGCTGGGTGCGGTATTTATCGGTACTGTCCTTGCCCCGGCTCTGCTTCCGTGGATTCCCGGCAGAGCGTTTGCCTTCAAAGGCGGTGTGCTTGGGCTGCTCTGGGCAATCGGCCTGATGTTCCTCAACGGCTTACCCGGCGTACCCACCTTCGGCTGGTTAAAAGCGGCGGCATACATCCTGCTCCTGCCGTCTGTTTCAGCGTTCTGCACGATGAATTTCACGGGCAGTTCCACCTTTACCTCGCTCTCGGGTGTCGATAAGGAAATGAAAATCGCTCTGCCGATTATGCTGTTTGCCGCTGTCATCGGCGTGATTTTATCGCTTGTCAATGACTTTATTCTGGTATTGAGATAAGAAAGAAGTATTGATATGAAATATTTGAAGGATGTAGTGACCCTGCAGTACGACAGCGATAAATGCACCGGTTGCGGGATGTGTCTGAATGTCTGTCCTCACGGCGTTTTTGAGAAGTTCGAAGGCAAAGTCCGAATTGCTGACCGCGATCAATGTATGGAGTGCGGCGCGTGCGCGCTCAACTGCCCGTTCGGCGCCATTGATGTTCAGGAAGGCGTCGGCTGCGCCGCAGCCATCATCATCGGTTTCTTCAAAGGTACGGAACCTACCTGCGGCTAAGTGCCCGATACGCACATTCAAAATGTGTCGGAGCATCTGCCGGTTATCTATGGCGCTGTAACATTAATGTGTAAGGGCGGCGGTCAGTATGAATCAAGAAAAAAAATCAAGGCTCTCTTTCCTCGACAGGTTCCTGACACTTTGGATATTCGTTGCGATGGGCATCGGTGTCCTCGGCGGATTTATCTTTCCGAGTCTGGCACAGTCGCTTGAGGGCATGAGCACAGGGACAATTTCCTGGCCGATCGCAACCGGCCTCATCGTCATGATGTACCCGCCGCTGGCAAAAATCAAGTATGAGGAAATCGGCAAGGTTACGCGGAATAAAAAAGTGCTCGGGCTGTCTCTCGTTCAAAACTGGATCATCGGGCCGATCCTCATGTTTGTGCTCGCCGTGCTTTTACTGCGCGATCTGCCGAATTATGCCATTGGCCTCATCATCATCGGGCTCGCCCGCTGCATTGCCATGGTCATCGTCTGGAATACGCTGGCTAAGGGTGATAACGAATACTGCGCCGCGCTTGTCGCGCTCAATTCGATTTTCCAGATTCTCTTCTATTCGGTCTATATTTATATATTCGTGACGGTTCTGCCGAAATGGCTGGGCTTGAATTGGGGCGAGCACATGATCAGCATCTCCATCTGGGATGTTGCCAAAAGCGTTCTCGTTTACCTCGGTATTCCGTTTGCCGCCGGATTCCTGACGCGCTTTATTTTACTCAAAGTCAAAAGCAGGGCATGGTATGAAAAAACGTTTATTCCCAAAATTTCGCCTCTGGCGCTTATCGCCCTGCTGTATACGATCATCGTCATGTTTGTTTTAAAGGGTCAGTTCATTGTGTCCCTGCCGCTCATTGTTGTCCGGCTTGCCGTCCCGCTGCTTATTTACTTTACAATTATGTTCCTTGCGAGCTTCTATATGTCGTATAAACAGGGCATCAGTTATGAACAGACGGTGACGCTCTCGTTTACGGCGGCCAGCAACAATTTCGAGCTCGCCATAGCCGTCGCCGTCGCCGTCTTCGGCATCGGCTCCGATCAGGCTTTTGCCGCCGTCATCGGC
>DBTM01000079.1 GCA_002307055.1 Clostridiales bacterium UBA1316
AGTTAATTCGAAATCGTTATACTAGTCAACGTATATATGCAACGAACGTGGCGTTCTTTACAGAAAATGAACATGACGGAATGATTCTGAGCGCGCTTAATACTGGCTTAAATAGAATTTCGTCATTAAGCTACATCACATCTCGGACGCTTTTTCCAGGTCGTGCCTTGTGAAGGTCATGAGGTCATCTCGGGTGGGCTTTTCGATAGCGGATATCCGGTCGGAGTGGACGGAGACGATGTCTTCGAAGAAATTGCGCACATCGCGGGCGTTACCGAAGTTTTCATCTCTGTTTTCGTATATCGTTTCGAAATGTTTTTTTGCGAAGTCTTTCGCTTCTTCATTGAGAATGTATTCGTTTTTGGAACACATGCCGTCGAAAATCGTATACAGCTCGGTGCTCGAGTAATCCTCAAACACAAAATACCTGTTAAACCGCGACTCCAGCCCCGGGTTTGAGGAAATAAAGCCTTCCATAAGCTCTTCATAACCGGCGACAATGACGATAAAGTCGTCTCTGTGATCCTCCATGGATTTGAGCAGAGTCTCGACGGCTTCATGCCCGAAGTCATTCGACGCGTCCTTTGAGGCGAGTGCGTAGGCCTCATCGATAAACAGAATACCGCCGAGGGCGCTTTTAATTACATCACCTGTTTTAATGGCCGTCTGCCCGACAAAACCGGCTACGAGCCCGGAGCGATCCACTTCGACGAGGTGACCTTTTGTCAGGACGCCGATGGCGCAATAGAGTTCTGAGAGAATGCGCGCGACGGTCGTCTTGCCGGTGCCGGGGTTGCCCATAAAAACCATGTGCAGGGACATCGGCGGCACGGTTAAGCCGTTTTCCTCGCGGAGCTTACGAACCTTGACGAGATTGATTAGGCTTTTTACATTGGCTTTAATTTTTTCCAGACCGACGAGGCTGTCAAGCTGCTTGAGCAGCTTATCCAGATCCGGTTTTTCAGGCACTTTTTCAGCTTTTGTTTTTGCGGCATCGTCTTTTATTGTACCGCCGGTCTCTTTGAGCAGCTCTTTAGCCGCGGTCTCCGCTTTTTCAATCGTGCCGAGCAGATCGGCAAAATCGGAAAGGCTGTCCAGGTAGGAGCCCGCCGGCTTTATATGAAAATCAGATGAATCTATATCACCTTTATTTTTATTTTCGTCCATGGATATCACTCCAATAAATTCTATGATAGGAATGCTGTATAACGATACATATCATACCATGTTTTACTATCTTTACAAATACTAAAATGTGTAAAAGGGCCCGCCTGTTCGGCGGGCTCTTGACAGAATAAATTATTTAGTGCCTCTGCGGCGCGGCGTTTTTTTGTCGGCGAATTGTTTTAAGCCAGAAATTTTACTGTCGGAGTCTGCCATGAAGCGCTTTAGCTTATCCTCAAAAGAGGCCTCGGGAACGGGTTGAGAGCCATAAGACCGGTCAAACGACGGCTGGCGGCCGCCCTGAGGCGGCGAAAAAGTATGGCGCGGCGCCTCCGATTTTACCTGATGAACAGGTGGCGGAAGCGCGGCTTTAATCGAGAGATTAATCCGCCCGCTTTCATCAAGACCGATGACCTTGACGGTGACGTCCTGGCCCTCCGTTAAGTGCTCCCGGATATCATTGACATAGGAATTAGCAATCTCAGATATATGTACGAGACCTGATTTTCCTGGCGCAAGCGTGACAAAAGCGCCGAATTTGGTGATTCCTGTGACTTTACCGGGTATAATCGATCCCACTTCAAACTCCATACGAAAAGTTAAACCCTCTCATTGTATTATATGATTCGACACAATGCTAATTGCCCGGATGAAAAACCTTTTCGCCGGGCTTTACAAGACCTAAATCATCTCTGGCAACATCCGCTATCGTATCCTGATCATCTTTATGATCAATCTTATACTGGAGTTCTGCGACTGACGTTTCTTTTTGCGTTACCTGCTCTTGCTTGGCGATCTGCTGCGTGCGGGCCGCGTCTATCTGCGCTCTGAGATTGATAAGAGTCACTGATGCGTATACAATCAGAGCGAATATGACGATCTTCGTAATAATACCTGCCCTTTTCAGCCTCATGCTTAGCGCCTCCCTTACTGTCGTTCTCAGGCGGTTTCTTCTTTTTGTGTAAAAATCTGTTGTTGGCATATATTTTATACCATTTATGCTGATAATGAAAGAGATTTTTAATAAAAATACGCATTTTTTTATAAGCCAGATATGCCCAGACAATTGGTTTGGTCAGGCAGCAGAACAAAAACATAAAAGCATCTGCCAGCCAGTTGCATACAAGCAGGGTAAATCGGCTTAATGTACAGAAATATAGTATACCGCCGAGTACGGAAATGATATCCATAAAAAGGCGCTGCCGCCCCTGCCCAAGGGAAAGCCCCAGCAGAAAGAGCGCAAGGCCGGTAAACAGCCAGAATAAAAAATCTGTAACGGCTGTCACAGTTTTTGAGCGTGCTCTGTGGCGGACAACGCGGAGAAAGTCATATAAGAATCCGGCGGCTGCCCCCAAAAAAAGGGAGGAAGCCGCCTGTACCAGCTGTTGAGAGATTGGAATCTCCATAATTCATTTAAAAAGACGGGTGAAGAATCCGCCGGACACCTTCACGTCATCCTCATATTCAAGCCTGTCAATTTCGCCCTCAAGCACCACATCGCCGCTGTCCAAGCTGAGCTTTTCGATTCTGAGGTCCTTTCCGCGAACAATGAGCACCCCCTGAGTCGTGCTCATGACGATTTCGTTTTCATCAAAGCTCTCGACGTCATCGACTCCAGAAACGGAAACCTTTTTCCGGGATTCCATAATCACGTTATGCGGCAGCTCCGCCGGTTTGTATTTTTCTTCGTATGCCATATTCTCCATCCTTTCTCATCCATGCCGTACCGAACATATCAGAGGCTCAGCTCATGATGCGGGCGTCACTTTCATTTATATATATATTGTCCGCCGCTTAAAAATATTAATGTTTTGATAATATTTGCGCCGTTGACGCAACTCACTTTACATGACGCAATGTATTTGATATAATAACATCCACATCCATATGCGCCAGTGGCTCAGTTGGATAGAGCACCAGCCTCCGACGCTGGGTGTCGCAGGTTCGAATCCTGTCTGGCGTACCAAGCTAAAAAAGAATAAAAGGATTTAAATCATCGTTATTTAAATCCTTTTATTCTTTTTCGTGGTTGATACGGCGCGTATAGCTCCAGACGCATTAAAAAAGCTGTAATCTCAATGGGTTTACAGCTTTTTTAACGATTGTTAGTAATTTGTTTTCTGCTCGAGCTTGTCACGCTCTTTTTCTTTAGCGCTCGATACAGACGTCATGATCAAGGTGGGAATGAAGCCGATGACGGCGTAAATGACTGACAGCTTCACAAAGCTTGTAAACAGAAGACCTGTTGTATCGTCCATAGATAAATACTTCGAAAAGACAACGGCACAGATACTGGCAATACTGATAACCCATAAGGGAATTGAGCAGAAAACGGCTGCTTCTTTGCCCATTTTGATGCGAATAATCAGCAGTACGACTGTCGGCAGGAGGAAAGGTAAAACGGTTTGCAGTGCAACATCAAGAGGTGGACGGGAATAGTCGGCTCTGGCTAAAAGGTAATATTGAACACCGCACATCACCAATACAACAACCAAGGCACCCAGCTTCTTTATTTTCGAAATTTTATTACTGTTATACTTATACAACCATCATCGCCGCTTTCAAAAATATTTTATTGACGTTATTACAACATATGTAACATATTTCATAATACACCAATTTGTTTCTTTTGTAAATACTGCGGCGGCTATCAGATGCCTTCGCGTATGATGTTCCGAATCTCTTCAATCTGCCGCTTCGGCCACTTCTGCTCGACGTCGAAGCCGTGCGCATCCAGCCACTCGATGAGCGCCTCCCATATATTAAATGCTTTTTCATATTCACCGAGCTCGCGGTATAATAACGCTTTGTTCGCTGCAATCTGTCCGCCCAGCTCGCTGTCGGACACAAGCGCCTTATCCCAAAAGTCAACTGTATCGCTGTATCTTTTGAGCGCTTTGCACATTTCTCCGGCGGCATACAGAAGCTGCGCATCGTCAGGGCTGCGATGGAGGCCTTCTTCAAGTATCTCCCATGCTTTTTCAAGGCTGACATGCTCATAAGCAATAACCAGACATAGCCGGGTTTGCACGTTATCCGGCTCAGCTTCCAACAGCTTTTCGTATTTTTCTATGCTCTCCTTATTTCGGTCGTCGCGCCATAAAAGACCCACAAGCTGCCGCTGCGCCTGATAATACCGTACATCTCTCAGCTTATCGCCGCACTCGAGCGCCTTTTCGTGCAGCTCAATTGCCGATTTAAGGTAATCCCGCGAGCGCATCCCATGCAAAACGCCATAGGACATCAGGTCGTGATGGGTATATCCGTTGGAAGCAAGAAGCTTTTGATAAGCCGTATCCGCCCGTGTAAAATCCTCGGCAAGACGCGTGTCCTCATAAACAGCCAATAGGCGTTCTTCCTTGTTTTCATAGGCGGCCATGCCGCGCCTGAAAAGCTCGTCGATTTTTACGTCAAAGAAATCCGCGATGGTAGGCAGCAGAGACACATCCGGCGTTGTTACATCATTTTCCCATTTACTTACCGCTTGATATGTAATGTTCAGATGGTCTGCGAGCTGTTCCTGAGTCACCTGCTGTTCGGTTCTGAGGCGTTTGATGTTATCTCCAATTGGTAGGTTCATTATATAGAGTTACCTCCGGTTAATATTACAACAGCTGTTACGCTTATTATATAGAACGCGTTCGAAATAACAATAACCGCAGCAGTGCCCAAGAGCTAACCGGAGGGTTGAGTTATAAACTGCCTGACTCATGGACAGGCGCGGATGTGACTATGCAACAGATCACGAATTACAAAGGTTTGTATTAATTTTCATATAAAAATCACATAACCGTCATGCTATACACACAAACGTTGTTTATACTGCAGTTGTAATGAACAATTACAAACCTTTTTCATTTACTCCTTCCCCTAAAGCAAAGCCACATCCTTGATTGGGCATCAATGATGTGGCTTTTGCGATGCTTATGGTAAAGGTCACCGTTGATAAATCATTGCGCCGCTATCTTGCCTGCGCCCACTCCGATTGGATATAATGAAATCGGCGGTATTAAAAATATATTGTACAAAGGCTAAATGCAGCTTATATTAGAACAATAATGACTGCCGAGGTTTCTTATATTAGATATCAACATATTCCGGAGGACTTGTTATGCCTGAAAAGCTTATCGATATTACGCAGCCTTTGTTCGAATGCAAGGTTTTCCCAGGTGACCCTGCGCCGCGCTATACGCGCGTGCTGCAGATACCGCAGGATGTATGCAACCTGACTGAGATGGCGCTGTGTGTTCATAACGGCACGCATATTGACGCGCCGCGCCACTTTATTCCCGATGGAGCGGGCGTGGGCAGCCTGCCTCTTGACCCGTTTTACGGGGCGTGTACAGTCGCGGATTTGAGCGGCGGCATCGTACCGATACTCGAGCGCTGCGCCGAGCGCTTGTTATTCCGCGGCGACACGGAAATTACGGCGGAGATTGCGGCGGCAATCGCAGGCGCGCACATTAAGCTCATCGGTGTGGAAAGCCAGAGTGTCGGCCCGGTTGGGGCGCCGATGGAGGTCCATAAAATCCTGCTCGGCGCGGGTGTTATCCTCCTGGAAGGCCTTGTACTTTCGCATGTAAAGCCGGGCGAATATATTTTATCGGCGCTCCCGCTGAACCTCGGCGCAGACTGCGACGGCTCGCCCGTTCGGGCGGTGCTGATTGAGGGCTGAAGTAAGCAGCGAAAAAGCGCTCAAGCCGATGGCGCGGAACGCCGACGCCAGAGACCTGCGGATTTGCCGCATCGGGCGTACTAAAAATCCGCTAACCGTGAAGGTCAGCGGATTTTATTAGGATAAGCTGAGGCGGGTGGTATGAATATAATTAATGCGGAAGAAATTTTCCGCTGGCTCGTTACTATACTGTTCACGAATAGTTTAAAAAGCTTTCATTTAATTTTCAGGATTTAATGGCATAATGGAAGTATATCTCAAAGGGCGTACGACACATATGAAACGATCTGTTACCGCAACCACCGCACAGGAATTTTTCGGAAAGTATTGGCATTTAATGGCACTTGCGCTGATTGCCATATTATCCTTTGGCTTGAACTTTTATGCCATCTCAAAAATCGGCTTTGGCAACGCTTATTATGCCGCGGCAATAAAAAGCATGTCGGAGAGCTTTAAGAATTTTATTTATGTCGCTTTTGATCCGGCGGGGTTTGTTTCGGTTGATAAACCGCCGCTTGGCCTGTGGATACAGACGATTTTTGTTCTGATATTCGGCTATCACGGCTGGTCGATGCTTCTGCCCCAAGCGCTCGCCGGGACAGGAGCCTGCCTCATGATGTATGCCCTGACGTCAAAATTCTTTGGCCGTCCGGCTGGGCTTATCTCTGCGCTCGTTTTTGCGCTGACACCCGCTGTTGTGGTTGCCGCGCGCAACAATACGATGGACATGCAGCTGATCTTCGTCCTGCTTGCCGCGGTGTGGTTTTTATTTAAATCTATCGAGGCTGGCAAATGGCGCTATTTGTTTATTTGCGCCGTTTTCGTCGGCTTGGGTTTCAATGTGAAAATGCTTCAAGCCTATATGATCCTGCCGGCTGTTGTAATCGTCTATCTCGTTTTTGCCAAAGGTAAAATAACAAAACGGCTCATTGCCGGCGTCGTTAGCCTCGTAATCATGGCAGCCGTCTCGGCAGCCTGGGTTTTAGCTGTCGACCTCACACCGGCGGGCGACCGCCCTTATGTTGGCAGCTCCACGAATAATACCGTCACGGAACTGATTATCGGCCATAATGGACTGGAGCGGCTCTACGGCTCGGGCGGCGGTAAGGGAATTCCGTTCGGAATTAACATTCTTGGCGGTAGCAACAGGTCAAACCAACAATTTAACCGCTTCAGCGGCATTTACACGTCTACAGGCGTAAACACGTCTACGGGCGTAAACACGCCTGCAGGCGCAAACCAGCCTGTTGGCGGGAACCTGACCGTCAGCGGGAGGGACAGCAGCGTTGGCACGAAAAGGACAAAACCCGGAAACGCAGTTCAAACGCGCCCAAACGGTCAGAATTCCAATAGCAATCAGAAAAAAGACGGCGGCAATTTCGGCGGCGCCCAATTTGGATTTCAGTCGGTCAGTATAGGCGGCGGCGGAAATGACATTGGTGCTGCGGGTATCTTCAGACTCTGGGATCCAAGCCTTTTTGGGCAGGCGACCTGGCTCATTGTTATGGCGCTTTACTGTATCATTGCCAAGCTGGGAAAATTCAGCTTTAAAAAATTAACCGGAAAACAAGGGATGTTTATTTTTTGGATTATCTGGCTTGTCTCGATGTATGCGTTTTTCAGTTACGCAAGCTTTTGGCACAGGTATTATCTCTGCATGTTCGCGCCCGGCATCGCGGGGCTTGTCGGCATAGGAATCCCCGAAATGGTCCGGGCGTTTCGGGACAGGCACGGCTGGAAACAGTTTGTGCTGCCACTCTCGCTGATAGGGACGTTTGCCCTGGAAATTAAATATGTCTGGAGCTACACGGTACTCAAGACATGGCTCGCGCCGATCATGATTGCGGCGGCGGCGGTTTCATTGCTCCTGATGGCGTTTCATTATATCAGACCAAAGAGGCTTATCCTGTATGCTTCCGCCGGGATGATGCTCCTGGCAATTCTCGCCGCCCCCCTTTATTGGTCTCTGACGGCAGTGCTCTATGTGGAGCAGAATTCGACACTCCCATATGCCGGTCCCGAGCTTGCCTCAGCGGCGGAACGAGGCATGACGCCAAATCAGGAAGTGCTGACAACCGGCGACAGCGGAACCAATGCGCTGGAGAAATATCTTGTGGCGCATTATAAAGAGGGCAGTTATCTGGTCGTCTCCCAGCGCGCGAATGATGTGGCTCAGTTTATTGTCGATACGGGGCTGCCGGCAGTTGCTTACGGCGGTTTTCTTGGGTCGGATAAAACCATGACGCTTGAGCGGCTCAAGGCGCTTGTCCGGGAGGGCAAAGTCACCTATTTTATGCTTACGGCACAAAGCGGAGGCACGGATTCTGCGCTTACCGCCTATGTCAGACAGACCGCGAAGCTTATTAATACCTCAGAATATCTGAACGCGTCGCCGTCACAAAAAACGGACGGAAATGCGTTAAACGGAATAAACGGCGTCTCACTGTACCTGTTCGGTTAGAGTAATCAGCTATATAAGCGGATATACTATTGCAAAAGGGGAAATGGCTCATGCGAATAATCAAAGCTCTCAATAAAAAGGATATCCGCCAGTTTTTGAGTTACTTGATCGTCGGCGGTTCGGCTACCTTGGTTGAGTGGACGTTGTTCTGGTATTTTGTATATCCTTTAAAATGGAACCAAAGCATTGGCCTGGCGGTGGCTTATGTCATCTCCACTTTTGTGAATATGCTGCTCGGCCGGCTCCTGACCTTCAAGCACGCCAGTGTTATCGGAAAAACCGCCAGCCGCACACGCAACGCGCTGAAGGAAACATTTTTGATTTATCTCGTCAGTGCGTTCGGCTGTGTGATGAATATAATCCTGCTCGACCTCTTTACGGATATATTCCATATGGAATCCATGATCGCCAAGATCCTCGTCACCGGGTTGATGCTGATGGTGAATTTCTTAGCCAGAAAGCTCGGCATCTACCGTGAAAAGCCCAGTTTAGCTGCCGATTCAAAAACGGAGCTGCACTGAATATAAGAGTATACGGCAGTGATTATTATCTTAGATAATAATCACTGCCGTATACAAAGGCTTCTTCATTGATCCATTTGTTGACCTGTTCGATGGTTTTATCGCCGTGGCGGCCTAATGCGGCACCGAAGAATGCAAAACCGCCGCCGGGGGCATATTGGTCGATACAGTCTCTGACCATCTGCTTGATTTGGTCCTCGGTTACATCCGGCCAGGCTGCGGGAGGGACCCAGTTGAAACCTCCGGCGATGGCGAGGCGCCGACCGTATTTTTTCTTCATGCCGAGCAGGTCGTTGGAAACCTGTGCGGGGTCCCAAATCTTTGTGCCGATTTCTGTCAGGTCGTCGAGGAAATCCTCACACCTCCCGCAGTTGTGGAATTGTATCGGGATACCCCGGTCAACGGCCGGCTGCGTCATTCTCTTATAGATGGGTTTCAAGAATTCGCGGAACATTTGGGGAGACATGAAGGGATTATTATTTGTCGCCGTGTCATCGAGCAGATACATGATGTCCGGCTTGTAATAGTCGACAGTCGCCTGAATGATCGGCATATAAAGGTCGACCATGAAATCCAAAAGCTCTTTGACGGCTTCCGGTTCTTCAAACAGAGCCATCAGGCAGTTTGTGAAACCCATAAAGGCGACAAGCTGCTGAAACGGCATGAGACCGAAAACGCCCATCGCCGCCGACTGCGTGCGGTCAAGACCGGCTTTTTCACAGTCCGCTTTGGCCAGCTTTTCCCAGTCGATATGCTCAGGCAGCACCGGCTTTTTAATGACCTCGCGCCATCTCGTAATGTCCTCGAGGATGAAATTATTAGGTTCGGGAATACAGGCAAAATTTGTCTCCAGATTGGCGATGTAATTGACGCCCCAGATATCTCTCCGGCCTGTCGGCGCGGGGGTGATATGCGTCTCGTCAAAGAATGACGGCCCGATGATTTTGCATACAGCTTCCCCGTTGTATCCGGGGAAGCCCATGGTATAAATCGGCACGTATTCAGGCAGCTCGCCCTTAGCCAGGCGCAGGTAATTTTCTTTCGGTGTGAGTCTGGACTTTGCCACTGGCTTCTCTCCTTTTTAACGCGGCAAAAACCGCCTAAACGTTAATAGCGCCCTGCCAAATTAATAGAAAAACCCGACACCGCCGGTCATATACATTTTTGCGGGGATATCAAAAGGCGGCGACACGCCTTCAACCCCGCCTTTCATAACCAAGCCTGCCGCGCCGATGAGCTTTTCAATTAGCTCTGGTCCCACCGGGAATGGCCCGTGGGACGGATAGATACTGTCGATATTGCCGCTGATTTCGGATAGCCGGTTGAGACTGGCGATATAAGCCTGAAAGCTTCGAAACGCGCCAAACATGAAAATCGGTGCAGCGGAGACTGAGTCCCCCGCGACGAGCAGACGGTTTTCGCGGTCAAATAAGGCAATACTGCCGGCTGTATGGCCCGGAATCAGAATGACCTCAAATTCCCGTCCGCCCAGCTTGAGGATATCGCCGTCCTGAACAGGCGCGGTTTCGGCACTTCGGGGGCCCTGCTCGTCATAATGCGCGAATTCTGCCGGATGCATATAAATCTTATCAAATTGGTTATTACAGCCGGTATGGTCGCTGTCGGCATGCGTATTGACGACGATGATCGGCTTTTGTGTCAGCTTCGCCACAACGGATTTCAAATCGCCGCTGCCAAAGCCGGTGTCCACCAGCAGCGATTGGTCGGCGCCCTCAAATAAGAACACCCGTACGCCGTTTTCCTCAATACGCCAGGATTTATCGCCGATATTAACAACTTCATATACGGTATCAGCCATTTGAATTTCCACCTTAACCTTTATAAATTTACGGATTTAATAACGCGCAGTGCAGTTTTACATTTTGAGCGGTCAGACGTTTTTGGAGGGCTGAGATATCCAGCCGGGCAAAATCACTGCCGAGAGCTGCCGCGGTTCCGGCGGCTTCACCTGTTACAGCGCAGGGCGGGATGACCCGCGTGATATCCCACATGGCGTCGGTGACGGAGATGTCACGGCCCGCTGCCAGGAGATTCTTGACCTCATGCCCGTACAGCGCCCGAAACGGGAGCTCGTATACGGGGCCGCGCCTGCGCCAGTCACCGGTCATACCGATGCTGTCGGGCATATATATGCGAGATTCAGTATCATCCATCGTGTACGCGCCGACAAGCCGCCGGGACATGCGCACAAGCGGTAGTGCGGATGTCGTCACAGGGAGATAAGTCTCGTCATTTTTACGATGCCCGAGAATGTCTGCGAGCATCTTTTTATGTGCGGTGATCACGGCGCTGCTGAGTTCCTCACCGTCCACGCCGGAAAAGCGGATATTTTTGTCGAGACTCGCCACCTTCGCGGCATTATAAGGGTCTTCCGGCGTGATGCCGGAAGACTCTTTATTATTATCTGGCGGAATCTGCGGCGCATGTTCCTGAGCGATGTCAGCGAGTCCGAACATTTTCAGAGATACCTTGCCGCTGCCGCGGTCGGCGCTGCTGTAATAATAATACCAGCTGGCCAGTCCGTTGCCGGCGGCATACAGCGCTGTTTTCGCACCGGACAGAGTGCAAATGTCCGCGTCGCCCGTGCAGTCGATAACCGAATCGACCGCTATTGCCGCCCGGCCTGATTTGTTTTCGACGATTACAGATGTGATAATACCGCCGCTGACAGAGACGCCGCAAGCCAGTGTGCCATACAGGATTGTCACGCCGGTCTCTCTGAGCAGCGCTTCAACACGCAGCGCGAACAGATGCGGATTGAATTGCGTGAGGTAACGATTCTTTATCCGTTCCTCACGGGTACTGCCAGGGAGACAATCACCAAGCCACGCAGCCGGATAATTGGCTTCAGCCCCATGCGCGATGGAGAGCTTCAAAAGCTCCTCGGCAATGCCGAAGATGACCTGATTGCCTTCCCCGTCGCACAGCGGCAGATAGATCGTCACAAGTCCCAGTGTGGCCATCCCGCCCAGCATATACTCCCGCTCGATTAAAACGACTTTCTTGCCGTTACGTGCTGCCGCCAGCGCCGCCGCGATGCCCGCAATGCCGCCGCCCGCGACGAGCACATCGCAGGTGCGGGTGATATTTATCCTCCGCTCCGGTTCAATGACGTACTTTTCCATGTCAGGCCTTCTTCGTGATTTCGATATAGCCCGCGTCGGCGTTAACGAGTACTGTATCGCCGGTTTCAATAACCTCCATGGGGTCGCGTTCAAAATCCGTCATGGACGGGACGTGCGCGGACAGCGCGCATAAAACGGTGATCGGACTGGCGACGGTGTGAACGAAGGCGGCGGGCTTCAGCGGGCCAAAGCCGTATACCATAAAGCCGCCGGAACCGCGGGGTGAAGGGAAAACGAGGACTTTGCCCGTGTAGGGCACTTTAAACAGCGGATGATTGCGCTCGGTTGTACAGCCCCGCTCCGCGCTGACGTTTGCAAAGCCCTGAAGCGGCACCGGCGACACCAGCGCTTCCGCCTCCACGCAGCCGGGGTATTCAGCGCGGCCGTTGATTCGTATTTTTGTCATGGTTATTTCTCCAATCCCTACAGAGCCGGAGGACCCGTCCCTATATTTATTACTTCCATTCACCGCGCCACCGGCCTGTCAGGGCGGCGTCGATGCAGTTGTCCGTCGAGCCGTAGCAGACCTGCAGGCGATAGTCGTCGTCGGGGTAGCAGCCGGTGATGTAATTGGCTTGCTTGGCGGTGTCGACGGCGAGGTTTTTAACGCCCTCGGGTACCGCGCCCATTGCGGCTAAACAGGCTCCGGCCATCAGCTTCGCACCGGCATCGGCTAAAATTTTGGCATAACCAAGGTTCTCAGCGACATCGTACAGCCATGGGGCGGTCATGATCCAGAGCGGAATTCGGCATTTTTTACCTTCAAGCTGACGCGCCAGAAGCATCAGGTCGACAATGTTCAGGTGTGGGCAGCCGAGATAAACCATATCAACGACATCGGTCGTGTGGTAGTTCAGCTCCTCATAGGCTTTTTTTAATTCTTTTTCACCGATCATGGTCTCGCGCTTCGGCTTTTTGCCGCCGAGCGCCCATTCGAGCGTCGGTGCTTCCGGTGTGCTGCCGGGAATGTGGTACATGCTCACAGCGCCGCCGGTATGGATGGCGGAATTGATTTTTTGATATTGCGTCGTCGTCGGCTTGGCGGTCCCCGTCAAAACCGGCACGTCGCAATGGACATCCTCGCCGACGGCGAAGCCGAAAACATCCCATTCTATATCTGTCTGAATCAACCGATCTGTTTTGACGAGCACGGTCGCATACCTGTTTTCAGTGAGATGCATGCCGTAATAAGGGGCTTTGCCCAAAAAACACGTGGCAAAGGTGCCGTCAAAATTGGTACGGGCGCCAAGAACGGCGTTGCAATAGGGAATCTGCGAGCTCTCAAACCAGGAGCAGTGCTGCCCGATGGAAGGCAGGTAGGTCATGGTGAGATAATTCGCGCAGGAGTGTGTCGTCATCATCCCCATTTTTCTGTAGAGCTTATAAAAATCCTCATGCAGCGCTATTTTATGGAAAACAGGATCGTCCTGCCGGTTGTCTTTATTTTGGTAGGAGCAGATATTGCAGTTTTCCCAGCCGTGGATCGGCGCCTGCTCAGGGAAGGGGGATTTATTGGCAAAGGTCGGGATTTTAAAGTGCGCGCCGGACGCGGCGAGCTTTACCAGCTCGTCAAGAGTAAAGCCGTAAAACGGAGATATTTGATTACCGGGTGTATGCATATCGCCGGTGCCGTCGAGATCAACGAGCTTTTCCGCTCCGGCTGCCTGGCACATTTCCACAAGATACTGCATACAGACCTGAGGGATGCGCCCACTGTCTCCCTGCAGCATGCCTTTTTCTTCATCGGTTAAGATGACTGTAGTGCCCATACTTATTTCGCGCCCCCGATCACGACGACATTTTTAAGCGCGCCCTTCATGGAGTCTTCCAGCGCTTCTTTGATCCGCTCGAGCGGAAAGCGGTGCGTTAACAGGCTGTCGATATCGATCAGACCGCGGCGGTACATGTCCATATATTTTGGGATATCGCGGCGGAGGGTGACAGCGCCCATGACGCTGCCTGTAATGCGCTTACCGGCGAGAACATCCCAGGCGTTGATGTAATCCAGCCATTCGTTTTCCTTGAGCTCGTGGCCGACGATGACCATCTGGCCGTATCCGGCGGTCAGGTCGAAGGTCATTTTTTTAATGCCGTTTCCGGCGACAGCTACAAGGGAATGGTCCACACCATAGCCCCTCGTGATCTTTATTACTTCCTCGACAGCGTCGCATTTCTTTGGATTGACCGTATGCGTCGCGCCGAATTTTACAGCGGCTTCGAGCTTTGAATCCATGGTATCGATGGCAATAATCGGGATCGCCCCGGAAAACCGCGCGCCCATGATAGCCGATAATCCGACACCGCCGCAGCCGGTGACAGCGAAGCTCTCGCCGGGCTTAATTCTGCATCTGTTTAAAACAGCCCCGAAGCCGGACATAAAACCGCAGGCCAGTGCCGAGCCGATTTCAAACGGGATATCGTCATCGAGCTTGCAGAGCATAGCCTCGTGCGCGTTCGTGTACTCGGCAAAGCCACTGGCGCCGGAGCAGGTCTGTATGCATACCTCGCCGTTTAGACGCGTATAGGGGCTCGGCAGCCGGAACGTCATCGGCGGCAGATTTTCGCAGAACCAATGGCGGTCGTGCAGGCACTGGTCGCAGGTGCCGCAGCCTTGCCGCACCTCGGTGCAGAGCACCCTGTCGCCCGGCTTCACATAGGTCACCTTGGCACCGCATATATCCACAATCCCGGCAATCTCATGCCCGGCCATACCCGGCCCCTCATAGGCTCCATGCTCGCCTTTAAACGCGTGAATATCACTGTGGCAGATAGTGCATGTCATCACCTTCAGCCGGACCTCATACGCCTCCGGCTCGGCGAGTTCGACCTCTTCGACAACGACATCGAGCCCCATCTTGGGGACGAGCGCCGCTTTACATCTCATATACAAAGCTCCTTTCGGTTAGTTGCTGCAGCATAATAAACGATATTTCCGCAGGGCACGCCGAATCGGCGTGCCGTCAGATCGTCTGCGTATGTGGGAAATACGTTGAAAACGGGCCGTCGAGGTCGCCGGTCACTATGGAAGAAACGATCGGACTTAAGCCTACTATACCGTCGATCCGCCGTCGACAATCAGGTTTTGGCCTGAAACGAACAGGTTTTCCTGCGCGAAGAACAGGACGGCGCGGGCGATGTCAATGGGCTGCGCCACGCGGCCAAGGGGCGTTATACCGGCGACGGCTGCGTATTCCTCCGGCGTTGCGTCAATCTTCATCGGTGTGTCCACCATGCCGGGGGCGATGGAATTAACGGTGATGTTATCCTTGCCGTATTTTTTCGCGAACGATTTTGTCTGGCAGATGGCGGCGGCTTTTGACGCGGTATACCCCGGCGTGCTGTACGCGCCGTTCACGCCTGTAACGGACGTCACATTGACGATCCGGCCGAAATGGTTTTTCTGCATGGAGGGAATCACGGCGAGATTCATCAGGTAATGGCCGAGTGTATGAATTTTAAAGAATTTAAGATACTCCTCAGGCGGCAGCGCGTCAAACAAATCGTCAAAAAAGGTCTGACCTGGCAGAAGCCGCGATTCAATACCGGCATTATTGACAAGAATGTCCACCCGACCGAAAGCGCTGAGCGCAAACGAGACGCCGGACATCACCGAGTTCTCGCTGCTGACGTCAACAGAAAGCGCGAGGGCTTTATCCGTATATTTAAGGCATTCTGATTTAACCTCTTCAAGCTGGGCTTTTCTGCGGCCGAAAAGCGCGACCTGCGCGCCGCCCTTGGCGAGCTCCACGGCGCAGGCGGCGCCGATTCCCGTACCCGCTCCGGTGATAATTGCCGCTCTGCCAGCAAAACCATAATCAAGATATTGTGCCATGCAGTGTCCTCCTTCACAAATTTGGCTCTGTGATGTACATAGTATAATGCCGATGTATATAAATTTCTATAATAATAATATAGAGCACATAAAAAGCTTTGTACAATATTAATATCGTCACCGCTCTTCCGTCCGAGGAATGGCATATGCCGTATTTCCTTGTTTTCAATTGGTTTGTCTGTTATATTAAAAGAGTAAATAATTCTGTTGCAAAGGGTGCTTTATGCGAAAAAACGACACGATCATATTCGACCTGGATGGGACGCTTCTCAATACGCTCGAGGATCTGACGGACAGCGTCAATGACACACTGGCGCGCCATAGCTATCCGCCGAGAACAATCGCTGAAGTTAAAAATTTTATTGGGAACGGCGTGGGACGGCTGATTGAATTATCGGTTCCCGCCGGGACGGACGAGCGGGAGTGCCGAAATTGCTTGGTTGAATTTCGCCGCCATTATGCCGCAAATATGATGAATAAGACGAAGACTTATGACGGAATACCGGAGCTCCTCCGGACGCTGGCAGAAGAAAACTACAGGATAGCTGTCGTATCCAATAAATTCGATGCGGCGGTTAAAGAACTGTGCGGATTTTATTTTGGCGAATATATTAAGGCTGCCATCGGCGAATCGGAAAACGTATTGAAAAAACCGGCACCGGATTCGGTGCTCAAAGCACTTGAGGAATTAGGCTCGACCGCCGGTCAGGCGGTTTATGTCGGCGATTCCGAGGTCGACGCGGAAACAGCCGGAAACGCGGGCATCCCATTCATCGGCGTTACCTGGGGCTTTCGGGACAGGGCTGTATTGGAGCAAAATGGCGCGGAAAGCATTATTAATCAGCCCGGCGAGCTGCTGGATTTACTGTAGAGATATCTGTTCTAAGCCTGTATGGACGCGTTGAGGTACGCGGCCCATACAGGCTTGTTTTTATTGCTGTAATCCACTGGTTCTTTATAGACAGGATAAGTTTGCACAATCTAGCAAATTAAACAGTGGGTTGACCTGCGGTTTGTATATTGTGTATAATAGCTATAGAGCGTTATCTTACATAGGAGAATGAACAATATTGGATCATATCATTCGTATCGTTGGACTTGTCGTCGCGCTGTGCTTTATCGTGTTCAGCGTTGACGATTTATTTTGGGATATTGTCAGCATCATAAAGAAGATCAGGCGCGGCGCTGCAGCCGGTGTTTCGCCGGAGCATCTGCCTATCGAGCAGTTGGACGCTCTGCCGCCGAAGCTCCTGGCTGTGATGGTTGCTGCCTGGCATGAGGATAATGTCATTGAGCCGGTTATCGATAATATGATCGCTTCGCTTCAATATCCGCGGGCTATGTACCATATTTTCGTCGGCGTTTACCCGAATGATGCGCCGACGGCAGCCGCGGTAAAAAGGCTCGAGATGAAATATGAGAATGTTCATACAGTTGTCAACAGCCGCCCGGGGCCGACCTGCAAAGCAGATAATATCAATAACATGATCCGGTACATAGGAAAGTTTGAGAAAGAACATCACTGGCGGTTTGCTTCGGTGACTGTTCACGACTCCGAGGATGTCGTCCATCCCTATGAGCTGAAGCTGACGAATTATCTGATAAGCCATTATGATGTGCTGCAATTTCCCGTCATCCCGCTGCAAAAGATGCCGAGCATAAATTTCCTGAGCATAAAAAATATCAAGCATATTTTCTCAAGCATGACCACGGGTACATACGCAGACGAATTTGCGGAAAATCACTTCAGAACGATGGGTGCGCGCGAGTCGATGTCTGCAGTTGTACCGTCGGCCGGGACCGGCTTTGTCATATCGCGGTCCATTCTCGACGATATCGGGGACACACCGCTGTTTCCGGAGGACAGCTTGACCGAAGATTATAAGCTGTCTCTCATGCTGGCTAAAAAAGGCTATAAAATCCATTTTGTTTTAGAAAAAATACCGCGTTTACAGGATAATAATACGGTGCGGTGGGATTATGTCGCCACGCGCAGCTTTTTCCCCGATACTTTCAGAACAGCAACCAGGCAGAAAATGCGTTGGATTTATGGCATTACCATGCAGTCCGTTAAAATATCCGATCTGTTTCGGGTGAGCAAAATGGGCTTCTCCGCCAGATATTCGCTTTACAAAGATTTAAAGGCAAAGGTCAGTAATCTGATGGTTCTGCCGGGTTATCTTGTTTTTATCTACTTTATTTTTTCACTTATTGTTCCGCTGCCGGGCATGTATCCCCAGCACACGGCTGCGTGGAGCCTTTGTATGTTTTTAACGCTCCTCATGCTTTTCCGCCAGACGATGCGCGCCGTCGCTATTACGAATTTCTACGGTTTTAAGAGTATGGTCGTGTCGTGCCTGTTCCCGCCGCTGATGCCCATTCGTCTCGTCTGGGGCAACATTATCAATATGACAGCGACAATGAAAGCCTGGAAGCTTTATTTTTTCGGCTCAGCGAAGAAAACGAAGGAAAAAAAGAAAGGTAAAAACGCCGTCACATGGAATAAAACGGACCATACCTTCTTGAATCAGCACGTCCTGTACCGGTATTACCGCAATGTCGGTGATGTGCTTCTGGAGAAGCAGTATCTCGGCGTCAATACACTCAGCAAGGCGCTCAGCCAGAGCCGCGCCGAGGGGCGGCGTATCGGCGAGGTGCTGATCGGCGAGGGCATCGTTTCCGAAGAGCAGCTGATGGAAGCCGTCGCCAATGTTCAGCATAAGGTATATATTCGTGACATCGCACCCTTTTTAGACGCGGCTATGCACGATGCGGCGTTTGACGGGGAAGTGCTTGAAAAGCTGCTTATATACCCGATTCTGGCCTCAAATGGGCGGTATGTGTTTGCTGCTGCCGATGATACCGCGGCTGAGGAAGTCTCCGAGCTGCTCGGCGTTAACCGGCAAAGCTGCAGCTTTGTCTATACAACCCAGGAGAGCATTCGTAAAGCGTTTCACAGCGGCCCGCGTCCGGCGGCCGCGTTGCCGGGCACACTTGCCGGCTTGCTCGACAACGGCTTTATCACAATGGAGCAAGCTGTTCTGGCTCTTGAAAACGATGAAAAAGAGCCGGAAATTCTGCAGTACATGGGCCTGCGTGATTTCTTTTCGCTGCCGGAGCTGTCCGCTATGCCGTCATAAATAAAACGACAGCCGCATGGAAACATTAATAAAATGAACGTCATCATTTTATGGATGCGCCGGCATTCGGAAGGTCGATCGTTTTGGCAGCGAAAAAAAACTGGTTTGAATATACTGCGCTGATCTTGTTTGAAGTGTGCGCCGCGTATGCTTTATTCGGCGGGATAATCAGCCTGTCCGGGCCAAAGAGCTATCCGTATCTTTGGCATGCCGGGGCTATTAGCGCGTTCGCTGCCGCAATTCCTGCGGTTTTCCTGTTTTCAAGGCTGCTGCGGTATTCTAAACTGCCGCAGCTGCTTCCGGCGGATGGGCGCAGCAGCAGAGTTATTGAGCGTACGGCGGCAGCGGCGGTGCTGGCGGTTGGGGCTTTCGTCAGAATATGGGTCATTGCGCATACCCCGATAACGCCCGCCTCGGACTATGAGACGTATTATAATGTGGCGGTTTTACTGTCGCAGGGGACGCTCGGCGCATCCGGCTACAGCGGCTATATTGCCGAGTTCCCGCATGTGATCGGCTATCCGTTCGTTTTGTCGCTGCTGTTCAGGATAACGGGGCCGTCTGTGGCAGCCGGGCTCTGGCTCAATGCCGCAGCGAGCCTCCTGTCAGCGTTTTTCGTTTATCGGATTACGCGTCGGCTCGCCGGTCGGTTCGGCGGCTTTATCGCATTGCTTCTGGCTGCCTTCTGGCCCTCGCAGATTTTATATGGAACGATTTTGGCATCAGAACCAGTTTTTATCTGCACGCTGCTGATAGCCGTCCGGCTTTTTATCTATCTGTTTGATTATCCCGCCCGGCTCGGCAATGCGGAGAGCCTAATGGTCCTGTGCGTCCTGTTCGGTATTATTGTCGCACTCTCTGCGGCAATACGCCCTCTGACGGAAATCCTGCTGGCTGCGGCAATATTGTGCCTGCTGCCCCGATATGTCAAATTTGATGCCAACGAAAAGATGCTGTATGGAAAAGTAACCAGAATGGCTTGCCAGGGCTGGTTCCGCGCGCTTGTCATCATATTCAGCTATCTGTTGTGCGCGCGGCTCGTCTCAGCGGCGGTTGCCAATACGATTGACTATCAATTGCCGGGCGGTACCGTCTCGTTCGGGTATAATTTCATGGTCGGCGTCAATATCGACGCGAAAGGTGCCTGGAACCAGAAGGATGCCGATTTCTTCAGCACGATATTCGCAGCGACGAATTCGGCAGAGGCGGCGCATCGGGCAAGCATCGGTGTGGCGCTCCAGCGTATTAGGGACAATCCTGCCGGTGTTTTGAATCTCGCTATGGAGAAATTCGCGTATCTTTGGTCAAATGACGATTACGCGTCTTACTGGGTCACTCTTTTCCTCGGCCAGCAGGGGAACCTGACGCCGGAGCGGCAAAATATAATCAATGCCATTTCCCAATGGAACGATTATGCCTATCTGCTCAGTATATTTTTTTCATCACTGATGGGACTTAAGATGATAAAGCAGCGGTATATAAGTCCCGCTCAAGTGCTGATATTGCTTTTTGTAGGCACTGTCATTCTTCATATGCTCCTTGAAAGCCAAAACCGCTATCACTATATCATGCTGCCGGTTTTCGCAATTCTCTCTTCGATGAGTGCGGCTGATCTGGTATGCGGCTTCGCGCGGCCCATATCGCAGGACAGCAGTGCTCTGTGACAGTCGGGAAACGTTAAATGTTATACGAAAGTGCGGTGTCGGGGCTTCCATTAACCCAGCGTATTTGTTAAAATAAAGCGAATAGAAAAATAGCTGGAGGTTATAACATGAAAAGCAAGGCTCTCGTTATCTATGAAAAAAACGGTCCTTTTGTTTTGGATGAGATAGAGCTGGAGGCACCGCGTGCCGGAGAGGTGCTGGTGCGCATCGCCGCCGCCGGTTTATGCCACACCGATCTCCTGGCGAGGGAAAAAGGTGAGGAGACAGCTTTTAATGATATCCCGCTGCCGATGGTTCTGGGTCATGAAGGCTCCGGTGTTGTCGCAGAAGTTGGGCCGGATGTCGATTATTGCAGTGTCGGGGATCATGTCGTCCTGTCGTATAACCATTGTGAGGTGTGTGCCGGCTGCCACAGCGGTGTGACGAGCACCTGCGAGGAATTCGTCCCCCTCAATTTCTGCGGTGCGCAACGAGGCGGCGGCACACGCCTGTATAAAGACGGACAGCCTGTTTCAACCTTTTTCGGTCAATCGTCCTTTGCCCATTACGCCATCACCAACAGCAGCAACACCATCGTGATTCCGAAGGATGTACCCGTTGAATTATTCGGCCCGTTCGGCTGTGGCATTCAAACCGGAGCAGGTGCAGTTTTTTACAAGCTCCATCCAATCCCCGGCGACAGCATCGCTGTTTTTGGCTGCGGTTCCGTTGGCCTCAGCGCCCTCCTGGCCGCGAAAGCCTGCGGCTGCACAACCATCATCGCCGTCGACGTCTTTGACAGCAAGCTGGAGCTTGCCAGGACACTCGGTGCGACGCATACGGTTAACGTGCGCGGCTGTGACGCTGACAGAGAGATACACAAAATAATAAAAGGCGGCGTCAATTATGCCGCAGAAACAACAGGCAACGGCAAAGTGCTGTCACAGTCGCTGAATTGCCTTGCCCCGGGCGGCACAACATGCGTCATCGGCACCGGCAGCAGAGAAGTGACGTTTGATATCGACCTCCTGCGCAGCGAGCGTCATGTTGTCGGCGTCATCGAAGGCTCGCTCGATCCCCATATACAGATTCCCCGTCTCATTGAGCTTTATAAGCACGGCTTCTTCCCGATCGAAAAGTTCACGGCCTTCTACGACATGAAGGATATGGACAAAGCGCTGGAGGCTACGAAAAACGGAACCGTCATCAAAGCGGTTATCCGGATGAACTGAGAATAATGAAGAAGAGCATCCGGACAGATGCTCTTCTTTTAAGCTCGCACAGCTTTATGATATTCAGCTCACGGCGCTCCAGGGCACTTTAAAATAGAGCATCAAAGCGACGGCGAGAATGAACGAAACGAACAGCGCAAGGAGAGGCTTTTTGAAATGGATGCGGAAGATCGGAAACATGAGTGAATTAAAGAGTAAGGTCCACCAAATTGACCAGCCATTGTCGTGCGAGAAGAAGCCCAGTAGACCGGCAAGCTCTTCAACCAGAGTATAAGATACCGCCCAGATTATCACATAAATCGTTTTTGATAATGGCTTTTTAGGAAAGTGCGTCAGATACAGCAGTATTGTAGCCGGGAAGAAGACCGAGGCAATCAATAAATCGCTGAAGGTTTTCTTCAGCAGCGGAGATTCATAGCTCCACAGAGGGTAATTAAACGTTACCAGATGTGCGGCAAAATCACCGAGAGCGAAAAACAGCATTGTCGGATAATAAAGCTTCCAATGCTTCCAGTCTCCCCACTTCCAAGCCGCCAAGACTATTAAAACAGTAACGATGATCTGATAATCCGTTATGATTAATTTGAAGATCATAAAATTCCCTTTAAACAGCATTTTTTTTAGTATTTCCTGAATTTCAAATATTACAATTCGGAACGCTGAATGAATCTGACGGGCTTACTATCTGTATTGTTTCGGCGGTACTGAGGATTATTGACGATGTTTTTAAACAAGATATAATGAACATATACAAAATATGGAGGTTTGTTATACTGACCAGCTTTGGTATTAAGGACAGCCGCATGGAGGAAGCCGTCAGCGCCGTTTTTGCCAAACAGGATGCGATGGGCCGGTGGAAAATGGAGAACACCTACGCGCTGCTTGTCCCGATTACTGAAGAGCTGGTATAATATTTTATGACCAATATATAACGGCTCCATCCAATCTTTGCGCAGGAGTCAGTTTCGGAGGCAGATGTGAAAGTACGGGAACTGGCGGGATTGCAGCTTGATTGCATTGCCAGAGACAGGGTGATGCACGATGGCATCAATGCCATATTGGAGGTTAATCCAGACGTGCGGCACTTGGCTGATGCGCTGGATCAACTGCCAAACAGCAGCCGCGGGCCGCTTCATGGCGTAACGGTTGTTCTAAAAGACAACATCAATACGGCAGACCGGATGCATACGAGTGCAGGGGCATTGGTACTGGAAAGCCATTTTGCAGCCGAAGACGCATATATTGTCAAGCGCCTGCGCCAAGCGGGGGCGTTGATTCTCGGTAAAGCCAACATGACGGAGTTTGCTAATTTCATGTCGTTTGATATGCCGCCGGGTTACAGCTCACGGGGCGGGTATGTGCGCAATCCGCACAATTTAACGCAATCGCCGTCAGGGTCGAGCAGCGGCAGCGCTGCCGCCGTGGCAGCGGGCTTTTCGACGGCGGCTATCGGTACGGAAACGAGCGGGTCCATCATTTCACCCTGTCAGAACTGCGGTGTCGTCGGTGTCAAGCCGACCATCGGCCTCGTCAGCCGAACCGGTATTATTCCAATCAGCCGTACCCTGGATACGGCAGGGCCAATTGCTGCCGATGTGAAAACAGCGGCGATGCTTCTGCATGCGATTGCCGGATATGATGCCGATGACCCGGCGACGCATATGATGCAAAATCGAGCAGTGCCCGATTACATAAAAGCACTCGACGCAAATAGTCTGTACGGAGCGCGTATCGGCGTCAATAGAGGCATTGAGCCAAGTATCGGATACAGACCGCATTCAAAAAAATTATTGCGATTCATAGAAGAGCTTGGTGCCGAGCTGATCGAAATCGAACCGGTTCCGCTGCAGATGCAGGTGCGGGACATCATGAATTACGAGTTCAAAGCCGCTTTGGAGCACTACCTTGCAACAGCGGGACGAAATGCCGATCCCCGAACGCTGGCGGATATTATAGCATTTAATGCCGCGCATCCCGAAACAGCACTGCGTTACGGTCAGAGCAGAATGGAATATGTTTTTAAAGAAGCTTCCAGGAGAATGGACGAACCTGAGTATCTCCAGGCGCTGGACTTGAGATATCGTCTGGCCGATAAGCTCTGTAATATCTTTGAGAAGGATCACCTGGATGGGATTATTGAAGCGGCAGGCTATAACAGCATTGCACCCTTCACCGGATTCCCTGTCGGAACGGTTCCAATCGGTTATTATGACAACTGTGTCCCTGTGGGGAGCTATCTGATGTGCCGGCCGTTTGAGGAGGCGAAGCTCCTGTCTCTGCTTTATTCGATGGAACAAAATCTGAAAACGAATAGGATATAGAAGCCCAGAGCTAATTCAGAGATGCTGATCTAATAGAAAGGCGCGAAGACATCGTGCTGTCAGATTTTTAATTCAGGTTGTTGAGTTGCAATCCGGACCAGTAAAGCCGGTTCTGGCAGTCTGCTCGCGGTCTTCATCCTGCTGAAATCAATATCGCAGGCGCTTTGTCCGGATCGAGCCATTTGAGTATCTTTAGCAGATCGTGCTCGGGAACGGCGACACAGCCTGAGGTCGGCCGGTTGCCGCAGTGCAGGAAAATTGCCGAGCCTTTAGCACGTGAGACAGGCGCGGTGTTGTACTCGATGATAACAGCGTACGCGTAGCTGTCTGAATAATCACACAGATGCTCGGCGCTGACCCAATCGCAGTCGGAAGAGGGTTCAGCCCATGTGTTGTAATAACAGGAGTTGGGGTCGTCAACCCAGACGCTGCCGGTAGTGGTCTTCCTGAACGCCATTTTCGTCTCCGGCTTTTCGTTGCTGCCAAACGCGTATCCGAGGCGGAAGAGTCCTGACGGCGTGCGTCCGTCCCCCTCTTTTTTTTGTGAGCTTATGCCATTTCTGCCGATATAACCGGTAATGCCGCCGAGTGACGGGTCGGGGTACCATATCTGCTGAGCATTTCTGAGATAGCAGCGGAGTAGTGCGCCGGAGCCCTGCGCGAGGACATGGATGAGCTGCGCGGCATGAATCGCACCGAATGTCAGCCCTAAGCTTGTGACGGCTTGCGCCAGTATTGGTGGCTGTGTACCTAATTTGTTCAACATCATGATGCCCAATCCCTTCTCTACCGAGTATAATTAACATATGGCGGTTATCGCGCGGTAATGCTATTTTTATTGCAGAGCATTAGTATGATACGGTGCTGTCGGACAATATGACCTGATGTATGCTAAATAAGGGTTAAATTTTGGTGAATTATAAAATGTGCGAAACTGTTTTTTTTCATAAAACAATCTGATATAATATAGTTATCTAACAGCGAAAGAGGGGGATTACAATGGTTTCACATGGGAAAGATATAAAAATCTTTGCGGGCAATGCGAACAAGCCATTAGCAGAGAGCATATGCCGCAATATTGGTATCCGGCTGGGTGATTCAAAAGTAACAAGCTTTTCAGACGGTGAGATATCGGTATCACTCTATGAATCTGTTCGCGGCTCGGATGTTTTTATCATTCAGCCTACCTGCGGGCCGGTCAACAATCATCTCATGGAGCTTCTCATCATGGTGGATGCCTGTAAGAGGGCCTCAGCCGGCCGTATTACGGCGGTTATTCCATACTTTGGGTATGCCAGGCAGGACAGAAAAGCGAAAGCCAGAGACCCTATATCCGCAAAGCTTGTGGCAAATCTAATCACATCGGCAGGTGCCGACCGTGTATTGACGATGGATTTGCACGCTTCGCAGATACAGGGTTTTTTTGATATCCCTGTCGACAATCTTTTAGCCAGCCCACTTTTTTCAGAATATTACATTAAAAAATTCGGAGAGGGCTCAGATGATGTCATCGTCGTCTCTCCGGATGTCGGCTCTGTAGCCAGAGCGCGGACGTTCGCTCTCAAAATGGGCTTGAGCCTGGCGATCATCGATAAACGCCGCGAAAAAGCAAACCAGTCCGAGGTCATGAACATCATCGGCGAAGTAAAGGACAAAAATATTATCCTATATGACGATATGGTGGACACGGCCGGGAGTTTATGCGGCGCAGCCAAAGCCCTTGTTGAGATGGGTAAAGCAAAAGATATATATGCCTGCGCGACGCATGGTGTCCTGTCCGGCGCTGCGATTGACAGGATCAACGACAGCTACATCAAGGAACTGATTTTTACCGACACGATCCCATATCCGGGCCAAACGCAGAGTGCGAAAATCAAATATCTCTCGTCCGCTCCCCTGTTTGCCGAAGCTATTGAGCGCGTATATGAGGAAGTTTCAATCTCGACGCTTTTCAGATAATATTGATGTAAAAGGGATATATGACGTAGGCAGGTGGCGATATTTTAAGTATGTTTTTAAGGAAAAAAACCGGCCCTGCATCATGGATTATCGTTTTCCTGGGGAATCCCGGTACTCAGTATAACGGGACACGCCATAATGTCGGCTTTTTTACTGCCGGTGTTTTAGAAAAAACCATCGGGGTAAAGATCGACCGGCTCAAATACAAAGCGCTGACCTGCACATGTGACCTTGGCGGCGCGAAGGTTTTTTTAATGAAGCCTCAGACCTATATGAATTTAAGCGGTGATGCCGTCTCTCAGGCAATGCGGTTTTACAAGCTGCCGCTCGAGCGCATTATTGTCATTTCCGACGATGCCGCCCTCCCTGTCGGTAAAATCAGAATCAGGCGCGACGGCTCGTCCGGCGGACAAAAGGGCTTAAAGGATATTATCGAAAAGTGCGGCGGGGACGGTTTCCCGCGGATTAAAATCGGCGTCGGCGCACCGCCGCACTCCGATTTTAATATGGCCGACTGGGTGCTTTCTAATTTTTCGCAAAAGGAAGCTGAGGTTATTTCGGAAGCCGCCAAGAACGCGGTATGCGCGGCGGAACTTATTATCAGCTCGGGTATAGAAAAAGCAATGAATGTGTACAATTAAATAGCAGTGTAAATTCTGCATATAAAAAGGCTGGCGCTGTTAAAACAGCGTCAGCCTTTTTGGTGCGCCCGGCATGGGCGCAGTCTAATGGGTGAAAGACCCGAACACGCCCGGTAGCGGGAAGTGTATAGCCAAAGTCAAGGGTGTCCGTGGTGACGCGGAATCTAAAGGAAGACGGCGGCAAATCTCTGGCCTGACGAACAGAAATCGCATAAGGCACAAGCTGAGGATAAGACCGCCAAACAAGTTGAAGTCCAATAGCTACACGGGATCAGCGAGTGTAGATGCGGCAGGTAGATGGAGAGAAAGATTGCGTTCTTACCCGGGGAGACCTCACGGACGGCGGAAGCGTATTTGTAGAAGCCGGTTGAAACAAGATTCGTCGTGAGGAGTCAGATGAAGCCATAGTAGCAGCGCAGTCGACGGTGCTGTGAAGGGCGGAACCTATGGAGGTGAAAGTAAATGAATGTTACCGAGAATCGGGACAAAGAAAGCAGAAAACACTGTAATGACGGGGACTGGTCGCAAAGGGATAGTGCGGAACACGAAGAGTATGCGGGAGCGCTTACCGACTCAAGGATAACTGAAAACAACATCACCAATGCCGGCAGACCTGATGAGGGAATGCTGGAGGAAATCTTAAGCTCAAGAAATCTAAACCAGGCATACAAGCGGGTAAAAAAGAATAAAGGGGCGGGCGGAGTCGATGGAATGAGCGTGGAAGATCTTCTGCAATATTTCAAAGACAATGGGGAGGAACTTCGGCAGACTATCATGGACGGAGAATACCGTCCGCAACCCGTACGTCGGGTAGAAATACCCAAAGAGAACGGGAAGAAGAGAAAGTTGGGTATCCCAACAGCCGTAGACCGAGTCATACAACAGGCGATAGCCCAAGTACTGACGCCAATCTATGAGCCGCAGTTCTCAGACAGCAGTTACGGATTCCGACCAAAAAGAAGCGCACATGATGCCATCAGAGCGAGTCAGAAGAACATCCGCGACGGATACAAATACGTCGTAGATATGGACTTGGAGAAGTTCTTCGACACAGTAAACCAGAGCAAATTGATAGAAATACTATCGCGGGGTATTAAGGACGGGAGAGTAATATCACTTATTCACAAATACCTCAAAGCGGGAGTAGTCACGTGCGGCAGATTCGAGGAAACGGAGATCGGAGTACCACAAGGCGGTCCATTAAGCCCGCTATGTGCAAACATCGTCTTGAACGAGCTGGACTGGGAATTGGAGAGAAGGGGGCACAGATTTGTCCGTTATGCGGATGATATGCTCATTTTCTGCAAGAGCAAAAGAGCGGCAGAGAGGACACTGGAGAAGCTAATCCCTTACATAGAGAGGAAATTATTCCTCAAAGTGAACCGGGAAAAGACAGAAGTAGCCTACATAGGTAAGGTCAAATTCTTAGGTTATGCGTTCTACATTAACAAGAACAGAGAAGCGAGCATTCGAGTACACCCAAAAAGCGTTGCCAAGATGAAAGCAAAAATTCGCGAGATAACATTGCGAAGCAACGGTATAGGTGATGAGCAGAGGAAGTTGAAACTTAAACAATTCATAATTGGATGGGTCAATTACTTCAAGCTTGCGGACATGAAGAGTCTACTGAAAGAGACAGACCAGTGGTTACGGCGACGCATCCGCATGGTGATTTGGAAACAGTGGAAAAGGGTGAGAACGCGTTACGCTATGCTCAGGAAGCTAGGAATAGTGGACTGGGTAGCGCGAGAGGGTGCAAGCATAAGAAAGGGTTACTGGCGTATAGCCCGTAACCCGATCATTGCCAAAGCCGTCTCTGCTGAGCGACTTAAAAAGGCAGGATATATCAACTTTCTCGATTATTACGAGTCTGTTCATGCGTAAACATGGGAGGAGCCGTATACCGAACGGTACGTACGGTTCTGTGGGAGGTCGGCTGATCCACTAAGGGTCAGCCTCCTACCCGATCCGTTTAGCTATATGCGCAGAATCTGTGTTTCCCGATGACGACGATGAGCGGGCGGGACCAGATCCATGCGTTTGTAGCCGTTGCCGGATTAAAATAATAGATCGCGCCGCCTGAAGGGTCCCATCCGTTTAACGCGTTTTGAGCAGCCTTATAAGCGCTGTCGGATACACTGGCGTAAAACTGGCCGTCAGTAAGGCATGTAAAAGCCCCTTTTTGATAAATAACACCGGAGATGGAATGCGGAAATGACGGGTGCTTTGTCCTGTTGAGTACCACGGCACCGACGGCAACCTGACCGGCAAACGGCTCACCCCGCGCTTCCGCCGAGATCAGGCGCGCAAGCAAATTGACATCGTTTGATCGCGTCGTTGCGCTGGATGAGGTGTTGATGCCGATTGCAGCCAGCGTGGCGCTGCCTGCGACGCCATCCGGCGTTAATCCGTTTTTCCTTTGAAAATATTTTACGGCGGCTTCCGTCCCGCTGCCGAAGACACCGTCGATGCTCCCAATATAATAGCCCCAGTCGGAGAGCCTTTCTTGAATCTGCGTGACGACGGAGCCGGCCGAGCCTTTTCTGTAAGCGGTGGCATCGGCTTGCTGCACATCCTGAACAAAAGATATGATCATGATATTGATTGTAAATATAACGGCAAGCGAGAATATTAGTTTTCTTTTCGTCTGCAAAGTAAAGACTCCTTTGAATCATAATAGCTGTGTATATTTTACGAAGGAGCCTGACCTGTTATGTATTGTAAATTTTGTCGATATTCACATGGATTCCATAAAAAAATGTTAATAAAAAGCTGAGATGAAGCCTCTGCGGGGTTTCATCTCAGCTTAGTGCGTTATCCGGAGGCGCGTAAAAATTCTTGTTTGCTTAATGATATTTAAGATACTTTTAAGGTAGAATAGGTATACTTGACCTGTAATCGGACTTAATACGACCGTGAGTCTTGTTCCGCTTTGAGAGCAGTCATAAAGTCATCGAGATTGACAGAGCCCTGATCTCCGCCCGCGCGTTTGCGTACGGTAACAGCGCCGCTTTCGGCTTCTTTATCGCCGAGCACCAGCATATAGGGGATTTTTTGCATCTGCGCCTCGCGGATTTTATATCCAATTTTTTCACTTCTGAAGTCGGTTTCGATTCTGAAGCCGGCACTCATTAATTTATCGGCGACCTGCTGGGCATAATCGTGGCTGCGGTCGGTAATCGGCATCACTATAACCTGCACGGGCGCGAGCCATAATGGGAAAGCACCGGCAAAGTGCTCGGTCAGAATACCGATAAACCGCTCAATGGAACCGTAAGCAACGGTGTGTATCATGATCGGACGGTGCTTTAAGCCGTCGGCACCCGTATATTCAAGGTCAAAGCGTTCCGGCATCTGGAAATCGAGCTGAATTGTGCCGCACTGCCATGTACGGCCGATGGCGTCCTCAAGGTGGAAATCGATTTTCGGACCGTAGAAAGCGCCGTCACCCGGATTAAGGACGTATTCCTTACCGTTTTTGTCAAGCACACTTTTTAAGATACCCTCGCTGTATGCGCGCATTTCTTCGCTGCCGATAAAGTCCGCCGGACAGGTTGAGAGCTCGATATGATATTTAAAGCCGAAAAGCTTGTAAACACTGTCAATTTTTGTGATAACAGCGAGTATTTCGTCCTGCGCCTGCTCATCTGTCATAAAAATATGGGCGTCGTCCTGTGTGAAGGCGCGAACACGCATCAAGCCATGGAGCGCGCCCGAGAGCTCATGCCGGTGCACAAGGCCCAATTCACCCACGCGCATCGGGAGATCTTTATATGACCACATGCGCCGTTTATAGGCAAGCATACCGCCCGGGCAGTTCATTGGCTTAATGGCATAATCGCCCTCATCAATTTTAGTGAAGTACATGTTCTCTTTATAGTGATCCCAGTGCCCTGAACGGTGCCAAAGCTCTTCGTTTAAGATAATGGGCGTTTTGATTTCCTGATAACCGCATTTTTGATGCAGTTCGCGCCAGAAGCGCTCGAGCTCATTGCGGATAACCATACCTTTCGGGAAAAAGAACGGAAAGCCGGGACCTTCGTCAAATAAGGCGAAAAGGTCAAGCTCGCGGCCCAGCTTTCTGTGGTCACGCCGTTTTGCTTCCTCAATACGCTCGAGATAGGTGTCAAGTTCGTCTTTGCTCAAAAAGCAGGTGCCGTAGATGCGCTGCAGCATCTTATTGTCGGAGTTGCCGCGCCAATACGCACCGGTGCAGCTTGTCAGCTTCATGGCGTTTGCTTTGACTCTCCCCGTGCTGTCCAGATGCGGGCCGGCGCAGAGGTCGGTAAATTCACCCTGTTTATAAAAACTGATGACGGCATCTACCGGCAAATCCCGAATCAGCTCCGCTTTATAAGGCTCTCCGAGCCCTTCAACAAATTTGACCGCTTCCTCACGGGGAAGCTCAAAACGCTCAAGCGGGAGCTTTTCCTTGATGATTTTTTTCATTTCATTTTCGAGATTTTCAAGCATCTCGGGTGTAAACGGTTCTGCCGTATCAAAATCATAATAAAAACCGTCGGCTATAGCCGGACCGATAGCGAGCTTCGTTTCCGGATACAGGCGTTTGACCGCCTGAGCGAGAATATGCGAAGTCGTATGACGGTATGATTTCTTATAATTTTCGTTTTCAAAAGTATACAAATTGTCAGACATACGTATTCATCTCCTATAAATTTATAAACTACCATGTAAAAGTCACCGTGTCAAGCACTGTCCGTAATGCGTCTGTTACAATTGCATAACATTTTTGTAATGACTTTCTTACAGAAAATTATAATATTTTTCATGCATTTTTCACCAGGAAGCCTTATAATACAAGAGTTAAGGAAGCTTTTTAATTTAAAGATATGTTTTAACAGGAGGAATCACTATGTACAGCGATGAAGAAAATAAGAGCGGTGCCGACTTAAATGACACAGCTCCATCGTCAGAGAATTTTGACAAAACACCGGACAATCCGGAAAATACGCGTTCGGACGAACCCCGGCAACCCGAAACGGAACCAAAAGCAAACCCCATTCCCTATTATGAGCCCTGGCAGCAGCCGGTCTATAGCCAAACGCAGGAACCATTCGCACCGGAACTCCGCGGTGAGACGTATAACACGTATCAGCAAAATCCGCCTTCTGAGCCGCAGCCCGGGAAAAAGAAGAAGCCGGCGTTAAGCGGTCTGGCAAAAGCCGTATGCCTTATTTTAGTCTGCGCAATTGTCAGCGGAGGCGCAACCTTCGGCGTCATGCAGGTCAAGCTGAACGAGCTTAAAAATGATAATCGTTCGATAGCGGGCGGTAATACTGAAAATCAGGGTAATACATCTGCGGTAACGGATAGTTCGGCAAGCCCCTCATCGTCGGGCAGCGGATCAAACGGTGCGACAAATCTGACGTCAACAGGAACGGAAATGTCCGCAGAGGATATTTACGCGATGGCGGTCAATCAGGTTGTGGGCGTCAATTCCGAGGAAAAGACAAACATATTTGGAGCGGAAACACCTTCAGCCGTTTCCGGGTCCGGGTTCATTATTTCATCAGACGGCTATATTGTAACCAATTATCATGTGATTGCCTACGCTGTCGAGCAGGGCTTTTCGTTAACGGTTATGATGCACAACGGAAAATCCTTCCCGGCGAAGGTTATCGGTTATGAGCAGGATAACGATTTAGCTGTCATAAAGATCGACGCCACAGGCCTTAGTACCGTTACCATGGGAAACAATGACACGATGAAGGTCGGTGATAAAATATACGCCGTCGGAAATCCGCTCGGCGAACTCGATTATACCATGACAAACGGTATTGTCAGCGCGCTTGACAGAGTCATACAGGTGGAAGACACAACAAGCATCAACATGTTCCAAATTGACGCTGCCGTCAATGCCGGGAACTCAGGCGGACCGGTTTACAACTCAAAAGGCCAGGTTATCGGAATCGTATCGGCTAAATATGCCAGCACTGGTGTTGAAGGTCTTGGCTTTGCCATCCCAATTAACGACGCCAAAGACATTGTCAATCAGCTGATGACGACCGGACACGTCTCCGGGAAACCGTCAATGGGCATTTCCGTCAAGACAGTGACAAAGCAGGAAGCTGATTTTTACAAGCTTGCCGAGGGTGCGGCTGTCGCCTCGGTAACGTCTGGCTCGTGTGCAGATAAAGCCGGCCTCAAAGTCGGCGATATCATCACAAAGCTCGGAGATACCGTTGTGACAAGCGCCGATACGCTCAAGCAAGCGAAAAAGAGTTTTAAGGCGGGAGATACGACGACGGTCGTCATCAATAGATCCGGCCAGGAGCTTTCGCTAAAAATCACGTTTGACGAGGAAGGCGTTACCTCGACCTCCAGCCAAACCTCGCAGCAGCCCAGCATCACACAACCCAGCTTTCAGGGAAGCGCCAATTGACAAGCCGTGATACAGTACCCGCATTATAAATGCCGGTAAAAATACCGGTTGTATATAAAGCTCCCCGCCGCCGGTTAACAGGCAGCGGGGAGCACTATTTTGTCAGATAACTATTTTATACTTTTTCCCATATGGTCGCAACGCCCATACCGCCGCCGATGCAGAGGGTGGCGAGGCCGAGCTTGCAGTCGTCGCGCTTTTGAAGCTCATGGATCAGGGTGGTGATAATACGCGCGCCGGATGCGCCGACTGGATGGCCGAGAGAGAGCGCGCCGCCGTTGACATTTACCTTGCTCATATCAAAGCCGAGGTCACGGGCTACGGCGATGGACTGCGCCGCAAAGGCTTCGTTGGCTTCGATGAGATCGATATCGTCAATTTTCAAATTGGCCTTTTTCAATGCCGCTTTTGACGCGGGTACCGGGCCGACACCCATAATTTTTGGGTCGACGCCGCCCTGCCCCCAGGAGATGAGCTTGGCTATGGGCTTGAGGCCGTGCTTCTTCACCGCATCACCGGAGGCAAGGATGATGGCGGCCGCGCCGTCGTTAATACCTGAAGCGTTGCCGGCTGTGACACGCCCGTCTTTTTTAAACGCGGTGCCGAGCTTGGCGAGGGCTTCTGCCGATGTTGCGCGCGGGAACTCATCGACTTTAAAATCGACGATTTCCTTTTTGACTTTGACCGGAACAGGGACAATTTCATCGTCGAATCTGCCGGTTGCCTGCGCTTTGGCGGTTTTATTCTGAGAGGAAAGGGCAAACGCATCGAGATCTTCGCGCGTGATACCCCATTGGTCGCATATATTTTCGGCGGTAATACCCATATGATAGTTGTTATAAGCGTCCCACAGGCCATCGTTGACCATTGTGTCAATCATGGTCGTGTTGTTCATGCGCGCACCGTAACGGGCAGTCGGAACAGCATAGGGTGCGGCGGACATGTTTTCCGTACCGCCGGCGAGGATGATTTCGGCGTCACCAGAGGCAATCGCACGTGCAGCTTCAATAACGCTTTTCATACCGGAACCGCAGACCATTCCAACCGTATAGGCGGGAACTTCATAGGGGATACCGGCACCGATGGCGACTTGCCTTGCGACATTCTGCCCGAGACCGGCTGTCAGACAGCAGCCAAACATCACTTCGTCGAGTTTGTCGGGAGCAAGGCCTGCGCGCTCTAAAGCACTCTTGGCAACGATGGAACCAAGCTGCGGTGCGGGGGTATCCTTAAGACTGCCGCCAAAACTGCCGACGGCTGTTCTGCAGCAGCTTACCAGATAAATATCTTTCATATTTTTCCTCCTAACCCGATTTACGGGAAAATAGTATGGTGTTCGCAACGGTTTTAACTATATATCAGTGTTCGGTAAAAGTCAACCCGAGGCGCTCAATGCACCAAACAAAAAACCAAACTATACAGAAATACCTGTTTTGCGGAAACGAAAATTATGCTACAATTGAAATTGGCGTTAAGGAGGGACATGAAATGAGCACAGCGGTTATACTTGCCGGCGGTGAAAGCAAGCGCATGAAACGCGACAAGATGGAACTCCGGTTTAAAGCGGAATCGTTTCTAGAAGCGGCTGTTAAGAAATTTTCTCAATACTTTGATGAGGTATATATCAGCCTTGCCGATGTGCAAAAATATCCGGATATCAAGGCAAAACGCTTGGCTGACGAGTACAGGGGCTGCGGGCCGCTTTCGGGGCTGCATGCTGCGCTCAAGAATACACAGGACGAAGGCATTTTTCTTGTTGCGGCGGATTTGCCTTTTGCGGATCCCGAAGCCGCAAAACGCATCATTGTGCTCGCCGGATCGAGTGATATCAGCATTCTGGCGGACAATGAAACGCGGTATGAGCCGCTCTTTGGATATTATAAAAAAACCGTCCTGCCTTACGCGGAGGATGCGCTGCAAACCGGAAATTATAAAATTGCCGCGCTTTTTGATAAGGTCAGCCTGCGTATGGTGTCAAAGGCGGAGCTCGGCAGCCTATGGAATGAAAAGCTGCTGCTGAACATTAACTACCCGGAGGACTATGAGCGATTATTGAGCGGGAATGACAGCGAAAAGTATTGAAATCCATGAAAATGCTGACTAATTTGAAGGGTAAATGCGGCCTGGATACTGATTTAGATACAAACTTCGTAACCACACACTTTTTACAGGGAACTTTTTAGTTTCGCAGATATACCGCATAGAGCTTGGCAAAGAAATGACATTATGTTCGGCTGAGAGTTGAAACCTTGTGATTCTCCAATCTCTTAAACTTGACATGGACCTTAAACAAATCACCGTCAACAAATAGATCAAAGCTGCCCATTTGGAGCTCCGTCAGGCTTTTGGCTATGGATAGTCCCAGCCCGCTGCCTTCGGTCGTGCGGGCGTTGTCTCCCCGCATGAACCGTTCCAGAAGCTCATCTGCGGTGATATTGAGAGGGACTCGGGAAATGTTTTTTAATGTAATGATTACTGCGCCTCCGATGTTTTCAATATCAAAATATACTCTTGTATTCGGCAGAGAATACTTGCAGATATTGTCTAAAAGGTTGTCGAACACTCTCCACATCAGCCTGCCATCAGCCATAATTGCGGTCTCGTCCTGTGGGGTATGAACCACAACCTCCAGCTGTCCCGCTGCGAAATGCTCTGCGTACTCGCCGACCGATTGATTCAGAAACTCGACGACATCCATACGCCCGCATTTTACGGATATATTTCCGGTTGATGCTTTCGAAGCCTCCACCAGGTCTTCGGTAAGCTTTTTTAGCTTGGCCGATTGCCTGTCAAGCACATCAATATATTTCAGAGCATTCTCATTTTTAATGCTCTCCCTTTTCAGAAGATCAACATAGCTGACAATCGAGGTCAGAGGCGTTTTGATATCGTGCGAAACGTTGGTGATAAGCTCGGTTTTCAAGCGTTCGCTTTTGAGGCGCTCCTCAACCGCCTTCGACATCCCGAGCCTAATATTATTCAAAGTCTCGGCGTGCTTTTTGATATCCCAAAACAGCTTTTCTGCATCGATTTTGCAGGAATAATCTCCAGCTGCGATTTTTTCTCCGCCCAACTTCAACCTGTTTAATTGGAGTACAATAAAGCACAGTCCGGATAACACAGCCATATTAAACAAAAACCCGAGCAGGAGTATTTCCGCACCGCTATGCATAAGGAGTATGACGAGAAAACCGTTGATCAGGATATAAGACGCAAAAATCAAAATCGTTTTCAGCAGAAGAGGCAGGTTTAAAAGCAGGCAGATGATACCTTTCAAAACTATATAAATAACCGTGTTATGCCACCATTTGCCGGCCTTTACCCGCGCCGAAAAGGTCATGCAGAGCGTGATTGATAAAAAAGACAGAATGACCGCCAGCGTACAAGTAATAATCGCAACTACAATTCCGTCCGCTCGGTTCCATATGTTGCTGCAAATGAAAAAGGAGCAAATTCCCGCGACGGAAATACCAAACGCGTATAAATCAAACGGTATTCTGTCGGCCGCGTTCAGAACGATGCCTTCTCTTCCCTTCCTGTGACCGGCCGAATACATCAGAAAAGCGAAAAGCAGAACGGAAAGGATCGCGGACAAAACCGTGATGGCGATTGTTGAATAGCGCATGGAATAAAGCGTGAGAGAGAGCTGATACGGTGCGTAATAATCATCCTTCGCGGTAATCGGATCTTTTACATAGGCATTCACAATATACGCTTTGCCATACTGCGTTCCATCCGGGTCAATATTGTACGTCTTCTGCGTACCGAAATCCTGTTCCGCATAATTGGTGAGGATTACCTTTCCGCTTTCATCCGTAACGGTAAAGAAAAAGTTGGTGTTTTCCTTTGCAAACTCCGTCTGATACTGTTTCAGGTTGAAAGAATCCTCCGCGGACGGATTCTGCTTCAGGGACAAGGACAAATAATCATAAAAAACGGCAGCTGAATAGCTATAGGTAATACTGCTGCACTTGCGGGAACTGAAGAAGGAGTATGTGCCCGAATAGTATCCTTCATCCGCCACATAAAGGATGCTGACAATGCCGCCAAGCGCGGCGGCAAGAAACAACAAAAAAAGTAAGAACGCCGCTATTTTCGCGGCTATGCTGGATTGCAGATTTCTCATCATCTTCCACTCCGTTCGATTTTATATCCTTGTCCCCAGGCCACTTTCAGATATCTGGGCTCGGCGGGATTGACCTCCAGCTTTTCGCGAAGATGACGGATATGTACTGCGACGGTGCTTTCGGCTTTGTACGCATTGTCGTTCCAGACGCGCTTATAAATTTCTGCGGAGGAAAATACCTTGCCCGGATTTTCCATCAAGAGCTTCAGAATATCGTATTCCGTAGGTGTGAGCGAAACCGGGCTGCCGTCCAGCGCTACGGCTTTTTCGCGGTCGTCAAGCTCAATACCGCCAATCAACAGCTTACTTTCGCTCTTGGCTATTCCGCCCAGATTTGTATACCGCCGAAGCAGCGCCTTCACACGAGCCAGCATCTCCACGGGATTAAACGGCTTCGTGATATAGTCGTCCGCGCCGATGTTCAGCCCCAGAACCTTGTCGGTGTCCTCGCTTTTTGCAGTCAGGAGGATAACTGGGATATTGTAATCCTTCCTGAGCCGGACCGTCGCAGAAATGCCGTCAAGCTCCGGCATCATGATGTCCATGAGAATCAGATGGATCTCCATACTGCCGATGATGCTCAGGGCCTCTTTGCCGTTAGAAGCTTCAAACGTCTGATATCCTTCAGCGGACAGATAAATTTTCAGGGCGGAGACGATATCCCTGTCGTCATCGCAGATTAGTATATTGTACATTTCATCACCTTCCGTTCACATTGTACCGGAGGAACCATTAAAAACCAAGTGGCTAAATCTTTAAGGTTTATTTAAGATATCAGCAAACAGAATGTTTCAGCTATTGAAACATATCGCTATTTTTGTAAAGCGATATATCCAAAACACGACGGACACACTTGAACTTTTATGTCCGCCGTGTTACAATGCGGCTTGAGATATCAGTTTTTATATGTGTTTATGTAATGCTGACAGCCGTATATCGGCTGAATGAACGAAAGGGATTGATTTTCATGAGTTACAAGATCACCAGGAAAAATGAGGCCTATACTTATGAGGCGCCGGGTCATTTTGATGTCCGTACAACACGCCTTCACGACCCCAAGGATGTCAACAGCGGCGGTATTACGATGGGGTTATCCCACTTTTTGCCCGGCGGCGGCATTAACTACGGCTCAAATGCCAAGGAGTCGATCTATTACGTTTTAGAAGGCCAGATGTATATAGAGAGCGAAGTCGGCACTCCGGATGAAATAAAAACAACACTTTATGCGGGTGACTCCTATCACTGCGGCCCGAATACGAAAAAATCGGCGCTTAATACAGGCTCCGTTTCCAGCCAGATGCTGGTTGCGCTGATTACGCCGCCGCAGGAATAATCCAACCGTAGAAATTGCCGTTACTTCAATGATTAAGAACCGAAATCCGTGATGGACTTCGGTTCTTTTTTCGGAAAGGCTCCTATGAAAAAATTTGTCAGATCAGCGGTCGCTGCGGCCATACTGGCTGCCATCGTCCTGTCGTGCATGTCAGGCGCTTATGCGGTGAATGTCACCGATCTCGGCACCAGGCTTTACAGCCGCAATACAAACAATTCTTACAATGCCTTTCCGGGTTTAACCGTACGGGATACTGCCGACAGCTCCGCGGCAGCGGATTACACGGTCAGCGATTACCAGAGTCTTGTGAAGACCGTAGAGCATCAGTATATTCTGAGGAATCCGTCCTTTACGGTGCGGTACAACGCGAGCGCGGACGACTTGAAGGCGGCGGGCGATAAGGTATTAAACGACATCTTTACATATGATGACCCAGCCACAACCTCTGACCTTGATTACCTGGGCTGGAACATGGATGAGTGGGGATATAAGGGGTATATCTATACGCTGGGCTCGGAAGCTTACGCTATATATACGTTCAGCCAAACGTACCGAACGACAGCGGCGCAGGAAGACTATGTGAACAATTCGGTCAGTGCCATTTTGCAAAAGCTGGATGTTGGCTCCGGCAGCAGTGCTTATGCGAAAATTAAAGCAGTCCAGAACTATATCCTGAAGAACGTCAGTTATGATTACTCACTCACTAAGTTTACAGCATACGACGCACTGTCATCGGGGCTGGCTGTCTGCCAGGGCTACACGCTGCTGGCATATAAGATGCTCAGCGAGCTCGGCGTTCCGGTGAAATTCATCGGTGGAACGACGACACAAAGCACGGCTGGCCACGCCTGGAACATCGTAAAGATCGGACAGTACTGGTATAATTTAGACGTTACATGGGATGATACGGTGAACCCGGAGATGTATTTTCTGAAAAGCAACGCCTCGTTCTCCGACCATATTAGAGACAGCGAATTCGCGACACCCGCATTTAACACCGCCTATCCGATGGCGCCCGACGACTATAATCCCTCGAGCGGGATACAGGCTATCACCTTCGCGCAAAAAGATGCGTTTTGTAATGTGGGAGACTCTTTTATTATAAACGCGGTGGTAGAGCCTTCCAACGCGGCGAATCAGGTGCTCACATGGACCTCCTCCGATCCAAACGTCGCCTCTGTGGATACTATGGGAAAGGTCACTGTCAACAATGCGGGCACTGCAATAATTACAGCCTCTGCCGCAGATGGCAGCGGGGCATCAGGTTCCTATACGGTAACGGCGGCAATTGCCGATGTGCCGAGCGGTTGGGCGAAGATAGGCGTTGACGCGCTCACTTTACGCGGCGTGATTCCAGCAGCTCTTCTGTCAGGTTATCAAATAAGCATTACCCGCGCGGAGTTCACGGCGCTGATCGTCAATGTCTACGAATACGTTAAAGGGCCATATAACCAGCAGATGACATCTCCATTTACCGATACTGCCGACAGCAATTATGTTGAGCAGATTTCAAAAGGCTACGAGCTCGGTATTGTCGATGGTACGAGCGCGTCGTCCTTCAGCCCGGACGGCACGCTGACGCGCGAGCAGTGCGCCAAAATCATCAGCGCCGCCGTTTCAGCCATCAACGGCTCCCCCGTATCCTCAGCTGCGGCGCTGCTCTTCGGCGATACCGCGAGGATAGACAGTTGGGCGCTCGATTATGTGCGTTACGCTTATGAAAACAGCCTGATGACCGGAACCGGCGTCAACTTCGAGCCGCTCGGCATCCTGACCCGCGAGCAGGCCATGCTCATCGCCGAGAGGATGATCGAGAAATACAATTGGCAGAAAACCTAAGGGCATGCTGGCGTGATACGCCAGAGGGGTGGATAATTCCGCCCCTCAAAGCTTATTTTTCATAGATATAACACGCAATCGGTGCCTTGTCATTTTTTTCGGGCAGTGTGATGAAGCCCGTGTTGTACAGTTCTTCGAGCAGATAGACGCCTGAATAAAACACAATCCATGTTTCTGCGTATCCTTGCGTATATTGCCGGAGCTGTGCCGGAATGGTGGTATCAACAATGCTGTAAATATTTTCCCGGATTCCTTTGCATAGTGGTTTGAGTGCTTCCGACAGTTCAGCGTTGATTGTTTTAAACAGTTCTCGGCTTGCCGGTGTGGAGACGGCGACGTTGCACAACATTTTTCCGTCTCGCTTTATGTGATAGCCTTCATCTATTAATTGAGCATAGATTTCAGTATCCGCATCCTGAATATTATCCCGGTATACGTCATACAAAGCCTGCGCCTTCTTCGCGTCACGCAATTCTTTCTGACAGTGATATTCGCCGAATATAACGACATCACGCGGCCATACGGTGCACGCTTGGAGATCTGTGGGAGTTGATCCGCTGCCCCATAATGAGCCCTTTGATTCTTCGGCAAAGATAAAAGCTTTCGAACCGCAGGACAGAATCTGCGGATAATCTGCCGGTGAAAGTCCATGACCGGCATTATCGAAATCCGCTATATTATTCGAAAAAAACCAAGCGTAACGCATATCGGGAGCGTCATATTTGAAAACGTCGCAGTGCTTGAGTTCCGGTAAATACTGAGTATAGGCCGATATAATGATGGGAACATATTCGGCGTATAATTTATTAAATTGATGCTTGACCTGCTCGACCGCATTTTTTCTTAAAATATGCAGATTCGTTCGATATTTATCTTTTGCGGGCGAAATCATCACACCTGCGTCGAGCAGAAGCTTAATTTCATCCTCGAGATATACAGCCGGGGTTCCTGTTTCTATCGAAAGCTCGCTTATGGTTTTCGCGGCATCATGACATATCAAGGCTATTTGGCACGGAAGCTTTCTTTTAAAAACTTCCCATACATTCACTTTTGAAAAATCGACAGCGGATTTATAAACCGTGAAATCCGATGGATTGAAGCTCTTCTCGCCGCAGGTATTCATCGTGTAAGCCTCCTTTAATTTTTGCCTGCCTTTTGATAGATAGAACTTGACCATTTCCTCCGAAATATTAAGCTTCGCTGCTATCATGCGTATTGAAAGCTCTTCGTAATAAAAGCAAACCAGTGTTTGACGGTACAGCTTTGATAAACGAGACAGCTCGAGGTGAATGAGTTCAACATCTTCCTGCTTCACTAATGTATCGTCTATCGGTAATGCGTCACCGGCGAGGTTTGAAAAAGTATCGAATTCACCCTCAAGTGAAATGGGCTGCTTCCTCATACACCATTTTTTATAAGTATTATGGGCGACGCTCCAAATAAAGGCATCAAAGCGCTCGATGGATTTACCCTTGCTGATTGACACATCACATTGATACGCAATCTCCTGCGCAAGCTCCTCAGCCTCATAAAGATTGTTGATTCTTTTAAACGCAAAGGATAGAAAAGCAGCAAGATAATTCTGCGTCAGCTTTTCCAGCTGGTCATTTCTATCCATTTTGTTAAATCAGCTCTTTTCCTTCGGTGTTTTTGTAAGCGGCTCACACCTATATAGTAACTTTATGATATAAAAAGTTAAGTGATTTTAGATCATTAAAAAACCGGCCTGCATCTGGCCGGTTTTTACATAGCTTATTTATTCTTAACGAGCGGGATATCACCCAGGTTGACGTCCTTCGTCGCGTCGATGGCATCAAAGACTTTGTACTCATAGCCGGGGGCGGCGATGACGATGTCGTATTTCCCCATGGCGAGGTCTTTGAACCAGAAATCGCCGTAATCATCGGACAGGACTTCAACGGTTTTGCCGCCGTTTGTCGCGCGGCAGCGGGCGCCGATGATGACTTCCTTTTCTATCGGGTCGTAGAGCGTGCCTGCGATAAATTTGCCGGGGATATTGCGGTAATAGACCTTGGGATGGTTGCCCGTCTCGGGCTGGCGGACGGTGGCGCCGACGATGAAGTCCTGCATGTCCGATTCCTCGCCGAACGTTATGGCGTCCGTCGGGCAGGCCTCCACGCAGCGGGGAAGCCTGCAGCCGTTATCCAGAAGATGCGCACAGCCGGTGCACTTCTGAGAGATACCGAGTTCTTCGTTAAAGTAGATGGCGTTATACGGGCAGGCATCCTGACAGCTCCGACAGCCGATGCATTTTTCGGGGTCAATAATCACAAGCCCGTCGTCCCGGCGATAAATGGCGCCTTTGGTGCAGGCTTTCATACAGGTGGCGTTTTCGCAGTGGTTGCAGAGCTGTGTGATATAGTGTATCCTGACTTTTGGGATTGTGCCGCCGATATTTTCCTGGAGCTTGCACCAAAACTGGCCGATTTCGGGCTGGGGCTTGGCGTACGGCGTCCAGTCGTTGCCGACGTGCTCATCCTTGCAGGCCAGCTGGCAGTTATAGCAGCCGTTGCACTTGGCGACATCTATACAAAATACTTTTGACATGTAAAACGCCCTCCTAACAGGGTAAGCAATTATTCATTAATTAACCAACCATCCAGGCACACGCCCGCGGCTTTGTCGATCTTTCGGGCGAAGGCTTTGGGGTTGTCGCGCTTCCAGCCGTCCATCTCGGCGCCGGTGACTTTTTGGACGTCGACAAGGAAGCCGGAGGTTGCCATACCGGTCGCGTGCTTGGATGTCAGGTTGGTCGGCGTGATAGAGTTGATGCAGCCGCCGCGGTCTAATACGCCGGGGATAATGGGGTCCAGCCGCGCGCCGTGGTCGACATAGCAGGTGCTCGGGATGAGGCGCTCGGTAACATACGCGCCGCATAAAACAGTGCCGCGCTCATTAAATACCTTAACGATATCGCCGTGCTTAATACCGCGCTTTTCGGCTTCATGCGTATTGAGCCACACCGGCTCATATTGATAGCCGTCCTTGGCTCTGATCTTCATCGTCTCGACTTCTCTGTTCCAGATGATGTCGTCGCACTGGGCGTGCATGCGCCAGCGCCCGTGATTGGACATGCACAGCAGCGGGTAATTGCCGGCACGATCGCTTGACAGGCGCTCATCGTGGCTTTCGCCCTTTTCAATCCAGCCGGGGACAGGCGGGCGCTCCGTGTCGCCGGGCATATATTTTTCAATATATGTGGAGGAAAATTCCAGTTTGCCCGTGGGTGTGGAGAGCGGGTTGTTCTCCGGGTCCATAAAGAAATTGTAAAGTCCTGCCGGAAGCTCCTGCGCGTTGGGCTTGCAGGGGACAACGTAAATTTTTCGCTTTTTGAATTCGTCCCAGGACATGCGTTCCTCACAGCCGGAAGCTTTATAAAAAAACCGGACACGGTCTTTTTCAGACATGTTGCAGGTATAAGCATCGTAATATTCCTTGCCGAGCTTTTCAGCGACCTTTGCGCAGACATCAAAGTCGGACAGGGACTCGCCGATCGCCTCGCAGCACGGCTGCTCAAGATAGACGGAGACGAAAGCGCCGCTGGAGAGATCATTGCCGATATCGTTCATCTCATGCTTTGTCGCCACGGGGAAAATGATATCGGCAAAATAGCAGTCATTCTCCAGCCATGGATGCTGGGCGACGATGCATTCGATTTCCGGGCTCTGCATTGCTTTAGCCGTCAGGTTGCCGTCATTCCAGCAGGTGACCTGGCAAGGCGCGTCTGTCCACATCATGTGCACGCGCGACAAGCCGGGGCGCGGGTATACGATCTTTTCAAACTGGTATTCGGTTGTGGGTAAACGGCAGTTCTGCGCGTTCGGGACCTGACTTGAGGAGAAGCACTGCAAGCCGTACCACTCGGCGTGACCGTCAATCAGCGCTTTATGAATAAGGCAGCGGGGAATGAATTGCTGCGGGGCCGGGAACTGCCTGAAGAGTTCAATGAGCTCGGGCGCGCGCTCGGCCTGCGCGGGTGACAGTGTAAAGCGTTTCATGTCAATTTCCTGCGCCACATCGCCGTCGACAGGCCGCAGAGGGTCGGCAATATGCGGTATAGCCGGCATGAAATCTCCCTGATAGGGGAGCGGGAAATCCTTGTTCCAAAGATTGAACTCAATTATTTTCGCCTGATGGACGCCGGGTTTACCGACGCCGCGCATACCCAGCAGCATGACCTCCAGCCGCGCAGGTTCCGTTGCGTACGGTCCGCGGATCAAGCCGCCGCCGTTGGCGTGGAGGATTGACGCTGTTTTTTTTGCCCAGTCGCGGGCAAGTGCCTTGATCGTCCACTCGGGTACGCCGCATTTATCAGACGCCCATTCAGGTGTCTTCGGGATGCCGTCCTGGACGCCGAGAACATAATCGGAAAATTTATCAAAACCGTAGGCGTGCGTAGCGATATAGTCCTGCTCGTAGGTGCCTTCCGTTATCCACATATAGGCGATAGCCAGATGAAGAGCGGCGTCTGTCCCGGGGAGAACAGGAATCCACTTGTCGGCGTGGATAGCCGCGCCGTAATTGAGGTCAGGGCAGACATAGACGCTTTTAATCCCGATTTTTGTAAACCAGGAGCAAAGGCGGCTCGGCAGCTGGCCGCAGACGCCCAGAGGTGTCGTTTCAGGGTCGCAGCCCCAAAATAAGAGAAGATCGGAATGCTTTGCGATATCGGGGTAGAGATTCGTCATCGGCATCATCTCGCCCACCGGCTCGCAGCCCCAGACGTGTTTTGCACCCCAGAACCAGCCTTCCCAGCTGTCCATATTGCGCATCTGCAGCGTATAGCCGCCCATCATGGACAGAAGCCTGTTCGGGCAGCCGTGGCTGGGAGCCACATGCTTGCCCTCGCCGTGCATGTCGGCTTGGCACAAGACGGCTTCGGGGCCGTATGTTTCCTTTATGCGGACGAGCTCATCGGCGACAATCTGCGCGGCTTCATCCCACGAAATGCGGATGTAACCGGATTTACCCCTGTTCTGCGGATTGCGCTCACCTTTTGGGTCCCAGTCCACACGCTTGAGAGGATAACGGACGCGGTTGGGGGAATAGACGCGCGCCTTATAGCCAAGGCCGAACGGTGAGATTGTCACACGGTCGGGTGCCGTAAACGTGCTGCCCCGCGCTTCAATCTTCCAAGGGTTACAGTATTTGTCCGTATAGTCTTTATCATAATGATACGGCCTGATTCGGGTAATTTTGCCGTCTGTCGAGTCGACCAGGCATGGCCCGCCGCTCTCCGGCCCCATCAGGCTGAAGCTGATAATGTTTTGTTTGTCAGGCTTGAATTGTTTGCTCATATAAGATATTTATCTCCTATTTCGCAGCGAGGCGGCGGCACGCTATGGCCTCGCTGCAGATAAAACCAGCCAGCATGTGGTTCCCGCATTGATAGTATACATAATATAGCGGACAAAGGGAAACTATTTCACGGCAGGTGGATACAACCTATGGGGTGTTGCGGGCGCTTTAAGAGGCAGCTATTTATATATTTATACAAAGGCATATAGAAAATAGGGGCAATGTACTTGACATTGGTATTGTCCTAAGGTTTATAATTAAAGCGTATGCGGGCAGCAAAAGGCAAGCGGCAGGACCGCCGTAATTGCAGCGGTACATGAATCAGCTCCGGATATGACATAATAGCGCAATGCGGCGTAATATTTTAAGTGGGGCTGAAACGTGGAAAACATCAATTTAAACTTACTGGCCAAGGACGGACAAAGACTGCTCGAGGAGCTTGGCAAGGGCAACATGGTTATTGCCCGCTCAAAAAATGATTTTCTGTATATTCTGGAATTCGATGATAAGTTTCATATGTTTTCTCATACGCCAGGCAGCCCCGGCGGCGGGCAGAAGCAATTCCCTAAAGATGAGAAATATACCGCCGTCGTTCGTAAAATTGCCGATTTGGCCGATAGCCTCTATCTGGCGGAGTTTGACAAAGACCTGAATCTATACGGTGTGATGGTCAGTGCCGAGGAGGGCATTCTGTCAATGTTTCCGGGCAATGACAGAGAGAGTGATTCCGATATCGAATTTATCCTTCCCAAGAAGGACAAGCAGGATAATGAAAGCGAAAAATAAACTAAAAATTTGATTAAGGAGGATGAAACATATGGGGAGAATCTCGACCGGGAATGACAAGGAGCTCAAAACCGCCATGACGAAATGGCTGGCGGAGTTTCCTGGCGATCTTATCTGCGCGCGGCAGATCTGGTATGAAGGTCTGGGCGGCTGCGGCGTTCCGAGCCCGGCAGACATGGAAGCCATGGAAGCTGTTTTTAACAGTTTTACCGACTGGAAAAACATCGGGAATACGCGGTATGAGAAATTCGGCACTCAAAACAGCTGGAAACGCAGCAAATAATCAGGAAATCGGAATATTGGAATATCGCTGAAAGGAGTTGCTACAATGGCGAATAAAATGATGATTCAGCACATGTTCAAGCTCGGTGGTCTATATAAGGCACCGGACGGTAAGGTATACAAGGTTGTCGTATCAGAGGTGTACAACCTGCGCTGCTTCGAAATCGTCGGTGGGAACATGGTCGGGGGAATGGTGAAAATTCATCCGACATCAGATTTGGCAAAATCACTTATTGAGGTTGTCTGATAGTGCAGCAACTATAATCTGAGCTTGGACCTAACGGGCAGCAATTATTCAAACCCAAGCAATTTAAGCAATTTAAGCGAGGAGGAAAGAAAATGTCTGAAAAAGTGACACACAGTATATGTGTAGGCGGCCCCATCGCTATACACACGGTTGACGGCGTTATCCGCCGCATCAGGCCGATCGTTTTCGACAATAACGACCCGAAGGGTTGGGTTATTAAAGCCAGGGGCAAGGAATTTACGCCCGACCGCAAAGCGAAGCCTGCGTTTATCGCCCTGACAGAAAAAAACCGCACCTATTCTTATGACCGTATCAGATACCCGATGATCCGCGAGGATTTTGTGGAAACACCGGACGGGTTGAACCGCAATACAGAAAACAGAGGCAAATCCGGTTATCGCCGCGCATCCTGGGATGAAGCGCTTGACCTGGTTGCCCGTGAAATTAAGAGAATTCAGTCCACCTACGGCAAGGAATCCGTGACAGCCTGCACCGGTTCCCACCACTCCTGGGGTCTCGTCGGATATAAGCTGTCCGCGTTCGCACGCTTCTTCCGCATGCTGGGCTATACTGAAATAAAAGACAACCCGGACTCGTGGGAAGGCTTTACCTGGGGCGCTCCCCACACGTACGGTTATTACTGGCGTCTCGGCGGCACCGAGGCTTTCGATCTTCTCGAAGACGGGCTCCAGAATGTCGAGACCATGATCATGTGGTCGCATGACCCTGACACGACGCGCGGCGGTTATGCCGGAAGCGAGTCGACACTGTGGCGTCACTGGCTCAACGATCTGGGCGTTCAGTTCATCTATATCGATCCGTTCAACAACTTCTCGTCTGTCAAGCAAGCCGACAAGTGGATCGGTCCCCGCCCCGGCACCGACGCGGCTCTCTGCGAGGGTATCGCTTATGTCTGGCTGACGGAAGGCCTCTACGACAAGGAATATATCGCCAAGCACGCCCACCGCTTCGACGAATGGGCGGACTATATCCTCGGCAACGGTGTTGACCGTACGCCGAAGACACCAAAATGGTGCGAAGCCGAAACGGGCGTCCTCGCGGCTGACATCAAAGCGCTGGCGCGCCGCTGGGCGACGACGAAGACCATGGGCGGTTCGGGTATGCGCGGCGGCTTCGGCGGCGTCTGCCGCACAGCCAATGGCACAGAATTTGCCCGCCTGATGATTCAGCTGTTTGCCATGCAGGGCATGGGCAAGCCCGGCCAGAACATCTGGGCCGGCACAACCGGCGCACCCATGGATTATAACTTCTGGTTCGGCGGATACTCCGACGGACTCTCCCAGATTGCCAACCAGCCGATTGCCGACAAAACGGCCGTTAACTGCGTCACACAGAAGCTCTACCGGCCCAATGTCCCCGACGCAATCCTCGACGGCCACTATGAGTGGTACGGCGACGGCTTCTGCGGCGGCGGCATCGACCTTGAGTTTACACAGCGCATTTATCCTGAACCCGGCTGCGGCAAGGTCCATATGTTCTACCGTTATGGCGGCACGTTCATGGGCACCATGCTCGATACCAACAAGTGGATCAAGATGTACCAATCACCAGAGCTGCAGTTCGTTGTCAATCAGGATATCCACTTCCATGGCGAGGCACGCATGGCCGACGTCATCCTGCCCGCCTGCTCCAACCTCGAGCGTATTGATATCGGTGAGCTCTGCAACTCCGGCAACGGCGGTTATCAGTCGCACTCCCAGACCGGCAACAGCTGGCAGGTCGTCGTTTTCCAGGACAAGGCTATCGAGCCGCTGTGGGATTCACGGTCGGACTACTGGATATTCTCGCAGGTTGCCGAAAGACTCGGCTGGGGCAAGGATTTCACCGAAGGCCGCACCGAGCTTGACTGGTGCAAGCGCTTTTGGGAGAAGTCCGACCTGTGCGATAGAATTTCCTGGGAAGCCTTCACGAAGAAGGGTTATTATGTCGCGCCTGTCGCTGAGGACCGTGAGCGTTATTACGGCTTCCGCT
>DBTM01000073.1 GCA_002307055.1 Clostridiales bacterium UBA1316
ACACATATAACCGTGGTCGGTGCTGCGTCTTCTGGTTACAGTTACGATATACAGGCATCGGGCGATTCGTGAATCGCCCCTACGGCAAGTCCGATGATAAATCGTAGAGGGCGGCTTCCACGCCGCCCTGGATTGTACCGCGTAACGCGAACAAGAGGAGGCGGGCGTGGAAGCCCGCCGCTACACATATAACCGTGGTCGGTGCTGTACCTTCTGGTGACAGCTTATATATTGGAGGCATTATGACTATAATAGGTATTACCGGCGGAACGGGCGGCGGGAAGACTTCGGCGCTGCGCGCGCTACAAAGCCTCGGCGCGCTTGTCATAGACTGCGACGCTTTATATCATGAGCTGCTCATAGAAAGCGCGGAGATGATCGGCGAGATTCATACCAGATTTGACGGCGTCGTTATAAACGGCGCGCTCGACCGAAAAGCGCTGGGGCAGATTGTGTTTTCGGACAGCGCGGCGCTCGACGAGCTCAATAGCATTACCCATAAGTTCGTCAAAGCGGAAGTCAACCGTCGTTTAACGGAATGGGAGGACGGCGGCGGGACGCTGGCGGCGGTCGATGCGATTGCGCTCCTTGAGAGCGGGCTCGGTGAAATGTGCGATATCATTGTCGGCGTAACGGCACCATTTGATATCCGTGTCGGCAGGATTATGGAACGCGACGGACTCAGCGAAGCGTATGCCAAGCTGCGCATTCAGGCGCAGAAGCCGGACAGCTATTTTGAAGAGAACTGCGATTATGTACTCGTCAGTGACTGTGCCACAGTCGATGAATTTGAAGAAAAATGCGTGACATTTTTTACAAAAATATTAGGAGGAACTGCAAATGCCCGGACGTGACGAACTGTTTTTCACGAAGAAAAACGCCTATGATACCATCAGCGAAGAGGAAAAAGCACTCATAACTACTTATTGCGAGGGTTACAAAAGCTTCTTGGACTGTGCTAAAACGGAACGTGAAGCTGTTAATAAGGCCGTCACCATGGCGGAAGAAGCCGGTTTTATCCCGTATGTGCGGGGTGCAATGCTCTCTGCCGGTATGAAAATATATAAAAACGTGCACGGGAAGGCGCTGATGCTCGCCGTCATCGGCAAAGCGCCGCTCTCGGGAGGCGTTAACATAGCCGGGGCGCATGTCGATTCGCCGCGACTTGATCTGAAGCAAATTCCGCTTTATGAAGACGGTGAGCTCGCCTTTTTCAAGACGCATTATTACGGCGGTATCAAAAAATACCAATGGGTGACGCTGCCGCTCGCGCTGCATGGAATCGCCATCAAATGCGACGGCACATGCGTTGACGTCACCATCGGCGAAGATGAGAGCGACCCCATATTCCTGATTACAGACCTGCTGCCGCATCTGGATAAGGATCAGGCAAAGAAAACGCTGGGAGAAGCATTTACAGGCGAAAATCTCAATATAATCATCGGCAGCCGCCCGACAGGCGGGGAGAAGGATACCGACCGCGTCAAGCTGACGGTTTTACAGATACTCAACGAAAAATACGGCATCGTCGAGGAGGATTTCCTATCCGCCGAGTTTGAGGCTGTACCGGTTGCGCGGGCTCGCGACGTCGGTTTTGACCGGACGATGATCGGCGCATACGGTCAGGATGACCGCTCCTGCGCTTACGCGGAGCTGCGCGCGCTCCTTGATATCGAAACACCGGAAAAGACGGCGCTCTGCATACTCGCGGACAAAGAAGAGGTCGGCTCGGACGGCGTTTCGGGCATGCAGTCGGCGGTTTTTGAAAACTTTATGGAGGACCTCTGCGACAGCGAGGGCGTCAAGCTGCGCCACTGCTTTGAAAAATCCTTCTGCCTGTCCGCCGATGTCTGTAACGCCTTTGACCCGAATTTCCCGGATGTATCCGAAAAACGCAACAGCGCTAAATTCAATTACGGCATGGGGATATTGAAGTTTACCGGAGCGCGCGGCAAATCCGGCTCATCCGACGCGTCGGCTGAGGTTGTGGGCAAGCTCAGAAAAATATTCAGCGATAACGGCGTCGCCTGGCAGATGGCGGAGCTCGGCAAGGTCGACCAGGGCGGCGGCGGCACGATCGCAAAGTATATGGCTAACCGCAATATCGACACCATCGATGCCGGTGTGCCGGTCCTTTCGATGCACGCACCGTACGAGCTCACGGCGAAGCTCGACTGCTACATGACTTATAAGGGAATCAAGGCGGTCTATGATGGGAAATAACCCGGAAACACGCAAAAAAATCGATGCTTGGTTTGAAAAGCATGCCGAGGTACTTATAAAAGACGTCGGTAAGCTCATTGCGGTCAAGAGTATCAGGGAAGAGGCAGTTCCCGGAAAACCGTACGGGGAAGGCCCGGCTCAGGCGCTTGCCTCTGCGGCGGAAATTCTGCGGGTGCAGGGCTTCACGGCGGGTAATTACGAAAACCATGTGATTACGGCGGATTTGAATCAGCATGCGCCGGTACTCGGTATTCTGGCGCATCTCGATACGGTTTCAGTGGGGGATGGCTGGGAAACCAACCCGTTTACCGCCACAGTCCGCGAGGGCCTATTATACGGGCGCGGCGTGATTGACGATAAGGGCCCGGCGGTCGCCGCTATTTACGCGCTCAGAGCGGCGCGGGATATCGCCCCGGACCTTTCCAAAGGCTGCCGCCTTATTCTGGGTTCTGCTGAGGAGACCGGTCACGACGACCTGGCTTATTACAGAAAATCCAATATGATGCCGCCGAACGTGCTGACGCCAGACTCCGGTTATCCGGTCGTCAATCTGGAAAAGGGGCGGTTTGTCCCAACCTTCGGCGCGGCCTGGAATGAAAGCAAAGCGCTGCCCCGCATCCTGACCGTCAAGGGCGGCGAAACGGCGAATGTTGTTCCGAATCATGCCGAGGCTGTTGTAGAGGGGCTGCCGCTCTCCTATATCCAGGCGCTCTGCGTGGTGCTGTCAACAAAAACAGGGGCAGCCATCGCGGCAAGCGAATTCCATGACGGCGTGAAAATTACAGCCGGCGGCCACGCCGCGCACGCAATGATGCCGGAGGAAGGCGTCAACGCGCAGACGGCGCTGCTGGCAGTGCTGACCGAGCTGCCCCTGGCTGAAAGCGACACTTTGAAATACATAAGAGCGCTGGCCGCGCTTTTTCCTCACGGCGACACCTCCGGCGAAGCGCTCGGCGTTGCCATGCAGGACGAAATTTCCGGTACGTTGACATTGAACTTCGGCGTCCTGTCCTTTGACCTGACCGGCCTGACCGGCAATTTCGACTGCCGATCTCCGAAATGCGCGACAGACGATAACCTGGATCATATCGCACTCCTGGCATTGCAGGAAGCCGGATTCACGGTCTCCGACATCAAAAAAACGCCCTGCCACCACACGCCGGAGGACAGCCCGTTTGTCCGGACACTTTTAAAGACCTATGAGACCTATACCGGCAGTAAAGCCGAGTGCCTCTCCTTTGGCGGCCAAACCTATGTCCACGACATTGACGGCGGCGTCGCCTTCGGTCCCGCCTTCCCCGGTATCGACAACCGCCTCCACGGCGCCAACGAGTTTATCGCCGTCAGCGACCTGATTTTAAGCGCAAAAATGTATACGCAGATTATTATTGATATGTGTGAATAGAAAATCCTGCATTGAATCGCCTCTGCCTGCAAACACTGTAGCGGAGGTGATTTTTTTATATGGATGACAGTAAGGTTGAAATCAGAACCGATGTGCGTGAAAAGGAAAAGGACAGCGAGGCGGATGAGAGCCGGGACCAGGTGATTGGGGAGTACCAGCGGGCGCAGATTAAGGATATGGCTTCGACGACGACAGAGTCGGCAAAGGGCGTCATACATTGCCTGACGATTGTCGGGCAGATTGAGGGGCATCAGATTCTGCCGGCGGAGACAAAAACGACGAAATATGAGCATGTTATGCCGCAGCTGGCCGCCATTGAGGAATCCGAAGAGATTGAAGGGCTGGTGATCCTGCTCAATACGGTCGGCGGCGATATCGAAGCCGGGCTGGGTATTGCCGAGCTTATCGCCAGTATGAAAAAGCCCACAGTATCTCTTGTACTCGGCGGCGGGCATTCTATCGGCGTGCCGCTAGCCGTTGCGGCGAAGCATTCCATCATCGCACCGTCGGCGGCGATGACAATCCATCCGGTCCGGCTGACGGGCGTTGTCATCGGCGTCCCGCAGACATATAACTATTTCGGTAAGATACAGGAGCGGATCGTCCAGTTCGTCACAGCGCATTCAAAAGTCAACCGCGAGAAGTTTATCGAGATGATGGTTAAGACAGGGGAGCTGGCCGCCGATGTCGGGAGCGTGATTTATGGGGCGGAGGCTGTCGAGATCGGTTTGATTGACCAGCTCGGCGGGCTGTCGGACGCACTGAGCTGGCTGCATCAGCAAATTGATGAAAACAAAAAGAAAAAAGCCGAAAACGGCGCGGCGGCCGCTCCCTGACGTTAATGCGCAATCACCCGCATATCTCCCATTTGTGAAATACTGTTTTGCTTGACATATGAAGCAAAACAGTATTTTTGCTGCGTGAGTTCCGGGAGTACATAAAATGCTGGAAATCGCCCTGATATTGTGATAATATAAAATATCAAATTATGCGCAGAGTATTTAATTACATAGAAATAATACCTTTTGTGGTATCAGCCGGAAATGACAGAGATATGTCTCACGGCGGGCACATCGCGTTTTTGTTGGAGGGGTTAGCATGTCGGTCTTTTTGGCGATATTGTTGGGGCTCTTGAGGGGCATCACATTGTTTTTGCCGATATCAAGCTCCGGACACCAGGCTATAATGCAAAATATATTTAAGCTTAATTACCCGGTAAACAACGGCTTATTTGAACTCTTGATGAACCTGAGCACATTAATATCCATCATCATGGTTTACCGAAAGGAGCTTATGGTGATTGTCAGCGAAAGTGCCGACACTTTACGGAGCGGGACATCGGATAACCCTGTGAGTGACGGGAGGCTTACACCGTCCGTCAGAATGATTTATTTCGTTATTATCGGTACGCTGCCGCTTCTTCTGGCTATTCCGATCAATGACAGAATCGGTATCCTGATGGGCAACACCACCTTTGTCGGTGCTGCACTGATCGTCACTGGCACGCTTTTGTTTCTCACTGACAAGCTTGTTAAAACAGGGCGGAAAAATGAAAAGACAATGAATACTAAGGATGCGCTGATTATCGGAATTGCCCAGGCTCTTTCCGCTATTCCCGGCCTTTCGCGGACAGGCACAACCATGACGGTCGGTATAGCCTGCGGTCTCGGAAGGGATTATGCCGTGCGGTTTTCGATTTTCCTGTCACTTCCGTCCATCATTGTCGCCATACTGATCTCGTTTTTTTCATCATTCAAGTCGGCTGTCGACTGGTCCTCCTTTTTCGCGTATCTTGTTGGGTTTGTTACCGCCATTTTTACGGGGTATCTTTCAATTCAGATACTCCGTGTCGCGGCGGCAAAACGCAGGCTGAGACATTTTTCCTATTACATATGGCTTGTCGGAATCGTCACAATTATATTATCATTAACGCTCTAACATTTGAGGTGACTTATGGCGCAAACGAAAAATAAGAAGAAAAGCCCCGCGGCTGCGGCTTCCAGAAAACCGGCAGGTACGAAGAACACTGAGCCGATCAATAAAAGAAAAACGTACAGGCGGGAGATTGCAGCAATCATTTGCCTGCTGCTCGGCATATTTTCGATGATTGGTTATTTCAGCACGAATGGGTGGTTTATCGGGAATTTTTGCAATCTCCTCAAAGGGCTTGTCGGATGGGGCTTTTATGCCATCCCGCCGCTGCTCATTGCCTGCTCTGTTATATTATGCTTCCACAGAGGCAAGCCCGTGCGTTTCCGTATTCTCTGCACACTGCTGCTGTCTGTTGCCATCGGCGCGCTGACCCATCTTTATTTCATTAAGCTGGTTGACCCATTGACACTTAAAAGGCTGGGAGAGCTGTGGGTTTCAGGCGTAGCGCTCGGCAGCGGCGGAATCGTGAGCGGTACGCTTACGGAGCTTTTTACATACCTGTTCAGTAAGGTCGGTGCTTATATTGTTATCATATGCGCCGTCATCTTCCTTCTGCTTGTTTCACTCAACCAAACGATTGCCGGTATCGTCGACGCGTACAAAAGCCGCCCCAGATACGAACCGGAAATTGAACCGCCGTACGAACCGGAGCCATATAAAAACCAGCCCGACAGTGTGAAACCCAAGAGCAGAGCAATTGATATCCCGCTCGACGAACCGAAAGTACGCGGCGTTCCGGATCCGCTTACGGTCAAGAAGCACGCGCCGTTCTTCAATGCCAGTCCGCGCGTAAAAACACCTGCTGAGCTCATTAACGCCGAGCGCGGCGATATGCCGTTACAAGGGGATAACCCACCATCAGAAACAGCTGATACGCAGCAGAAGGACCTTCCTCTTGATATTCCGTTTGTGGAAAGAAAGACCGGAAAGAACGGCGATAAACCGCAGGCTGAGAAAAAAAGTGAGATTACACCGAACGACACGCTGAAGGCAGCTCCGATAAAATCAGAGCCGGAAAAGAATAAATCGACATACAGCTATCCGACCATCGATTTGCTCGCTGTCGGCACTCCCGCCGGACGCGTTGACGGCTCAGAGGAAGTCCGGCTCAACATTGAACGGCTCGAAGCCGCGTTCAGGAGCTTCGGCGTTAACGTAAAAATATCCAGTTACACGCGTGGCCCGACGGTGACCCGTTATGAAGCGGAGCTTGAGGCCGGTGTGAAGCTCACGAGACTCACAAGTCTCGCTGACGATATTGCCCTGTCACTCGGCGCGAGCGGTGTCCGCATCGCAGCAATGCCGAATAAGATATCAACGGTTGGCATTGAGGTACCCAACAAGCTTGTCAGCAAGGTGCACCTGCGTGATATCATCGATTCACCTGAATTCAAAAACGCCCCGTCAAGGCTTACCTTCGCCATCGGCAAGAACATTGGCGGCGAGGCGATTGTCGGCGATATTGCCAAGCTCACGCACATGCTCGTCGCCGGTACGACCGGCTCAGGTAAATCCGTTTGTCTGAATTCACTCATTCTGAGCATCCTATACAAGGCCACGCCGGAGGAAGTCCGCTTTATCATGATCGACCCGAAAATGGTGGAGTTCCGCGTTTACAGCGGCATACCGCACCTTTTAGTCCCCGTGGTAACAGACGTCAAAAAAGCCGCGGGCGCGTTGCAGTGGGCTGTTGTCGAAATGACAAAGCGATACCGGATGCTCTCGGAGGCAAACGTCAGAGACCTCGAAAGCTATAACAGAGTGATGCTGAACTCCGAAGACGGCGTCACCCTGCCGAAGATTGTCATCGTGATTGACGAGCTGGCTGACCTCATGCTGACAGCCGCCAAAGAGGTGGAAGAATCCGTCTGCCGCGTTGCGCAGATGGGGCGCGCCGCCGGTATTCACCTTGTTATCGCCACACAGAGCCCCCGCGCGGATGTCATCACCGGCTTGATGAAAGCGAATATCCCGTCGCGCATCTCGTTAAAGGTGTCGAGCGCGCTTGAGTCCCGTATTATCCTCGATGCCGGCGGAAACGCGGATAAGCTTGTCGGCAACGGTGATATGCTCTACGCCCCCATCGGCTCGTCAAAGCCGACGCGCATTCAGGGGACATGGGTTTCAGACGAGGAACGCGAAAAGGTCGTTGACTTCATTAAAAAGAGCGGCGATGCCCAATATAACGAAGAGGTCATCCATCACATTGAAAAGGCAGCGGAGTATAAGGCAGACGCAAAAGGCGATAATGATACAAATGAATCGTCTGAATATGATGAATTGCTGCCGCAGGCTGTTGAGGTCATCTTCGAATCCGGGCAGGCGTCCGTCTCCATGCTGCAGCGCCGCCTCAAGCTCGGCTATTCCAGAGCCGCCCGCATCGTCGACCAGATGGAACAGCTCAAAATCGTCGGCCCGTTTGAAGGCTCCAAGCCGCGCCAGCTCCTCATAACACGCGACCAATGGCGCGAAATGCAGTTCATCCAAGGTACCGCCCCCATCGGCACCGACATCCCGGATGAATATTTCGCCCCCGAGAAAGAGGAACCGCCAAAGGAGTAGGATGCGAAAGAATCGTTATTTTGCTACGCCGCACCAACCGTGGCAGACGGGCGATCGCAGATCGCCCCTACGAAATGCCATACGAACAACCAAAGAAAACAACCGAAAGGAGTCCCGCGCTGTCGGGTATAAATTATGACATATGATAAAGCATGGTTTGACACTATGGAGGCAAAAATCCCGAAGGGGAAGGTAAGGACACGCTTTGCGCCGAGTCCGACAGGTTATATGCACGTCGGTAATTTCCGCACGGCACTTTACACATACCTGGTTGCAAAAAAAATGGATGGGACATTTATCCTTCGAATTGAAGACACGGATTTCGCGCGTTTTGTAGAAGGCGCAACAGAGATAGTCATCCGCACAATGAAGAGTGTTGGGTTAAATTATGATGAAGGTCCTGATATCGGAGGTCCCGTTGCACCATATACACAAAGTGAAAGAAAACCTCTTTACCGTCCTTATGCGGAGCTTTTATGTGAAAGAGGTACGGCGTATTATTGCTTCTGCCAACATGTTGCGCATGATGAGCGTGACCACGAGAGTCTAGGCGTCGTGTCTGAAGCGGATGACCCATGCCGTGAGCTTTCATATACAGAAGCTAAATGCCGCGTAGATGCTGGCGAGGAGCACGTCATTCGTATGAAAACACCGCATGTTGGCACGACGACTTTCCATGACCAGATTTTTGGCGGTATCACCGTCGAAAACAAAACACTTGATGATATGGTATTAATTAAAGGCGATAATTTACCGACCTACAATTTTGCCAATGTCATTGATGACCATTTAATGGGTATCACGCATGTAATACGTGGGAGTGAATATTTAGCATCGGCACCGAAATACAATTTGTTGTATGAGTCATTCGGCTGGAATATCCCAGACTATATCACTGTTTCCCCAATCATGCGCGATGCGCAGCATAAGCTCTCAAAACGGGCTGGTGATCCAACCTATGAGGATCTTTTAAGGCAAGGATACCTTTCAGAGGCTGTATTGAACTATATCGCACTATTAGGCTGGAGCCCCGGCGGTGAGCGGGAGGTTTTCACCTTGGCGGAACTGTCTGAGATTTTCGATATCAAGGGACTGTCAAAATCCCCGGCTATATTTGATATCGAGAAGCTGACGTATTTTAACGCGGAGTATATCAGGGCGCTGGAGCCGGAGAAGTTCGCGGAGCTCGCGGAGCCATATATCCGGCAGGCAATAACAAATCAAAGCATAGACAGCGCCGAGGTTGCGGCGCTGCTGCAGCAGCGCTGCGAGAAGCTGACCGATATCCCGGAGAAAATCGATTTTTTTGAGGCGCTGCCGGACTACGGCAATGAGCTGTATGTACACAAGAAATCGAAAACGGACGAGACCATATCGCGCCAAATGCTGGAGGCTGTTCTGCCGGTACTCAAGGCGCTCGGCAGCTGGACGCAGGAGGACATCCACAATATACTCATCGGTCTTGCCGAAAAAATGGATATAAAGAATGCGACGCTTTTATGGCCGCTTCGAATCGCCGCGGCGGGTAAAGCCGTGACACCCGGCGGCGCTGTTGAAATTTGCCATATTCTCGGCAGAGATGAGACGATACAGCGGATTGAAATCGGCATAAGCAAATTAAACGGGGGCAAGCTATGAGCAAGACGCTGAAAAAAGTGCTTATTTTTCTCATGCTGCTTGTCATCGTCGTCCTAGTGATTTTCATAATTCAGTTACTTTTGCCGGGTAATACCAATATAAATCCGACACCATCCGCCTCCGACACGACGCTTGAAACACCCACAGAGACAGGCACGTCGCCTTCTCCGACGGATACAGGATCGTTTACAAGCGAAAAAACGGCGGACGGGACCGCCTACCATATCACCGTCCCCGGTGCGTTTGTCTTATATTCTGTGACTGTTGACGATACGGCTTTTACTTTGACGCGGGATGACGGGCACGAGCTGTTTAAGGCTAATGCCGACGAGAATGAATATTTAAAAATATCCTTTAGCGAAGGCTCGAAAGCCGCGGACCTCGCGCCGGGCTTTCTGGATAAATATATCAACTACACGAATTTTGAACAATCCGGGGAAAACTATATTCCGGGTACTAAAATTACGGGTGAGACCGTGACAGCTGACGATGGGAACAAGCAATGTGAGGCTTGGCTTGTCGATACCGATAAAGGCGTGCTGGGTGTTGTTATCAGCTACACACTGGCAAAAAAAGATACCGAGACTGTTCAGCTTTATAAAATACTCGGGACACTAATCATCGACAAGCAATAAGCCATATTTTGAAATTGCTGCATTAAATTGCAATTCATACAGCGCCCCTTTATGGTAACGATAAACCATAAGGGGGCGTCTGTTATTTTATGAAAAAAAAAACCATTGTTTTATTAACAAGCTATATTCTGACCGGCTTTGTTGTGCTGGGGGGCGTGGCTTATTCGTATCACCTGAAGGCGGAGGAATATAAGCTTCAGCTCGAAAACAATTACCAGCACGCGTTCAGCGAGCTTGTGTCAGGCGTCAGTGATCTGGATACGGCGCTGCAGAAGAGCTTATACGCGACAACACCCGGGATGCTGAGCTCAGTGTGCACAGAGGTGTACGGCAAAGCACTGTCGGCGCAGTACGCGCTCGGCGAGATGCCGTTTTCAACGTATGAATTTCAGAATACCTCAAGCTTTATCACAAAAGTCGGCGATTACGCGTATATGCTCTCAAAAAAGGCGAGCACCGGGGCTGTCAACAGTGAGGAGGATCACAAAAACCTCGCGAAGCTGTCCGAAACGGCAACGATATTAGCCGATAATCTCAATCAGCTGATGGCGGATGTCAACACGACAGGTGTTTCAATAGGCAAAATGGAAGCTGTCAGCAGTACCGCGGCGAAAATCGGTAGCGACGCGGCTTCGAATGTTATTAAGGACAGCTTTTCGGTCATGGAAGTGGAGTTCCCGGAAACACCGGCGCTTATTTATGACGGCCCGTTTTCATCGCATATAGCCGGCATGACGCCGAAGCTGACGGAGGGACTCAATGAAATTACGAGCGATGAAGCCCTGAAGAAAGCTGCCGCTTTCCTTGGCACAAAAAACAGCAGTATCAAATTAAACGGAGAGCGCGGAGGAAATCTGCCGGTTTATATGTTTTACGCCAATGATGACGGCGGTACAATCAGCTTTGAGGTAACGAAAAAAGGCGGCCTCATCGCGGATGTATTCAATTCGCGTCTCGTTAAATCAAGTATGATTGCGCCAAAGGACGCGGTGAAGCTGGCGATGAGATTCCTGCAGAGTAAAGGTTATAAGGATATGAAGCAGAGCTACCAGATTGTCGACGGAAACACGCTGACGGTCAATTTCGCATATACAAAGAACAATGTCGTCTGCTACACCGATTTAATCAAGGTTTCGGTCGCTCTCGATAACGGAAAAATTGTCGGGTTTGAGAGCCAGGGCTATATAATGAATCATTACGACCGAGAAATCCCGGCGGCGAAGATTGACGAAAATAAAGCCAAAGCAAAGGTTTCACCGCTGCTTGCGATCCTGTCACATGAGATGGCTATTATCCCGACAAGCGGGAAGGGTGAGGTTTTCTGCCATGAATTTAAATGCGAAAATGACAGCGGCAGCCACTATATCGTCTATGTCAACGCGCAGACGGGCGCAGAAGAAAAAATTCTTATTCTGCTTGAATCTGAAAGCGGTACGCTGACCATTTAATTCCGGTGAAAAAAATGACCGCCCTTTCCGATAAGTGTGGAAAGGGCGGCTTTTGCGTATGGCTAGGTTGTTGCGTTCTTTGTAAAAGTGCTGCATTTGGTACCGTCGCAGGTGTTCACATTATTGTCACCCATCGGATTGACCTCAATGCTGCCGGCTTCACACATAAACCGTTTGTTATACTGACAATCCTTAACGCTACATTTTACTTTTGATTTAGGCGCATCCATAAACATCACCACCTTCAACGATAATTTTCCCAAAAGTCAGAAAATTATCAATTCATTGTCAAAGGCGGGACAGCCTTGTTATAAACCGGCAGCCGATAACCAGGCTTTAACCTGCTTTTTTATAGGCTCTGTATCATGCGCCGTCGGTTCCTTAAAGTCAATTTCTCCGATAATATCGCATTTATCAAGAGCTGCTTGCATTTTATCAAAACATTTTTTAGCGTCACCGCTGCCGCTGCTGGCGAACAGCATCAGTTTTTTCAACTGTAACGGCGCTTTTGATAAAAAAGTGCGGATGGGCGGCGCGAAGCTTGAGGCCCATATGGGCGTGCCGATAAAAATCAGGTCGTACTGAGTTATGTCCGGTATGGGCTTTTGAAGCTTTGGCTTTTCGTTGAACATAACGCTTTTGCCGCCCCAGAAGTATTTGGCGAACCCGCTTCTGGATTTTGCCCCGACGGGCTGAAGCTCATAAACATCCGAGCCGGTTTCCCCGGCAATCATATCGGCGATGAAGCGCGTATGCCCGTCAAGTGAGTAATAAACCACTAAACTCTTCATATATGACCATTCCTTTCTCAGAAACTATATGTCAAAATTAAGCCCCGGAATAACGCTCTAAAAACTGCTTGGTTCGGTCTTCCTTCGGATTGGCGAAGAGTTCTTCAGGCGTACCATATTCGACAACCAGGCCGTTATCCATGAACAGGACCTTGTCGGATACCTCGCGGGCAAACTGCATTTCGTGCGTGACGATGACCATGGTTGTTTTCTTGTCGGCCAGGCTGCGAATGACCTTGAGTACCTCGCCGGTCAGCTCGGGATCTAACGCCGACGTCGGTTCGTCGAAGCACAGGATATCGGGATTTAAAGCGAGAGCGCGCGCAATTGCCACACGCTGCTGCTGCCCGCCGGAGAGCTGATGCGGGTAATAGCTGAGTTTGTCGTTCAGCCCAACCTGGTCCATTAATAAGCGGGCGTTTTGCTCGATGCCGGCGAGAATTGCTTTGTGGTTTTCTTTATAATCCGGCTTTTCTTTCGCCAGCAGCTCGCTGGCGAGCGTGACGTTTTTAAGCGCTGTGAACTGTGGGAAAAGGTTGAAGGACTGGAACACCAGCCCAAAATGCAGGCGTTTGTTTCGTATTTCCTTATCGCTCTGCGTCGCCGGATTGGCAGAGTCATAAATAACCTCGCCGCCGACGCTGATGGAGCCGCCGTTGGCCAGCTCCAGAAAATTGAGGCAGCGCAGCAGCGTTGTTTTGCCGCTGCCGGAGGAGCCGATGATGGCCAGCGATTCACCTTTTTCAAGAGAAAAGCTGATACCGTTTAAGACGACGGAGGAGCCGAAGCACTTTTTCAGGTTCTTAACTTCCAGAATAGCCATAACGGTACCTCCTTAAACTCTAAAATAACTGAGCCTGCGCTCGATATATCCGAACAACAGTGTTAAGATGCCACAGAATATCAGATAAAAAGCTCCCGTATAGAAGAGCGGCCATATAAGACCTTTTGTATGAACGATAGATTCTGCCTGCATGATGATTTCCATAACGGAAATAATACGAGCGAGAGATGTGTCCTTCACAAGTGTAATTATCTCATTTGACATAGGCGGCACGATACGTTTAATAACCTGAATAATAATTATCTTAAAAAATATCTGGGATTTCGTCATGCCGAGGACTTGACCTGCCTCGTACTGGCCTCTGGGTACACCGAGAATTCCGCTTCTGTAAATTTCGGAAAAATATGCGGCATAATTAATGACGAATGCTATAAGAACCGCTGTTAGACGGGGCTGAGATGACCAACCAAATATGAGGCCCGGCCCGTAAAATATAACGATCACCTGAAGCATCAAGGGCGTTCCGCGGATCATCCAAACGAATGTTCTTGTCAGCCATCTGAGCGGTCCAAACCGACTCATAGAACCGAAAGCAACGACAAGTCCCAGCGGTGCTGCACAGATTAAAGTAATGAGGAAAATTAAAAACGTTGTTCCGAATCCTTGGAGCAGCATCTGTGTGACAGCAATAAAACTCATGTTAGGCGATCCTTTCGCTTATTTGTTGTAAAAACAGTTTACAAGGGCAGGAGACCGAACTCCTGCCCTTATCAATAATTGCAGCAACCGTTACTTAGAAACTAAAAGGTCTGTCAATTTATATTTATCGGCAATCTTTTTAAATGTGCCATCTTTCTGGAACCCGGCAATCGCATCGTTCAATTGCGCAACGGCTGTGCTGTTTAAGCGAAAACCGATTGCATAAAACTCCTTGTCACCCAGGCTAATCGAAGTGATAATTTGAAGGTCGGTGTAATCAGAACCGGGGCCTGTTAGGCTAGCTGCCATTGTATAGTCGAGAACGGCTGCGTCAGAAGTACCAGCCTTGACTTCCAGAAGCGCGTTAGCCTGTGAATCAACCGGTGTATAGCTTGCATCCTTCAGATAAGTGGAAACAGCTTCTTCGCCTGCGGAACCTTTTTCTGCTACAACTGCTGCGCCTTTAAGGCTGGCGGTATCCTTGTACTTGCCCGCATTTGCGGCTTTAACCACGACAACTTGGCGGTTTGTGAGATAATTATCAGTAAAAGCCATATTCTCTTTTCTGTCTTCTGTAACAGTCAGACCATTCCAGATGCAGTCTATGGTTTTTGATTTAAGCTCAAGTTCCTTGGAGTCCCAGTCAATGATAACAAATTTTGCCTTAATGCCAAGCTTCGCGCAGGCGGCTTGGGCGAATTCTGTGTCAAAGCCGATTAATGTCTTGCCATCCTTATCATAATAATTCATCGGTGCAGCTAAGGTTATGCCGATAACAAGCTCACCTTTAGCCTTTATGTAAGCCCAGTCGTCCCCGGCTGCAATTGTCGCGGCGGCGGCACTGGGGGAGGCAGCGGCAGACGGTGATGCCGAAGCGGACGCAGAGGGACTCGCTGTCGTGGCTGTGCTGCCCGCAGCGCAGGCGGCGAGGGCGAAAACAAGTACAAGAACTAATAACAGACTGAATATCTTCTTCATTTGCAATCCTCCAAAAGAAAAATTAATATTAATATAATAACACATCACTTCGCTAATGCAATAATTTAGAGGTATTTTCGTAAAATACTTTTAAAACATACAGTAAAATTGCATACATAACAGCTGCCGGTGAAAACACGCCGGTGCATTCCAAACATGGATTACAAGGTTGAAATATATTCAAATAAGTATTAAGATGTTAATATAAATTACCCGGAAGAGTGGTGAGATGATTTGGCTTTCGTCCATTTGCATGTCCATAGTGAATACAGCCTTTTAGACGGCGCATGCCGGATCAAGGATCTTGTCAAACGCACCGGGGAGCTTGGTCAGACGGCTGTCGCCATCACAGATCACGGCGCGATGTATGGCGTCATCAGCTTTTATAAAGAAGCGCTCAAAGCGGGCATCAAGCCGATTATAGGCTGCGAGGTCTACGTCGCGGCACGCTCGCGCTTCGATATGGAGCATAATGCCGACTCAAGCAGGAACCACCTCGTCCTCCTGTGTAAAAATGAGACCGGCTATAAAAACCTCTGTCTCCTGGTCAGCAAAGCATATACGGAAGGGTTTTATATAAAGCCGCGTATTGATATGGAGCTGCTTGCCGCGCATCATGAGGGACTGATTGCGCTTTCAGCCTGCCTGGCGGGCGATATTCCCCAGTGCCTGATACGGGAGGATTACAACGCGGCAAAAGAAAAAGCACTCGATATGAGCGTGCTGTTTGGTGACGACAGCTTCTTCTTGGAGCTTCAGGATCATGGCATCAAGGAGCAGCAGCCTGTAAACGCGGGGCTTATAAAAATAAGTGAGGAGACGGGGATACCCCTGGTTGTCACAAACGATGTCCATTACATTGCCAAAAAGGACGCCTATGCCCAGGATGTGCTTATGTGCATCCAGACGGGCAAGACCGTGCAGGATACCGACCGCATGCGGTTTGAAACCGAGGAGTTCTACTTAAAATCAGAAGAAGAGATGCGCGCCTTGTTCCCCCAATATGGGCAGGCGTATGACAATACCGCCCGAATTGCGGACATGTGCAATCTGACCTTCGAGTTCAATAAATACAAGCTGCCGGAATTTAAGCTGCCGGAGGGCGTCCGTTCCGTTGATTATTTACTGGAGCTCTGCCTCAAGGGGTTTGAAAAAAAATACGGCCCGGATAGGGAAGAAGCCAAAAAACAGCTGCTCTACGAGCTTGATATGATCGAGCGCATGGGCTTTACCGACTACTTTCTCATCACCTCGGACTTCATTAGCTACGCTAAGGGCCAGGGAATACCCGTCGGGCCCGGCAGAGGCTCGGCAGCCGGGAGCGTCGTTTCCTACTGCCTTGACATTATTACGGTTGATCCAATGAAATACAGCCTCTATTTTGAGCGGTTTTTAAACCCCGAACGTGTCAGCATGCCTGATATCGACACTGATTTCTGTGAGCGCCGCCGCGGCGAGGTCATCGACTACGTTAAACGGAAATACGGAGCAGACCATGTCGCGCAGATTGTTACCTTCACCACGCTCAAAGCGAAAAATGCCGTCCGCAACGTCGCAAAAGCTTTGGGCTTGACGTTCGCCGAGGAAAACGAGCTGGCGCGCGAAATCCCATCCGTTATGAATATTACGATTGGACAGGCGTTATTATCATCTAAACGGCTCAAAGAAATGTACGACGGTGACGAGCGTATCAAAAAGGTTTTAGATACGGCAATGACGCTTGAGGACATGCCGAAGGACTCCGGCACACACGCCTCCGGTATCATCATCACGAAGAATCCGGTCTGCGACTATGTACCGCTGACCTTGTCAAAAAAAGACGGCTCGATTGCGACCCAATATGTGCATGCGACAATAGAAGAACTCGGCCTTCTGAAGATGGATTTTTTGGGTCTGCGCAATTTAACGATTATCCGAGACGCAGAAAAAGAGATCAGAAAAACAATTCCCGGTTTTACAGTCGATACGATACCCGACGATGACAAGGAGACCTATGATATGCTTTCCGCCGGGAAAACCTCCGGAGTGTTCCAGCTCGAATCCACCGGTATGACGGGTGTCTGCGTCGGTTTGTCCCCGAAGAGCATTGAGGATATCACGGCCATCATCGCGCTCTACCGTCCCGGGCCGATGGACTCTATCCCGCGCTTTTTGGAAAACAACAAGCATCCCAATAAGATTACCTATCAGCATCCGCTCCTCGAACCGATACTCAAAGTCACCTACGGCTGTATTGTTTATCAGGAGCAGGTCATTGAAATATTCCGCAAGCTGGGCGGCTTTTCGCTCGGACAAGCCGACCTGATCCGCCGTGCGATGTCCAAGAAAAAGCAGGCGGAGATTGAAAAAGAGCGGAAGACCTTTATCGAGGGTGACCTGGCACGGAACATCTGCGGCGCGCTGGCGAACGGCGTCCCGCGTGATGTCGCCGCCAGTATTTATGATGAAATATTTGACTTTGCGAATTATGCGTTTAATAAATCGCACGCCGTTGCATATGCTTATGTCGCCTACCAGACGGCCTATTTGAAATGCCATTTTACGAAGGCTTATATGGCGGCGCTGCTGAGCGCCAACCTCTATCTCCCCGAAAAGGTTGCCGAGTACACCGAGGAATGCCGCGAGACCGGTATTCAACTGCTCCCGCCTGATGTGAACGAGTCGGACGATATGTTCACCGTCTCCGGCGATCATATCCGCTATGGTCTTGTAGCAGTTAAAAATATCGGGCGCGGCTTCATCCTGGCCTTGATGGCGGAGCGCAGAAATAACGGACCTTTTAAAGATTTTGAGGAATTCTGCCGCCGGATGTACGGCGGGGACCTTAACCGGCGCGCGCTTGAAAGCCTTATTAAATGCGGTGGATTTGACAGCTTCGGAGTCCGGCGCCGTCAGCTTATGATGGTCAGCACGACGGTGCTTGACAGCGTCGCCGATGCGAAAAGAAAAAATGTTGACGGTCAGCTCAATCTGTTCGGTCTCTCGGATTCGCCGGATGAGCAGGCGGACGGACAGAAGATCACGCTGCCGGATGTGCCTGAATTTTCGCGGCGCGACCTGATGACGATGGAGCACGAGGTCACCGGCCTTTATCTGACGGGCCATCCCATGGACGAGTACCGCAGCGCCGCCCGTCACCTCGGCGCTGTCAGCATCGGCGCAATCCTGACGGACTTTTCCCAGGAAGATGACATGGCGCCCGGTGAGGGCAAGATGCGGGAATTCGATGACGGGCAGCAGGTGACCATTGCCGGCGTTATTTCTGCCGTCAAAACAAAGCAGACCCGGAATAATACCCTGATGGCCTATATCACGCTCGAAGACGGCACCGGCAGTATGGAGCTCCTGGCGTTCCAGCGCGCGCTGGATTCAGGAGGCGTTTACGTCAAAGAAAATATTCCGGTCTATATTACCGGCAAGCTTTCAGCCAGAGATGAAAAGGAACCGCAGCTCCTCGTCGATTCTATCCGTCCGCTGTCTGATTTTGACGCCATGCCCGGCGAAGAGGTGCCGGTCGAAAAGAAACTCTATGTCAAAGTCCCGAGTGAAAATAACGAAACATATGAGCGCTTGAAGCTCATCCTCGTCATGTTTCCCGGCGACGATCAGCTGATCCTGTTTTTTGAGGATACTAAAAAACGCCGTGGGACAAAATGCGTCATTCACGAAGCACTTATTAACGAGCTCAACCAAATGTTCGGTATGGAAAACGTTGTTTTAAAGTAAGGCTGAATTTCCGAGGCGGCAGACAAATGGCCGCCCGCATATGCATCTTGCCGGAAGAAATCTAACAAAACTGATGATACTCGTTACACCAAATAAAAAATGTGAGGTTAACAATGAAACTATCTTTTTACGGAGCAGACAGGGAAGTTACCGGCAGCTGCCACGGTGTCGAAACTAACGGCAAAAAGATTCTTGTCGACTGCGGTATGCTCCAAGGGAGTGAGCATTCGTACGGGCAGGATTTCCCGTTCAATCCCGCCGCCATTGATTACGTCGTCATGACACACGCGCATATCGACCATTCCGGTCGGCTGCCGCTGCTCGTTAAGCAAGGATTCAAAAACAAAATTTACGCGACCGGCGCGACGATTGATCTGCTCCAGATAATGCTGCGCGACAGCGCGCATATTCAGGAGGTTGAAGCGGGCTGGAAATCCAGGAAGGGCAGGCGCGCGGGAAATATAGGCGCAGAGCCGATGTACACGGTTGAGGATGCCGAGGCAGTTTTTCAGTATTTCGTGCCTTGCCGCTATAACGAGGAGATCACGATAGACGAAGGTGTCAAAATTCGTTTCATCGACGCCGGTCATCTGCTAGGCTCGGCATTTGTGGAGATGTGGCTCACCGAGGGCGGCGTCACAAAAAAGGTTGTATTTTCGGGAGATATCGGCAATATCGGACAGCCGATCATCCGTGACCCGCAGTATATCAAGGAAGCGGACGTCGCCATCATGGAATCCACCTACGGTGACAGAAACCACGAGGTACCTGCCGATTACACGGAGGATCTGGCAAAAATTATCGACAAAACGCTTGGCGAGGGCGGCAATGTCATCTTTCCGTCCTTCGCTATTGGCAGAACACAGGAGCTCCTGTATTTTATCCGTGAGATGAAGGAGCGCGGACTCGTTAAGAGCGCGCCGAATTTTCCGGTCTATGTGGACAGCCCGCTCGGGAACGCCGCGACTAAAATTTACGGCGGTGAGCTTGAGGGGTATCTTGATGAGGACACGATTGCCGTCATCAAGGCGGGAAAACATTTCCTGAGCTTTGACAATCTCCGAATCTCGGAGACCTCGGAGGATTCCAAAGCCATCAATTTCGACAAGGAACCTAAAGTAATTATATCCTCGAGCGGCATGTGCGAGGCCGGGCGTATCCGCCATCACCTCAAGCACAATTTGTGGAGGCCAGAATGCTGCGTCGTCTTCGTCGGCTTCCAGGCGAAGGGGACGCTTGGCAGGATATTGGTAGAAAAAGCGGCGCCCAAGGTTATGCTCTTCGGCGAGGAGATCGCTGTAAAATGCAATATCTATAACTTTCGGGGCATGAGCGCGCACGCGGATAAGGATGGATTATTAAAGTGGGTCCGATCCTTCGAGCCGAAGCCGGAGAAGGTGTTCGTCGTACATGGTGAAGAGGATGTCGCGAATATATTTACCCAAACGCTTAATGCCGAGGGATTCTCGGCGATGGCTCCTAAATTCACGGCGGTCTATGACCTCCTCACCGGAGAGCTTATGACGGAAGGCATTGATGAGAATGACCGCATTGTTGTTCCGAATACCGCCGCAACCGGTGCCGAAGGTGACAAGCCGGTTAAAAACGAAACGACTGCCCGTACTGAATCGGCGGCTAAAAGCGATACGTCTTATCGCCGAGAGTCTCCTGTTTATCAGCGCCTTGTCACCGCGGGCACACGCCTGTTAGGTGTCATTACGCACAATTACGGCGGACCCAATAAAGACCTTGCCGCGTTTGCCGATCAGATTATAAGTCTGGCAAATAAATGGGACAAATAAAATACTGCTTATCTGTCCAATAACGGTATATTGGTTATGCCCCTGCGACTCCTCATAGGGAGACTGCAGGGGCTGCATCCATGGAGTAGATTGATGAAAAAAAGAATTATTTGCATTATATGCGTTATCCTGTATGCTTTTGGCTTCACGGCGAAAGCGGCGGGTACGGCATTTGCCGATGTACCTGCGGGGGACTGGTCGGAGGAAGCAATCGCCAAGGCTGCTGATCTGGGTATCATGGGCGGTTATGGCAGCGGCATCTTCGGATATGGAGATACTATCACAAGAGCGGAATTCACCGTCATGCTGCCGCGGCTGTTCCACTGGAGTCTTGTGAATCCGGTGACGCCGACCTTTAAAGACAACACCGACATAAATTCCTGGTATTATAAAGAGATAGAAACAGCGGTCGCCAACGGAGCCGTTGATACCGGCAGTTCGCTGTTCCGTCCAAGCGATCCTATCACGCGCGAAGAAATGGCGGTGATGCTTGTCCGCGCGCTTGGTTATTCTGCTCTCGCGGATTCCCTTAAAAATGTAAAGACGCCGTTTACCGATGTGACTAGCAACTTGACCTACATTGCAATGGCTTACGATTTCGGCATCATCAACGGGACAACCCCGACGACCTTTAACCCCGGCAGCTCCGCCACACGGGAACAAGCGGCAGTTATGATGACGCGGCTGTATGACCGGTTTTTTTCGAAAATAGGCTGGGCGCACGCTTTTTATGCCATATCTTCTTACGTGCAGAAGGATATGATCCCGGCTTTCAACGCTGTTTCATTTGGTTGGAGCAAGCTTGAAATTGACGGCACAGGCGCACCGGTACTCAACACATCCTCTTCAAACGGAAATACAGCCAGCATCCCAAGCGGTTATCAGGAAGTCGTGCAGCTTGCCAAAAAAAGCGGTGTTCCGGATAACCTGAACGTCTATTTAAGCGCCTCCAAAACGATAAATCTATCTGACGGAACGATTACAGACCCCTGCAGCGTGATTTTGAATAATGCGGAGAATCGGACGCAAGCAATAGCGCAGATTACCGCCGAGCTTCAGCATGAGAAAAATTATTCCGGTGTGACCATCGATTTTGAGGAAATGAGAGGGACACAGCTGAAAAACAATTTTAACATCTTTCTTCAGGAACTGCGGGCAATCACATCACAACTGGGTATGACGGTTTATGTCTGCGTCCCGCCCGTGACCTCAGACGGTATCTATTACGACGGTTACGATTATAAAACGATTGGCGATTACGCCGATAAAGTCATCCTCATGGCGCACGACTATGAAGCGAAATCGTTGACAACGGCCGATATGGATGCCGGTTTTACAATGACACCGACATCACCGATTTATGAAATATACACCGCCCTCCAGGCAATCACCGACAGCACAGCGGGAGTTCAGGATAAAAGCAAAATAGCACTGGCAATCAGCTTCGGCAGCGTTCAGTGGAAGCTCAGGGACGGTAAGGTACTTAATACCGACGCGCTGCTGCCGGAACCCTTGTCGATCTACAATAGAATGCTGGACCCGTCCTCTGTCATAAATTATTCGGTTAAATTTCAGAATCCTTACATAACGTACCACAACAGCATCGACGATACGGATAATATCATCTGGTATGAGGATACGCGCAGCGTTGAGGCTAAAATGGATCTGGCGCGCATGTTTGGTATCACAGGCATTTCGTTTTGGCGGCTTGGCATCATCCCTGCCTACGGCGACTCGGCAGACAGGCAGTTGCTTTACGATGTCCCGACATGGCTGCAGAGCCAAAAATAAAAAGCGGATAGTAATATAAGGCAAATAAAAAAAATACTTTTTTCTTGCGGCAAAATAATGTATTATTGTGTTCGGCTATTTATAAAAAATCTCACATGAGCAGGGAAATGAATCAATGGCAGCAAGAAAGACGGTATTATTCAGCAGTAAGAGCAGGAAAAAAGCCGAAGCACAAAATGACCATCCGCAAAAAAAGAAGCCGAAAGCGAAAAAGAGAATCACCATAGCGGCAAGTATCCTCATCTTTTTAGTCTGCTTATACAGTGTGGCTGTTTTTACAGATATACCATTTATTAAAAAGTGGCGTGATATCTACATAGAAACGGCAATGGATACCTTAAACCATAAATGGTTGGCAACATTTTTTATCCCGGAGTCTGTCATCAACAACGTCATGGACGAGCAGCAGGATATTTTCAATAAGCAGCAGGGTCTGCTCAGCACTTGGGGCAAACAGGCGTCTTCCGGGTATTCATTTTCGAATATAAACACCGAAGCGGCTTTTTTGAAAGAATTTAAAGAAGTCGATCGGAAGTCTTTTACGGATTATATTAAAAAAAACCCGGATGTACTCAAGAACGGATATCAGCATCTGCTCATTAATAAAACCGGGCTCAGCGACACCGGCACGACAATAAAGACCATCAATGGTGACCAGGTCGTGGCAGTCGATGTCGAAAACGGTATACTTATTATCAAAATTACCGGCAGCGGATTCGTCGGCAAGCTGGCTATCGTCAAAGATCCGACGCGCGTTAAAGTCGGCGTGTCCGCAACAATCGGTTCCAGCGGCCAGACCGTTGCGCAGATTGCGGACGCAAACGAAGCGGTGCTCGCCATTAACGCCAGCGGATTCGCCGATTATCAGGCGACAGGCAACGGCGGGAAAGTTGTCGGCTTGCTCGTTTCCAACGGCAAAAAGTACAACAGCTCGGTTAAAGGTACCTTTTTAAACATTGGCTTTGGGCTGGACAACAGGCTCTACATCGGCGCGTCAGCAGCGGATATAACCTACCGGGATGCGGTGGAGTTCGGCCCGGCACTGATTGTCAACGGAGACAATGTTATCGAGGATAAGAACCTGACAAAGGGTTCCATGGGATTCGGCATCCAGCCGCGGACGGCAATCGGGCAAACGTCGGACGGCACTGTCCTGCTGATGACCGTAGACGGCAGAAAAGTCGGTTACAGCCTCGGGTGCTTTGTCACGGATTGCGCCGATATCTTAACGAAATACGGCGCTGTTCAGGCGGCAAACTTAGACGGCGGCAGCAGTACCATTATGGTATACAGAGGCAAGGAAATCACAGACCCCGCGGACAGTACGCATTACGGCAGAGCGGTGCCGGACGCTTTCATCGTGACGTATGCCGACGGTGCGGTTGTCGCGCCGAGCAGCAGCAGCGGCAAGCCGGGTACCCCCACCGGTATTAAGGGCAGCAAATCTTCCGCAAGCACGGTGTCAGCCAAACCTACTGACAGCAGCTCGACCCACAGCCCAACACCAACCGCAACGCCGGAGGGCAGCCCAACACCAACGAACACATCAGACAGTACACCCGGCAGTTCGTCAGACAGTAGTCCATCGCTCGACAGCAGCCCTGACAGCAGCACGGATAGCAGCCCGTCTTCAAGCCCTGCTGACGACAGTCCTATGCCCAGCAGTCAACCAGACAGCATTTCGCCGGATAGCAGCCCAACATCCGGCAACTGATATAAACAGACGACGCAATACAAAAAGATAAAATGAATCCTTTGTTTTTACAAATAACAAAGGATTCATTCTGATTTATACCGATCTTTTCGGAAGAAGGATGTCATCGATATTCCAGTGTGCGTCTTAAGAAAATAATCTCGCATAGTATTTAGAGCAAAAGGAATAAATTGTAATTATCTTCATAGACAGTTTCTCCCGTCCAGTTACCGTTTTCTTTTAATCCAATAACGAGCCCGGTTTTGCTCGCTTCCAAACAGGCGAGACGTTCTCCGCTGCTCGACCAAAAGGCACTGCTGCCGCCTGCCGGTATATGGCATAGATGACCGGTGTAATTTGCCATTAAGACATTGATTGAATATGCTCTGGCATATGTGCTGAGCAATTCGTGTGCCGCACCGATAGAATCATCGGAATAAAAGATACTCGCTGAATAAACTGTGCTTCCCGCGCCGATCGCTTTCATGATGTGCTGGATATTCTCCATGTCATAACAGATCGCCAGTGAGATATTTTCCTGATCGAGCGTGAGAAGGGGATTGTTGACGCTGCTTGGTGTAAAATAATCACTTTCGCCTTCATAAAGGTATTGCTTTGTATAGAGCGAGACAGAATGATCGGGGAATATAACAAAGCTCCCGACATGCAGAGCAGAACCAAGCCTGACAGGTGCGCCAGCAATGATTATCATATGATAAGCTTCCGCTAAATTCCTTAATTCGTTAAGCCTTGCGTCGTATTGTGTGAAAGCAAGACGGCTGGCTGCTTCTCTGACGTACCCGGTAATCGACATCTCAGGGAAGACAAGCAGCTGCACGCCGTTCTCCACCGCCAGACGAATCAAGCCGTAATGCGTACTCAGATTATATTCGATATTTTCATCCTTCGCGCATATCTGCGCCGCTGCGATAATGGTCGGTTTGCCTGTCATGTTGTTACCTCCGGCAGAGTATTATACAGCATCTCTGTATTTCAAGTTCACTTCGGATTGTTCCAGTATAATTTGCGAATCAACACGCTCTGTCAGCCATCTTTTGCGGATGTGCTCTGGTACAATGACCGGCATACGGTCGTGAATAAATGAAAGACTTGGAGCGGCCGGGCGGGTGAGAATGACAAAAAGCGGGAGCTGTTGGTCCGCCTCATATTTATATAGCCCTGCCATATAGATCGGTTTATCAAGACCTATGGCGTATTTGTACTTTGCCGTGCCGTCTTTTCGCCACTCGAAATAATAACCAGCCGGAATAAGGCAGCGGTGGAGCTCATACGCATTTTTAAACATTGGTTTTTCGGCGGCTGTCTCTAAGCGGGCGTTAATGACCTGTCCTTTGCCGTCAAAACGGGGGAAGCCCCATTTCATCAGAACAGGTGCGCTGTCCGTGATAATAGGTACAATATTCGTCGGGAAAATTTCGCCGCGCTTCATGTCGCTAAGAATAGGTGAATCTATATATGTCTTATTCACATAGTCAAGAATTGTCTGAAAACCGGAATCATCGTCAGGCTCGGGAATATAGAAACGACCGCACATGGACATCACCTCCGGAATTTACGCCGCATACTCCAGATATCGGCACTGCGCTTTTAAATGCGTCAGAAACATTTTACGGTTCTTCGGAGAGATCATCGTCTCGGTGAGGCAACCGTTGTCATACCAACAGATCTCAATCCTTTTTGCCGACAGAGCAAGTGAGGAAGAAGTGCTTTTGCAAAGCTGCATAAAGACGATGTCGTCATACTTGATTATCTCAGTAAATGGGCCGCATTTGCAGTAAAGCAGCTCACCGCGCAGTTCATAATAAGAACCGAACAGGAGCCATAACAGAAGCGCTGACGCAAGCACGGCTGAACCGCAACCGATTGCAGCCATCTGCAGTGAAAAGCCCATTGACGCGGATAAATACAACGCGCCTACGGTCATAAAAGTAATCGCCGAAAAAATCATCGCTTCATTCCGGATATCTACAGCTGAATTTATCCTCATAATATAAAATCCTCCCATTCATTAGAAATTATTGCCGGCGCTCGACAAACCAACGTCCCAGATTTTGGTCGGTTATTTTCGGGCTGCGTTCAAAAAACAGAAAGCTTTCTTTGCCGCAGGTGCGTATCGTATACCGGTCACCTTGGCCTCCGGCTTTCATGGCGGCCGACGGACGGATATCCAGTATGCGGTCGATGATATATTCATGCCCGTCTTCCCATGTGAGGGTAAGGGGCGTCAGTCTGCCGTCGCTTGAGAAAGCGGCGGTCACCTTAACATAGACCTTGACATCATTCATTTTATGAAAACACCATATTAATGGAAATTCTTAAGGAAGTTGCCATGCGCCGTAATCGGCGGGTCAATGACCTTATAACCCTTGCGCTTGAGAACGCGGAACTTGAAGTCCAGCAGCTCCGGAGGGACATTGAGCTCAGCGGCCGCGCCGAAAAATGATATGTCATCATTGAGTAAACCAAGCACTTTATCGTCTTCCATCAGGAAATCGGCGGCAAAAATGTTGGCTTCATATTCGTAGACGGATGTTTCGTCAAACAGCTTGAAGTCATGAAACGCTTTCGTCCCGGACACATGCTTGTGCAGGACACTGTGCCCAATCTCATGCATGAGGATGATGCGCCGGACTTCCTCGGACAGGTCGCTGTTGACTGTGATGACCTGTTCCCGCGCATGGCGAAGGTAAAAGCCTTTGCAGGCTTCAGGCGAATCACCCATAGGCTCGTTTAAAAGCAAGACACCCATCGCACGGCAGAGGCGGACCGGCTCCGTCTCGTCATATTTTTTTCTGATGCGCTTAACCTCGCTGCTGATATATTCGATAGACATCCGATCACCTCTATTCAAAATACGCAAAAACGTTAAAGTTGAAAGCCGCTGTCCTGTAGGGGCGATTCTTGAATCGCCCGCTGCCGGAAGCGCCGGGACGCTAGGACTGCATCCCATTATCCTGTTTGCCGGAGAAAATTTTCATCTGTAAAATCAAAATGAAAATTCCTGTCGTCGATATAAAAATCGGCGTTGACCTTACGGCTGTTGTTGTTGTAACAAGCGATATTCTCGGCAAGATTGTCGTTAACAGCGTCAAATTCGAGTCCAAGCTCACCGCACCAGGCAATAGCGCCTGTGAGATCCTGCCCGCTGCGGCACGTCCATAGAATTATTTTGTCTCCGTCCGCCCGGCGTTTCTTTATGAAATCTATGATGGTATGGCGCGGTGCGCCAATATCCGGGAATTCATTCGTGCACAGCGTTCCGTCAAAATCAACTGCGTATATCATAACCGAGACTCCTGTTTATATTTTACCTGTCTTTTTCCGGCTGTATGTTTTTCGTGATTCTTCCTTGGCAGCCCAATATGCTTTGGTGACGGCTTCAAAGAAAGCATCCTTCGCTTCCTGATTGAGACTGCCACCGGCAAAGAGCGCCGCGTTTCGATCCAGCAGAAAATCCATCTCACGAGCGGCGCGCTGACCGAAACGCTCGCGTGTCTCCTCAATATAATCGACTTTTTCCAGTCCATATGTCGGGTCGTCAATATCATCCCGGTCAAGATAGTCCACCGATACGCGCAACGCCTCGGCGAGCTTTGTCTTGACATTAAGCCGCGGGCGTACACCTTGTGTCTCATAAGCAAGAACAGCGCGCGTCGATACGCCGATGAGTTCGCCCAGTTCCTCCTGCGTCAGCTTGCATAAAAGCCGCGCCTCCCGTACCTTGTCTGAAAATGTTTTCATGCCGCTTCAGGCTCCTCTCAGGAAAAATTTCTTTAATTGTACTTCCGCTCCGGTATAACTTCACAAGCAACTTCGTAAACTTCGCTATATTATCTTGACAAATCCCAAATGATAAGCTAAACTAAAAGCGAAGTTAACGAAGTTTAACATCATTATAAGCCGAGAAACTTCATATGTCAACAGGAAGTTATAATATTTTGGAGGTGCGTTTATATGGGGGAAGCACGCACGATACTCCACAGTGACCTTAACAGTTTCTATGCGTCGGTTGAGATCATGCTCGACCCCAAGCTGCGCGGCAAAGCCGTCGCCGTCTGCGGCTCGACGGAGGACCGGCACGGGATTGTGCTGGCAAAATCCGAGCTGGCAAAAAAAGCGGGGATCAAAACCGGAATGGTCAACTGGGAGGCAAAACGGCTCTGCCCGGAGCTGATTGTGATTCATCCGACCTTTGGGCAGTATTTAAAGTATTCCAAGCTCACGAGAGAGATTTACCAACGGTTTACAGACAAGGTGGAGCCATTTGGGATGGACGAGTGCTGGCTCGACCTGACCGGCTATGAAAACAAGTGCGGCGATGGTTACGCCACTGCCGAAAAGATACGAAAGACGGTTAAGGAGGAGCTCGGCCTGACGGTCAGCATCGGGGTATCGTTTAATAAAATATTCGCCAAGCTTGGCAGCGATATGAAAAAGCCGGATGCCGTCACCGTCATCAGCGAAGCAAATTTCAAAGAAAAAATCTGGCCGCTTCCGGCCTCCGAGCTCATTTATGTCGGCAGAGCAACAGTGAAGAAGCTGGCCCTGTACGGCATCCGCACAATCGGAGAAATCGCCTCGGCCTCGCCGGACTTTTTAAAGCAGCTCTTTGGAGTAAACGGCGTGGGGCTGTGGACATATGCCTCTGGGAATGACAATTCGCGCGTCATGCATGAGGGTTTTGAGGTGCCGATCAAATCCATCGGACACGGTATTACCTGTTTTGAAGACCTTGTAAACAGTGAAGAGGTCTGGAAGGTCATGCTCCAGCTTGCGCAGGATATTGGGCATAAGCTCCGGGCCAATGATTTTACGGCCAGAGGCGTGCAGATTACCATCAGGGACAACGGCCTCCAGTACGCGCAGTATCAGGCGCTGTTTGAAGTCCCGACGCAGAGCCCGATGGAGCTTGCCCGAAAAGCGCGGTGGTTATTTGACGCGCGTTACGATTGGCACACGCCCGTCCGCTCCGTGACGGTACGGGCCATCAATCTGATCCCGAAAACCCAGCCGGTGCAGCTGATCTTATACGACGATCCCATAAGGCGGGAAAAGAGGGAAAAGGTAGAGGACGCCATAGAAAGCATCCGTGAACGTTTCGGCACGCAGGCCATCTATTCCGCCTGCCTGATGGGTGACCTCAAAATGCCCGGTCTCGGTGTCCATGAAGTCAATATGCCAGGAATTATGTTTTCTTGACCTGCCGCTGTCTCGGTACTTGTGCTCTCTGTCAATAAAGAACAATAAACGACGGCGCACCTGTCAGGCGTGCCGTCGTTTTAGTTCCTTGCTGATGCAGATAGGATTTTAGGCGGATGCTATGATGTGGCATCCATAATCATGATCATAATGTACTCGGTGTCGTTAAAATATGCAACTCCAGCCGCGACTTGCCATGTGCCTGAGGTGTCTTCATATGTGTAGAAATAATAGTCGTCGACTTCCGAACGGCCCATATATTTATACCCTTCGACATCCAACAGCGTCAGGTAGTCATCTATGATAGTATATAGGTCTTTTGATGAGTCATTTACTGTATACACATAGAACTCAGTTTTGTACTCTGAACTATACATCTGATTATAAGGATTACTGCCGGTAACTGAAGCAAAATCGGGGATTGTGGAATAAACGGGATAATAAGTAAAAGTCCGCGTGAACAGTGTCGACAGCGTGACTAAAGCTTTCGTTTCCGAAAGATCTTTAAGCAGGTTGATTGGCACCGCGAGATTCAGGTTTTGCCCGCCTGAATAATAAGCGCACGTCACGCCAAGCACTTTCCCGGCTGAATTGAGCAGCGCCCCGCCGCTGCTGCCGCTTGATATAGACGCATTAATCATGATGTAATTGATGTCATCTTCCGTGTGCGAAGCGTTCGTAATCGTACCGGGTGTAACAGTCTGATCGATGGCGAGAGGATAGCCGATGGCATAAATATTCGCACCCGTGACAGCCAAGGCCGAATCCCCCAATTCGAGGTAGGGAAAATTGGAACCCTCGACCTGAATTAAAGCCAGATCGTTTTTTTCGCTGTAATCATATACGCCCGTAATCTTGTAAAACTTACCGTCTGTCATTTTTATCTTTGCCGAAGTCATGTTTTCTATAACATGATAGTTTGTCACAGCAAGTCCGCTGCTGTTAATAAAAAAGCCGCTGCCTGACCTAATCGTGTCGCCTGTCTTACTCAATAACAGCACTTGAAAAACAGCCGGTGCGCATTTGGTGGCAATTTCAGTTGCTGATAATTCTTTTGCTTCCAGCGTCAGCGACAGCCTCAGACTCTCGTCGGCCATACGGGAGACAATTGCCGCCACAGCGTCACGCGTAATATTGCTGTTCGGACTAAAAACACCCTTGTCACTGCCGACAAGGACGCCGGCTCTATAAAGCTTATAAACATCAGCACCGTATGAATAACTGATCGACACATCAGGGATGGCATTGTCTTCAATCGTGTTTTTGGGTGTCATTGCTTCGTCAGGCAGGGCATGCGCGAAAATAACTGCCATATCCGAACGGGTCGCATACGCTGTGTAATCCGCATAGGCTGCCTTTATTATGCCATTAGACAGCGCGTAATCCACATATGGCTGATACCAGGGGTGGTGCCTTTAGTAAAGCTCGCTGAGCCTGTATCGTAAATACTGTTCAGACAAGCGGCAAGCTTAATGGCTTCGGCAATCGTTAAATTTTTACTGGGAGAAAAAGTATTCGGCGATGTGCCATCCACTAAACCATATTCATATGCCGACTGCACATTCGGAGCAAACCACTGGTCGGATACATCAGTAAATTGTCCTGCAGTATTCGTCTTAGCCTTTGTGAAGTTGGAAAGACTGCTTGCGGCAAAAGCGTAAGACGGTAGGATCGTGAGCGCTAAAACAACAATAAGAAGAAGTGACAGTACGCGCTTTTTCATAAAATACCTCCCAGTATTGACGAATTTGAACGGCATACACAAGATTAATGTATATTATAATTTTGAAAGAAAAGCAAGAAATTATCGCAATTGGTCGAAAATGGAGCGCAACTTACACAAAATTAACAAAAACCGCCTTGCTTAAGCTCGAAATGACTGAGGTCTCGGTGTCCACGAAGGCAATATGCCGGATATTGTGTTTCAATAAGCCAAGTACTCATTACAACGAAACAGCGTGGTATGTCTCGTTTCGCTAGACAATACCGCGCTGCTGTTTTTGAATCATTTTCTGAAGAGCTGGAAAATAACAGTTATTGCGTCAGATCCTTAATCATGACGATAACGTACATAGCATCCTTTATGAAGACGATGCCAACTTCGACTTCATACCTGCCTGCGACATCTTTATAGCCATAGACCAAATAATCTTCAGTGCTGTCGCTGCCGACGTATTTATAGCCCTCAATATCCAGTACAGCCGTATATTTATCTACGGCGTCATATGTTTGCTCTTCTTGACCGTCGGCTTTATATACAAAAGCTTGAATATCAGTCTCCGGTTTATATGTATCATAAAGCAGACTGCCGGTAACTGAAGCGAAATCGGGGATTGTGGGGTATCCGGGGTAATATGTAAAGGTCTTCGCGAACAATGATGGCAGAGTGACCAAGGTTTTTGTTTCTGAAAGACCTTTGAGCAGGTTGATCGGTACGGCGAGATTCAAATTTTGTCCGGCTGAGTAAGAAGCACTCGTCACACCGAGCACTTTCCCGGCAGAATTGATCAGTGCTCCGCCGCTGCTGCCGCTCGATATTGACGCATTGATCATGATGTAATTGATACCGTCTACCATGTGTGACGCATTAGTGATCGTACCGGGTGTAACAGTCTGATCGACGGCGAGAGGATAACCGATAGCGTAAATATTTTGTCCGGTGACGACCGAGGCCGAATCTGCCAGATCAAGGTATGGGAAATTGGAACCATTGACTTGGATTAAGGCAAGGTCATTTTCTTCGCTGTAATCATAGACGCCCGTAATATCGTAAGATTTACCGTCTGTCATTTTAATCTTTGCGGAGGTCATATTTTTTATCACGTGATAGTTCGTCACCGCAAGTCCGCTGCTGTTAATAAAGAAGCCGCTGGCGTCACGAATCGTGTCCCCGGTTTTGCTCAATAACATTACATGAAAAACAGCAGGCGCGCATTTGGCGGCGACTTCAGTCGCTGATAGTTCTTTTGACGCCAGCGTCAACGACAGCCTCAGGCTCTCGTCGGCCATACGGGAGACAATTGCCGCGACAGCATCCCGGGTAATGTTGCTGTTCGGACTAAAAACACCTTTGTCACTGCCGACAAGAACGCCTGCCCTGTAGAGCTTATAGACATCAACGCCGTACGAATAGCCGATAGACACATCAGGGATGGCGTTGTCATCAATCGTGTTTTTAGGCGTCATTGCTTCATCAGGCAGGGCATGCGCGAAAATAACAGCCATATCCGAACGGGTCGCGTACGCCGTGTAATCCGGATAAGCCGCCTTTATAATGCCGTTAGACAGCGCGTAATCCACATATGGCTGATACCAGGGGGTGGTGCCTTTAGTAAAGCTCGCTGAGCCTGTATTGTAAATACTGTTCAGACAAGCGGCAAGCTTAATGGCTTCGGCAATCGTCAAATTTTTACTGGGGGAAAAAGTATTCGGCGATGTGCCGTCCACTAAACCATATTCGTAAGCAGATTGAACATTCGGAGCAAACCACTGGTCGGATACGTCAGTAAATTGCCCTAGGGTATATGTTTTTGCCTTTGCGAAGTTGGAGAGACTGCCCGCGGCAAAAGCGTACGTCGGCAGGATTAAAACCACCAATATCAGGATCAGTAGAAATGACAGTACGCGCTTTTTCATAAAAATTCCTCCCAGCATTTATGATTCGAACGGTTCACACAAGATTAATTGTATATCATAATTTTGCATAAAAAGCAAGAATATATCGCAACTGGTCGGAATTGGAGCGTAACTTACATAAAATTAAAAAAAATCGCATTATTTAAGTTCAAAATGGCTGCGGTCAAAGTCAACGAGCCCCTCGTCGCGCATTTTGCTGAGTTCGGATGACATGGCGCTGCGGTCGACGGCGAGGTAGTCTGCCAGTTCCTGCCGGTTAAACGGAACCTCAAAATCGTTGCACCCGGCTTTCTGAGCCTCGGCGGAAAGGTAAGCCAGTAGCTTTTCACGTGTTGTCCGTTTGGACATCTGCTCGATCTTCTGCATCAGATTGATGTTTTTATTGGCGATAATCTGCAGCATGTTGGTAATAAGCTGCGTATGAAAAATGCAGGCTGTTGAGCATGTCCTGATAATTTTACGGCAGTTGATGAGCATAATTTCGGTCTTTTCTACGGCGACGACACTGATGGGGAGCTTGTCGGCATGCGCGCAGGAAAAGGATTCCGCGAATAACTCACCCGGCCCCAGCTGAGAGAGGATATCTTTCCTGCCCCAAAAATCCTCGCTGATAATGTGAACGCTGCCGCTGAGTATCAGACCCACGGCGGTGATGCTGTCGTCAGCTGAAAAAATAAACGAGTTTTTTTCAGCCTGCCGGACTGTCGCTGAAAGGCAGGGGAGAATCTGTTCAATATTGAGATCCTCAATGCCCGCAAAGAGCGGGCATCTTTTTAAGACCGGCAGATACTTTGTCATTATAGGAAGTCAGCTCCGCATTCAAAAAAATATTCCTGTATGTTGCAAATACAACATACAGCCGTCACTCATTGTATTACGATGGGGACAATAAATCAAGGAGGTACAGATAATGCTCAGAAAAATTATCAGAATTGATCGAGATAAATGTTCCGGCTGCGGACTATGCGCAGCGGCGTGCCATGAGGGAGCGATTAAAATGGTGGACGGTGCCGCCGCGCTCACGCGTGAAGATTATTGCGACGGCTTGGGGGACTGCCTTCCGGCGTGCCCGTCCGGTGCGATTACTTTTGAGGAGCGAGAAGCACCGGCGTATGACCATGCCGCCGTTATGGCGTCAAAGGCTGATAAAGAAAAACCGCTCCCATGCGGCTGCCCGGGAACCAACGCAAAAAAAATTGAGAGAAACAGCCGCGCGGCGGCGCACCATGAGACAATTGAGAGCGAGCTGACACAGTGGCCTGTTCAAATAAAGCTGGCGCCTCTGAGTGCGCCGTATTTTGAAAATACCAATCTGCTTGTTGCCGCCGATTGTACGGCTTTCGCTTATGGCGATTTCCACAGAAAATTCATTAAAAATCATATCACGCTCATCGGCTGCCCCAAATTAGACGAGGGCGATTACGCCGAGAAGCTCACAGAGATCATTAAAAGAAACAATATTAAGAGTGTCACTGTTGCGCGAATGGAAGTTCCATGCTGCGGCGGGATCGAAAACGCTGTAAAAAGGGCAATGCAGAACAGCGGTAAATTTATCCCATGGAAGGTTGTTGTCATATCAACAGAAGGAACAATCCTAGAGGATTAAGCTTTATTAAAAATTATATAAAATAATAGGAGGATATCAAAATGAGCATGTTTTGTTACCAGTGCGAGCAGACAGCAGGCGGTAAAGCCTGCACCGGCAAAGCGGGTGTCTGCGGGAAAACAGAGGACGTGGCAAATATACAAGACGGCTTGACTAAAGAATTGATTGCGCTGGCTTGCGCTTTTGAGGGGAGAACCCCGACAAAGGCGGCAGTCAAAATCATGATCGAAGGCTTATTCGCAACCATTACCAATGTCAGCTTTGACAGCCAGCAGCTGAGTACGCTGATTGGTATGGTGAAAGCGCAGACAGAAGCCGCCGGAGTAAAAGTCGGCTTAGAGTGCAGTGATGAGCCGGGACCTTTAAAGCTCTGGAGCGCCGAGGAGGACATCCGTTCGCTCAAATCCCTCATATTGCTCGGGCTGCGCGGTGTCGCTGCTTATGCTTACCACGCGTACGTGCTCGGTTATACAAATGATGAGGTCGATGCGATGTTCTTTAAAGGTCTTCGGACGGTCAGCAGGACAGACGCGACGATGACAGACCTGCTCCCGGTCGTTATGGAAGTGGGCAATATCAACCTTAAATGCATGGAAATGCTCGACCGCGCTAATACCGAAACCTACGGCACACCCGTTCCGACGACCGTACCGCTGACGATTGAAAAAGGCCCGTTTATCGTCATCACAGGTCATGACTTATATGATCTGCAGCAGCTTCTCGAGCAGACAAAAGGGAGAGGCATCAACATCTACACGCACGGCGAAATGCTGCCTGCTCAGGCGTACCCAAAGCTGAAAGCGTATCCTCAGCTCAAAGGCAATTTCGGCACAGCCTGGCAGAACCAGCAGAAGGAGTTTGCCGACATCCCCGGAGCGGTCCTATTTACCACCAACTGTCTAATGCCCCCGAAAGACAGCTATCGTGACCGCATATTCACAACCGAACTGGTTGCCTATCCGGGACTTGTGCACATTGATGAGGACAAAGACTTTACGCCCATCATCGAAAAAGCACTGGAACTCGGCGGCTATAAAGAAGACAAGATCATGACCGGTATCAATGGCGGTACATCCGTCACAACCGGCTTCGGTCACGGCACTGTACTCTCCGTCGCCGGAACAGTAGTTGACGCCGTGAAGGCTGGTGCAATTAAGCACTTCTTCCTGGTTGGCGGCTGCGACGGTGCGAAGCCGGGCCGCAATTATTACACCGAATTTGTACAGAAAACGCCGAAGGATACCATCATCCTGACACTCGCCTGCGGGAAATACCGCTTTAATGATTTGGACCTTGGCACAATCGGCGGCTTCCCGCGTATCATGGACATGGGGCAGTGCAATGACGCTTACAGCGCAATTCGCGTCGCAGTCGCTCTCAGCGAAGCATTCGGATGCACCGTCAACGAGCTGCCTCTGACGATGGTACTCTCATGGTATGAGCAAAAGGCTGTCTGTATTCTATTAACTTTGCTCGCACTCGGAATAAAGAACATCTACCTCGGGCCGACGCTCCCGGCATTTGTCTCACACAATGTGTTGAATTTCCTTGTCGAAAACTTCAATATTTCGCCCATCTCAACACCCGATGAGGATTTGAAAAAGATTTTAGGCTAAAAAACACGTACTGAGGCAATTGATATAAATTATGGGGAAGCTTCTACCAAGAGGCATCCCCAATTTATTTTTGTTATCTTGCCGAACCGAGCGCCACGTAGCCTTCGTGGTAGAAGAGGGAAGCGTTCATTAAATTTTGCGTTACCGTGTAGTTTGCCGAGCCTATGGTCACTGTCGTACCGGGATACATGATACCGGTGCAGATCACTTTTCCGTAATTTTTTTCAAAGATTGTACTGCTGATCTCGGCTAATTCATTTTTTATATTTTCAAGCATCTCAGCCTGCGAATTATAGCTGAAGGTCGCTTTCTCGAGTGTCTCGCGTTTTTCCTCGTCAAGCCGATTTGCCGCCTCCAGCTGGTGAAGGAGCTTCAGGAGCGGCTCAAGGCTTTTCATCTGTTTTTCAAGCTCCGGAATCTGTTCTGCGAGAATGCGCTGGCGATCGACGATTTCAGGGTCGTTGCCGATCTCCAATTTCGTCTTGATTCCCGATGCCGAGCCAATTGTACGAGATTCCACATTTTGCAAGACGATACAGCTGCCGCCGATTATTTTTGAAATTGCGCCTTCCGTCTTGAGGTTCTTTTTACAGCGGACATTGCAGTTCAGAATATATTCCGCCCGCATTTCGCCTCTGACAAAAACCTCACAATTTTCGATGAATCTGCTTTTTAAATTTCCGCCGCAGCTGATTGTGCTGCCAATCGCTCCGCCCTGGAGGTTTAAATCCTTATTGGCTGTGACCGTCGCCGAATCAACGACACCGACGACATTAATAAATCCGCCCGCTTCAATTTTAAAACCGCTCGTCACCATACCACGGACGACAAGATTACCTGCGACTATAATATTACCGGTCGATGTGTCGACATCCTGATTTAATGTGTATGTTTCATTGACAATGACTTTTTTGCCGTCATATTCAAACTGCCCGTCTATTTTCGAGGTGATCTGAGTGCCGTCAGCGCTCAGCGCTGTGTTTGCGCCCAGAGTAAAGGCTGCAGCTTTACCCGGCTTTGACTTAATCGTTTCGCCTTTTACGGAACAGCCCGGAGTGCCTTCCGTCGGTGGGGTGATGACACACAGAACCTGACCAATTTTGACGTTTTCTATGAGGCCGAGGTCGTAATAATCGACCTTGCCATTCTCAAATTCCTTTGGTCTGCCGATGTTTTCTGTCCGTACCTTGAATGAGACTGTTCCGTCCTCGCCGTTCTTGGGCGATGTGCCGACGGCGACGACAACATCGTCATTATATATGGGAGCCGCTGCAAGAGATTTCAGCTTTACCAGGTCGACATTCTTAATACCGTTATCATTGACGAGCGCCTTCATGAGGGCATCCATCGTGACATCTGCACCGCCGTTTGACGGTGGAGTGATACGCACACAGCAAGATAAACCGCTGTCCTTAATGGTGACCTTAATAACTGCATCTATAACCGGAGCCGGACCTTCTGGAGCCGCTATACTGCCGTTGTTTTCTCCTTGCCAATTCATTATGCGTCATCTCCTGCGTTAAATAATTCAATGGCGAATTTTTAATGTACATTCAATAAAATAAGATAATCAATATATTACAATGCTATCTTTGCGCATAAAGAAGTTCAAGATACTTCTTACCTGTAACCGTGCGGAAGACATTTTTTTGCATACTTTGAATAGCGGCAGAGGACATGCTGTCTTCGTAGGCGTTGACGATAAAGTCGGCTTCGACGAGGATGATATGATCGCGCTCGGTCATGTTGCCGTAGGTGTGATGGTGGGCAATTAGCCAGCAAACACGGTCAATCAGCGGCGCGTTAAAACCAAGCGCCTCAAGCATTATTCGCGCCTCGGGAGGGCCTTCTATTTCCTGATAGCTGCCCGCGGAGCTGTTATACTTGATTTCACTGTTTTTAATGCCGATATCATGCGTAACCGCAGCGATTTCAAGAATACTCTGCTCAGGAGCGGTAAGCCCCTCATTTTCCCCAATGGATTTTGCGAAACCGTAAACCTTGAGGAAATGGTTGATTCGCCTGGCATCACCGGCGTAATAGCAGATCATCGAATGGAGCACCTGCCCAATATCACACATCATATCACCGCTTATAATAATCTTTTCTATATTTATCGGCATTATTGTCAAAAAATACAACGATATGTCTATAATTTTTTCGGAATATAATGAAAATAATACAATAAATTTTATTGACTATATAGTGTCGTGCACAGTATAATGCAAACAGGAGATGATAATGTGATCGAAAATAATCTGCTAAGCAGCATGATTACAGAACTCAGGAGAGGCACCTTGACACTTGCCGTCTTAAGCCAGATGCATATGCCGCAATACGGATATTCTCTGCTTCAGTGTTTGGAAGAAAAGGGAATACAGATAGAAGCCAATACACTTTACCCCCTGATGAGGAGGCTTGAGTCGCAGGGACTCTTAGAAAACAATTGGGACACCTCTTCTGCGCGGCCGCGTAAGTACTATGTTCTGAGCCAAGCGGGTAAAGAAATTTATGAAGCTCTGAAGCATGAATGGATGAGCACCTGCGATGGAATTAACCGCTTATTAAGGGAGGACATCATATGAAAAACATGATAGACCGATATTTATACGATGTGTCAAGGAGACTGCCGGAAAACATACGCGCGGATGTTGAGCGGGAGCTGCGCTCCAACATTGAGGATATGCTTTCGGAAAGCCCGAGTGAAACGGAAATAGAGCAAGTAATTACCGAGCTTGGAAGCCCGGCTAAGCTTGCCGTACAATATAATCCGCGCCCGCGTTATCTGATATCGCCGGAGGTTTTTGACGATTATCTGATGGTTCTTAAAATTGTCGCCGTTATCCTCGGCGCGCTCCTGGCTGCACTGGCAATCTTTAAATTTATTTTCAGCGACACAGGCGGTGTTTCTGCCGATAACGTCGCCGCAACCATTGCAGCCATCATTACCGACTTCGTTTCCGGCGCCTGGACTGGAATTGTTCAAGCTTTTTTCTGGGTGACAGTTATATTTTCTGCCGTTGAGTATGTCAGCCGTAAAAAAGGCATGCCGACTTGGTCGCCAAAAAATCTGCCGGACATACCGAAAAATTCCAGTATGATTATTAAACGCGGTGATTCGATTGCCAACGCTATATTCGCCACGCTGTTTTCTGCTCTGTTTCTTGTCGGTACGATCCGCCATCCCCAGTTTATCGCATGGTACGAGACCGGTATGCCTGCCGCGCCGCTCTTTAATGAACAGATTGTTTTACATTATCTGCCGCTCTTCATATTTATGATCGTGTTCACGCTTTTTATTGCGTCGCTGAAGCTGATTTATGGCAGATGGTCTGTCGGCATCGCCGCTTCACAATCGCTTTACAGCATTTTCAGTGCCGTTATAGGTGTGACATTTATCACACAGCAGAATGTGCTTACAGACGCGTTTATCACACGATTTGCGGATAAACTGCATGTGACAGGTACGATCATGTCAGGCTACATAAAAACAGGAATCACCGTCATCATCGTGCTTATTATTATTGGCACAATCGGTGAAATTATATCGGCAATTGAAAAAACCGCAAAAAGCTATAAATAAGTAAAATGCAGTCTCCTAACAGGCTCATGTTAAATCTTTCTTATTAAACTTTGCGAAAGCACCGTAAAGGAATACAATAGCGAGCAGAATCGACAGACAGGTATAGACAGGGTCGAGCTTATTGCTGATAAGGTCAGCCGCGCTGAAATACTTAAACGGTGAAATCAGCTTGATTAGGCCGGCGTTTTCGAGCATGTCGCAGACGATCCCTAAAATAAATGCGTAAAGAAAAGCCAGATTACCGTAGAGAGAGCCCTTTTCCGCCTGCTTTGACGCAGCGGCGAGGAAGGCAGAAAGCGCGATAAATAACGAGCCGATCAAAAATACAGAGACTGTAAAGAGCGCAATTTGCATCGTTACGTTTTCGGCGGTTTTTAAATAAGCGACTGCCATGACAGAAAACAGGATATTGAAAATGCAGAATAAAATCAGATAAACCCACGCAGCGGCAAGCTTAATCGCCAGAATGTGCGAGCGTGAACAGGGTTTTGTGAAAGCGAACTCGTAGGTTTTGTCGACGGATTCACGGGAAACGGCTGCTGAACCGAGATGGACCGCGTAGATGACAGCGCAGATGAGAACGTAGTAGGTGAGGATTGCCGTATAGCCGCCCAGCGTGTTGATATCGACGCCGACGATGCCCATGACAGCCAGTACAACACGGGGAAACGCCGCAAGCATGTCGTTCACATCAGCGCCGCCCGTACTTATGCCCTGATATTTAATGATGCCGATAAAAACAAGCACGAAAAGACCAATCATCCAGCAGATAAATGTCTTAAAGCCGAATTTTAATTCTCGTTTTAATATATTCATGTAAAGAAGCCTCCTTAAACGGCAGGAGTATCGGTTTTGCAGAACTTCCAATATGACAGTACGAAGCTGACAAGGATAACAAGGGCTGCTGTAATGGCATATTCGGCTTCATATCCACCTGTTGCGAAAACCGACATAGGTTTGAAATAGTCCAAAGGCGCGATAAAACGGATCACATCTTCCTGCAGCATAGAAACAAGCGCTGATATGATAAAGCCCGCGAAGCCAAACGCTGTGGCAACTCCGGAAACAGAACGGATTTTTTTAGCGAATACAGCATAAAGTGTTCCGATTGACATAAAAACAAGCTGCGTTAAAAATAAGGAGCATGATGCCCAAATCAATCTGCCGGTCTGTGCGGGGTCCTGGGCGTTTTTGTTATACACGATAACGGATATAATAATAAACAGGATGTTGGTCACTAAAAGCAGCGAAAGGCTCGAGAACAGCTTGGCAGTAAAAATCCTGCCGCGGCTCACCGGCTTTGCCAGAAGAAAATCGATGCATTTGGATCTTTTCTCTCTGGAAAAGGCAGCAATCGAGATGGAAGACGCCATGATTGCGCCGATTATCGCTATATAGGTATTAAGGAACTGGTAGAAGCCGCTATAAGTAAACAGCTGGGAAATGACGATGCCGAACGCGGCGGAAAAAGCGGGGGGTAAGCCGCTGTAAGCTTTGATGACAGCGTCCTGACTCTGCATAAAAATATTAAACATGCTGCTCATGAAAATCACAAAGATGAAGAAGATGCTTGCCGCCCAGATAACAGAGGTGCGGATTTGAGATTTCACTTCATACAAAAAGATGTTCAAATTGATCTCCTTCCGCCTATTCCGAATAATAGTGCATGAAAATTTCCTCAAGCGTCGGCTCGGTAATATCGATATTGACCAGCTGAAATCGGCCGATTTCAGCCAGCAGCGTATTGACGTCACCCTTAAAAATAAAGCTGACACTGCAGCCTGAAACTTCAATGTTCAGCGCGCCGCTGACATTGAAATCTTTCAGATTGGAAGCCTCTTTTGCCGTGAAACTGACATTCTTGTAAGCGCTCGACTGCAGCTCGCTGATTTTCTGCGTATTGACGATTCTGCCGTCTTTAATAATGGCAACACGGTCGCAAATTCGCTGAACCTCACTTAAAATGTGCGAGGAGAACAGGACGGCGGCACCGCGCTCATTCTCTTTTTTGATAAGGTCAAAAAAAGTTTTCTGCATAAGCGGATCGAGGCCGCTCGTCGGCTCGTCGAGGATAATGAGGCGCGGCGAGTGGAGGAGTCCCTGGATAATGCCGACTTTTTTCTTGTTGCCGAGGCTCATGTCTTCAATTTTTTTATGCAGGTCGAGTTGGAGAAGAGATGCCAGCTCTTCAATTTTTTTGGAACAGTCTTTTTTATAAAAACTGGCTGAATATTTAAAGAGGTCGATAGCCCGCATATTGTCATAATAAAAAACCTCGCTCGGCAGATAGCCGACATCTTCGAGGATTTTAACTTTATCCTTCTCGCAGTCAAGCCCGAACATTGTAGCTTCACCGCTTGTTTTATATATGAGGGACAGGAGTGTGCGGATTGTCGTCGATTTTCCCGCGCCGTTCGGGCCGATGAAACCAAAAATTTCGCCCTCGTCTACTGTGAGATTAACGTCAATGATTCCCCGTGCTTTTCCGTAATACTTCGTCAGGTTTTTTGTCTCAATAACCGCACTCATCTTTAATATTCCTCCTTGTACGCAATTTTTTTATAAAGCGCCGACCAGACCTTGTATTTTTCCATAAGATCATCTAAATCAATATGCTTGCCGAGGCGCTGTTTTTCATGAAGGTATCCGTCCGCTGTCCAAGTCAGCATCTGCAGAATCTCAAACGCGTCGACCTCCGGCTTGAATTTTGAAGAATCCATTTTAGTAAAACAGGAGCCGTAAATTTCCGCCGTTGTTTTTTCCAACCGCTTGTTCAGATCACCGGATACGGCTTCTTTCTCCGAGTAAAAAGCGCGCGTGATAAAATCCATCACATGCGGACTTTTTTCAAGTACGGCGTATTTGCGCCCAGCAGCGTACTCAAGCAGCTCGAAAACGTCCGTAATTTCTGAAAAATGATCGTCCATGACACTTTGAGTCATGAGTTTTTCGCTGTAATCATAAAGGAACAGATACAGTGTTTTTTTATCGTGAAAATAATAGAATAACAGCCCTTTTGAAATGCCCGCTTTTACGGCAATGTCCTCTGTCGACGCTTTTTTATATTCACTCTGCGCGAAGACTTCAAGACCGGCGTTTATGATGCGGAGCTGCTTTTCCTCCGGCAGCTCAAAGAACTTTTTATTCAAAAGACCACTTCCTGACCGTATTGGTTTAACCGCATTGGTCAACACACCTGCATTGTACGCCATTGACTCAATTTTTCAAGACCCCCGGCGCTTATTATTTTTGAAAAAATATAGAAATATTAAGATATTTTGATATAATGCTTTTAGGCTGCCATATTAAAATAAAAAAGGTGACAAATGGAGATATTAATAAATTATCTGAAAAAACCGTTTATAAAAAGATTGCTTGTCTTGATAGTCATTGGAATAGGCCTGTATCTGATTAAAGGCCAGATTACACTTTTTTTATTAACATTTATATTAATCTACCTCATTAACTCAACCCAGAAATTAATCAGCAAACACATCAGCCGGTTCGTAAAGATTAACAGCAAAATTATTATTGTTCTAATTTATCTGTTGATTACAGGGCTGCTCATTCTGCTTATTTATAACTTTGTACCTGATATTATCAGGCAAATTAGAGAAATTGTAATATCTGTAACGCGTTATTTAATGACTTATGATTTTACAACAAAAACCAATAATGTATTTGTCGATTATATTTATAGTTATTTTAAGCAGATCGATCTGCAGAAATACATCGCAAGCAGCGGTACTGTGCTGCTAAAAGTCGCAGGCAGCGTTGGGTCTATAAGTATCAACATTCTTATGGCAATTATACTGAGCTTGTTTTTTTCGCTTGAAAAAGATAGAATCGTCAGCTTCTACGAAGGCTTTAAAGACAGCAAGGTGGGTTGGCTGTATACAGAACTGAATTATTTCGGAGAGAAGTTTTCGAATTCTTTCGGCAAGGTCATTCAAACGCAAATCCTGATCTCTTTTATAAATTCTATTCTCTCCCTCATTATGCTGACCATTTTGGGATTCCCGAATACCATCGGATTATTTATCATGATATTTATTTTGGGTTTAGTGCCTGTTGTCGGTGTTTTCGTTTCCATCGTTCCGCTGTCGATTATTGCTTATACCATCGGGGGCTTCACATATATCATTTATGTTTTGATTATGATATTAATCCTGCATTCCCTAGAAGCATATGTTTTAAATCCGAAGCTCATGTCGCAAAAGACAAAGCTGCCCGTTTTCATTACGTTTATCGTCCTCATTATGTCCGAACATATATTCGGTACATGGGGTCTGATCGTCGGTATCCCGGTAACGATATTTTTACTGGATGTCCTGGAGGTCAAGACTGATAAATAATATTATACTGAATGAAATTTTGGATTTATAAACATAACCATGAAAAAGCAGGGGATGAACCCCTGCTTTTATTCATAACAGCTTTTTAAGCCAAAGACCGGTGACGTGTGATGAAACCGGTATATTCAGAGGCGGTCGGTTACCGATTTGCTCAGATATGGGTTTTATGCGCTTGTAAAAGTTTGTTTGGCGCTGCGGCGCTGATAGATTTTACATCGTCGAGAAATTGATAGTGTGAAACCATGTCCTGCAAGACAGACGCCTGCATAACCATCTCCTCGCTGTTTGAAGCGCTTTCCTCTGCGGTGGCGGTGGTATTTTGAACGATGCTTGATATTTGAGTCAGCCCTATGTTGATCTGTTCGACGGTGTCGGCTTGATTCTTTGCGTCGGCAGCAATCTCTGTAATGGCATGAACCGTATTGCCGACGCTCGTGACGATGCTTCCCAGCGTCGTATGCATGGCTTCTCCGATTTTAAGGCCGTCTCGCGCCTTCACGATGCTGTCATTAAGCAGAGTGTTTGTCTGTTTTGCGGCTTCCGAGCTTTTAGAAGCAAGGTTTTTTACTTCAGCAGCCACGACGGCAAACCCCTTGCCGGAGGCACCCGCACGCGCCGCCTCAACAGCGGCGTTTAACGCGAGAATGTTTGTCTGAAATGCGATATCTTCGATATTTTTAATGATTTTTGATATATTCGACGATGAAATGTTAATTTCGTTAAGCGCAGTTAAAAGCCTGTTCATGTTTTGACTGCCGGCTTCAGCTTCGCTATGAACATCTTCACTGAGCTTTTCGGCTTTTATTGCGTTGTTGGATGTATTTTTCATAAAACTGGTCATACTGTCGACAGTCGCGGATATCTCCTGTATCGATGCGGCTTGCTCGGTTGCACCCTTGGCGAGTATCTGGGCGCCGCTGCTGATTTCGGCCGATGCTGAAGATACAAGCTCCGAGGTATCTCTAACACTTTTAACAAGACTGCTCGTTGAATCCATGATGCTGTTGAGTCCGCGCGCAATCTCGCGGAAATCACCTTGGTATTTGCCGACATCGGCGCGTGACGTCAGGTCACCGGTCGATATGCTGTTTTCAAACATAGTTACCTCGGAGAACATTTCGTTAATGGACCTTTGAACCGCCTGAAACGATGTCGCAAGCTGCCTCATTTCACGTGAGTTGTCGATTTCCATCTCAAATTGCATATCGCCTAAAGCCATTTTTTGAGCATAGGAGGAAAGCCTGCTAATTGGTTTTACGAGCACACGGGATATATTCCACGTACCAAGCATTATTATAATGAAAATTACAGCTACAGTACCCAGTATGATTTGCTTCGCGTTTGACGCGCCCGACAATCCGTATTTAATGATTATCCAGTACAGAACAGAAAACGAAATCGCAAGCCCTATACAGTAAGGTACTAATATCTTGCTTGCGATACTCCAGCTTTTGTACACACAGCATTCCTCCTAATTTATATACATATACTTTATCGTCACAAAAAAAGTAAATATTAGAAGAAGCAACAAAACAAAACGGTCTTTCGAAAATTTGGGAACTCGTCAGTACTGGTTTCGTTATTTTATTAATGAAAAGAGCTGGATTTCGCATAAATATCTCTCTAAAAATAACGTTATATTCTGCCGATATCCCGTGCAATCGTCCATGCTGCCTGCGCGAACATACCGGCGTGCGTTAATTCAGCTGAAGCAACAGCCCCGCGCCTTTGTTTTAAAAGTGACCATATCGTCGTTCGGGAAAAGATCGGGTCCTATATTGTAAAAACCTTACGGAGAGGAAGAAAGTTTTTTGCGTTATGGTGTCCCGACACAATGTCTGCCCCTGCAAAGGAAACGCGATTTCCTGGTATCAGCTTACATCATATTCTCAATAATACAGCCGATCATTCTTGAATGCCGCGCCTCGTCTTCGGATAAGGCCAGATATGTATCTGCGAGTTCCTTATGCGAGTTTTTTTCGGCGGCAGCTCGATAAGCGGCTGAACCCTCTTTTTCACCGGAATACTTTTTGCGAAGCGTGTCCGGTACAGAATAGATAAGCGGGCAGGCATTCGGAGGCGTATACGTTTCACCTGTGAGAATGAAGTATTTTGCGCGCAGTTTTTTAAGATGGCTTCTCTCATCGGCAGAAATCCTGGAAAGCATCTGCCGGGTACAGCCGGAGCATTTTGAAGCGAGTAAGCAGTAAATTTGGGCGTCGTTTGCCTCGTCATCCATAAAATCGCAAAGCTGCTCGGTATCATGGGTTTCAGCTTTCTGCGTCATCGTGTTTGGTTTTATATTGTCATCAACGGTCCCCGGCATGACGCGCTGCCAGACGGCGTCGAATTTGGCTCTGTCGAAGCTGTAATCATTGTTATCCATAAATATCACCAGCCCTTTCGGATGCTGTAAAAAAATATTTTGTATGATTCTCCAAATAATAGGAGCACCATGGACTGATTTATACTATGCAATCGATATTGCCAGAGTGCAGTCAATCTGTTAATATGTAGTGTAAGTCTCTATTCATTTTTTTCTGCTGTTTTGCAGGGAATGTGTGGTTAATGTGCCGAGATTTTTTGTCGCAGCGTCAAACATATTCGGCGGTATCGCTTATCTGAACGCCAAAGAGCTTGAGCATCTCCGCGCGCTGCGCATCCGGCACGGGGAGCGCTTTACCGTGTGTGACGGAGCCGGGCAGGACTATACCTGCAAGCTCACAAAGCTGACGGATGAAGGGGCGCAGGCGGAGGTTGTGGAAATCACGCCGTCACGCGGAGAACCTTCGGTTGAATGCGCTGTCTTTACAGCCTTTGCCAAAGGAGACAAGCTCGAGACGGTCGTCCAGAAATCCATCGAGCTCGGTGCGTCGGAAATTGTGGTATTTCCGTCGGATCGTTGTGTTTCCAAGCCGGAAGGCCTTTCTGTTCTCACTAAAACGGGCAGGCTGCAGAAAATAGCGGAAGAAGCCGCTAAGCAGTCTGGACGCGGACGAATCCCGCAGGTTTCCGTTACCCCGTCGTTTCAGCACGCCGTACACAAAGCAGCGAAAGCCGAGCTCCCGCTTTTTCTATATGAGAGTGAAAAAAATCTAAGCATTAAAGAAGCACTTGAGGCAAGCGGCTGCCCTAAAACAATATCGATCATGACAGGCCCTGAGGGCGGTTTTGAACCCGAGGAAGCAGCCTTCGCCATCGAAAACGGCATGCGTTCGGTATCACTCGGCCCGCGCATATTGCGCTGCGAAACGGCACCGATCGCCGCTCTGTCGGCGGTCATGTTTTATACAAACAATCTGAAATAAAAGATAATCAGTTAAGGAGACCATATCATGTCAATGACCGAACTGCATAAAAACGGCGTCTATCTCGTATCCGGTAAGCCTGCCGCGGCAACTGAAGCCAAGGGTGCGGTACCGGACGCGGCCAGAGAAAAGACGATGGCTTATCAGATATTGCGGCGCCACGATAAAAGCGCCGACCCGATGAAAATGCGCATCAAATTTGATGCGCTTGTCTCGCATGATATTACCTATGTCGGCATAATCCAGACGGCGCGCGCTTCCGGTATGACGCGCTTTCCGATTCCGTACGCCATGACGAACTGCCACAACAGCCTCTGCGCCGTCGGCGGAACCATCAACGAGGACGATCACGTTTTCGGCCTTTCCGCCGCGAAAAAATATGGCGGCATCTATGTGCCCGCCAACCTTAGCGTCATCCATAGCTACGCGCGCGAAGAGCTCGCAGGTTGCGGAAAAATGATATTGGGTTCGGACAGCCACACGCGCTACGGCGCGCTCGGCACCCTCGCCATCGGCGAAGGCGGGCCGGAGCTGGTCAAGCAACTCTTAAAGAA
>DBTM01000058.1:0-27726 GCA_002307055.1 Clostridiales bacterium UBA1316
CTCCTGCAGGATGCCCGCACAGGCCGCAACAAATGACTTTGTCACTGAACTCAGCCCGAAGATTGCGTCGCTGTGCAAAGGCTCGCCGCCCGGCTGCTGCAAGCCGTAATCGCCGCTGAACACGAGCGACCCCCTGCGCCACACGCGGAGCGCTTCAAAGGGGTGTTTCTCCTCATCGATCATACGCTGCAGGTACGCGTCGAGCCACTCCAACCGCTCCGTGTTCACGCCAAGCGCCGTAGATTGTTTTTGTGTTATCTTGACTGATTGCATTATGATTTACCTCCTGTTAATCAAAGGATGAATAAAGTATGTTGAATACGGGGCCGAAGTCGTCGTTCTGCGAGGTTTGCAGAACTTCGCAGAAGTAGGCGGAGACGACAAGGTCATAGTCCGGGTCCATGAGCAGGCACGCGCCGCCGTAACCGCCGTGGTTATAGCTCCGGGGACTGCGCAGGAAGCCGTGGTCGTCTGTTTTGTCGCCCTTCAAGTCCCAGCCGAGGCCCCAGTTCGCGCCGAACACACGCCCAAACCAGTCGGACGGCGGCACCTTGGCATTATGGTTATTCGTCATCATCTTCACGGTCGGGGGAGATATGATGCGCTGGCCGTTCAGTGTGCCGTTTTGCAGCCACATCTGACCGAATTTTGCCATGTCGTCCAGCGTGGATTTCAGCCCGCCAGACGCGCTCGTGTTGGTCATCGTGCGCTCAGTATTCATTCCGCCCCCGCCCTTGAGCGATTCGTCGCGGAGAACAAAACGATCGCGCTTTTCAACAGGCAGGAACCAGTGCGTATCGGTCATGCCCAGCAGGTCGAAAATTTTGCGCCGGGCGTACTGCTCCAGCGTTTCGCCGGTGATTTCTTCAATGATCGACTTAATCAGCTCATAGCCGTAGCTGGAGTAGCTGAATTTTGTGCCGGGCCTGGAGGCAAGCGGCGCGCGCAGCATGGCCAAGTCATTTGCTTCCTCTGCCGCCGCCTCGCTGACCGCTACTTCCGGCAGACCCAGCTTGGCGCGCGCATTGCAGAGGGCTGCGAGCCAGTCGCCGTCCTTCACGTCGCCAAGCAGCTCGTTAAAATACTTATCCTGCTCGTTGTCGTCGATGCCGGAGCTGTGGCAGAGCAGATGCCACAGAATCACCTCGTCCTTCATCTCGCCTGTGAATTCCGGGCGATGCTTTTTCAGCTGGTCGTAAAAGTCAAGCATGCCGTCCTCCTGCATAATTGCCGCGCAGGTCGCCAGCACAGGCTTCGTCAGGGACGCCAGCGGATAAACCGCGTCGGCGCGGAGCGGCGCGCCGTTCGGTGTTTGCGTGCCGTACTCACCGCTGAATATCAACTGCCCGCGCCGTAGTATGCGCAAGCCGACAAATGCGTGCCTGAGCTCTTTAACCGCATGCTGACAATACGCATCCAGCACATTCAGACGCGGCAGACAGATACCGAGCGAATCGGCGGCATAGACAGCGTTTGCCGGGATAGATTTGCAAAGCTCCATTTTTGTGTCCCTCCGTAAATAATTTTATGGATATAAAGCCATTATATAGCTTTTATAAGCAACTCCTCATGTCATGCCGCATTTGTTATATTACAGTAATATAACACAGGGGGACAGTTCTACTGTGCACTTCTTGCCAAGCATAAATTGGGCAAATAGCACAGGAGAACCGTCCCCTTGTGTTCACACTCCTGTGTATTGCCTTGCTTCTTACGCAGATTTTTTTGGCTCTCGGACAGCAGTATATTCACCTATAACCCAACACGAATCAAGCAATTAGCACAGAAGAACCGTCCCCTTGTGTTCATAGGTCTTTGCGCATGATGATTCCGAGGCTGTCTTCGCCGTAGTGGCCGTCTTCGGTGCTGGGACGGTGGATTTCTCCTGATTTGCGGAATCCGCATTTTTCCATGGCTCTGCCTGATTTTTTGTTGCCGCTGTGGTAGAGGGTCTCGGCGTATTTTATGTCTGGGGAGGTGTTTTTAACATAGTTTAAAACAGCGTTCAACGTTTCAGGCATGATGCCTAAGCCCCAGAATTCTTCCGCAAGGCACCAGCCGAAGCCGATATGATCGCCGTGAAAGACGATTGAAAAGCAGCCGAGCGTCCAGGCTTTGTTTTCCTCGGTTATTTTGCCTGCGCTTAACAATACCTGCTGAAATGCTTCGTTGGGATTGCAGGAGGTAATCGGGCATGACAGGCACTTTCTTTCTGTGTGGTATTGGGCGGGCGAACGCAGTTCGCCCCCACGGCGAATTGCTACAATTTGTATATTTCCTTTTGCTGCTGGGCGAATTTGACGCGGTCGGGGGTGGAGTCGGGGCTGAGGTCGAGTTTCTGGCGGGTGAAAAAATATTTGAAAGTCGCGGACAGAATTTTTATGTTATAGGAGAGGCTTCTTCTGTGCGCGTAGATATTATCCAGGCGGATTTGGAGGTGCTTGTTCAGCCTGCCTTTTCTCAGCAGGACGATTTGAGCGGTGCAGGTCCAGCCCGGGGGGACGGTGTGGCGGTCTTTGACGTCAAGTCCCTCAAGAAATTTGGCGGGCAGAGGGCGGGGGCCGACGAAGCTCATTTTTCCGCTGAAGATGTGAAAAAGCTCGGTGAGTTCATCCAGATGGCAGCTCCTCAAAAACCTGCCGCACCAGTTCAGACGGTACTGCTCGAGAAATATGCGCCCGATCTCCTTGCCGGGCAGCAGGGATTTGATTTTAAGATGCTTATAGGGGATACCGCCCTTCCCTATCCTCTCGGAGATGTAGATGGGCGGGAAGCCGATGAACAGCGCGGACAGCAATAAGGCCGCCAGCATAAACGGCAGCGAAAGCAGGATCAGAATGCCGGAGAGGAGGATATCAAAGCCGCGAATGAGCGCCGCGTCGAGCCTTTTCAGCATGGTGTGCCCCCATCTTCCGGTGAAATACGCGTGATTTCTCCGATAGAGACGCCAAAGGCGATAAAAGCGGCGCGTCTCATCTCATCCGGGTCCCCGGTGGTGAAAAAGATATCCGGTGCGCCATTCTCTTCAAGCAGCCAGTACGCCGATACCCATTGAAAGGTTTCCGCCGAGGGGTTAATCAGCCGGGCCTTTGGTACCAGCACCTGAAAAGCCTCCTGTACCGCCGGATAATGGGTACAGGCCAGGATGAGGATATCTGTTTTTTTCAGGGGCAGCATGATCTTTTTTAATGTATCACGAAAAAGCGGTGTATCCTTCTCTCCCCGCTCGATTAAGGCGGAGAGGGGCTGCGCAATCCGCTGCATGACAGTGCAATTGTTCTGCCGCAGTGGCCTGCCATACGCGCCGGAAAGAATCGTGCGGCGTCCGCCGACGACACCCACGGTATCGGCTTTTTGCTTCAGCACGGCTGAAAGCGCCGGTTCTATAACGCCTGTGACCGCAACATCCTTTATATGCGGCAGCGTCTCCGGCAAAACGGTGCTCATGGCGTTGCACGCGACAACCAAATGCGACACACCCCGGTGCTTTAAAAAGCAGGCGACTTGGCTTAGCCTTAATATCAGCTGCTCCTTCTGCTGTTTCCCATAAGGTACGCTGCCCGAGTCAGAAAAATAGCACAGGCTGACCTGGGGATAATTCTGTTTGAAAATACGGTAGAAATCCATGCCGCCGATGCCCCAATCCAAAACGGCAAGGGTCGGCTTTAACGCGCTATGCGCCTGATTTACTAACATGTGCGCCTCCATTGATTATCGTTCACATGATCGGGCCGGAGTCAAAGGCCAGGATTTTCGCCCGGACACCCGTATTGAGTACCTTAATTTCGCCGTTTGGGAAACGGCTCTTTAAATACCAGATAAATTCATATGCCGGGTGCATGGGGTGGCGGTCTATCATCCTGCGCCAGTCGGGATGCATCACCAGCCGACGGAGCGATGCCGTAAAGCTTTGACGCTTTCTCAGAGCCCAGGTATTCCGCAGCTTATCCGCCATTATATGAGGCCACTCATACAGTCTTGGCTCGGACGAAAGCATATCGACAATCAGGATGTGTCCGCCCGGAGCCAAAACACGTTTCATTTCCGCTAAAATCGGATCCCAGTCCAGGTATCGAAAGGACAGCAGGGACACGATTATATCCATTGTATGCTCGGCAAAGGGTAAATGCGGCCCCTCAATGACGCAAAAGGAAAGATTCGTCCGGAGGCGGTTATTTTCCTGAGCAATACCGATGGCCGCACCCGATATATCGACGCCGACGCCCTGCTTTATTTTATCGGAAAAATGCGCCAGCAGCGCGCCGTTGCCGCAGCCGATATCCAGGAACCTTGCCGGTTGATACGCCGCGATTTTTTTATCAAGCCAGCGGAGCTCGTCCCGCCGGACGGTGATATCCGAAAAGGCCTCGGCATACAGCGCCGCAATAGGGTTATAATCGGCATCATCACGCCAGAATCCCGGTGAATACGCGGTAAACTCGGTTTGACTTAAATGCCTGTTGCCGTAAGCTGTTATTTTAAAGGCTGCCGCCATAAACGGGGCCAGCCATGTGGCGGAGCCCTCCATATACAGCCAAGCCTGCGCCTGTTTTGCGAAAGGGATTTGCAGCGCGGCCCATTCATGGGCGCTGATCGCTTCGGGCCATTCGGGTGATCCCAGCAGCGGACCGTAAGGCGTTCCGTAACCTGCGAAGTGCCACTCGGATATTTCAAGCTGCTGCTTTTTAATGGCGCTGACGGCGGCGCGGAGTGCGCTTTTGCTGCCGACCTCGTCGATTCTAACAGAGGCTTCGGGCTGACGCGCTTTAATTTCTGAACACACCTGACGAAAAACGTCCCCGGCGTCTGAACGCGGCGCACCCGTAAAACACGCATACAGTATCCAAATCATCGCGCAGCCTCCGATAAACCGAGGCATTCTGCCAATAGCCGGAGATTTTCGGGAAGTACAGGCAGGCGGTCTGTCACCGGCTTATATTGCTTCCGGAAGAACGGGATGGACTCGGGGAACCGGCGGACGAAACGCAGCACATACGCCAAATGCTCGGGCGAGGTCAAAAACTGCTTGCGGAATGCCCGCACTCGAGCATAGGTCTGGTACGGCGTAATTTTTCCGGGCAGCTGAATGGTCTGATAGCGGTAATTCTGGCGGCTGTAATAACGGCGGTTCTTGTCCGGGTGATAGATCAGCCAGGGGGAAACCTGCCGGTAGTATTCGGTATTGCGCAGCGCCATGCATAAGCGGATGTCAACGGCGGCGATGGGCAGCGTATTGAGAAACCGCAGCTGTTTTTGGAATTCAGCCTGCGTCAGCGCGGGGTCCCCGATAAACGTCGCCGAAAGGAGGATGCCCAGCTCTTCGCAGACAGTCAGGCATTCCATCAGGGCTTGATATGAAAAAGCCTTGCGGTAAATGTCCTTCTTCGAATCGAAGGGGATATCCAGGCCGATTGAAAGCACGCGCATGCCCTTCTGGGCGAGCTTGGCTAAAAGCCCCTCCTTATAAGCGCTGAGAATATCCGCCGCACGGATAAAGCCCGAGACCGCCAGATTATGTATATCATACTGCTCCAGGCATTCATAGGTGCGCAGCCAATTTTTTAAGTTCAGATTGGCTTCCAGGGAAAAGATGCTGTTCACACCATGCTTTTGCACCAAAAAGGCGATTTCCGCCGCCAGCTTTTCCGGGTCCCTCGTTATGACCGCCGAACTCTCCTTGCCGTATTCCACCGGGGATTGGCAGAAAACGCATTGGTGCGGACAGCCGCTGCCGGCCAGTACGGACGCTGTGCGGATGACGCCCGGCAAAAGCGCCGGGTGGCTTTGATATTTTTCCAGATAGTCCGCCGTCGGATGGTTTTCAATATGTATATTTTGCAGGGCGATACCGTCGATTGCCGTCAGGTCCGTTCTTTGGTCATAGGTTATAGGGGCCAGGACAATTCCCTGCTGATCCAGCTGAAGCATCGCGGGGCAGCTTTCGGGGTGCTTCCCTGCCATGCGGGCTGAAATAATCCGTTCCAGGGATACCACGCTGTCGCCGCGCAGAGCAAAGTCTACGGCTTGATACGGGAACTTGTCACCCGCCGCGAGCAGCGAGGTATGCTTCCCGCCGACCAGCGTCCAGGTATGCGGCAGCAGTTTTTTAACAAAAACAGCCCACCGGCTGACTTCATTGACCAGGATATCAATTTCGCTGAAGACGACAAGCGCCGGGGCTTCCGATTTTAACGCTTCTTTAAATTTCGCATCATCGTCCGGGTTCATCAGATGCCAGATTTTAATTTGCAGGTCATCGCCGAAATATTTGGCGAGATGATAAGCGATGCATTTTAAAGCCATCGGCTGCCAGTTGTATTTATAATCCTCAGGAATCGGGCAGGCCCCTGCCAATATTTCAGCGGGGGGGTGGGGCTTCACAAGAAATATTTTCATTTTACCTCCCAAAGTAAACAGCCGTTTCTTTTTATACCATTATATACAAACAAAAGACGATTAGAAACATCTTTTTTCGCAGCAGCGGGAATATGCGTTTGGCGCGCTCTTCGTTCCTAAGGTTCCTTTTGAAAGGAGCTTTAGGAATTACGAACTATATAAATCAAAATTAAATATTGACAAGACAAGAGCGCTCTGATAAAATAATCAGGCGTTCCAAAGACAGCAGGTAAAGTGTACTCACGTACTCTCAACAAATCCTGCCGAGGACAGCTTACTTTATTGTTTGCTTTGTATCCTTGTGCCTTTGGTACAGGGATATTTTTATTCTTGGACGCAATTTCAAATTCCGGAGGTGAAAAATTATATGCCAAATGCAAAGGTTTTAGGCGAAAAACAAGCAGTCGTCGCGACGCTGACCGAAAAGCTCAAGGGTGCTTCGGGCGTTTTGATCGATTATTCCGGTATCACGGTTGCCGAGGATACCGAAATGCGCGCAAAGCTCCGCAAGGAGAATGTCGATTATTCCGTCATCAAGAACACGCTTTTAAGGTTTGCGGCCAATAACGTCGGATATGAAGGGCTTGACCCCATATTAAACGGGACGACATCCTTAGCGGTTCACGCGACCGATCCTGTCGCTCCGGCCAGACTCATCAAAGAGTACGCTACAAAGTTTACAAACCACTTTGAAATTAAGGGAGGTTTCATGAACGGGAAAATACTTTCTGTCGATGAGGTCAACTCCCTGGCGAGCATCCCCTCTCTGCCTGTACTTCAGGCTCAGCTCCTCGGCACGATGCTGGCTCCCATCGCTTCGCTGGCAGTCGTCTTAAAGGCAGCAGCCGATAAGCTCGGCGGCGGCGCGGCTCCGGCGGCGGAATAATAACTCAAAATAAACAAAATACAATCTTAATAGGAGGATATGTAAAATGGCCAGTGAAAAAATCAATGCTTTGATTGAAGAAATTAAAGCTCTTACCGTTATCGAGCTCTCAGACCTTGTGCACGCTTTAGAGGAAGTCTTCGGTGTTTCCGCCGCCGCGATGGCAGCCCCTGCTGCCGGAGCCGCAACCGCTGCCGCTGTTGTCGAAGAGCAAACCGAGTTTGACGTCGTGATGACAAGCTTCGGCGCTGAGAAGATCAAGGTTATCAAGGAAGTTCGTGCCATCACAGGTCTCGGCCTCGCCGAAGCGAAGGCTCTTGTTGAAGCCGTTCCCGCAAAAATCAAGGAAGCCGTCACCAAGGACGAAGCCGAAGCCCTCAAGAAACAGCTCACAGAAGCCGGCGCAGCCGTCGAAGTTAAATAAGAACATAATAACCCGGCGCCCCGTTCCTTTTTGGAACGGGGCGTTTTCGTTTAAGGAAAAAAAGAAAGCATGACGATTTCGTCATGCTTTCAGGTTTTAGTTTTAAGTGGCGTGGTGTGCCGCTTCTTTGTTTTTCTTTACGATTTCATCTTAACTGAAACAGACTCCTCCGTCAAGTGCCGGACTGCACCTGTAACGCAATTGTAATAAAATCAGCTTACTGTGCCAGGGTCATCAGCCATGTCTTTTTCGGCTCTCCGCCCTTGAGGGCATCTTTCCACGCCTGTAAATCCGTGTCGCGTTTTTTGGTGTCGGACAAAACATCGCTGTACTGCTTGCCGGTGCCGACGTAGTCGACGATATAATAGCCGTTCGCTTCGGAATAGATCACGGCATGGTCACCGGCTTTTCGCGAGGCGTCATAGAGCCAGGTGTTCACTTCGGTGGGAAGCTGGCCTTTATAGACATTCTCATTATATACACTGTCGGCAGTGCTGATCTGGGCGGTATACGTTGTAGTCAGTTCCTTGAGCTTATCCTGAGTCGCGCCGCCGTCCTGCCATTCTTTATAGATTTTGTTAGCTAAAACAGAGGCTGTCTCCTTGGCTAATTCAACTGCGGCGTCATATTGTGTCGTATCAGAATCGCTGGCGTACTTTGTCTGATCAACTGTTTCGGGTTTCACAAGAATCTGCTGAACATTCGCCGTGAGGTAATGATTATCGTCCCTGGTGCCATAGAATACGACGTAATAACCGGTGGTTGATTTGAATGTTGAGACATCACCGAATTTGCGGCTCGCGTCTTTCATCCAGGTGCCGTAGGTGGAGCCTAAAAGCTCGCCCTTGTACACTTTTTGCGTGGAGCTGTCATCCTTATAGGTCTCTGCGTCATAGTCTCTGGCCGCGGTGATGAAGCTCTGCTCATCGGTAATCGCTGCGGCATAGGCCGCCGCTTTGTCGCCCGAAGCGGCAAGGGCGGCGTCTTTTGCCGCCTGATAAGCGGTGTCATCGGGATAGTCGGTCTGTTTCACATCGGCGGCGTTGACCATAAAGTAACGATATGTGAATATATCAAGGCTGTCTTTATTCTGGGTGTAATAAGATTCGATATCAGCGGGCGTGTATTTGAACGAATCATGCATATAAGTTGTATATGACGTGATTATATAAGATCTTTCAACATTTTTTCGGAAGGCTGCTTCATTCATGGATTTGCCGTAGGCAGCTTTCAGATAGGCATTGAAGGTTGTATAACCGTTCGTTGTACTGTTGGATTTCATACTGCTGATATCGGCTTCCATATTTGTTTTATCGGTGTCGGACAGTTTAAATCCCGCTTTTTGCGCTTCGACATATATTTTATTGTCGGATTTCATTTGCTCAAGGGCCATTTCACGGAAGAATTCCGACCAGGTTTCGCCGGTGGTACGGTCATAAATCTGGCTCTTTAGTGATGTCGATTTATCCGGCAGCATTGAGGTCCCCACGTCGCCCGCACTGCTCATGGTGCTGTAATACTGCATATAAATATTTTCAATATAATAGTCAACATCCGTTACGGAGTATTTCGTGTTGTCTATCGTAACCGCGGTGAAATTCTGCCTGAAGTAGTCGGAATTAATAAACAGTGAGGCAAAAAATAAAACGGCAACAGCAACTAACGTGATGATCGTAATCCTCGCCGTTTTTTGCGCGCTGTCTTTATTTTTACTTTTCGCATTATTTCTTTTCCCGAGATCAAAGCCGTCAAAATCACGCTTTTTCTTATCTTGAGGTGCACTCATATTTCTGTCATTCCTTTTAATATTTATGTAGGGTTAATGTCTATCGTATATATGTTATACCATTACCAGAAAGCGGTAACGGTACAACAGGGGTAATTATACTTGAAACTTATCGTTCTTTCAAGTCAATTTAACACTGTTATCAATAAATAAATAAAAAATACTCAATTGCCTGACATCCTGTGGATCGGCTTTGCGCCTAATCGGAATTTAAAGGAAAACATACCCCGCCATGCCGTGTAAACCTATTTATAACCTGCACGACTCGGCAGGTGGGTTTCCTCCTGCCGGCTGCACTGCTTCCAACATCCAAAGTACAGCAGATGCGTACTCCGGGAGGCCTGCAATTCGCCGGAAGAGATCGGAATCCCTTATAAATAATGTGGGTTTAAAAAAGCCTATCACGCACACAGCAGGGTAAACAGATTCTATCACACGGCGCCTTACTTTTCAACGGCTGTTTTGTGTGTAAACTTCTGGTATTCAAACGCGGATTCTTAAGCCACGCAGCCCTTTATACTCCGGTTCAATTGTCCGTTTCGTCCTCTTCGGTGAAAAGCTGCTCCATGAATTTATTGTAAACAGCCTCCATTTCCTGGTCATCATCAACGGTTGCCAGAATTTCTTCACCGTCTTCCTCGATAACCTTCAGGATGATCATGCCGTAATCCTCGGTGTTTTCATCCATATCCGCCGGCAGAAAGGCCATGTACAGCGCTCCGTTGAATTCTATTGTATCCAAGTGCTCGAGTTCAAATTCATTCCCGTCATCATCTGTTATAGATATGAAGTCGTTGCCGAATTGATCGCTCATATAAACCTCCAAATCGGTCATTAAATCAATGAAGTCTTTCATTGATTTAAAAAATATAGCACAATACTTAATTGTGCTATATATATATTACCTTACCGGATTATATTAATCAAGTGTCAAAGCGGCGCGGCAGGGCCATACCGGCTACGGGATATTTAAGAGCCGAAATCCTCAAGCAGCTTCAGGACATCCTCGTAGGATTCGGCTTCGATGCCATTGCTGAGCATTGCTTTGTCAACAGTCCGCAGGCTGTCGACATCAATTGTCGTTTCGATAATCGGCTTATCGCTTGATTGATTATCATAGACGGCGATATGCCCGTCATATGCGCGCAGCCAATAGCCGCTGCTCTGGGTTCCTGTCAAAGTGGCAGAGGGGGTTTTATCCGCCATTGCGCCTCTTACCGAAGCTGTGATCACCAGAGCAATAATCATTAAGGCCGATGCGAAAACAGCAAAGCATAAAAGCGCCGTTCTCAGTGATTTATTCATTTTGCAATCACAACCTTACTCATAATCATTACGCGGATATTATTGCCACATTAATCCAATTTCATGCTGAATTGCCATTTTGAATTCAAATATTTACAAAAAGAAATTGACAGGTATGATACAATAGTTGTAACATGGCTTCAAATGTCTTTATCTGCGAGGTGAAAAGCTTGTCTTTGAAAAAATTCTTTAAACCGGCAAAATTGTCAATTTCCGGCAAACGGACAGCCGGCGGATACATAGTGCTCTTTTTAAAAATTATCGGTACGGTTTTGCTGATTGCCGTGACGACCGGCATCATTTTTGCGTGTATTTTTACCGTATACATCCAGACGAACCTGACCTCAGAGCTCGGTGTCAGTCTCAATGATTTTAAGATGAGCGAATCGAGCGCTATTTATTGCAAGGATTCTCAGACCGGTGATTATAAGCAGCTCGTGACGCTTCAAAGCGCGGAATACAGGAAATGGGTCGATTACAAAAATATCCCTCCGGATGCCGAGCATGCCCTTGTGGCCATTGAGGATAAACGTTTTTACGACCACCACGGCGTTGACTGGTATCGCACCTTCGGCGCTTTCGGCAATATGTTTCTGAGCATGAAGGATAATTTCGGGGGCTCGACAATCACGCAGCAGCTGATTAAAAATCTGACCGAGGACAGCGATGTCACCGTTCAGAGAAAATTATTGGAGATTTTCCGGGCGCTCCAATTTGAAAAGGACTATCAAAAATCGGATATCATCGAATGGTATTTGAATGTTGTCCCCTTCGGAGGCAACACATCCGGGTTAGGAGCCGCCGCCGACTACTATTTCGGCAAGAACGCGTCCGACCTGACGCTGGCGGAATGCGCTTCAATCATCGGTATTACAAATAACCCCTCAAAATACAACCCCTACATTAATAAAGCGGCGAACAAAGCCCGGCAGGAAAGCATCCTGACGGAAATGTACAATCAGGGCTATATTTCAAAAGAACGGATGGAAGAGGCTAAAAGCGAAACGCTCGTCTTCAAGAAGGGCGATAACAACACAAGCAATACGGTTGTATACACCTGGTTTGAGGATGCCGTTATTGAAGATGTTATCTCCGATCTGATGACGCTCAAAAATATTTCCAAGCAGGCTGCGGAGAATCTTTTATTCACCAACGGTTATAAAATCTATTGTACGATGGACCCTGCCATACAGACGAAGGTCGACAGTGTTTATCAAAATCTCAAAGGGCTGCCGAAGGTCGGCGGATCAAGCCAGCAGATTCAGTCGGCTATTGTGCTCGCGAACCCTTATACGGGAGAAATACTCGCGCTCGAAGGCGGCGTCGGTCAGAAGAACGCCAATCGCCTTTTTAACAGGGCAACGCAGAGCCATCGTCCGCCGGGGTCCTCTATCAAGCCGCTTTCCGTTTATGCGCCGGGCATAGAATTCGGCGTCATCACGCCCGACACAAGAATTGAGGACAGCGCCAATGTCAGGCTGTCCGGGACGGATTGGATGCCGAATAATGATGATTTCAAGTACAGCGGTATTATCAGTATCCGAACAGCCGTAATTAACTCAAAAAATACGGTTGCCGCGCAAATCATTGATAAGCTGAAGCCGGCAAAATCTTATAAATTTTTGACCAATACGCTGGGCATTGAGCTCAGCCCATACGACAAGGATTACGCGCCTCTGGCGCTCGGCCAGCTGACGAACGGCATAACCGTCCGCGAAATGGCGTCCGGCTACAGCATGTTCGACAACAACGGTGTCGAAAGCCATTTAATCACTTATTCAAAGCTGTGCGATTCCAGCGATAAGGTTATCTATGAAAACAAACCTAAAACCTCCGTCGCCATCAGCGATGTCACCGCGTACTGGGTGACAAGCATGCTCCAGGACGCCGCGAGAATCGGTACGGGTTCGGAAGCATACCTCGGCAGCCTGATGCCTGTCGCCGGGAAGACAGGTACGACAACCGATAAAAAAGACCGCTGGTTCGCGGGCTACACCCCGTATTACGTCGCCGTTGTCTGGACAGGTTTCGATACGCCGGCGACCATGAAGGTCTCCGGAAACCCAGCCGCCCAGATCTGGAACAAGGTCATGACACTCGTTTCTCAAGGTATGACCTACAAAGAATTCACCACACCGACTGACACCTATCTGGCTCCGATACCGGGCATTACAGAGGATGTTCAATACATCGTCAGAGGCGTCACGGTTGACGGTGAGGTTCTGTATGAAATTGATGACAAAGCGGCGGCAAAAGGCAATAACGTCACGATAACCGCTAACGTCATCGACGGTTATGAAATCGTCGGCAGCAAGCAAAAGACAATAACAATCACCGGCGACCCTTCGAAAAATCTCTTCGAGTTTTATTATCAGCCGGTCGTATCGTCACCGCCAAGTACGACGTCAAGCTCATCTCCGACAGATGAACCCGCAGCAGAGACCCCGAGCGACACGACACCCACTGATGAGCCGGTAGATTAAAATACTGACAGCGGATTGCTATGCAATCCGCTGTCTTGTCTTCTTGGGAATAAATTGTATAATGAACATATGAAAATATAACAGCATTGAAACCTGTCCGACGGTAGCATCTGGGGCGTCCCATGGCCCTGGTTTGAGCATAACGACAATATCCAAAGGAACTCGCCATCAGAATAAACTGGTGATGGGCAATTCAAGGGATAGAAAAATTGGAGTTTCTATAGATCTTCCGAAGACTTGAGTAACAGAATACTATACAAGGGGCATTTGTTAGCGACAGCTAAGATACTGCCACAATATCATTCAGAGCGCAGTGAAGAATCTTTTAACGTCTATATATGCAAGAATTTTAATCTCTCTCTATACACGGGATGATAATACAGGGAGGTCCTCAGTAGCTTAGTTTGGAAGCGGCACCTCTTCTACATAAGAATATTAAGAGTAATTTTACGAATACAAAATAATCAAATAGAATTGCTTAAAAGAATTAACTCATTTGAAATTCAATAAAGTAAAAAGAAGCTGGATTTGATAACTATAAGTTCTCAGCAAATGTTAATAATTGAACATCTTCGAACGTGAAGAACTCAACGGATATACATTGAAGATGCTGTTGTACGTGTGAACTATCAACTTATATACGCATTGTTAGGAACATTATTATTGCAAATTTAAATTATTTAGGGTATGACACTTTCAAATATAATTTGGACTTGACTAATATGTCTGATGTTGTGAACTCTTGCATAAAATTTTTTAAATTTGTTAAAAGAAGCTCTTTATTAAATTTTTTGATAGGTTGACCATTTTCATTTTTTAAAGATTCACAAATACCCACATTGGCACAAACAAGAAGCATTGTTAATCGCTTGATTATTTTAGCAATATCAATATCGAATAACAAATCAGCTAATGATCCATTTTTATGGAAGCTTTCAGCCCATCCGCTAAGCACTTTAAGTATTTTTTCGCAAAACGTATCTGTACACGAGCCGCTACTAATATCTTCTTCAAGACAATCAATATATGATGCAAGTATATGATTTATTTCGGATATTGTCGTATAAAGAGGTAGGCGTTTATCAAAAAGAGATATCTGGAAAGCTTGATTTTGAAGTTTAGCTTGTTCAGTGGCAATAAACTTTTGTGTATTTTCCGCACTTTTCGCTAATGATTTTTCGTTCTTTTTATTATCATTATGATTTTTGTATGTTTGACAAATTAAAAAAGTAGATAGAACAGCGGAAAAAAATACACCTACAGCAGAAATCCACAAACTCCATTCTTCATAACAAATTGTAAAATTTTTAAAATATATCATTGTTAAAATCATATTAATTCCTCCAATATTTTTCCTTCATTATATTGTTGAATATTGGAATTTACAAGATTCTTTCTAATGTACTACTTAAATTACAATAATATACACTTCAAATTAAAAGGTAAATTATTGAGAGATCAAATGTTAACTGTAAAAGAGTACATGAAGTTACCTTATAACTATATTGTCAAGCCTATTACCGATCAAAGCGGCGCATATTATTATGCGACTGTCCTTGAACTGGACGGATGTCAGAGTACCGGAGAAACTTTTGAGGAAGCCTATAATAGTTTACTCGAAGCGATGGAAGGCTGGATAGAGACAAAGCTTGACAATAATTATCCGATACCCGAGCCTGTATCACCTGAACAGTTCAGCGGCAAATTTATCGTTCGTCTGCCGAAATCTCTGCATTATAAGCTCACACTGGAAGCAGAGCGTGAAGGGGTGTCTCTCAACCAATATGCGCTTTATAAGCTGAGCCGGTAGTAATATCCATATAAAAAAAATGCTGCAGCCTGATGACTGCAGCATTTTTTATTTTTTCAGGATTCGAAGAATTTGGCGTGGATGGCGGCGACGGCACGGTCGGCGTCGGCTTCATCGACGAGGACGGAGACCTTGATTTCGCTGGTGGAAATCATGTTGATGTTGATTTTCGCGTCGAAAAGCGCTTCAAACATCTGGACGGCGATACCGGAGGAATTGACCATACCGGCACCGACCATGCTGACCTTTGCGACGTTGGCTGTAACGCTTATTTCTTTAAAGCCGATAACGCTCTGCTGTTCCTTCAGGACTTTTTCCGCCTGCTCCATATCGAACTTGGCGACAGTGAAGCTGATATCCTGCGTATCACCTCTGCCGATGGACTGGAGGATGATATCGACGTTTATATTAAGCTTCGCCAGGACCCGGAATACTTTAAAGGCAATGCCGGGTTCGTCCTTCACACCGATCAGGGCGATTCTGGCGACGTTGGAGTCCTTGGCGATACCGCTGATTTTTGTCTGTTCCACTGTTGTTTCCTCCTTGACTTTTGTACCGGGCTTTCTGACAAAGCTGGACAGCACCTCCAGATTGACGCCATAGCGCTTTGCCATTTCAACAGAGCGGTTATGGAGCACCTGCGCACCGAGGGACGCCAGTTCCAGCATCTCATCGTAGGTAATTTCCTGGAGTTTTTTCGCGTTTGGCACTTTTCTGGGGTCGCTTGTAAAAACGCCTTCCACGTCGGTGTAGATTTGGCAGAGGTCGGCATTCATCGCCGCCGCAATCGCCACAGCTGTCGTATCGGATCCGCCGCGGCCAAGCGTCGTAATATCGTCGTATTTATTAACACCCTGGAACCCGGCCACGATGACGATCCGCCGTCCGTCCAGTTCTTTTTTTATACGGTCGCAGGCAACCTTTTTGATGCGCGCATTGCCGTATTCGGAATTCGTCTGCATGCCGATTTGCCAGCCGGTCAGCGAAACAACGGGCAAACCCATTTTTTCAAGCGCCATTGCCATCAGCGCAATCGACATCTGTTCGCCGGTTGACAGCAGCACATCCATTTCCCTCTTGGACGGACGCGGATTGATCTCCGCCGCCTTTTCGATGAGATCGTCGGTTGTATCGCCCTGCGCGGACAGAACGACAACAACATCGTTGTTATCAATATAAGTATCGGCAATAATGCCTGCCACACGCTTGATTCTTTCGGCATCAGCGACGGAGCTGCCGCCGAATTTCTGAACAATAAACGCCATTACAAATCCTCCATTGTCAACGCTTTGTCATTGTCATGATGAAGACAGTCATAAAATACCGACAAAACCGATAAGCTATATCAATACCGCTGATATAGATATAAGGCTGTCGGGCACTATTTTATATAATCCTGAAGGATGAAAGCGCCGGTAGCTCTTTAAAGAGCGTGTCCGCCTGCCTTTTACTCATGACAGCTGTTATAAATGCCGCCTCTCCGTCTTTGCACCCGCTGATGACGGAAACCTCGCCGAAAACACGCTTGATTGTATTGGTATCCGCCGATGTCCGGACATACCAGGCATTCTCCAGCAAATCGATATCATAGATCATATCCGGGCTGCCGTCGGCCCAGCTCAGCCATTTTCTCGCGTTGACATGCTTGGCCGCGTCGATGATATCGGCGACAACAGCACTGGCTGTGGGCAGCTTTCCCGCGCCCGCGCCGTAGAACATGACGTCGCCGATGGCGTTGCCTCTGACGACGATACCGTTCATAACACCCTCAACGCCGGAGATCAGATTCTCTTCACTGACAAGATGCGGCGCGACATAGACGGCAATTTGTTCGTTATCCATATGAATCGCGCGCCCGAGCAGCTTGATTTTATAACCGGCTCTGCCGGCGTTGCCGATATCGCCGAGTGTGACCGATTCAATGCCCTCTGTCGATACAAGGTTCGGGTAGACATGACGTCCGAAGCACAAAGCCGCCAGAATGCAGATTTTTCTGCACACATCTTGGCCTTTGATATCCGCGTCAGGATTTGCCTCCGCGTAGCCGTTAGCCTGCGCCTGGCAGAGCGCGGTATCGAAGGCGACGCCGCTTTTGACCATTTCCGTCAGGATATAATTCGTGGTACCGTTTAAAATACCATATATCTCATTTATCTTATTCGCGGCGAGGCACTGTGTGATTGGCCTGATAATCGGTATTCCACCGCCGACGCTTGCTTCAAATAAGTAGTTGACGCCCTTATCCCGCGCAAGCTGCGTCAGCTCATAACCATGGGCCGCAACAAGCTCTTTGTTGGAGGTGACAACGCTCTTGCCCTTTTTTAGGCTCCGGCGCGTAAAATCAAGGGCTACTCCGGCACCGCCGATCGTCTCCACAACCACCTTGATATCCGGGTCGTTTTCAACGACTGAAAAATCCTTGATAATCAAATTTTCATAAGGACTGCCTGTAAAATCCCGGACATCGACGATGTATTTAACCCTGATGTCCTGTGCCGCGTTTTGGGATATCATGTCGGAATTTTTTTCTATGACTTCCATAACGCCGGATCCTACTGTGCCAAACCCCAGGATCGCTATTTCAAACATCCCAAATCCCCCCCCAACTTAATCTATTTTGCTTGAGTAAACTGTGTATATACCTTTTCGTAATTTAGTATACTACCATAGTATGTTTTATTGTGCAACCATTTTGATTGGCAAAGCAATATACTTTTGTAAGGAATGGTTATCATTATGCCTGAAAATAAGCATCTGCGCCGCGGGCTGTACTGCCTCTACGGCGCTGCGAGCATCATCCTCATATGGCTTATTCTCAGGTACGCGCTGCCGTGGCTTTTACCTTTTATCGTCGCCATTGTCATCGCCCGCCTGATAGAGCCGATTGTCCGCCAATTAACTGAGCGTTATCAGTTTCGTCGCGGCGCCGCTTCAGCCGTTTGCACCGTTATCATCTTCGCGGCTTTAATCGCACTGACGGTTGTGATTATCGGCCGGGCCGTTATAGAGCTGACGGCGTTTGTTAAAGATCTTCCGACACTCTTAACGAGTATCACAAAGACCATTTCAATAATCGGGGACAGTGTCAACGGCTACATCAAGTCCGCGCCGCCGGAAATCCAGGATTATATGAAAAACGCGTTTGACGGCTTAGCCGACAAGGGCGCCCAGCTGCCCGCCTCGCTTTCCGGCGATATTCTTGGGCTTTTGTCCGACATCGCCAAATTCACGCCGAAGCTTGTTCTGTTTTTCTTCACGTGCGCGCTGAGCGTGTTTTTCATGAGCTGCGGCTATAAGGACGTTACCGCCTTTATCCTGCGCCAGGTACCCAAAAGCCGTCACAGCTCGTTCAGTGATTTTAAAACGGATCTTTTCAGCACCTTCGGCAAATGGCTCAGGGCGGAGCTCATGCTGGCGGGCATAACCTTTGCTGAGATGACCGCCGCTTTTTTATTGATGCGGATTGATTTTGCCATTCTGCTCGCGCTGCTCGTCGCTGTTGTCGATCTGCTGCCGGTGCTCGGCTCAGGGGCTGTTCTTGTACCGTGGGCGATTCTGTCGATGATCGGCGGGAATATAAACAACGGCATCGCATTAATCGTTGTCTTCGGCGTCAACACCGTTGTCCGCAGCATTCTTGAACCGAAAATGATTGGCAGGCAAATCGGCTTGCCGCCGATTGCCACGCTGATTGCCATGTACGTCGGCTTTTGCTCCGTCGGCGTCCTGGGCATGGTTCTCTTCCCGATCGGGCTGATTATGGTCAAGCACCTCAATGACAAAGGCTATCTGAAGCTCTGGAAAAACTGAGGTGACGTTAAGAATGCTTTGAAAGGACAAGCTTATGCCGACAAAAATTAAATGCGCTGTCGCCGGGGCGCTGGCCGGGGCTTTTAATGGCTTTTTCGGCGCGGGCGGGGGGATGCTTCTTGTTCCGCTCCTGATTCGATGGGTCAGGATGGACGAGCGCAAAGCGTTCGCCACATCCGTGTTTATCATACTGCCGCTGTGCGCCGTCTCAGCCGCTGTGTATCTTATAAAGCTCCGCATTGACTTTACACTGGCTCTTCCCTATCTGATCGGCGGTTTGGCGGGCGGATTTATCGGCGGCTGCTGTTTTAAAAAGATACCGACGACGCTCCTGCACCGCGCTTTTGGGCTGCTGCTGATTTACGGTGGGATCAGGAGCTTATTTTCATAGATTTGGGGCTGCTTTTATGCGTTTTATCGTCTCTGTCCTTGCCGGGCTCATGACCGGCGTGATCTCCGCCTGGGGCATCGGCGGCGGCTCTCTGCTTGTTGTTTACATGACTGTTTTCGCCGGTGTCTCGCAGCAGGCTGCGCAGGGCATCAACCTGATGTACTTTTTGCCGACCTCCCTTTCCGCCCTCTATTCGCATAAGAAAAACAAGCTCGTCGAAACGAAGCTTGCCTTATACGCCGCCGCCGCGGGTGTTGTAACCGCCGCCGCCGCGTCCTTTGCCGCCTCCGGCATCGATACGTCGGTTATGCGCAAAATATTCGGGGTGTTTATTATCCTGATCGGTCTGTCGGAGGTTTTCAGGAAGTAGGGGCGATTCACGAATCGCCCGCCGTCACTTGAGGCTGGCCAGATAGCCTTCCAGAATCAGAGACGCGGCGACGGCATCGACGGTTTGCTTGCGTTTTTTACCGCGGACATTCACCTCGTTGAGGATGCGGTGGGCGTCGACGGTCGTTCTGCGTTCGTCCCACAGGACAACCTTGAGGCCGAAGTTATCACGGAGCATAGCCGCCAGCGCCTCGCTTTTTTCGGCGCGCGGGCCGAGGGTGCCGTTCATGTTTTTCGGATAACCGAGCACGACAACGCCGATGCCGCGCGACGCGGCTTCACCCGCGATTTTCTCAGCCGCACGCTCGGGCGACCATTCTGTGATGACAAACGCCTCACCGGCAATTGTCCCCCTCTCATCGGACACCGCAATCCCCGTCCGCGCGTCCCCGTAATCCACAGCCATAATTCTCATTGGTATATCCTGTCCTTCAGCTTCAAAACATATCGAAGCAGTTAGTGTATGTTCTTTTTGTTGTTTCTGCCGCCCATGATGTCATAGACATCGGAAATGGTGACGAAGGCGTTTTCGTCGTTATCGCTGACGATGCCTTTGAGCTTTGACACCTCCAGGCGGGTAATGACGGAATACAGAATCGTTGTATCCTTGAGTGTGAAGCCGCCCTTGCCCTCCATGATGGTGACGCCGCGGCCCAGGCGGTCACGGATGGCCGCCGATATATCCGCGCCGTTGGCTGTAACAATCATCGCCGCTTTTGCTTCGTTGAGGCCTTCGATTGTGATATCAATGACCTTAAAGGCGATGAAGTACGCGAGCAGAGAATACATCGCTCTGTCCCAGCCGAAAACAATTCCGGCGCTGCTTAAAATGAAGATGTTGAAAAACATGACGATCTGCCCGACGGAAAAAACGATGCGTTTACTGAGCACAATGGCGACAATCTCGGTGCCGTCCAACGAACCCCCGTGGCGGATGATGAGGCCGACGCCAATGCCGAGGATGACGCCGCCAAAGACAGCCGCCAGCAGAACATCCTCTGTAAGGCCGGGAATGGGGTGAAAAATTGACACCCAAATCGAAAACGATATGATTGAAAACAACGAGGATAAAACAAAGGTTCTGCCTATTTGCTTATATCCGAAAATGAGAAACGGTATGTTGAGCGCAAAGGTGAACACACCGAGCGGAATGTTCGTTAAATAGCTCGTAATAATAGAAATACCGACGATCCCGCCGTCTATAATGTTATTTGGGATCAGGAAGAATTCGAGTGCGGCGGCGGCGATAACAGTGCCTAAAAATAAGATAACGTACTTTCTGATCGTTTTGAAAACCATATGAGTGTTTTTATTCAACGGCATTCCTCCTCAATTCGTGCGATTCATAAGGCCCTGATATAGATGTATCTTTTTCGCGGTAATTTATACGGCGGAAAAGATACATCTTTACACTATTATTTCAGATGCTTATCCAAAAACGCGAAGGTCTTGTCGAGCTGCTCCTTGTCGTTCCAGCGGAGTTCGACGCCGCCGTGGTTGTAACCTTCGAGGATTTCGATTGTTGCGCGGTCCGGGCCGCAAATCTGCTTGATTTTTTCTTCAAGCAGGTGCGCCTGAACGACGGGAACGGTGCCGTCGTCGGTGCCGTGCTGGGCGAACAGCGGGGGGAATTCCGGGGTGATGAAATTCAGGGGGTTGGTGAAATACATGAGTCCTGTGATTTCGCTTGAATGCGCGCCGAGCCAGACTCTGTCAATATCCGGCATCATGGGGTCGTTGATGGATAATCTCTCTACCTCTTTGTCCTGGGTGATGATGTCAAAGACACCGAACCAGCTGACCGCAGCCTGAACGCTGCTTGAATACCCGGCATTGCCCTGCGTGAAATCCTCGAACGCCGGGTTTCCCTGCGTCGCCGCCGCCATCACGGTGTAATAACCGCCGGCACTGTCGCCGCAGGCGGCAAACCGGCTGCCGTCGAGCTTATATTTTGCCGCGTTGGCACGCAAAAAGCGGATGGCTGCTTTGACATCGAAAAGTCCGGCGGGATATTTGGCTTCGAAGCCAAGGCGGTATTCAACGGAGGCGACGGCGTAACCGCGGTTGATGCCGTCAAGCGCCTGCAGCAGCTGCGTGTCCCGCTTGGCGCCGAAAATAAAGGCGCCGCCGTGGATAAAGACCAGCGTCGGGAACGGGCCGTCCCCCTCCGGCGGCAGATAGATATCCAGCGCCTGATTCGGGGACTCGGACGCGTACGGGATGTCCAGATACTTTCTTCTGATTTGGCTGACATCGATGGTTTGCCCCTCCATCGTGCCCTGGGGCGGATCGATAATTGTCCAGGTTTCCATTTTTAGCCCTCCGGATATGTAAATATTTTTATTAAGTTGATCGGCTTAAACAGCAGCTGATAGCTGTTTCATTATATGAGATGCCGTAGGGACGCCCATTGGGCGTCAGCGTCTCCACCTTTATTTCAAATGTTTATCTAAAAAAGCAAAGCTCTTATCGATATTTTCAGGCTCGTTCCAGCGGGGGTCGAAGCCGCCGTGGTTATAACCTTTCATAATTTCCAGCTCGGCGCGGCCTTTGCCGCAGACCTCGCGCACCTTTTCCTCAAGAATATAGGCCTGTTTACACGGGACGGTTTTATCCGCTGAGCCGTGATGGATGAGTATGGGCGGAAAAGCCGGTGTTATAAAATGCAGCGGGTTTGTGAAATGCATCAAGCCCTCGATATCGCTGACATTCGCGCCCAGCCAAACCTTACGGTAATTCGGAAGGGTTGGGTCCGGGCCGCCGATTTTTTTCAGCTCCTGCTCCTGCACGATCATATCAATCGAGGCGAACCAGCTGACGACAGCCTGAACGCTGCTTGAATAATCGGCATTGCCGAGTGACAGATCCTCAAAAACCGGATTGCCCTGCGTGGCTGCCGCCATGACGGCGTAATAACCGCCGCCGCTGTCGCCGCAGGAGGCAAAGCGGCTGCCGTCGAGCATATACTCAGCCGCGTGAGCGCGCAGAAAACGGATCGCCGCTTTAAAGTCGAAAAGCCCCGCCGGGAACCTGGCTTCATATCCGAGACGGTATTCTACCGTAACGACGGCATAACCGCGGTTGATACCGTCTATAGCCTGCAAAAACTGCGTGTCGCGCTTGCTGCCGAAGACGAACGCACCGCCGTGGATGAATATCAGCGTCGGGAACGGGCCGGTGCCCTCCGGCGGCAGCAATATGTCCAGCTTTTGGCTCGGGGAAGCCGACGCATACGGTATATCCAGAAACTTACGCCGGATATCGCTGAAATCAAGAGTCGGGCTTTCCATCGTTCCCGGCTTCGGTTTGCTGACTGACCAGGTTTCCATTATAAACTCCTCCTATGTCACTGTTCTCTATATAAAATGTAAAACTCTATCGGTATTTTCTTTTTCGTTCCGCCGAATTATTCTTGCACGATTTCAGTTTTTTCTTTTTCTGCCGGAGGCTTTTCGGCTATAATGCGCTTTAAGCCCGTATCTATACCGAAATAGATATACCCGAGGACGACAAAGGCGGCGACCATGATGAGCACCGTTAAGAGCACGGTGCCCCACCCCAGCTTATCCACGTCGAGGAACGGATACGGATATCTCGACTGATCGCCGATGCCGTTACCTATACGGGCGGCTACCATGGCATAGGCGAAATAGAGCAGCGGCCCAAGCGGCCAGACAAGAGGCGAATAGGCTTTAATCAGACCTTTCGGGTCGAAGAGCAGCCAGTCTATAATTACCATGATCGGAATGAGATAGTGGACAAACAGCAGCGATATACCGGACGAATCGCTCATTGTAAAGCGCAGCCCAAGCACAAAATGCGCCACCAGCCATGTAACGGTTACCGCCATCATGGCAATCCCTTTGAGCGCCGGACACCAGACGGTTTTTGTGCCGTCCCGCCTGTTTTTATATATGTAACCGAGGTCCAGGATGAAATAGACGACGCACAGGAGATTACTGAGGATTGTAAAGTAATTGAGTATTGAAATTTTGAACTTCCCGTCGAAGACCCCGAAAATGAGCAGCAGGCCGAAAAAACCAGCCAATACGAGCAGCAGCTTATATGCAGCCGACACACCCCTGTTTTTTATCCGCATAAGTATTAGCTCACCTTTCATATCGAAATAATGACGCTCTTATGACGCTTGAAAACATATCCATTATAGCATTGAACCGAACTGAACGCAAAAATTTTTACCGCAAAAGGATGCCTTGCCTCTCTGCGGGGCAGCCCGACGTTCTTTTCACCAATCCCCTTCGAGCCGCCCATTTCAGCATAAACTCCCATGCGTTCTCCTATCTCAGCACAAATCCCTCCGCCTGACGGCGGAGGGATTTGAAGGATGACTGCTTATTTAAAATAGATTTTGCTCTGCTTGCGGACTTCGTCCATGATGCAGTCGTTGACGCCGGGGAAAATGCTGCCCTCGCCGCCGTAGGTCAGGACGGGAATGAACATGCCGCCCTCGTGGTAATCCTTACAGGCGCGGGCGACTTCCGCGCGGACGGATTCTTCGGTCCAATCGCGGCGGTCAACAATTGACGCGTCGATACCGCCCATGAGGGTGAGCTTGTAGTTGGTGTCTTTTTTAATCTGCTGAATGTCGTTGGAGGGGAGGATGCCTTCCCAGATGTCGATGCCGACATCGACCATGTCCTGGGCAATCGGCTGGCAGAAGCTGTCGGCGTGGTGCATGGTGATGATGCCCTGCTTCTTCATGGGGCCGTATATATCATAATAATGCGGCTTATAAAATTCGCGCCAGAGGTCAGGCTGCATAAACGTGCTGTGCTTGGAACCCCAGTCGTCATGGAACATGATAACATCGGGGTGCAGATTGTCGATAAGCATCTGGATTTGCTTGACCTTGAAATCCTTGATGGCGGCGATAAGCTCGTGCATCGCTTCCGGCTCCTCGAGCAGATTGCACAGCGTATCCTCAAAGCCCATCAGGAAGTGGCAGGACTCAAACAGGCCTGTGACGTTCCAGACCATGACGAATTTGCCGGCTGCTCTGCACTTCTCGGCATCCGCTTTGGCTTGTGTCCAATCAAATGGAATTGTGTCGAGGTCCGGAAATTTGACATATTCGCGCCATTTTGTGACGTCGGGGCAAACCTTTGTCTCATCGTTGACAATCGGCATGGCACCGGGCTCTTCAGGGCCCCAGTACAGCTTTGTTCCCAGCGGATTATACGCAGTCTGGCCCGGCGCGACAGGATTCATGTAATAGAAAATCGGGTCCCAAACCTGCGGGAACGGCTCCCACTCGTTTACAAACGCATCCGGTTTACCGTGCTTAAGAGTCTCAAGAACATTTTCTTTCAAAGATAGCATAGTATATCCTCCTTTGTTAGATAGAAATAGCTGCATCCAGCAACCGAATATCAGCATATGCTCAGCATGCGCCGAAACCTGCTCCGTCATACAACGTTGCTTTCGTTATCATCAATATAATACCCTGATTTAAGATATTTGTAAATATGAATTCTTTTATAGACATCAGATGCAAGCCTGTAAATGAAAAAATTAGTGTGTATATAATATGAGAAGGGTATTGCATATCGAAATTAACGCAATACCCTATCTGGTTCATACTATTTCCAGATACATGCAGATGGTGCTTTTATCTGGAAACTCCGGAATGATAAGCTTGCCCGCTTCTACTTCATCGTTTATAAGCATCATTCGGATGTCGCTCATAAACATGGAAACATAGTAATTGAGCTGTTCATGTAAAATGGGGTTGCTGTATTGCTTCAATATGGTCTGTATTTCATTAAATAGTTCGTACACCATTTTTTCCGCTTGTGAATAAAGCGGATGCTTTTTTAATATATCGAACATTTTTTCAGTAACACCCGGTTCGAAAACAGCAATGTCTGGTATAACATGCCCCGACTCGTCAGAATGCGCGAACTTGTTTTCAATATCCTTCCAATATGGAAATTCAGAATCACTCAGTGAAGAGACGACTCTATCATTCTTAATCAGATCAGCCAGCAGGATTACATGCATGTCGCTCATCATTGCACGAATCATTTGATTATACGCATAATAGCTGTAAGCCCAAAACATTGCAATCTGATTGCTTCCGCATCCGGAATGGTCTGTCGTAATAGCTTCGGGGATCAGTTCATGTATCTCATAGCCCATGAAACCCCAAGTGCCTCCGTTAGGACGCTTAAAAGTAACAGCGTTCTGAAGGACGGCGCAGGAATTCTTTATATTATCAATTGCTCTCGTCAGAAGCAGCCATTTAAAGTCGATATCACGCATACCGCTGCGCATAATACCCAATTTTTTAATTTCGCCCATGCTGCTGTCGATCAGAGCATCAAACATCCGGCTTCTCTGCTTTGAATCTCTGCGCTGTGCGTTATAAACGCACAGCTGGCATTCTTTATCAGCAATGAAAAAATTGCTGATGTATTTACCCCCAACTTCTCTGAGAAGCGTTGCGTCAGTCAGCAGCTTAACCTCTTCTTCCATGTACGGCGCAGCAATTCCAAGTTCTATCGACAGTTCAGCAATGGTGCTGGGGTTGTTGTTTGCTTGCAATAGAATATTTTTAGGTATTTTTCGATCAACCGCCCGCCAAGGGTACCCGCTCGCCGGACTTCCGCTTGACATGAATCTGATGCTTTCGGGTTTATAGCTTCTTTCTCCAAATTCTCTTGCCATGTTCATACCTTCCTTCAATATCTTTCGAGAGTAGAACAGCTTAGATTTAACTGTTCCCGGTGGAAGTCTGAGCGATTTGGCAATGACGTCAACCTTACGGTCATCAATATAGAAAGCGACTAATATATTACGATAATCTTGTGATATAAATGCTAATTCACGCCGCAGAAGCTTGATTTCCTCACTAACCAGATAGTCTGCTTCCGACGTTTTCTCGTCCGTGATGTCAAGCGCGCTGATGTCGGCACCGGACAGCGATTCGAGCTGCTTATGCTTTTTATTTGACCATACACTGTATCTGTTGCGTGCGATTTTCCAAATCCATGCCGAAAAGCTTGTCGGTATGGTACCCTTGCGAAGCGCCGTGATAATATTCAAGGTTATATCCGAAGCTAAGTCTTCTGCTTCGGTTGTATTGCCGGTCTTTTTCAGACAGAAATAATACAGCTTTTCTACATAGTCGTCAGAAACGGCTTGAATAAGCTTTTCAATATATTCTATATTCGGCGACACCACCGCTCACCTCCTTCCTCTCATATAGTGCAGGCGCAATGAATTTGGTTGAATTAAATATCGATTTTTATACTAAAGCGAATGCCGTTACATCCCCGATATTTATCGCTGTATATACAGTTAATAATATAAGAATTGTAAAAAATAACAAGCATATAAAGCAGTTGAATAATTAAGCATTATTATAGGCGTAAACAACAGGGTGCCGCACCGTTAATCTGCTGCAGCATCCTGTTTGTTTATCGTTATATTACCTTAATCGGATTTTTCAGTGTGTTTTAGGCTGCTGATTATTTCTTCTGGAAATCGAAGCCGGCAGGAGGCTTGCTCTTTGGCGGCTCGCCGGGGGGGTGGCCTGACGGGGGGAAGTCGGGGAGGTCGGGGACATCCAGCTTCGAGAGCCATTCGTCGGGCTGCCAGTCGGGGCCGCTGCCGGGGATACCCGGCTGCGCATCGGCTGACGCGGCGGAAACGGTTGCGAGGACTGCGCTGTCTTCGGTTTTGCGCTCCTCGTAATCCTCAAGGGCGCGGCGGAACTGCGTTTCGTAGAGCTCTGTGTAGACACCGCCGAGGCGGACGAGGTCGGCGTGTGCGCCGCGCTCGACAATTTTCCCTTCGCTGACAACCAGAATCTCGTCGGCCGCCATGATGGTGGAAAGCCGGTGCGCGATGACGATTGAGGTTCGGCCCGTGAGCATGGGGTCGATGGCATCCTGAATGAGCGTTTCCGAGATTGAGTCGAGGGATGAGGTAGCCTCGTCGAAGATCAGCAGCATCGGGTTCTTGAGCATGACGCGGGCGATGGACATGCGCTGCTTCTCGCCGCCGGAGAGCTTCAGGCCGCG
>DBTM01000058.1:27954-64756 GCA_002307055.1 Clostridiales bacterium UBA1316
ATGCGCTGCTTCTCGCCGCCGGAGAGCTTCAGGCCGCGGTTGCCGACAATTGTCTGGTAGCCGTCCGGGAGTGAACTGATGAGCTCATGCAGATTGGCTTTTTTACAGGCTTCCTCAAGCTCATCGTCCGTCGCGTCAAACTTGGCGTAGAGCAGATTGTCTTTAATTGTGCCGTTGAAGAGGTAGGAATCCTGCGTGACGACGCCTATATGCTGCCGCAGGAAGGTGAGGTCGAGCGCGCGCAGATCATAGGTATCAAGGAGAATGCGCCCGCCCGAGACATCGTAAAACCGCGGTATCAGGTTAATGATCGTCGATTTACCCGCGCCGGACGGACCGACGATGGCGACGGTTTTGCCCTCCGGCACCTCGAAGCTGACATGGTCAAGCACAACCTGTCCCTCGTCGTAGCTGAAGCTCACGTCGTCAAAGGTGAGCTTGCCGTGAATTGAATCGGGCGTCACCGCGTCGGGGGCGTTTTTAATTTCGGCGGGCATATCGAAATAGGTGAAAATACGGGTAAACAGAGCCATGGAGCGGATCAGGTCGACCTGCAGGTTCATCAGCGAGTTGACCGGCATGTAAATCCGCCCGAGCAGCGTGACCATGACGGTGATATCGCCGACCGTGAGCTTGGCGCCGCTTTTCATCATCAGAATACCGCCGACTAAGTAGATGAGCATCGGGCCGATGCTGCTGAAGGTGCTCATCACGACGCGGAAGCCCTGACCGGTCATATTTTCGGTGATGTTGAGCTTAATCATGCGGCGGTTCGTATCTGAATATTTGTCGTACTCCCGCTTTTCGTTGGTGAAGAGCTTGACGAGCATTTGCCCGCTGACGCTCAGCGTTTCGTTAAGGATGCCGTTGATTTTGTCGTTGCAGGCCTGCGCCTGCTGGGTCAGCTTCCAGCGCCGCTTACCGACGGTCTTCGTCGGCAGGGAGAAGAGCGGAACGATGGCGAGGGCGACGGTGGCGAGTATCCAGTTCATCCGATACATCGCGATGAGCGCCACAGCCAGCGTGACAACGTCACTCAGGATGGTTGTCAGCGTGTTCGTGATTGTCATCTGTACGCCGTCGATATCGCTGGTCATGCGCGTGATGATGTCCCCTTGATTATTTGAGGTGAAAAAGCGCTGCGACATCGTCTGCAGGTGCGCGAACATCTTGTTGCGCATGTCATAGGTGATGTGCTGAGAAATCCAGGTGTTCAGATAGCTCTCAAGAATACTGATGAGATTAGAAGCGACGATCACACCGAAGCATATGATGATCAGCTTGATCAGAATACCGAGGTTGCGTCCGAGCAGCCCCTGGTCAATGATGCGCCCGGTCAGGATGGACGGGTAGATGCTGCACACCGACGCGATGACGATAGAAAGAAGCACCAGGATCATCTGCTTCCAATAAGGCAGCAGGTAGCTGAAAATACGTTTGAGCAAGGCGAGGGTTATCTTGGGTTTACTGGCTTTTTCTTCATCTGTTAGAGTGTCGAAGGGACCAAACCCGCCGGGTCCGCCGGGTCCGCCGCCACCGGGAGGAGGCATAGGAGGCATTAGAACTCCTCCCCTTCCTCATTGGTATCCTTTCGGTCATCAGGCTCCTGCGGCGGCCGCGGACCGGTGCCGTCAGGTGCCCCTGGGCAGCCGCCGGGCGCATGCACACCATGTGCGCCCGGCGCGCCAAATGCGCCGGGATCACCAAACTCGCCGTGGCCGCCGGGTCTGCCGAATGTCCCCGCCGGGAAAGGACCGGGATCGTAAGCGCCATTGGCAGGCGGCTGGAATCCCCATTCCTCCTGCCCGGCAGCTCCGTGACCGACATGTCCGTGGCCGCCAAAGCCATGGCCTGCGGGACCGTGATGTCCGCTGCCTTCATTGAGTTTCTTTTCCAGCCCGTTGGAGAGTTTGCCGCAGAGCTCAAGGAAAACCGCGGTTTCTTCCTGTGTCAGGATGTCGGAAAAATCGTCATGCGCGTGCCATGGCGCTGACGCATCGATGAGATGCTTTTTGCCGTCTTCTGTCAGCGATATGTGCGATACACGCATATCCTGCGCGTCTTTCTCCCGGATGATAAGCCCGTCTGCCTCCAGACGGTTGAGCAGCTCGGTCAGTGACGAGGGGCGCATGTCCAGCAGCTCTGCCAGCTCGCGCGAGGATATCCCCTCGTTCGATGAAAGCGCATGCAGCAGCCACATCGCGCCGTGCGAAACCCGCGGCTCCATCGGCACGAACGGCGGTCTCCGCCGAAGCCCCCGCGCCAAACGCATCACAGCCTCGGTTATACTCGCGGGTCTATTATTTCCATTAGGATTATTCATATAGTCTTTTCTCCTTTAATTATTTAGGTACCAAAGTATCTATTTTCATTATAATTAGGTATCTAATTAATGTCAAGAGATTTTTTTGCTGAGTCAAACCAATAGCCATACTGACGAAAGGTTATGACTTCACTCACCTTCCCCGTCCTGCCGCATCATTTCAAGCTGGCTTGGATGCTTGATAAAAAAGTCAGTCCTCGGCTCCAGAAATTTTAGTCTATGGGAATCCGTATTGCCTATAAAATAATAAATTGGCTTGAAGATGTTATCCCAGCTCCAAAAATCACGGTCAAGATTCAAATACGCGCATACCCTTTCAGTACCCTCCGGTGCGATCGGATGCATGAGCGCTGTCGCTGTGCGAAGCATATGAAACATATTTATCAACACGCTTTTTCTCATGATTTCATCATTATTAATATCCGCTTCACGCATATGTTTAGACGCATACTTGTTCATACCTCTAACATAGGCATCCATGAGTGCCATGATTGAATGGAATCCACAGCTATACATCAGCTTTTCAAACGCAAGTACTGTTTTTACCGACTCATCAAGTACCTCAGAGCTGATATCACCAAACGGTATTTTGCCGCCGAAATATTTCTGGGATGTGTAAAAGCAGGTCCGTGCAAAACGATTGAATACATTGGTCAGCAGATTCCCCTCTTTTAGAACAGGATCAGAAACTGATGCATCAGCAGCCGGTTCACAAGTCTTCGGTTGGAAGCTGACACTTCGGAGGCTGAGACCAAGGGAAAGAAAATGAACCCTGAGCTGCTCAGCGGTATAGCGCTCAAGCAGGGATAATGCGGTCGGCGGCTTTATTTCGTCGCTGCTGCTGGATTTTTTGTTCATAAACAGCAGATGGTTATTCACGATGAGCTCCGGCAGCTGCAGCTGGCCGTCGGCGCATTCTATATTGGGCGTCGGCGCGTTGTATCCCATGAACATCGCCATTTCGGCAGGCCCGTAGAAATAGATATTATCGATACCAAGAAACTGATAAACTTTGGCATCAGGAGAACACCACCAGTCTTTCCAGCGCTCCGGCTCTGCGCCGATTTTCTCAAGATAAGTCATAGTGAAGGAGATTGGAGCCCATAACGATTCCGGCCAAACCCACACTGTCCGATCGTCCAGTCCTTCAAGCGGCGGCGCTATAACGCCCCACTTAATATTTCCGGTCAGCCGGAAAGGAACAAGCGTCTTGCCTGTCCGGTAACGGATATTGTTTTCTGACAATAGGCTGCACGCTTTTTCTCTTGAATCCAATTCATCGAATTCAAGAACAGTGTTTCCTTTATCCTCCCCGTTCCTGATATGATAGCGCGGCAGAGTGATTTTACTTAAGGGCAAGAGCGCCATCTGGTCTTTTTTAATGTAAATAACGGGAGGTTCTAAAAACTCCTGAATACTCTTGGCAGCGAAAGCCCGTGTTGTCGGATGTGTTTTAAACCCGCCCAGCCACTCCTGTAAAAGCGCCTTAAAATCGGTAAGCTTAATGTACCAATTGATAACCTCACGTTCCTCAGGACGGTTGCCGGATATTGTACTGATTGGGTCAATCAGCATGGCGGGCATGTACTGATGACCATTTGCGCATTCGTCCGCATAGCCTCTCCCGGAGCAGCCCGCAACCGGACATTTTCCGATAACCTGACGTCCGTTGAGGTATGTGTCATGCTCCTTATCATAAAACTGCGTCGTCGATATTTTTATCAAATGGCCGTTTGTATACAGCTTTTCAATGAATGTCTTGGATAATTGCTCGTGTATTTCACGGGAGCGGCCAAGGGCTGATGCCGCAAAAAGATTGATATCGATGTTATAAGCGTCAATTGCCGCTTTCTGTTTTATATAATTCATCTCAGCAAATTCTTCGATTGTGCCGGAAAATTCGCCTTTTGAAGCAAGCTGCCTGTGCTGCTCAAACGCAGGCGATCCATAACAGTCTGTTCCTGAGACAAATATCACATTTTCTCTGCCAAGCCTGTCCCGTAAAAAGCGGGCATACGTATCTGCGTGGATAAACACCCCGCCGATATGATGAAAATACATTTCCTTGTTGCCGTTGGGCATCCCCGCCGTGACAACAGCTCTTTTGGGAAATACCGGTCTGTCCGCTTCCGGCAGTTCATTAATTCGCCCCATTATTATTCCTCCTTCATATTTTTGGATAAAAAAATCGGCTTACAGCACCCATTGCTGTAAGCCGATTTTGTGTCAGATTTATATCTCAGGTTTTGACACAAAAGAACTTAAGCCCGGGTCCTAAATCAGACACGGGTTGCTGCTGGCAGTTATTTGTTTTAAGTAAACATGCCGACATACTAAAAGCTCCTTAAATATGTTGAATTCATGATAAAATATAAAATTCTGAATGTCAAGGAAAATAATAAGCATAAAATACCAATTACCGTAATTAACGTAACAATCATGTGATAATCTACTCTTTTACTAATAGCATGTTATAGGTCATGACCGTGTCTGCATTCACAACTTCTATTTTTCCCTGTACCTGAAGCTCATTCATGACAAACGCAGCAACATTAAATGAATAGCTGTCAACATTACCGGCAATTTGTTCTGCCAGTCTTTTGGGCGTGAACGCCTTGTACTCTTTATAAAGTGACAGCATCCAAACCTTTAATAATTCAGCGATGCCATGGCTTGATAAAGCCAGAAAGCTTTTGTACTGATTTTTCGTAAAGATTGGGATAACTGAGTAATATTTTGCGTCTATCTTCTCTATCAAATGGAGCCGGATTGCTTTTGCGGTATCCTCCTCATTCTTCGAATTAAATTCACCGGTTACCAGATTAATATGATCTATAAAAAAGCCGGCATCTCTCAGAGAAATACTTAAATCCTCGTCAAACGAAGCGCCAATCCAATATTGAAGAAGCCGCCCGATATCATTGCCGCATGTGTCTTTATAATCATATACGTTGCATCCGGCAAAGTTTTCGTCTAAACCCTCAACACCTTCAGTAACGAGGAACCAGCCGTTACCCCCATCTTTACGAAGGGGACGGTTATGCGGCATAATTGCCGGATTCTCCTGTTTGACCTGATCGGTGGCAATTCTCAGCAGTATCGGAACAAGGATGTGCGCTAATCTCCCCGCCGAGAAATCGGCACCGTAAAAGCCGATATTGCAAAATCGAGAAATATTGTTTTCGATCGTATCCCACACCCTAGCTGCTATATTTTGTACGGACGGCTGCAAGCTGCTCTGCAGCCGTTTATTGTCGCTGTTATGCAGAATTATAAAATCAGTTTGATACTTATTACCGACCTTTTCTAAAGCGTCGCCGTAAACCATAAACGACAGCACTTCGTCAAGATACAGCGTGGGGATACCGGTTGCCAGACTAATTTCCTCAATCGTTAACGGCTTTTCATAACACGCTGCTGCGATAGCTTTTTGTATCTGATTACTCAAGTATTGATTAGGCGCGAACGAGCCGTTGCACATTACATGCATTTTAATTTTTCCATATGTTTTATTCACTTCATTAAGCCTCACTTTCATTTTTTCTCTGCCTGTATGCAGACGCCACTTCACTGTTTCGACAGAAATTTCATATTTTTGGGCGATTTCAAAAGTGTCGAGCTCACGCACATAGTAGTCAACCAGGATGTCACGGTACATAGAGCTGAGTGAATGCAGCGCTTTAAACACCAATTGATATTCCTCAGCATCTAAGCCGTCTTCAAACGGCGTGTCATCGGCAATATCAAGCAAGTATTCTTCGCCGCACAGCATGGTGTTTTCCAGGCTGCATGCAGCTATTTTCCTAGCATACCGATTGTGTGCCACCCGCCATACATACCCGTCCAAATTCATTATCTTCTGACGCTTTAAGCCTTCGGCGATGCAAAGGAGTATTTCCTGAGACAAATCCTCACTGTCAGCGCGTGACGATAATCGGCTCAAGCAGAATCGGTAAACAGGCTCGACATACTTTAAAAGCGCGTCTTTCATATGATTTCCTTTCGCTGAAACATGTTTCAATGATAAAGTGCAGAAATAACGAGTTGAGATAGGCGTTTTTTGAAAATATAAAAGCATTGCATCTAAAAAATATGCAATGCCCTATTTTATTGATGCTACTTTACTCAGTGACCCTGATCATCGCATGAAAAAAGTTTTTATATTCTCTTATAATTTCAAGCTCGCCGGAGTGCGTCATATTGGTCAGACGACATCCGGCTGAGCATCGCCTGCGCTTTTTCACATTTGCCGGTTTCAGTGTAGATCCTCGCAAGCGTGCAATAAGTGTCGTCCAATATTTCTTCGTCAAAGCAGGTAGCCAGGACTTCTTCGCACAGTGCGATTGCCTTTTCCGCGCCTGCTTTTTTCTCGTCGTCCGTCTCACCGATGCGATAAAGCATAGAATGCGCAAACGCAAGCTCCAGCTTTATTTTATCGCTGTTCGGATATCGGGTAAGCTCTTGCTCGGAGACGCTGAGCTTCGCGGCCAGCTCGCTCTGAGTGAGCCTGCTGTTTTTGCGCAGCTCGAAAATACTTTGACCAATCGTCATATTAATCACCCTTCAATATATTCTTTACAATAGCACCCTTGGCTTGATATCAATATAACTGAACGCCACCCAGAGTACCATCACTTAAACTGATTGATTAAAGGGTAAAAATACAACCCCGGGTTGTCTCAACAGGTCTCATACCACATGGACTGGGCGTTGTACATTTCGGAATAGAGGGCGCAGGTTTTCATCAGGTCTTTGTGGGGGGCGGCGGCGATGATTTTGCCTTTGTCCATGACGATGACGCGGTCGGCTTCCTTGACGGAGCCGAGGCGGTGGGTGACTATAATCGCCGTACTGTCTCTGGAAATCTCCATAAACTGCTTGAATATTCTGCTTTCTTCGATGGGGTCAATAGCGGCGGTGGGCTCGTCAAGCACGACGAGACTGTGCGTACGGTACAGGCCGCGGGCGATGGCGACGCGCTGCCACTCGCCGCCGGACAGATCAACGCCGTCAAACTCACGCGAGAGCATGGTACCGAGTCCTTCCGGGAAGGTTGCGGTGTCAAGCTCGACGCCCGCGTCTGCCAGCGCGTCGTCGACAGCGGCGGTTTTGCCAATCTCGCCGATATTGACGTTTTCCGAAAGCGTCATGAAATAGCGCTGGTATTTTTGGAACACACCCGACACCCCGCAGAACAGCGAGGCGCTGTCCGCCTTGGAAGAGTCCATGCCCCGCACGGTGACCGTGCCGCCGGACGGCTTGTACATGCCGATCATCAGGCGCACGAGTGTGGACTTTCCCGCGCCGTTTTCACCGACGACGGCGATTGTTTCGCCGTGCCGTATGGTAAGCGATACATTGTCAACACTCGGCGCCGTTGCGTTCGGATAGCTGAAGCTCACGTTTTGCAGGACGATACCCTGCGCGTCGTCCACGGCTTGTGCCGTTCCGCCCCGCTCGGGTAAATCCATAAAACGGACGTAATTCTGCGCCGCGCCGTAATTTTCCGCCATTTCGCCGACATGCGAGAATGCTTCGTTCATGATGCCGAACAGCAGGGATATAGAACCGAACACCGCAGCGAAGGCCCCAACGGTAATTTCACCGGCCAGCAGCGCGGTGACAAGCAGGTAAACGATCCCGCCCCACCCGGCAGCTGAAACAGCGGTCGTTATGAACTCAATGCGGTTTTTCTTTTTATTGGCCTTCCACTCGGCGGAGGACAGCTCCCTGCAGGTGTCCAGAAGACGGCTGATAAACAGCTTGTACGCACCGAGCAGGCGGGTTTCTTTGAAAAATTCTTTAGCGGTTATCGTATTATTATAAAAATCAAACCGGCGCCGTATCGGCGCGGCTTCATCCTCAAACTTCGCCACAATGCCGGTTTTCATGAACTGCCCGACGAGAGTCGGAACGAACACGAATAAAATCGCAAGAATAAATTTGGGGCTGACATGATTGAGATACCAGCCCATGAAGATAAAATACGGCACGTAGAAGGTAAAGATGGTAATGCCGATGTTCATGATATAAATGGCATTTCCAGCCCCGCTCTCCGCTTTATTGATTTGATCCTGCAGCTTCGTATCCTCCAGGCAGATCGGGTCAAGCCGCCCCATTTTCGCATGGATTCTCCGCGATGCTTCGCCTTGGCCTTTGGCAAACGTCACACTGTGAAGAAAGTTGTGAATACCGTTGAGCAGCTCGCGCGCGACGAAGACGGCGCCGAGCGCAATGACGGCTAAATACGCGGCCTTCGCGGGCGCGTTATAACGGAGCGCCTGCTCCACGCTGTCGTAAAACCGCTGGGTCATATAGGTGGAAAACCCCTGTGAAACACCGTGCAGTATGCTGATGAGGTTGACGACTATGTAGAGGACCGGTATGGCTGTCATATTGATTTTCAGCCCGGCCTTGACGACGCGCCAGAACGATACCTTCGGAAGCGCAGCCTCTTCCTTCTTTTTCGGAAGCGTCATTTTCTCAGACATAGAGTGCCTCTCTTTCCTCATCGCTGTCGGCGTACCACGCAGCCTGCGCGCTGTACATTTCCGCGTACAAGCCAGACAGTTCCATCAGCTGGCTATGGCTGCCTTTTTCGGTAATACGGCCGTCAGCGAGGACATAAATGATATCGGCGAGCTTTGTTGAGCCGAGGCGGTGGCTGATAAAAATCGTGGTCTTGCCGTTGGATATCTGCTCAAACTGCGAGTAGACACGGCTTTCGCTGAGGGGGTCAAGCGCGGCGGTAGGCTCGTCAAGGATACGCAGCGGCGCGGTGCTCACGAGAGAGCGCGCCATTGCCACGCGCTGCCACTCACCGCCGGATATATCCACACCGTCCTTATAAATTTTACCGAGGTACGACTGCACGCCGTCGGGCAGCTTCGCCGCCGTCTCCGTCAATCCGACGAGCTTGATTGCGTCTGAAACGGCCTGCTCATCTGTGTTGACCGAGCCGATGGCGATATTGTCATACAGGCTGAAGCTGTAGCGCGCGAAATCCTGATAGACGACGGTTGACAGCCCCTTAAGCTCCGCCTGCGAATACTCTCGCAGAGAACGGCCATCGACATTAATTTCTCCGGTGTAATTCGTATACAGCCCTGTCAGAAGCTTGGTGATCGTCGTTTTGCCCGCGCCGTTAATCCCGACAAAGGAGTAGTGCCCACCCCTTTGAATTTCAAAGGATAGATCATCCAATATAAGCTTGTCCGTCCCGGGGTAGGAAAAACTCACATGCTCAAACGATATTCTTTCAAAACGCATATCCGGCGCCGGCAGAACCTCGGCGCCGTCTACCGTTTCCAGAGCCATGAATTTCGTCAGGTCGCGGAGATATTCTTTTTTGGCGGCGATCTCCTGTATTTGATTGTTGATTCCCCAGGCTAAAGACGAAACCAGGTTGAAAATACCGCCCATGAGCGCGATAAACATACCGTAATCAATGCTTTTATTAAGGACGGACGGTATCATCGACAGCATCGTAGCGACGGCGATGACAGAACTGAACACACCGCCCGCTTTCTGCTTGAGAAAGTTTTTAAAGGTCACCCACTGCTGAATTTTCCGCGCGGTGTGGTAGCGCTCCATGTAGGTCGCGTTCAGCGCGTCCGTGTAGCCGTAAACGGTTCGCTCCTCAACGGCTTCGCGGGATTTCAGAACCTGCGAAAGATATCCGGCGCGCCGGTTGATTTTTGAGGTTTCGCGCTGCGACTCATAGCTTCGCTCTCCGGCCTTTTTGGCGATGAGCATGAGCGGCACGGCGGACGCAACGATGATGAGTCCGGCCCACCACGTGTGTGAGGCTATTGTCACGATCACGCCCAAAGCGGACAGCGCCTGCCCGGCCAGAGCTAAAACCGCGTTGAAGCACGCGTAAATCTCGCTGTCAAACTTCGGCACAACACGGCTGATGAGATCGGCGGTATCCTGATTTTCAATATGCCGGTACGACAGCGCCGCGACGCGCGCGATAATCTCCGGACGAAGCCGGCGCCGGAGATATATAGTCCTCCGGCAATTGATATAACTCATGAGGACGATATTGACGAGCGTCTGATAGAGCATCACGCCCAGCAGACCGGCAATGGGAAAGGCGATCGCTCCGAGCGCACGCGTCCCCGCGGCGACGCCAAGCGCGGCGTTGATAAAACCGGCGGTGGCAAAAATAGTCAAGGTGGGGCATGACGCGTTCAAGAAGCCTGCAAGCAGCGCGACGGTTGTGTAAAAAGGGCTGGCGCGCCACATCAGCAGCATTAAATCCAGGCTTTTATATTCTTTTTTTTGAAGTATATTTTTCACTTAAACAAGCTGTCCTTTCCTGATGTTCTAATGGCATTATAAAGCAATTATTCCCATATATCAACCAACTGTTTCACTATCGGGCATCAGCTGCAAGCTGTAATAATGCAAGCATCATTATGATAAAAAGCACCCCGCCCACCTTGATTTTTCACTATGTTTTTTTATGTACATTATGTGAATTTTTTATTGACAAACTATGAATAAATGGCTATAGTTAACAACACAGGGAAACAGGTATGTGCTAGAATTGGTGGAATGAATAAAAACAGCAAAATCGCATTATTCCTTAGCTCTACTTACTGTCCACAATTTCTGATTAATGAAAGGGAGTTATGAAATGAAGAAGAAAGTACTCGCACTCGTTCTTGTCTTGGTCTTATTGGTGGCATTGGCGCCAATGGCATTGGCTGATAGCGTAACTGTCAATGTCAGTGTCAGCGTTACCGGCAAACTCGTGGTTGCCGCACAGCCTGTTACACTCACCGATGACGTGACTGTACAAGGCGCAATCATCGCAGCACACAAGGCATATTATTCCGGCGGCGAAGCTGGCTATGCAGCCGGTATTGACAAAACCTACAATATGTTCCTTATCAATACATGCTGGGGTGTTACCACAGTTCCTTATGTTATTCAAAACAACGGCATGCTCGTTACAACCGCTGATACCGCTCCGGTTGCCAACGGCGACAATATTATCCTCTGCCTGACAGACGATACCACAAAAGCTGCGACGCCTGTTACGATGAGCTCAACGGTTACCGGCGATAAAGCAACGGTAACAGCGACATCCTGGAAACTCGACTTTACAACATTTACATACTCCTCCACTCCGCTTGCCAACGCAGCGGTTGTTGACTCGACGGGCGCGGCGCTGGGGACTACAGATGCCACCGGTTCCGCCACTGTTGCCACACCGAAAAACGGTATTGTTTGCATCGACGGTCTTGCCGCTATCAATGTGAACGGCGTTACTGCCGCAGCAGCTTCACCGTCTCCGTCAACAACACCGGCAGCCACTCAGCAGGCAGTTTCCAATTTTGCAACCGTCACGTTAAACGGCGTTGCTGTTTCTTTTGATTCCTATGTTATCAATCAAGAAACTTATTTCAAGCTTCGCGATATCGCTTATAAACTCAATGGTACAGCGAAGCAATTCGGTGTTGGCTGGGATGGCGCGAAAAATGCCATTAGCCTCACGAGCAATACCGCATATACAGCCGACGGCAGTGAAATGGCCAGCAAAGGCAGCGGAACAAAGACAGCAACTCCGACAAGCTCAGCAATTTATCTTGACGGCAAGCTCGTCACCTTCACCGCGTACACCATCGGCCAGAACAACTATTTCAGACTCCGCGATTTAGGCAAGACCTTCGACTTCGGCGTATCCTGGGACGATGCAAGCAAAACAGTTAAGATCGACACCTCCACGGGATATACGGCATAACACAGGGTTTGTTATAAACCGCACGCGTTAAAATCTATAAACCATAAAAAACAGGGTATTGCAGCTTTTGAGCGCAATACCCTGTTTAATTGCCAGCATTCGGTTCGTCTGCCGTCAATGAATCGTTTATGGACAATTCGTCATGCCCGGAGCTCAAAACAGACCGGAGTTCCGGGGAAAGCATGATGTTTCCGCCCTGATACTGCCCGTTGCACAGAATAAAATAGATGCTTCTTTTAAGAGATATCCGCATTTTTTTTAATAGGTCGTGGGTTATTGTGCAGTGCCTGCGGGCTTCTATGATGCGCTTTGCGTACGTTATTCCGATACCGGGGATACGGATGAGCGTGTCAAAGTCCGCTTTATTGACTTCAACAGGATACATGTCCATATGCCTTAAAGCCCAGGCTGCTTTGGGGTCAATATCTTCGTATAAATTCGGCTCAGCCTGGGGTGTCACATCATCGGGAGAAAAGCCGTAGAGCTGTATGAGCCGGTCCGCCTGATACAGCCGTGCCATCCGCCAGTAGGGCGTTTTCGTCAGCTGCAAATCCTCAGCTTCATAGCCTTTCGCCTCATGCCGGTATTGAAATGCCGTGTAATATACCCTCTTCAAGCGGTATTTTTTATAAAGCGCGTTCGACAGTGTCATGATAACGCGGTCATCCTCATTTGTGCTGCCCGCCATGAGCTGAGTCGTCTGCGAGGCTGCGAATTTTCGCCTGTCATATTTGGCGCTGAGAATCTGCTCGGCAATATTGCCCATCGGTGTCAGTATATTCGTCTTGTTTTTCTGCTTGGCAATGCGCTCGTAACCGGAGCTCTGAGCAACCTCAATATTCACGCTCAAACGATTGGCGTACTTCCCTGTCCGTTCAATCAGCAGCGGATCGGCACCCGGCATCACCTTCGCGTGAATAAAGCCCTGATAGCTGTACGCCTCGCGCATGATCCGGACGCTTTCAGCCAGCAGCTCCTGCGTGTAATCGGCATTTTTATAGATAGCGGACGTGACAAAAACACCATTTTTGTTTTTTATCGCCTCGTCTACTGCCAGCTTTGCAAGCTCAGACGGCGTATAGCAATAATTATGCCGTTCTTCCCGGCTGCAGCGGCAGCCGCAATAGGCACAGTTAAAAATGCACGCGCTCGATAAAAACATTTTCGGTATCTTCGGCGGCGCGGGCCTGCTCTTAATATCAGCCGCGCACAGCAAAGCCGTATTCTCAGCCTCGCTGTCAACGCCAACCTCGTACAAGGCGTCATCATTCATCAAAATCAGCTTCTCTTGGGTGCTTAACTCCTTGGGTATGATAATATTCGGCATAAAATGGCTCCTATACAAATATAGCGCTCATAATAATATTTGATTTTAGTTTAATAATAACACCCCTATTGTCCGATAAGCGATACTCTCATAAAATGCCGCAGCGGCGCGTACATAATTATCACTTGCGGGGGTAAAATACTTTAGCAATTACCATAAATGGAGGAAACAGATATGAATATGAAGCATAATTCAAGCATCGGCTGCTCCGTCACCGAATGCAACTATCACTGCAAAGAGGATAACTACTGTACACTGGACAAAATCAATGTCGTCAAGCATTCCCCGACAGCCGAGACTGTCGAATGCACAGACTGCGGCAGCTTTAAGAAAGTCTGATTAAGCCGCAAAAAACAGGGTATTGCATGATTGTAAAATGCAATACCCTGTTTATTAACTAATTTGATGCGTACTGCTTTAAACTGTCGCCGCCGTTTTCTGTAAGAGCTGAATATCATCCTCCGTGAGCTTCACGGAAAGGGTGTCCGTTTCGATATACGGCGGAAGCTTTAACGGGTCGATACCGAAGATCGTCTTGGCCAGGACACAGACATTGAGATAGGCGCCCCGCGCGTTTTGGTGCGCGCCGTCCTCGAAATAGAGGTCTATGACGCCGCGGAGCTTGTGCCAGGCGGCGCCGCATGGTGCCAAAAGGCTCCCCGGGCATAAAGCTTGGAGAGACGCAAACGCGTCGTCTATGATTTTCTGGCCGTCCGGATTGTTTCTCTCCGCCCATGTATTCATTAAAACGGCGGTGGAACCGGCCGCGTTGATCGCCTCGAACAGCTCCAGCCCCTGTTCAATAAGGGGTTCGGCACCGGCAAAGGGGTGCGACTTCTGCTGCAGGACCACATAGTCATAGCCGCCGAAACGGATATTCGGCAGCGCGCAAAAGGAGGATAAATGCCAGCGCAAATCACAACCCGGGTGGGTAATCATCACAGCCTGAACATCAATTCCCGCCTGCTTGCAGACGGCTGTAAACAGCCACGGCAGATTTTCAACAAAGGTGTGACTGTTGCCGATAAATAATACTTTATAGCTCATCTCTTTATCGCCTCCACGATCCATTCATAATCGCCTTCCCGCCAAGGCTCCCTCTCGCGGTTTTTAAATTCATTCTGCACGGTGAAGCCGCACCTGTCAAGTACCGAAAGCATTAAATCCCGCTCGTAATACCGCAGGCTGATGGAATACGGTATCCTTTCGATTCCGCTCCCGGTTTCAATCACGACGGTCTGGTTTATGTGGTTTATCTTTGTTTCCGCGTCGTAATAGCCCTCGTGCTCTTTCCACACCTTTTTGTCCGTATAATTGGGTACTCTCGGCTGAAAAGTACGCTTGTCGTGCTGAAACGATTCGCCGCTCGGCAATGTCAGCTCCAGCACAGCGGCGCCGCCCGGGCGCAGCTGCGCATGGATGGCGCTCAGCGCCTTCTGCACCTCGTCTATCGAAGGCAGCAGATGCAGGTCCTGCTTTTCGACGTATGTAAAATCATACGGCGCGTCTTCAAACGAAAAGCCGCATATATCCGCGACATACATTTTTAAGTTTTCGATGCTGCCGATACGGCGCTTGCCTTCGTCAATCATTTCCTCTGTAATATCAAACGCGGTCACATCAAACCCGTGCCGCGCCAGATACGCACCCGTCAGCCCCAAGGCGCACATGGGAATAAGCACCTTTTTCCGTACCGGCCTGCGTAGGCGCGCCAGTACTCATACTCGGGCGTGTTGTCATAACCATCCCAGTCCCAGACCTTTGCGATATTTTTATAGCTGTCGTTTTTCATAATATAGTTCTCCTTAAATATGCTGCAAAGCAATAAATCGGATGCAGCTTATTATAATAATAGTTTTTCCGCCGTCATACTCAGCAAATCCGGCAGCGCCGCCATGGGGTTGACATGCCAGTCGTACATGCGTTCGACCTCCGCTTTGCTGTAAGTATGCTCCGGCTCGGCCAGCTTCTGCATGAGGGGTATCCAATCGGGGTCCTCATAATTAATCTCGGCATTCATTTCCTCCATATGGCGCAGGATCAGACCGGCATCGAGCATGGCGTTCACAATATCCTGTATACGCCAGCCGAAGGTTACCTCTATGTCGCTCTCAAAAGGACCTGTGCTTGAATACGGTTTAATGACGGTTAATTGCTCAAGATTATTGCCGTCGAAGGGCCGGCAGAACGGATGAATCTCGTACATGATGTAAACCGCGCCGGGCTTCATGATTCGATGAACAGCGCGGTACATTCCCGGCAGGTCGTTGATCCAGACATGCACGCCGTTGGAGGTATAGACGAAATCGTATGTATCGGACGGCACAGACTCAAGCGTCATGGTGTCGGCTTGGATAAACTCGATATCCAGCCCATGCCTCTTTGCTGCAATTTCGGCATTTGCCAGCTGGTTCTCGGATATATCGCAGGAGGTCACGCGTGCGCCGAGCCGCGCGAAGGCAAAAACCGCGTGGTTATCGCCGCTCGACGGCACGCAGACGCGCTTGCCTTTAAGTGACGGTAACGCGGCGTTAATCAACGCCCACGTCGTGTGATGGAAAGCGCTCGCGGGGTTATTCAGTATGATGTTTATTTTTTCATCGTTATGAAATTCCGCGGCATAACGCGCCGCGCCGCCGTTCCAGCTTTGGCGGTTTTTATCTGCAATCGGGTTCATTTTATATTTCTCCTTAGAATTAAATATGACTATCGTGATGAATCAGCATTCGAGCATCTCCGCTTGTCATTCCCGCGCAGGCGGGAATGACAGACGCGTAACCCGGTAATGCTGAGTTAGCGCGTTAGCCATAAAAATAAATAGGCTCCATTTCCATACGAAACCTTTCGTCATCGGAAATGGAGCATTTCATTGCTGAGCCGGCTAACAGGCAAAATAGCCTTACAAAATAAGCAGGCGCGGCAATGATCACCGGAATACCCGGTGAATAACCCCAAATTCCGACAACAAACCAAAGTCTGTTAATAACAGCCTTTAAAAGTTATCCGAAATTTGCGATTATTCTCTGATCATCGTCGCACCACCATAGTACAATGTTGCTTTATATTACCAGAAGCCGCCCCGTTTTGCAACGGTTATTTAACATTATGGTTCTCCGGGCAATACACACCGTAAAAATGCATTATTTCCATATCTTCGGGGATATCAGCGCCATGCGTTCCTTTGCCGTCATCACTCAGATGTACACCATGATCAGGGAGAAACGCGACCAATGTTTCATATTGTGACCAGTACCGGCCCGCCGCCTCACATAAACGTGAGAATGCCTGAATATGGCGGCTTAACGCGTCGATACTTTCTTGACTTTCCGGCTGAGTTCTATGCATCGTGTCGTCATACTCTTGATTATAAACAATTAAACAATCGCAAGAATCATTTTCTATCAGCTCTAATGCTTTCATGATCACTGCTTCGTCATCGTTCCTTATGTAATAATCAATCGAGCGGCCGCTGAAGATGATTGACATACTTGATTTCTCGACGGCGGCAATAGCAACTCTGATATTCGCTTTTGATAAGGTGTCGAAAATTGTTTCAACAGTGAGAACGGGCTTAACGTAACCCTTGATACCATGAATGTCTGGATTGACTCCGGAGTACATACTTGCAAAGCAGACAGGTGTCTTGCTCGGATAAACAGATTTAACAGGGAGTTGAATCTCAATTTTATCGATAACCGGCTTAAATAATTCTTCATACTTTTTAAACAGCCACATGCCGACAGCATCCGGATTGTAGATTAAAGCGCGCTTCTTATAATTTTCAGAGCACTTTAGTTTCATATAATCCAAAAAGCGCTTGTCAGGTTCGTCAGCATGTGCAGGCTTTTCCGCCCCCATAAATTGGCATATATGAGCGGGAGCATTCGTTATCTGCGAAAATTCAACAGGTTCGTTCATAAACATTCTCATCCTTTCAGTTCAGATCAGAGGTTATCCCCCTTAAGCTGAATGCTGTCGGCAATTTGCATGGCGTAGGCCAGAGCACGACCGTAGCTGTTGCCGTTGAGGAGGAGCGGATAGTCAATCGCGTACATGCCGCCCGCGGCATTGCCTACCGCATACAGGCCTGGAATCGGTTGGCTGTCGGTGCCCAGAACATTCAGCTTGGCGTTTGTCAGGGCGCCGCCGAGGACATCCAGAAGCGCCGGCCCCCACTTTAAAGCATAAAACGGCGGCTTGATAATCGATGTCAGCAGCACACCGCGTTTGCCGAAGTCCGTATCATCACCCTTTGTGACAAGCGCATTGTAACGTGTGATTGTCTTTATGAGGTTCTCCGCCGGAACATCAATCTGTTTGGCGAGTTCGTCCAGTGTGTCTGCTTTGAATCCGTTTTCGCTCGCGACAGCGCGCTGGATTTCCTGCTCCATTATATCGCGGTTATATTGATCGCCGACGACACTCAGCGGCGCCATCCCCTGACCGCCGATGATATCCCAGCGTTCGCCGATTTCATCGAGATATTTGCTGTCCATAATCGTAAACGCGAAGTCACCGCCGGGCTGCATCAGGCATCGAACGGACTTTGCCTGCATCCAGGTATCTTCATTCATAAAGCGGCAGCCTAATTGATTAACATGCAGGAAAAAGCCCTGGAAACCGCTGAACCCCAGCGCGTGCATAATAGTCGCCCATTCCGGGTTGTCAAGCACCGCTCCGGACCAGTACGCCATTTTTTGACCGTCGCCTGTATTCCCATGCCTCGGAATCTGCTTAGTGGGCCTCAGCCCAATGGGGCAGAACGCTTCGAGCATTTCTTTGTTATCGCTGCAGTCGCCCGTCGCGAGTACCACCGCTTTTTTGCCTTTGTAACGCCGATATTGGCCGTCCCCGCCTTTTGCGACGCACGCGATAACGCGGCCGCCTGCATCCTTTTCAAGCTGTTCGGCTGTTGTGCTGCGGAAAATCTGACCGCCGTTTTTCAAAAACTCTTTTTCAAAAATTTCACAGGCGAGCATACCGCCGCCGAAATTGGTATATTTATCGCAGCCTGCTTTCTTAAAAATATGGTGCGTACCGAGATACTCATTGAACATTGGGCCCTTGTATCCGACATAAATGCCGACATCCAGGCAGCCCTCCGCTAATTCAAGCATCCACTCGAACCCCTCGGCACTGCGGTTAATGAAAATCCAGAGCAGTTCCTCCTGAACACGGCTGCCGCTGACCTTGAGCCAGTCGGCGGCAAACTGCTTTTTATCGATAACGATACCCTTATCCGCCATCGCTTTTGTGTTGATGGCCGCAATTTGCCCCGCGAGAGCAAATAAATGGTCGTTTTTATCGATGACGATGCCGCTCAAGCCCCGGCAGGTTACTCGTGCCGCGGCGGCAAGCCCGCTGATACCCCCGCCGATCACGACAACGTCAGCCTCCAGTGTTTCAGCAATTTGGCTCTCCTGAATCGGGGCGGGCGGCGTCTCCCACGAGTAGCCGCGCTTCGGTGAATGCTTGCCGTAAAACATCATTTCCAGATTCTTTGCCATATTTTCACTCCTCTCAAGCACATTTTTCCTCATTGTACCACAATTTCAAATAAGCAGCCATAAAATTTGGAACACTAAAAACAGAGAACTGCACTTTGCCTGGTATCAGGATTATTAATTAATGCTCTCTTTTCACAATTTCCAGGGCAGTTCGGCGCAGAAATCGATTGACATATTTTTTCATTGAAGATAATATATTACAATCACTCTTATATGCGTGATAAAAACACATGACAGAAAGGAACCATAGTAACATATGAGCGAACAAAATGAGTTGTTTCCTTTATCTCCTCCTTTAAAGTATATATGCCGGACGAATGACATCAGGAAATATTACGAGCGTGAAATATATAAAAATATGCTGGGCGAGCTTAAGACCGAAAAAAAAGAAAATTACTATAGTTTTCAGAATGACTTTACAAGAGACAGAAATAGGATCAGTAATTGTAAGAGCTACTTGAGATTGGCTGGAAAGACACAGATTTTCTACGCCAATTCCAGTGATGATAACAGAAACAGATTTACTCATACGACTGAGGTTTCTCAATTAGCACGCACCGTAGCAAGAGTATTATTGCTTGACGTTGATTTAGCGGAGGCAATTGCCGTTGGCCACGACGTCGGTCACACACCGTTTGGTCACGAGGGTGAAGATACCTTAAATAAAATAATGAATCAATGCGACGAGACACTTCATGGAATGGCTATGAACGGAATGGCTATCGATGATGACAACCGGGGCTTCAGGCATAATATGCAGAGTGTCAGAGCCCTGGTTGACCTGGAACGATATTTTAACAAGGTGCCGGGGCTGAATCTTACGAATTTCACCCTGTACGGTATTTGGAATCATACGACGGCAGTAGATGAGAAAATTTGTATCAGTAGGTCTGATCACGCTCATCCGGGCGTTGTTAGTTCTGCAAAGAGAATTACTTGTGTTGATAATCCGGTGATCAAGCCTTTATGCCCTAATCAAAGATGCAAAAAGTTTCATTTTTATAATAAATATAAGAAATATATGCAAATATTACCCAATATCATTTCACAAGACGTGAAGGAGCAATATAAAAAGCAGCCTGTCAATACGGCAAAGAGCGAAGAGACAGAGCCGGTTTTTTGGAGTTGGTCTTTTGAATCCAGTATTGTGAGAATCTGTGATGAAATCGCTCAAAGGCATCATGACCTTGAGGATGGCATCTTAACAAATATCATCTCCATAGAGGAAGTCGTCGAAAATATAGAAAACTTCTTTCATTCTAAAAATTTCAAAGAAATTGATCAGAAAAACTTCAGTTACTTAAAAACATATAAAGCACGCCATAACAAAAAGCTTTTTCTTTACCATCTGGGCCGGTTTATTGTCAATTTTTATACGAATGAGCTCATTACGAATTCCAGGGCAAGCTTACTGAGCTTTATTGAAAGAAATTCGATCACCAAAACCAATTGGGTTAATGTGTATCCTAAAATCGATGTCCGCGACATTGACGGTAATGCCAATAATCCCAAGAACCCTAATAACCCTAATAACATTATCAATTTTTCCGATGAATTCAAGATTTGCGATAAAGAAATGCATCGATTTTTGGAGCGCAGAATTCTCAGTTCCCAAAAGGTACATATGATGGATGGCGTCGGTTCGGGCATTATCACCGGATTATTTCAAGCATACCTGGGTAACCCCAAGCTCATTTCAGATAAAGGTTTATATCAGCTGTTTAAAACAAATCGCTTTACCTTGGTCGATGATCTCTGGAAGCGCGACGGGAAGGAAGACCAGGATAGCAGCTCCGACGCGGAATCATCTGAGAAACACATTCCAGAAACCGGTAAAATAATCAGGAAGCATGACGATTCGCTGACTTACGCCAAGATCATTTCGAAAATCAGAGAAGACGAACTTAAAAACTTTCTCAGCGAGGATAAATCGGAAGTCTTACTGCTCAGATGCATCTGTGATTATATTGCGGGTATGACAGACAGCTACGCTGTTTTACAGTACAGTATTTTATGCGGTTATAATCCTCTCTCAATGTAAAACAAAATGCGTCAGATGTTAAACAGGGTGTTGCATTTCTGTGTGCAACACCCTGTTTTTATGCGTCTCTATTTCCAAAATAAACATGGAGCTGCGTCGGGATAAATCCTTTATTTTTTTAAAATGTGTGGTACAATATGAATAAACAGCAGCAACATAATCAAGCGTTATATGGTTATTTTAACTTAATTTTTCGGTATATGACAGATGTTAGGAGGGACTGGAATGAACAATTATATAGATGGGATGGATCAAGACAATCTCGATCAAATAATCAGCGATGATGAATTCAGAGATCGGGCGAATCTTTTGATTACCCTTGTTAATAAAGCTCGGTTGGGAATCGTGATACTTGACCAAAACTTCAAGGTTGTTGAAGCAAATCAGCGCTATGCGGATATGCTTGGATATACCTTGGAGGAGCTTAAAAACCTGTACATATGGGATTGGGAAGTTATTGCGACAACGAACGAGATTAAAAACAATTACGTCGATCTATCTACTGTTGATTTTTCTCTTGAAACCCGCCATCGCCGAAAGGACGGCAGTATTTTTGATGTTGAAGTTAATGGAACAGGGTCGAGTATCTCCGGGAAAAACGGAAAGTACAACATGGGCATGTGTATCTGCCAGGATATCAGCGCGAGAAAATTAATTGAAAAGCAATTGCAGCTCAGCGAAAGCAAGTACCGGCGCTTTGTTGAGAATGCCGCCGATATTGTCATGACAATTAACCCGGACCAGGATATAACATATGTTTCGCCGAACTGCAAGAGGGTTTTAGGGTATGATGCCGAAGAGCTTGAAGGCAAAATTTTCCTTTCTTGTTTTCTTCCCGGCGACGGTGAAATATTTTTGTCTAATGTTCAGGCTTGCTTCGGCGGAGAACTGAACCCGCATACGGATTATAGGATTATCCACAAGAACAGCCAGGTAGAATGGTACAGCATTCTGTTTTCCAAAACTGAGGACGAGGTCGGAAATCCTCTGATGATATGCAATGCTAGAAATATAACCGAAAAGAAAAACTACGAAAAAAACCTGGAGTATTTTGGGACGCATGATCAATTGACAGGTATTTATAACAGGAAATATTTCAAGGACGAATTATTCCGTCAGAGCCAGAAAGACAGCTATCCTCTATCAATCCTATCCTTCGACCTGGATAATTTGAAGGAAGCCAACGATAATTTCGGCCATATTGCCGGGGATATATTATTAAAGAATTGTGCTCTGGTGGTTGAAAATGCTCTGCGCAAGGGAGATGTTTTCGCCCGTATAGGCGGAGATGAGTTCTCAATTATTTTCCCTTCAACGGCAAAAGAAGAAGCTGATGTCATCTTGAAGAGAATTGAACAAGGCATTGTTGTTTATAACGAAAACTGCCAGGAACCAAAATTAAGCATTTCAATCGGCATTGCAACGACCGAAAACGCCTCCGAACCGCTTGAGCTTGTTCTCACGAAATCGGACAAATCCATGTATGTAAATAAAAAAGAAAAGAAACTCTTAAATGTGAGGGACCTGGAAACCTTTGATGAATAATATCGGGCTCAGGCCCTTTTATTTAGAATACGCCGGAAACATCTGCGTATGATAGATGACATAATACAGCCCAATTATAATCGCGGCGGCAACTGTGATAACAATAATGATGACCGGCAGCTTCGCTAAAAATTTCTGCCTTTTTGTCGTCAACGCAGGCTCGGGATCCGGAGACAGCGAAGCTCCGCACTCTATACATCTGAAATTCTGGTCCAAATTTTCATTACCGCATTTTACGCACTTTTTCATATTTTGCCAACTCCTTAAGATAAATTAGTTACCGGGAATGATTTGTGTAAGCTATAGGGTTTTCTGCTGCAGCATCACCAGTGTAGCTCGCCATTGTTTACATTGTAAACATATTTTTTCAAAAACAGGGTATTACGCTGTTCACGTATGCAATCCCCTGTTAACGTATTATGCTTTTACATCACCGGTGACTTTGTACTCATGATCATGCCGAATGGCATTTATCGTGATACAGCTTGTGTTTATTGAATATGTACGAGTGCCGCCTCAAGCATATCCACCGCTTTGTTATAATTTTCAGACGCTTCTTTCAATAACGGATAAGCTTTTATGTTGCGGTCAGCATCCGCTCCCCAGGGTGAGCTCCAGGTTAAGAGAGGAAAGAGCTTTTGCAGGCATTCCGCTTCTTTGTCGAAATATTGAGCGGATTCTTTTAAAGAACGCGCGGCAGAAGGATAATTGCCTGCGATTTCACGTAAAAATTCACCCGCTCTCGCGTGGCAGCTCGAATAAATATCAAGGCAGTACGAATCGCCTGCACCGCGTTCTTTCTCAGGTTTCAAAAAATCGTCCGCCCAACGGTTTAATGCCGCCTTACCCTGCAAAAAGACCCACTCTGAACTGTTTATCTTGTCGGTATTCTCCGGATCATTGGCATGGCGCACCGCTTCCTTAAGGGCTGACATTTCGGCTTCCCTGCGATTTAACGCACCTGTTTTGTCTTTAATTATAACAGCCAATAAGCCGACGAGTCCCGCTTCTTCCTTTGCTTTGTCCCAAGGGCCTTTTTCGTATTCGTCAGTGGCGCACGCCACGCCGTCCCGCCACGGCACCCTCCCGTAAAATATCTTTTCTGCGTCATCATATCCGGTTACGATTCCCCATTCACAGGGCGCGAAGGCATTCCAAACAAGCGCCGGAACACCATTGTCAACGGAAGCACAGACGGCCTGAAGCATACGCTCAAAATCCGCTTCGCCGCTGCTCTCGTTAAACGGCAGCTCCTCGTAATCGTAACCCAGCAATTTTATGAGCTGCTGCAAAGACATCGCCATCGTGCAGGTCGGAGCGCACGGGCATATGCCCCCGGCACGGAAAACCGTCCCGGCAATGCCGTGAAAATACGCCGGTGAATACTGCTCCCCAATATAATTCAGCACAAGCCTCAGGCTCTCAAAATTTGCTTCCCGTACTCCGCAATCCGCAACGCCGCTTAAGATTTTCATATTCAATTACCCTCCAATAGTATGAATAAATCAGAATGGAAGCCACCAGGACGGCTTACGCGTCCTAAATGTGCCGCGTATTATTCTGACAGTTATTTAAGCTTAACCGCGGGAACCGCCTCTGCGGTTCATGTTCACATGCTGTTGTAGAAAACTGCTCTGTTTTTTCCGTCTGTTTTTGCTTTATACATCGCGTTATCGGCACACATCATCAACTCATCGGGCTGCTGCGCATCATCAGGATATATTGCGGCACCGATACTGCAGGTAACGCTGACGGAATTCTGATTGATATGAAAATCGTCGCCAAAGCTGTCAATAATCCTGCTTATACAGAGCTGAATCTCTTCGTCGAACATAATATCATCCAAAATAGTGACAAACTCGTCACCGCCAAACCTGTACAGTTCATCGGTCTTCCGCATGATTGATTTCAGCCTTTTCCCCACTTCATTCAGCAGATTGTCACCGACTGCATGTCCAAGGGTGTCATTAACGGCTTTGAAATTATCCAGATCAATGAACAACACCGCAAATCTTCTGCGTCTGTCCTGCGTCGAATCCAGTTCCGAAAGCGCCTTCATCAACAGCAGTCTATTGGAAAGGCCTGTCAAAGCATCGTGAGACGCCTGATAATCCGATTGTTCTCTGCGAGCGGCTATATAGTTATTGAGCTTTTGCAATTCTAAATTTTTCTGCTCCAGTTCTAAAAAATCCGCCTCAATCCTCTTCTCAGCTTCTCTCCGCTCGGTGATATCACGTGCAATACTGAACCCCAGCTGACAAGACTGCTGAAATGTACCCGACACTTCCACGGGGATCAGGCTTCCGTTTTTATGCCTGTGCTGCGTCAGAAGCCGAAACATATTATCACCGGGAGATTCCCCGGGAGATTCCCCGATAACTTCAACGTTGCCGTCGCTGCCGTCTATATCATTGATATTCATCCCTATCAATTCATTTCGCGAATAACCCAGTTCATTACAGGCCGCTTTATTTACATAAACAATACTGTTGGCTTCGTCCAGCCAGAAAACAGCATCGGGTATGTTTTCAATGCACTCCATTGCAAACTGCAGCTGAGAAACGGAATCGATGAATAATTCCTGTCTTTTCATACAAATTATCCTCCAGTTTTAAGCAAACGGTGTCCAGCTCATGATCTTTACGCACGAATATAAACAGACGACTCTTTGGAAACTGCATATTGCTTTGTAATCGCGACCGCGAACCCAACCATAACCTCTCATACGCCGGACAAACAGATAATCAGACACTTTCTTATATCATATATTACTATGACTTAATGAATATTTGACTTACATAAAGTCATTTCACTGCTTAATGTATTAATTATACATGGTTTTTTGAAAGTGCGCTATAAATAAATTAAATAAGTGTGTAAATGTGTCGCAGGGACGGTTCTCCTGTCACATGCGTCGGCTCCAACAAACAGTCTGTCTGGACAGGAAAAATGCTCACGCATTTCTGCGCGAACATTTCTGTACGGTTAAAATACTCAAGCGCCCAATCGGCGACGCGCCGTCATCAGCAGCGCATGGAGTTAATCCCTCAGCCATAAAGCAGGGCGGACACCCCATTCACTCGTCAGGTATCCAGGATCGTGGTAATTCATGTGTCCGTCAATAAGCGCTCCGCCGTCACCACTGATATATATCTCCATAGTCAAATTGATCTCTGTAATACCACCACTCAACTTTGCCCGAGCCGTCCACTGCTCGCCGCGCAATGTTGTATTGGTCGGATAGGAAGAAGATTTGTTCTCCAACGGTTTCAAACCGTCCCATGACACATATTTTGCAACTCAACTCCGAGTTGAATTTAATAAGAGAATCAAGTTATTGTTTTTACCTTTCCAATCAATATAATATAAATAGGATCATGATTCAATCATTTATGAAAGCGTGAATAACATGACAATCGGTGAACGAATAAAAAACTTGCGCAAGAAAAACGATCTAACGCAGGAAAAACTCGCTGACTTCCTTTGTGTATCGTATCAGGCGGTATCAAAATGGGAATGCGGACTAACGAGTCCGGATTTATCTCTAATCGCACCATTGACTAAGTTGCTGCACGTCACGTCTGATGAACTGCTGGGGCTTACTGTTGCGGAAAATGACGTAAGACGTACAGAGCTTGAAGCAGCATACAAAGATACGTGGAGCTCAGGTAACCTTGAAGAACGTTATCAAATTGCAAATTCAGCAGTTTCCGAATATCCGGGCGAAATGAAATATCTTGATTGGCTTGCGTGGGCCGAAGCGATGCGCTCGTTTACTTTTGAGGATGATGAAACGTATCATGCCGAACAAGAAAAAGCGATCAAGCATTTTGCCTGTGTAATCGAGAATGCTGTTGACGAAAAAACAAAAGCAAGCTCTATTCAGGGGATAGTTCAATATCTATCCTTCAGAGGCAGATACGATGAAGCGAAAAAATACGCGTTGCTGTACCCGGAAAACTATTCCGTAAACAAAGATGCTGTGCTGCTCAGCTGTTTGCAAGGAAAAGAAAAAACAATACATCATCAAAAGATGCTTGCCAGCGCACTGGGTAATATTTTGAATCTCATCGGAAATAACAGTATGATTGCCTGTTCAGCGGAAGAGCAGGTTCTGAACGCGTTAATTCCGGACGGGAATTATATGCTTTACCATGCCAGCCTTACTGACAATTATCTCGCAAAAGCAGAGTTTTATATAAAGAGCGGAAATTTCGACGACGCTGTAGAAGCACTTGAGATATCTTGTACGCACGCAATCAAAAGTGATGACCTCGATAGCCTGAATGCAACTTATCATTTCACCAGTCCATTCTTTGATCAGATAGAGTATAATACAGCGAATATATTCAGATCTGATACCACTACGATGGAAGAGCACTTTAATTCAGCATTAAGTCGTAAATGTTTTGAACCGCTTCGCGACCGCGATGATTTCAAGAAACTTGTATCAAAATGAAGCATGTGTCGCAGGGACGGTTCTCCTGTCACATGCGTCGGCTCCAACAAACAGTCTGTCTGGACAGGAAAAATGCTCACGCATTTCTGCGCGAACATTTCTGTACGGTTAAAATACTCAAGCGCCCAATTGGCGACGCGCCGTCATCAGCAGCGCATGGAGTTAATCCCTCAGCCATAAAGCAGGGCGGACACCCCATTCACTCGTCAGGTATCCGGGAGCGTCGTAATTTATGTGTCCGTCAATAAGCGCTCCGCCGTCACCACTGATATATATCCATAGTCAAATTGATCTCTGTAATACCACCACTCAACTTTGCCCGAGCCGTCCACTGCTCGCCGCGCAATGATGTATTGGTCGGATAGGAAGAAGAAAAATTTATCCGCGCACCAATCACATCCCGGGTTCCTATTCTTGCTTTTCAACTGCCCGCTGTCACCGAAATATTAAACGGTTTCATCGATGCTCAATAAAAATATCCTGTCGTCAGTGGAGTTGCCGCCGCTTGTGCCATACCATGGGTTGTCATTGTTTTCATTTGTTACTTCACCGTTTTTTCCCGCCGGGAGGCACCGGGATCGGTTTTATAGGCGCGCCGCAATCAGTACACATCTCTCTGCCCTGCGGTTCTTCCTTTTTACAGAGCGGACAGATCATCTGTTTGCCTTCCTTAATCCGACGCTCGCAGCGGCACGCTCAATTCCTGTCTATCTGACAAGTCCAATAGCTGAACACCTATAATCCGAAACTTTACTTAGCGACGCTTGTTATCAGCACGGTGCGGGTTGTTTCATCATAATCGACCTTAAAGTTGAGGGCAGTTCCCAAATCACGGAGTTTGAAGAAGTTATTGCCCCCGATAACATAAGCGGACAGATTGGCTATAGTGCCGTCAATATACAGACTTTGACTGCTGGGTACAGCTCCGGCTGATTTATCAGCGCCGATAACAAGCTCACTGCCGTCGGGCGTGTAGGCTGCGCCCTTATAACAAACGATAGCCTGCTTGACCCCATCATATGAAACCGAGAACTGTGAACCGGTGCCGTTGAGGAGATAAGCTATATCACGGAGCTTGAAATAGTTGCTCCCGTTTATGCTATAAACCTCTAAGGCTTTTGAGACGCCGTTGACTTTAACGGCTTGGTTAGATAAAGCAGCCTTATAATTCGCACGCGTCTTAACATTGATTGCCGCCAAACCATCGACAGCAACAATGCCGCTGCTCGGGATAGAAACCGTTACCTTACCTTTACTATCGGTTGTGCCAAGTAATATACCTGTTTTCGGGTCAATTATAGGCGCATTGGGATATGGCTTTGAAGAGAATTCGAATGAGATCATACTTAATGTCCATTCAGTTGCCGTAATATTCGCACTATTACCAGAAACGCTGGCTGCCATTGAGATAATGGTCGGTATCTTATTGGGGTCGGAGTCTATTGCGATAATAATGTTATCTCCATTTTTAACTTGATGTTCATCTACAGACCCTAAATACGGTTCTTCCGCACCCATAGGGGTATTATTAATGACGATGTCAGGCGTTATATTAATGCCCCACACTTTTGTTATTAGATAAATCCCATAAGTCTGGTACACACCTGATTTATAACCACTTGCGCCGCCTGAATAATAAGCCGCATGGGCTGCTTTTAGTACAGCATCGACTGTCTGCTCAGCAGGTATCTTGACAGGTGCAGCCGCGAGCATCAGCTTATTGTCAATACTGACAGATATATAAGCCGTCGCTTCTCCATCAGACGTTTCCGGCACACTGCCGGCATTGTCATCTTCAGGCGCCGCACTCGAACTTTTTTCTACGTTAATTGCCGCCAGCCCCTCGACGGCAACGATGTGATCCGCGGGAATTAATACGGTAGCTTCTCCCTTATTATTTGTGAACCCAAGGGCAGCACCTGTTGCGGGGTTAATAATTTTCGCTCCGGAAACCGGCTTGGATTCCATTCTAAAGTCACTGTTTTCAGACCAAGATTTTGCAGTCACTGTCGTATAGCTGCCGGAAACGACAGATTTCATTGATATGCCTGTTGAGGCGCTTTTTGAATTGGATACTATTGAAAGTATAATGTTATCTCCGTCGGCAACAGGATAATCGTTTTCCGACGCCATAGCGGAATCATTAATTATAATAAACGGCGTGCTGTTAATACCCCAAGCTTTTTTTATCGGGGAAAACAACCAGTCCGAGTCGCCACCAGGCTTGTAGCCGCTTTCACCGCCCGGATAATACGCAGCGTGCGCAGCCTTAAGTGCAGCGTCTATAGTCAGCTCTGTGATTGTAACAGGCGCCGCCGCAAGCACCAGTTTACCATCGACGCTGACACTGACATAAACCGTCGCACCGGCAGCCACTGTGTTTGGTGCCATGGCAATAATCATGACTATAATGACGAAAAAAGCGATAACCCTCTTCATATATAAGCCCCCTATGTATAATAAGTTCAGTACGATATGCGCATTATTAATTATGGTTAATAATACTACATATGTTAATAAGCAGCAAGCGTTTATTCTCAAAAACAGGGTATTGCATTATTTATAATGCAATACCCTGTCTGGTTTGCCGCTTTCTTTTCTATGTATCAGTACAGCGCAGAATAGAGGATGTTCGCGGCGGTTGACATATTGTCACATGCCTTTGCTTCCTCCTGCTCGACGATGTAGAGTGCGATGACAAGCTCCGATTCCGGGTCGACGTGCAGGCGCGCACCGCCGAAGCCGCAGTGGTTATAGGATACATCGCTGCGCAGCATGCCAAAATCATCTTTTTTACCGTTCTTTACATCCCAACCGAAACCCCAGTTCGATCCGAGATAACGTCCGCGCCAGAACGAGTCGGGTATTTTCACATTTTGATCGGTTGTCATCAGCCGAACCGAAGCGGGAGAGAGTATGTGTTTCCCGCCGAGCGTGCCGTTTTGCAGGAACATCTGACCGAAAATGAGCTGGTCGCGCATCGTGGTCTTGAGGCCGCCTGCCGCGCTTGTACTCTGGAGTGATTCCTCCGTGTTGCGGTAGTTGCCGCCGCGGGAATTCGGCTCACGGTATACATATTGGTCGTATTTCTCATGCGGCAGCGCCCAGTGCGTGTCAGTCATGCCGAGCGGGTCGAAGATGCGTTTGCGCGCGAACGCTTCGAGGCTCATTCCGGATATGCGCTCGACAAGCTGGCCCAGCAGCTCGTACCCTTCGCTGTTGTATGCAAACGCCGTACCGGTTGGAGTTTTTAACGGGGCTTTCCTGGCGAGAAATGAAAACGCTTCCCATGGGGATACGGTTTCCGGCAAGCCGAGCTTTTCACGCGCAGCCGAAAGCGCGGCGGTCTGATCCTCACCGTTTTCAGGCAATGCGATACCAAGTTCATTTCTTATGTAGTCTGCCGCCCATTCGTACGCCGCGTCCTCATCCCAGCCGGATACATGCGCCAGAAGATGCCAGAGCAGCACCCCGTCCTTGCCCTCTCCCTCAAATTCGGGAAAGTGCGCCTGTACCGGTTCCCAGAAATCGACGAGACCATCCTCCTGCAGAATGGCCAGGCATGTGGCTGTAAATGGCTTTGTGACAGAGGCAACGCTAAAAATCGCGTCCTCGCGCAGCGGACCGCCGCCGGGCTTCTGCACACCGTAGTTCCCCTCAAATATCTTCACGCCGTGCCGCAGCGCGTGGAACGCAATGAAGGGATGCGTGTTTTGATCGACCAGCCTTTGCAGGTACCTGTCAAGATAGCGCAGGCGGTCAATATTAACGCCAAGCGTATCCATTCCATAAAGAAGCGTCTCGGGTAAGGCAGACTTTTTCAATGTCATGATCATAATTCCTTTCTCTCTTTTCCGAACCAGACAGGGGATGATTCTGTTTCCTGTTCAGGTATCTGCACGGTTGACCCGGCTCGATAACACTGTTATATATTTGTACAATCATACTATAACTGTTAATTAACATCAAGCGCCTTCGGGGCATGTTAAGCCATATTCCAATTCGAGCAGCTTAAAATAATATGGAATGTCCTCAATTTTAGGATTATTAAAGTAAAAACTGCCATGAGAGCAAAAGTCAATTGTTTGATTCTCATGCTCCCATTGAATTCTGTACCCGCATTTCTTTTCAGGGGGCTTACAATGCCGGCAGTTTCCTGTAAGAAAAACTTTCATTATCGGTTCCGGTAACGACTCTATGTACGTATTATAACATGCAATATTATTCAGCTTAATCGAAGCGTAAAATCATCTGATTCACTGTTACAATCAATTTTTACAATACGTGTTTTTTTGTAATAATAGTGTAAGTCATAGATAACCTGAGGATACTTCGTCGAATATTCGTAGAATTTGATATAGAAAGCAGCAGGTGTCTTGCGATAAAAATGAACAAAATCCTTGACCTTTTGCAGCATCGGCAGCCTGTCCCAATCTGCCGTGGCTTTATAATCCAGATCTTCAAAACCGGGATGAAGAACTGCATAGTCTTTGATTATTTGTTTTGCTTGAAATATCAGTGTCCTCTGCAGAATACCCATAATACTTTGATCATTTCAGGCATATCCGGAAATTCCAGGCGAAAATAACTGTTATCTTTTCCAAAGGCTTTCGGATAATAGTCTGTCAGTTTAAAGCCATATTCCGGAAGCATTTGCAGAATGACATGATATTTACTATACCGTTTCATTTCAAACATTAATTTTGATATCTCGACCACTAAAGAATTGTTTTCATATTCACTGCACACGACAACGAAAAGTAAAACTTTCAAGAAGCTCGGCACATTGCGAAATTTTTCCGGCTGCGCAGCCATATCCCTGTATATTTTCCTCGCCAATTCAACAACCTTTTAAAGTCATTGCGAAAGCTGTCGGTCAAGCCCTCCTGAAGCGGATAATCATCAGGAATAGGCAGTACATGATCCGCAAAATCGGCATATGCCTCTGGAAACACCAGCTCACTTAATAAAATCATTTCAACGCTCCAATACTCTTTAACATCATTATGGTTGATTATACAAGATATGTTAATTATCCGCAAGCGTATAGCCGCAAGAAATAGGGTATTGCACCATTCACAATGCAATACCCTGTTCTAATTCATTATGCTATTACTTCGCTGACTTCAGCGTCGCTTGGGCGGCTGCCTGCGTATATTATTCGTAATTGCATTCATAAGCGCTACCTTTAAAAATGATAGGATTTCCGTCCTTATCTTTTGCGAACGACTCTTCCACAGAACGGTACTTTTTGAATCCAAGTTTTAAAAGCAGCTTTACTGACGGTTCGTTGCAATCGGCTGTTCCCGCAACGAATTTTTTTATACCAAATGCGTTTTTATAGTATTGCATGAGAGCAAGACACGCTTCATAGGCATATCCATTATTTTGATAGTCAGAATGTATTGTAAATCCAAGGTTCGGTACTTCTACGTTATGATTTGCACACACAAAACCTATGACCTTGCCAATTTCAGAAAGCTCAACGGCATACCACGCGTCGTCACTCATAAAATATCCGAGAATATTTTTCATATTCATATCGTCTGTCGGCCATTGGGTGTCATATGGCGCATATTCAGACGCCATTTTATCTCTAATAAATGCTGCTAAATCTGTGAGGTCAGCTCCATTGAATCGTCTAATTTTCAATCGCTGTGTTGAAATCTGATTATTTTCCATACTTAATCTCCCCTATGTTAATTATCATTCGTTTCATTATTGATGCTGTTATTTTTTTTAATCGTAATCCAAATCTCAACTCTATGTTTTTTATCGTATTCGGGTGGATATGACTCAATAAATATAATAGGATCGTAATAACGTTCATAGCCTACCGGACATTGCCACCCCCCGCCGTGCGCATAGCCAACCAATCTTCCAATTTGCGCCATAGCTTCTCCGTGAGTTGCTACAGGTTCGTGCGATATTATGACATATTCTGACGGAGGAAATTCCCGTAAAAACATTCCTTTTGGCGGTTGTTTACAATTTTCAACGACAGCGCCAATGAGATAATTCCAATATTCCGGTTCGCTTGAACAAAAAACACCAAGAAAGCCTGGCTCTTTTCTGAATGGTTCAATTAATTCGCTTGCTTTAACCTGGAAAAATTCATCCCAGCAAGCAGATATTTTTGGGTCTTTGATCAACGCACTTTTCTTATTTTCAATTCCCAAAACACTGTATGCCTCTTTAAAAATCACTTGCGTCACTATTCCCGGTATTTTTGTTTCATGTCCCAAATCTGGTATACCGCCTCTTATCATCATCTGATAGGATATACGAGGGTAAGCATTATAATTAATTCCTGATTTACGCATGGATGTAGGGCTGACATTATGATAAGCCTGAAAGGCACGTGTAAATGATTCCGGCGACTCATAACCATATTTCAACGCAAGATCGACAATTTTTATCTCACTCTCCTGCACTTCTATGGCAGCAAGCGTCATTCTTCTATATCGAACGTAATCTGCGATTGAAACATTTGTGATATATGAAAACAAACGCTGGAGGTTATATATTGAGCAGCCTGCTATAGCTGACATTTTATTGTAATCTATTTTTTCCAGCAAATGATCTTCAACATAATCAATTATGTCATTTATTTGTTGTGCTAACTCCACAGTTATTCCGCCCTTCTAAATAACAGACTATCATATGAATATATCTTAATCCTTGCATTGTTTGCCCGATAATGTTAGATATGTCCCAATATAGTTACAGCTTAATAAGACACTCCGTTAGTAATAAAGCGGGACGGGTCTTAACTGTAATGCGCACCATAATGCAATATTATACAATAAGTGTTAATAAACAACAAGCTGTTGAATCCCAGAAAACAGGGTACTGCACTTCCTCGATATCAGGCAAAGTTTATTATCAAACCGTCCCAACTTACACCTGTGCGGAAGCACTCTTGTTAACTCATATGTATATCATGTAAGACTAGTTATATTAGTCAGGATGGCGGCTCTGGATTTCAGAACCGCCATCCTTTTATGTAGTTTTATCGTTGTCCTCTGAGATTCATTTCATCTTCCCAAAACTCAATATCTCGTTCTCTGGCTTTGCGTTTCGCTTCTTTCTTTAAACGGATCGGGATGCAGATGTCTATTTGTTCTTTGCCGCCGAAAAACCACCCGTGACACCGATAGTCGTGGTATTCAAAATCCTTGCGAGCTTCGTCGTACTCAAACTCTGAATTAGGGAGCCACTCTATCAATATACTATTCCATGTTTCCCGTATGGTTTGCACGAACTTTTCTGATACAGGAGGTGTTGAGAACACAGCGTATAGCCCTTTTATTTCATATGTTGCCATTTCCGGCAGTATGTTCTTCATGTCATCGGGATGCGTAACACCGCGCCCGACGAAATAAATGAAGTCACCCGTATTGTCATCCACATCGTAGCACATCACAACTTCGCAGTGCTTCGATTTCGGGAACAGCTTGTTTGTATTGTCGAGCAATTCTCCTGCGTCAGATTCCGGCTCATCCCAAAATGCGGCAATATCGGCGGTGCGCTTCACGTTCGGTATTTTTTGAAGGTTTGTTCTGCCTGCCACCGTAAACGGCGTCATTTCAATGATATAAGGGGTCATTATTAATCCTCCATACTTTAATTTTACGTTGTAAACTGTCGCTTTAAGCGGAAGATACGCGGGAATGTGCAGGCGATACAGTGAGGGGGGGTAACCGAAATGCTTTTTAAAGGCTTTGGTAAACCCTGCGTGAGTTTCAAACCCGTAATCCATCGCTACATCAATGATCCGCTTACCTTGCGACATGTCATACAGCGCGTACTCCAGTTTGCGACGGGTCACATAGTTCATGAACGGCGTCCCGGTCAGCTCCATGAAAACCCGACGGAAGTGATAAATGGAATAATTCGCCGTGCGCGCCAATTCATCGGTTTCGATGTTTTCAGTGATTCGCTTGTCTATTTCATCTAGAACCGATTGAATCATCGACTCATATTCCACAGTTGCATCCCCTCCCGTTTGTCGTCTTTTATTGTAGTATGAAGATTATGTTGCTGCTTTTCCTAAATAGCTATAAATAGCTATTGATAGCCATTTATAGCCATGTTAGAGACGTCCTGTGACCTTTTCATGTATCTGTAGGATTGGCCCGGTTTCATTTAACTGTTAAATAATACTATTAAAGTTGTAATTTAGCATCAATTATTTATTCTTAAGAAACAGAGTATTGCACCATTCACAATGCAATACCCTGTTCTAATTCATTATGCTATTACTTCGCTGATTTCAGCTCTGCCTGGGCTGAGGCAAGCATCTAGGCCCTATCGCAAATTTTACTATTATGGAAAACTTTTTGGTTTATTTGTTCGATCGCGAGAACCGTCCCCCCGGTTGCTGCACGGTTGGCTAAGTCAAGCAGAGTAAACTCATCCGTCAGGTTATCCTCAATCCAATCCAGCGTCTTTTCGATTGTTTCACGCCATTCCATCATGCTGTTTACCTCCTTTCGATTATGATAATACAAGAAAGCGAGGATATTTTTTTGATATAAGTTGCTGTGTTTGTATGGACATTATAATATTAGTGTCATTTTTTATCAATTCGCCTATATTGTAACAGGGTATTGCACCATTTACGAATGCAACACCCTGTCTGATTTTATGATTCGATGGACCCTTAAGCTTTCAGCGCCGCCTGGGCGACGGCTAACACTTTTGGACCAATCGCCGTTTTTACATTATGGAACACTTTTAAATCAATTCAGACGAGAGAACCGATTTCATGGTTCGCTTGTGTGACATGAGAACCGTCCCCGTGACACATTAACCGCCCGACTGGTTTTGGTAAACAAGCTTGCCCTCGGCGTCCGGTATCCCTATTACAGGCTCGGTTTTTGAGAGAAAGCGATATAACTGCGCCTCAACACGAAGCGCGCTTGTGACGAGCCGATAACGCACCTCCTGAGATAAGCTCCCGGGAGAGCTGAGGAAAAGCTCAATGTCTGCGACGGAAACCTTGAAATACGAAGACAGCGTTTCAAGCGAAAAGCCCATATGCGGTAAAAGCCAATCCCGAATCCAGCGCTGAATGTCCCCGGTCGGGTCGTGCGAGTAGCTTTTCGACATGAGAATATTGCATATCGCCGTAAACCGGGCGGCGTCATACGGTGCTTCCTTAAGCCAGCCGGCATAATACGTATCCGCCGTTGAGGGCGTGACAGGAGGGGCGTTTTTATGCGCCGGATCGTCCTCCTGTATAAAGACCTCCAATTGCTCAGCCGGGAGCTCGTATATCTCGGCTATTTTCGTTACCGGAACGCCGGTGATAATACTGAGCGTCCTAGGCGAAAACCCGCGCTTCTTGATAGTGTCGATATAGACTTCAAAGGGCATGTGATAAGAGACGCGGTCCGGAATGGGGTTGTCGCTGTCGAACTTGACGAATGGCATACGAAGGGCCTCCTGATGAAGTTTAGTAAAAAGGAGATGTGTATCTTAACCTTGCGAGAAATCTGTCGTGTATACGATTTGATATTGGATGGGTATTGTGACTATCTGTGTCGTGTATGTATCTCCGTAAATAGAAATATTGCCGTTCCCGTTTAAATATGAAACCCTAATGTGAACTCTTCCGCTATACTGCTGGAAAACAGCAAATGGGATAATAAGGCTATAACCATAAAAAACGGTGGACATCGGTTGTATGGAGGTAGCTTCAGGTTTTTTGACAGGCTCGGCAGCAAGTGTGATTAGAGACATCGACGATAACATTGAAGCCATAATCAGAAACATAAGTACGGTCTTTTTTGTACACTTTAACATAGCTGCATCTCCTAGCGTGAGTTTACAAGTTATTTA
>DBTM01000013.1:0-27149 GCA_002307055.1 Clostridiales bacterium UBA1316
GTGCCCAGAAGAGGTAACGTACCGAAACGAGAAGTTTTGCCTGATCCTATATACAACTCAGTGCTTGTAACTAGGCTCATCAACAGCATTATGCTGGACGGCAAAAAGGGTGTTTCTCAAAAAGTAGTCTACAGCGCTTTTGACATCATTGGCGAAAAAACCGGCAAACCGCCGCTTGAAGTATTTACAGCGGCAATCGAAAACATTATGCCGTCACTTGAGGTCAAGGCCCGCCGTGTCGGCGGTGCCACCTATCAGGTGCCGATTGAGGTCAGACCGGACAGACGCCAGACATTAGGCTTGCGCTGGCTGACGACTTATTCAAGAGCACGCAATGAGAAAACGATGAAAGAACGTCTCGCAGGCGAAATCATGGATGCAGCCAACAGCCTTGGCAACTCCGTGAAAAAGCGTGAAGATACCCACAGAATGGCAGATTCTAACAGAGCTTTTGCCCATTACCGTTGGTAATGTGTACAGCTGGTAATCACACAGGTCTTTTTCGCCGGGGACTTTTGGAAAATAACAAGGAGTAGTAATTATGCCAAGACAATATTCTTTAGAAAAAACTAGAAATATTGGCATAATGGCTCATATTGATGCGGGAAAGACTACAACAACCGAACGTATCTTGTTCTATACAGGCCGAACATATAAAATCGGTGAAGTCCATGAGGGTTCCGCGACGATGGACTGGATGGAACAGGAGCAGGAGAGAGGCATAACAATTACCTCCGCTGCGACAACGTGTTTCTGGAATGACCACCGCATCAATATTATCGATACCCCGGGCCATGTGGACTTCACCGTTGAGGTTGAACGTTCGCTTCGTGTGCTTGATGGGTCGGTGACGGTCATGTGTGCCAAGGGCGGTGTAGAACCGCAGTCCGAGACGGTGTGGCGTCAAGCTGACCGCTATAACGTTCCCCGGATGATTTATGTCAATAAAATGGACATTATGGGCGCCGATTTTTTCAATGTGCTCAAAATGGTTAGGGACAGACTCAAAGCCAACGCAGTACCCATCCAGCTGCCGATCGGTGCCGAAGCGGATTATAAAGGGCTCATCGATCTGGTCGAAATGGAAGCGCACGTCTACTACGATGAACTCGGCAAAGATATGCGCGTCGAACCGATTCCGGAGGATATGCTGGGACTGGCGAAGGAATATCACGCAAAGCTTTTGGAATCCGTATCGGATTTTGATGATGAAATTATGGAGCGCTACCTCGAAGGGCTCGAGGTCAATCCTGCCGCTATCAGAGCAGCCATCAGAAAAGCGACGGTTGCCGTTAAAATGATTCCTGTCATTTGCGGCTCATCCTACAAAAACAAAGGCGTACAGAAGCTCCTCGACGCTATCGTCGACTATATGCCGTCACCTCTTGATGTTGCGGAAATGGTGGGCACCATTCCCGGCACGGACGAGACAGAGGTCCGTCCGCCGAGTGATGAAGCGCCGTTTTCTGCGCTCGCGTTTAAAATCGCCACAGATCCGTTCGTTGGACGGCTGTCGTTCTTCCGGGTTTATTCCGGCACCGCAGAAGCCGGATCGACGGTTTTAAACTCCACAAAAGGCAACAGGGAACGTCTGGGACGCATTCTTCAGATGCACGCCAACCACAGGGAGGATATCGACAAGGTTTACTCCGGCGATATCGCCGCCGCTGTCGGACTCAAAAATACGACGACCGGCGACACGCTGTGCAGTGAAAAGGATCCTATTATTCTTGAATCAATGGAATTCCCGGAACCTGTTATCCGCGTGGCAATCGAGCCGAGAACCAAGACAGGCCAAGAAAAAATGGGAATCGCGCTGTCAAAACTCGCTGAAGAAGACCCGACCTTTAAAACGTATACCGATCAGGAAACGGGCCAGACAATCATCGCCGGAATGGGCGAGCTCCATCTGGAAATTATCGTTGACAGGCTTCTGCGTGAGTTCAAGGTCGAAGCCAATGTCGGCAAACCGCAGGTTTCTTATAAGGAGACTATTGTGGGCACTGCCAATGTCGACGAAAAATACGCCAGGCAGTCAGGTGGTAAGGGACAATACGGCCATGTTAAAATTATCGTCGAGCCGAATGAGTCCGGCAAGGGCTATGAATTCATCAACAAGATCGTCGGCGGCTCGATTCCCAAGGAATATATCGGTGCTGTAGACCAGGGTATCCAAGGCGCGATGCTGTCGGGTGTTCTGGCAGGCTATCAGGTGGTCGATGTCAAAGTCACGCTGTATGACGGCTCCTACCATGAGGTTGACTCTTCGGAAATGGCCTTTAAAATTGCGGGCAGCATCGCATTTAAAGAAGCGATGCGTAAAGCCAGCCCGATACTGCTCGAGCCGATCATGAAGGTAGTCGTCACCGTCCCGGAGGATTATATGGGTGATGTCATCGGAGACTTGAATTCACGCCGCGGACAGATCAACGGTATGGAGACCAGAAACGGCGCAGCCGTCATCAATGCTTTTGTACCGCTCTCGACCATGTTCGGCTATTCAACCGATCTGCGCTCCAAATCTCAGGGCCGCGGCAACTACGCCATGGAGCCCAGTCACTATGTTGAGCTTCCAAAGTCTTTGTCACAGGAGCTTATCACAGGGAAAAAGGCGTAAAAGCGCGCTAAAGTACGCAAAGCGTATTATAGAACGCTTCAGAGAAAAAATAACCGTTGATAAATTTAAAATAATGCTGTAAAATACCGCATTACAAGGAACTTTAATAATCTATATAAATTCAAATATAAGTATTGTAAGGAGGATATATCCACAATGGCTAAGCAAAAGTTTGAAAGAACAAAGCCGCACGTCAATATCGGCACAATTGGTCACGTCGACCATGGAAAAACAACGCTCACCGCTGCCATCACAAAGTACCTGTCGTTCTTAGGCCAGGCAAAGTTTGAGGCCTATGACATGATCGATAAGGCCCCTGAAGAGAGAGCACGCGGTATCACGATTAACACGGCTCACGTTGAGTATGAGACCAAAGCGCGTCACTACGCTCATGTTGACTGCCCGGGCCACGCTGACTATATAAAGAACATGATTACCGGAGCTGCTCAGATGGACGGCGCTATCCTCGTTATCGCCGCATCCGACGGACCGATGGCACAGACCCGCGAGCACATTATCCTCGCTCGTCAGGTCGGCGTGCCGGCTATCGTTGTGTTCCTGAATAAAGTCGACCAGGTCGATGATCCTGAGCTCATTGAGCTCGTCGAGATGGAAATCCGTGAGCTTCTGACAAAAGAAAAATTCCCGGGCGACGATATCCCCATCATCAAGGGCAGCGGCCTGCTCGCGCTGACCTCCACTTCCACAGACGTTAACGCTCCTGAGTATGCCTGCATTAAGGAACTCATGGATACGGTCGACACCTATATCCCCACACCGGAACGTAAGTCCGACATGCCTTTCCTGATGCCTGTCGAGGACGTTTTCACCATCACCGGACGCGGCACTGTCGCTACCGGCCGTGTTGAGCGCGGACAAGTCAAGATCAATGAGAAGGTTCAGATCGTCGGCCTCATGGACGAGCCGAGAGAAACCACCGTTACCGGTATCGAAATGTTCCGCAAGCTTCTCGATTATGCGGAAGCCGGCGACAATATCGGCACACTGCTCCGCGGCATCGCGAAGAACGAAGTCGAGCGCGGCCAGGTTCTGGCTAAGCCCGGCAGCATCAAGCCGCACACAAAGTTCAAGGGCCAGGTTTACGTTCTCTCCGAAAAAGAGGGCGGACGCCATACGCCGTTCTTTAACAACTACCGTCCTCAGTTCTACTTCCGCACCACTGACGTTACCGGTGTCATTTCACTGCCCGAAGGCGTCGAGATGTGCGTCCCCGGCGATAACATTGATATGGACGTCGAACTCATCACCCCTATTGCCATTGAGCAGGGTCTCCGCTTCGCTATCCGCGAAGGCGGACGCACGGTCGGCTCCGGTGTTGTTATCGGCGTCAACGCGTAAGACTTTTTTAAAAAGCAAAAGGGCATTGTCTTATATGGCAATGCCCTTTTTATCAATGCTGATGTACCGTTATTTATGGAGTCATTTCAGACTCCGGTATACCCGCCGCTAATGAATCGGAAGCCATAGAGTCTGATGTGATGGCGCCGGATGCGGCATTCGGTGCCGAAGGATTCGGTGCCGAAGGATTCGGTGCCGAGGAACTCGGTGCGGCAGTATTTGGGGCCGCAGAACTCGGTGCGGAAGAACTCGGTGCTGCAGAGCTCTGCGCGGATGGACTTGGAGATACCGTTCTGGGATACCTCAGGCCTACCATAAAGCCGTCGAGCGCATTCGACTGGATATCACCGGCGATGACCTCATCGTGATAGATGATGATATCAGCTACAACATTCCCCGATGCCTGCGGATAATTCAGCACCTTGTAGGTGTAACGCGTCGCGGCGATGCCGCCGAATTTTTGCAGGTCGAAGCCCTGGGAAATCTGGATTTCATTGTACTTCTTATAAACGTCGGAAAAGTCCCGGGGAATAACGACTTTCTGTTCTTCAAGAGCTTTCTTATCCACCTCCCAGCCGAGTGATTTCAGGTAGTTGATGCGCTGATCATTATTTTTAACGACAGCTGAGAGCACCGCTGTTTCTTTTGAATTGGCGTTCGCTTTGTGGGAACCGCCGGCAATCAGGATGATTGCGATTAATATGGCTGCGAGGACCAGCACCGCAATAACGGCCTTCTTCTTGTTGAATTTAGTGGTAAAAATGAACATATCTTTCACCCCGTTATCAAGTTAATTAAGCTTATTCATCTTTGTCCCGAGATATGACATGTACATGAATAAGGACGCTTTTTGTGAGGTTCATATGGAATTAATGCGGCTTGAAAAAATAATCGCGGATACGGGGCTTGCGTCCAGAAGAGAAGCCGCGCAGCTCATTAAAAACGGCTTTGTCCTTGTTGACGGGCGCCTGGCATCCTCCGGCGCGGATAAATATGACCCGGCTCAGACGGTAATTTCGGTGAATGGCAAACCGCTTTCATATAAAAAGAAGCACTATCTGATGATGAATAAACCGGCAGGTTACGTTTCGGCGACCGAAGACCGCAGCGAGCAGACGGTCAATGACCTGCTCGAAGGCGTATACGCCCGGCTCGATTTATTCCCGGCGGGCAGACTGGATAAGGATGCCGAGGGACTGCTACTCCTCACGGACGACGGGGATTTTGCCCACCGGATTATTACACCCTCAAAGAAGGTTTATAAAACGTATTTTGTTGAGACGGACGGCGCGCTCTGCGGTGAGGACGCTGCCGCTTTTGAAAATAGCCTCGTGTTAAAAGATGGGCTTGTCTGCCTTCCGGCGCATCTGAATATCCTGACCTCGGGAGTAAAAAGCACAGCTTATGTCATTATACATGAAGGAAAATATCACCAGGTCAAACGCATGCTGGCATCCTTGGGTAAGCCTGTCACCTACCTTAAGCGTGTGGCCATCGGCGGGCTGAAGCTTGACGAAAATCTGGCCGCCGGAGCGTACAGAGAGTTGACGGATGAAGAGACCGAAGTTATTTTTTTCGATGCTGAAAGCCGTCATGATATCGGTGATATTTAACACAAAAAAGCGGGCGCGGGCTGGCATAATCAATAAAAAAAACCGAGTTCTGACGACGCTTTTGTGAACATTGAGTATATAAGCACGGCATTAATAACAAATAATTAAAATAATTAACAAATAACAATGAATTTTCTATTGAAAATTGTTGGATAAGAGTTTATTATGTAACTATTATAATTATGGTCAAAATCACGAAAAACATTAACCGATTGAATGAAGAGAATGGGGAGGACGATGTCATGTCCAGCAGAATCTTTCAGAGCGTTATTGTCCAGATGAAAGAAGCGACGAAACGTCTGATCGGCGTCATTGATTCGGATGGGACTGTGGTTGCCAGCAGCGAGCTGGCTCTTGTCGGGTCAAATATCGGCGTTTTTCCCGCTGTCGCTGAAGAAACCGGAGACAAGGTTATCAAAAACTTCGGTAGGACTTTTAAAATGCTGGGCAGTATAGGCACATCGTTTGACTACGCTGTATTTGTCGATGGGGAAGACGATTTCGCCAAGACGATTTGCGTTATGGCTTATATTGCTATTTCCGAAGCGAAAATCTATTATGAAGAAAACCATGACAAATGCGCTTTTGTTAAGAATATTATTTCCGACAATATTCTCCCCGGCGATATTTATGTCCGGGCCAAGGAACTGCATTTTGTGACGGACATTGCGCGTGTCGTGCTTGTCATACGCCAGATTGGGAGGGCGGAAGTCGCGGCTATCGAGCTGCTGCAGAACCTTTTCCCCGATAAACAGCATGACTTTGTCATATCCGTCAGCGAGACGGATATTGCTCTTGTCAAAGAAGCGACAACGGCTATCGATTCAAAATATGTACTGAAGCTCGCGGCGACCATTGAGCACAAGCTCGGCGAAGAGCTCGGCCTTAAGACCGTTATCGGCATCGGCACACCGGCCAAGCATCTCAGAGAGCTGGCCGACAGGTATAAAGAGGCGCAGGTCGCCATCGATGTCGGAAAGGTCTTCGACACGGAGAAGACGATCATCAATTACGAAAATCTTGGTATCGGCAGGCTTATTTACCAGCTGCCGACGACACTTTGCGAGATGTTTCTGTCTGAAGTCTTCAAGAAAAATCCCATTGAATCCCTTGATCAGGAAACCCTTTATACAATCAACAAATTCTTTGAGAACAACTTAAACGTTTCTGAAACATCCAGAAAATTATTTGTCCACAGAAACACGCTCGTGTACAGGCTGGAGAAAATCAAGAAGCTCACAGGGCTTGACCTCCGTGAATTCGACCATGCTATTGTCTTTAAGGTCGCGCTCATGGTCAAAAAGTACCTGAACTCCCAGGAGTCGAAATTTTAGTTAATGGATTCATTCTGCCTGAGGAAAGACATTCATGTTTTTCCTTTGTGCAGATGTATTGAGGTAAAATGAATGGTTCAGCTCATCGATGTATTCAAGTCTTACGAGAACGGCACGAAAGCGCTCAAAGGCATCAGCTTTAGCTTAGCGGCGGGAGAGTTTTCGTTTCTTGTCGGGCCGTCCGGGTCCGGAAAATCGACAATCATCAAGCTCCTTACCGGAGAGATTGCACCGACTGACGGCACAGTGACCGTCAACGGTTTTAACCTGAATAATATAAAAATGGCCAAGATGCCTTTCCTCCGAAGATCAATCGGCGTTATCTTTCAGGATTTTCGCCTGATTCCAAAAAAAACAGTCTACGAAAATGTCGCTTTCGCAATGCACGCGATCGGAGCTTCGCCCAGGGAAATCCGAAAGCGTGTTCCCTATGTTCTGGATCTGGTCGGGCTTGACATGAAGGCTAAAACGAGGCCTTTTGAGCTCTCCGGCGGCGAGCAGCAGCGTGTTGCCGTTGCCCGCGCGCTTGTCAACAATCCCAGCCTGATTATCGCCGACGAGCCGACCGGCAACCTGGACCCGGCACGGAGCCTGGAGATTTTGATGCTTCTTCAGAAAATAAATGAACTCGGCACGACGGTTCTTGTCGTGACGCATGAAAAAGCGCTCGTAGACGCTTTTTCAAAGCGTGTCATCGCTATCGACGGAGGAAGAATCATCAGCGACGGAATGGACGGGTATTATAATTATGAAGAGGACTAACACCGGTTATTACATAAAAGAAGGCATCAGCAGCATTTTTGCGCACGGCTTCATGTCATTTGCCTCTGTGTGCATCATTATTGCCTGCCTGATTATCATGGGCAGCTTCACGCTGCTGGCTTTTAACGTCAACTCGATCATCGATAAGTTCGAAAAAGAAAATGTCGTATTAGCGTTCGTTGACGAAACTTTTACGACGGATCAGGCAAAGGCGCTCGAGAGTAAAATTGAGGCTATTCCCAACGTTGAATACGCCACCTTCATCAGCCGCAGCGATGCGATGGCCAGCTTTGAAAGCAAATATTCGGACAAGTCTCTTTTTGAAAACCTGGATCCGAGTGTTCTGCGTGACCGCTACGCCGTCTATATGCGCGATATCTCTCTGACGGAGCAGACGCAGAAAGACCTTTTATCCGTCAGCGGCATCATTAAGGTCAACGCCAACCTGACAATTGCCAAGGGCTTTGTGACCGTCAGCAATATCGTGAGCGGCGTTTCATTTGTTCTTGTTGCCATCCTGCTGGCGATATCTTTATTCATCATGTCCAACACGATCAAGCTCGCAACTTTTGACAGGCGGGACGAAATTGCCATCATGAAAATGGTTGGCGCGACAAACAGCTTTATACGATGGCCGTTTATTTTTCAGGGCTTTCTTCTTGGAATTACCGGTGCGCTGACGGCATATATCGCGCAGTGGATTATCTACACAATAGTCACAAAAATGATTCTCAGGGGCAATACGATGACCTTTATCACAACAATTTCATTTTCATCTGTTGCTCTGCCGATGTTTTTTATATTTATGGCCGTCGGTTTCGGTGTGGGTGTCTTAGGCAGTACCGTTGCGATAAAGAACTACTTAAGAGTTTAATGCGGAATGAGAGGTTAATATGGCAAGAAAATGGGTTGTTCGAATAATTGCCATTTTGATGGCGCTTGTTATGGCGTTGTCGGTTCTGTATGTTGTTGTCAGCAGCCTGCAGGCATCAGCTGTCTCTCAGAGCCAGATTGACGCCTTGAAAAAGCAGCAGAAGGATATTGAGAAAAAAAAGCAGGAGATTAAATCTAAAATTAATTCGCTGGAATACGAGCAAAAATCAGCAATTGCGAAAAAAGAAGTCCTGGATGACCAGATCCAGCTCACGCAGGATGATATAGCGAATATCAGCGATCAGATTGACGAATATACCCAGCTCATTGAAGTCAAAAAAGGTGAAGTTATTCAGTCGCAGAAGAACGAAGATAACCAGTGGGCGCATTATAAAGAAAACATGCGAATGATGGAGGAAAACGGTACCATCTCCTACATATCGGTAATATTCAACGCCGACAGCTTTGCCGATCTTCTCGCGCGTGTTGATCTTGTGGGGTCCATCATGGATCATGATGAAAAACTCTATGAGCAGCTTAAAGCGGCCAAGCAGGCGACCGTCGATGCCAAGACGTCGCTGGAGACGGCGAAAGCCGATCAGGAAGCAGATAAAGCCGACCTCATCAGCAAGCAAGCGGAGCTGGAGACGCAGCGGACACAGGCTGACGCGCTCGTACAGAAAATAGACGACAATATCGACGCCGCCAAGGATCTTTATCAGCAGGAAGTTGATGCCGCCAACAGCATCCAGTCCGACATCAACAAAAAAATGGATGAACTCAAAAAACAGAAGCAGCAGGTTGTCGGTACAGGCAATCTGATCTGGCCGACGCCCTCATGCAATATCGTGACGTCACCGTACGGTCAGAGATATCATCCGATTTATCATGAGTTCAGAATGCATAACGGTATTGATATCGGCGCAAAATATGGCGCGAGCATCGTAGCGGCCGACAGCGGCGTTGTCATCATCTCTGAATACAGCTCCTCGTACGGCAACTATATCGTCATCAGTCACGGCAATAACGTGACAACGCTGTACGCGCATATGAGCAGCCGAATTGCCAAGGTCGGAGACAAGGTGAAACAGGGCGATGTTATTGGCAAAGTGGGCTCTACCGGCGCGTCGACAGGCCCGCACGTCCATTTTGAAGTTTCGGTTAACGGGGCAAGAGTCAATCCGCTCAATTATTTTGACAGCAGCAGTTATGTAAAGCAGGGCTGGTAATAAATCAACATAGGAAGCAAAAATGAAAAAACAACTGAGTTTAAAAGCTGCTGCAGCGCTGATGCTTTGTGCGTCAGCGCTCACATGTGTTCTGCTTCTGGTGTTTTTTGGCCTGTATCTTGGCGTGGGAACGGATTTATTCGGCGAAATCAGGACGTATATCACACTGCGACGCGATATTAAACAAGAGTATATCGGTGATTACGACGGAAAAGCGGTTTCAGAAGCCGCGCTTTCGGCTGTCGTGACGGCGTTGGGCGACAAGTGGTCGTATTACATGACACCTGAGGAATATCAGGAATATCTCAACTCATCCAACAATCAATATTCGGGACTCGGCATCAGCGTTAAAAAAGACGATGCCACGGGCGGAATCCTTGTCATGGACGTATTTGAGGGTTCGTCGGCTGCTAAAGCCGGTATTCTGGAAGGTGACAGTATTACCGCTATTGACGGTAAGGATATCACAAAGCTGACACTGAAGGATGCCACAGCCCTTATCGACAGGCAGCTGGGGCAGACCGTGAAGCTGACGATCCTGGGTAAAGACGGGAAAACGAGAGAAATAACAGCCGAGTATACCATCATAGAGACGCATCCTGTGAGCTCCGAGCTGCTCAGCGGTGATATCGGTTATATCAAGATCAAGAACTTCGAAGGCAGTGCCGCCGATGAATTCATCAAAGCGGCGGACGATCTTGTCAAACAGGGCGCGAAATCGTTTGTTTTTGATGTCAGAAACAATGGCGGCGGGCGTGTGTCTGAGCTAAAAAAGATACTGGATTACCTGCTGCCGTCCTGCGATATTTTTATTGCCGTCGAGAAAAACGGCAAAGAGGATGTCTCGGTATCCGGGTCTTCAGCCGTGAAGCTGCCGTCTGTTGTCCTGGTCAACAGCTATTCCTATTCGGCCGCGGAATATTTCGCGGCATGCCTGCAGGAATATAAATACGCGTCGGTTGTCGGCCAGCATACAACCGGCAAGAACCGCTCGCAGATAACACTGGAGCTGCCGGACGGCGGCGCGCTGCATATATCGTCGGGCGAATACCTGACGCCGCACCGTGTCAGCTTAACCAAGCAGGGCGGTATTACGCCGGATGTCCAGCTTGAACTGTCGGAGGCGGATAATATTCTCCTGTATAACGGCGCGCTTGACGCGGCAAAAGATACGCAGCTGCAAAAAGCAATAGAAATTTTGAAACAGTCATAACAGGCAATTCCGTTCATATATTCTAAAGTATCAGAGCAGGAAGCAGCTTTAGGATATACAGCGGAATGAGGCCTCATATGATTTGTTTGCTCGGAACGGCGGAGACACCCGACGTCGGTATCATCACGCGAGTCAGGCGCGCTCGAAAGGGTTATAGGGGCGTCAGCGCCAGGGAGCTTCTTATTTTGGGCGTGAGAACGCTGCATATCACCCTTGATAAAACACCCTCAATATCGCAGAAAATTATAAAAAAGAGAATCAAGTATGCCTCGTCGCTGATGCGTTCGGAACGCGTCAGCCAAGTGTTTTTTGCTAAAAACTTCCCGTATAGAGAGCTTGTTCTGCGGGAAGGCTTTGATGAAATGGATGAATGCCTGCTGATGAAGCTCTTTGCCGGGAAGCTTGCCACAGAATTTGCCGACGGCGAAAAAGTCGCCGCTTTCTTTGCCGAACGGCTGACAGGCGACGCCGAACGCATATTCAGCGAGCTGTGCCGCGCTTTCAGATATGTCATCGCCGTCTCGGAAGCGGACGGCAGTCAGCTGTTTGCGGCGTTTGGCAGGCAGCTGGGAATATCTGTAATTGGTCGGCCGACACCGAAGCAGCTGCTGCGCGCCGATGTCGCGGTTTTCTTCAGCCCGCCGAAACAGGAGATGGTGCTCTCCGAAAAATGCGTGGTAATCCCGGTTACTGCTTCCGCGCTGGAAGGCGTCGTTTGCAGGAATGTTGTTACCGGTATAACGGTATCGCTGGTAAACGGCATGCAGCCGGATATACCGGAAGGGTTTCAGCCCGGACCGCTTTATGCCGCAGCAATCCGCGCCGGTACGCTCAGACTCGGCGATGTTCTCATTCAAAACATTAAAATGGCAGACATGTATATGTGATATAACCTGTATGCCGTCACAATCACTTGACAAAAAATCAAATATTAACTATAATCAGTGTTCATACACGTCATGTTTATACAAACAGCATTTACGCTGGCTTATATGTTCACCGTTAATTTGTGAAGCGGAAGCATTTATAAGCTTTTCATTATATAATTTCTTTTTATATGTGTCGGTTTATCCGGCACGGATTTTTTTAAATCAAAGCGCGTATGAAATATTTTCCAGCATCGGCGTATTTCAGACAAAAAAGTTAGAAGACATCCCGGTATAACAGCGATTGATACAAATCGAAAGGATGGTGGCTATGGCTAAGGAAACAAGATACAAGATGAGCGAGGAGCGCTTGAAGGAACTCAAAGAGGAGCTTCAATATCTTGTTAACGTCAGAGAAAAAGAGGTAGCCGAGCAGATTAAAGAGGCGAGGTCTTTTGGAGACCTTTCCGAAAACAGCGAATATGACGAGGCTAAAACAGAACAGGGGAAGCTCTATTCTAAAATTGCCGAAATCAGAAACCTGATTGAAAATGTCGAGATTATCACAAACAGTGATGAGACCGATAAGGTCGGTATCGGCACAATATTTACAGTTAAAGACCTGGAGTTTGATGTGGAGGATACCTATCAGATCGTCGGGTCTCAGGAAGCTGACCCGATTATAGCCAAGATATCGGACGATTCACCGCTCGGCAAGGCCCTGATGGGCCATAAAGTCGGCGATACGGTGGAAATTGATGCGCCTGCCGGACGCCTGAAGTTTGAGATACTTAAAATCGGCAAATAAGTGTGAAAGCAAGCTTTCACACCTGAAAAACGATTTGTCCGCCACGAGGCGGCCATTTGCGAAGTAAATTTCTTCGCAATTAACTTCGCAAAACATCGTTTTTCGCTGCTGTAATTGCGGCGCGGAGGAATAGGAGATTAAAATGGCGGATGAAATAGGGGCCCCGGCGGAGCAGGAGCTGTCGGAGCTTTTACAGATCAGAATGGACAAGCTCAAGAAGCTTCAGGAGGAGGGGCGCGATCCCTTCCAGATAACAAAATTTAACCGGACGGCGTTTACCGCCGACGTGCTTGCGCATTTTGAAACCATGGAAAATACGGATGTATCCATGGCTGGACGTTTGATGGCTAAACGTGAAATGGGCAAAGCGATCTTTGCTGATTTGATTGACGACAAAGGCCGGATTCAGCTCTATATCCGCATGAACGATGTCGGCGAAGAGCCTTTTGCCGATTTTAAAAGAAGCGATATCGGCGATATCATCGGCATCTCCGGATTTGTTTTCAAAACACGTATGGGCGAGACCTCAATCCACTGCAAGCAGGTCAAGCTGCTCGCTAAATCTCTGCGGCCTCTGCCGGAAAAATTCCACGGGCTGACGAACCAGGAGCTCAAGTACAGGCAGCGTTATGTCGACCTGATTATGAACCCGGAAACACGCCGTGTGTTTGAAATCCGAAGCCGCTTTATCCGGCATATCCGGTCTTATCTTGATAACCGCGGCTATATGGAGGTCGAGACACCTGTTCTCAACACCATCTCCGGCGGCGCGACAGCGCGTCCGTTTGTCACGCACCACAACACCCTGGACTTAAACATGTATATGCGCATCGCGACCGAGCTGCATCTCAAACGCCTGATTGTCGGCGGTATCGAGCGTGTCTACGAGATTGGCCGTATTTTTCGAAATGAAGGTATGGACACAAAGCACAATCCGGAGTTTACAACCGTCGAGCTGTATGAGGCTTATGCCGACTATAACGATATGATGGATCTCTTTGAAGCGCTGCTGTCCGGTGCCGCAATGGAGCTGCTGGGGTCATATAATACCCAGTGGCAGGGCGAGGAACTTGATTTAACTCCCGGCTGGCCTCGCCTGACGATGGCGGAAGCGGTTAAACAATATACGGGCGTCAACTTTATGTCGTTCACGTCGACCGAAGATGCCGTTAAAGCAGCGGCAACCCTCGGTGTTAAAATGGCACCCGGCAAAGTTCCATCCTGGGGCGACCTCCTGTATGAATGCTTTGACCAACGCGTGGAAGAAAAGCTCATACAGCCGGTATTCATCATCGACCATCCCGTCGAGGTTTCGCCGCTGGCCAAGCGTAAGGCTTCCGATCCCCGTCTGACCGAACGCTTCGAGCTTTTCATCTGCCGCAATGAGATGGGCAACGCCTTTTCGGAGCTCAACGACCCTGTTGACCAAAAGCAGCGCTTTATGCGCCAAGCCGCGCTGCGCAGTGCCGGTGATGACGAAGCCGGAATGATGGACGAGGATTATATCAACGCTCTGGAATATGGTATGCCCCCGACAGGCGGCCTCGGCATTGGGATTGACCGCTGCGTCATGATGCTGACGAATAACTCCTCAATCAGGGATGTCCTCCTGTTCCCAACAATGAAGCCAATAGAAGATTGATGAAATTGAAGCTGCGGCGTAAGATAAATCTTACAGCCACAGCTTCGGTATTTAAAGGAATATGTTATGAATGAAATTAAAAGCCGAAAAAACCCGCTCATTATTCACCTGAAGAAGCTTGGTACAGACAGCGACTACAGACGCAGCTGCCGCGAATTCGTCTGTGACGGGGAAAAGCTTCTGCGTGAAGCCGTGAACAGCGGCGCGGATATCAAAGCTGTTTTATTAAGCGGATATAAGCCGGACTGGCTGCCGACTGAGATACCATTATTTTATGTGGAGCAGGACATCATCGACTCCGTATCGCCGCTCAAAAATCCGCAGAATGTCATTTTTTCCTGCGCTATTCCAGAGCAGTCCGAGCAGGCTGAAGCCGACGGCTTTTATATAATCCTCGAAGGGATACAGGACCCCGGCAATGTCGGCACAATCATCCGCACAGCCGCCGCGTTCAGCGCCGCCGGTGTCATCCTGACCGGAGCCTGCGCCGACCCCTACAACCCCAAGACGATCCGCGCGACAATGGGCGCAATTTTCAGACAGCACATTTCCTCAATGAATCTTGACGAAATCGCAGCTCTCAAAAACAAAGGCCTCAAGCTATATGCCGCCGCTCTCGGCGCGGACAGCAAAGACATCAGGCACATATCGCTGCAAAATGCCGCCGTCGCCATCGGCAGCGAAGGCAGCGGCCTCAGCGCAGAAATCACCGCGTTATGCGACGAAAAAATAATAATCCCCATGTCTCCCCTTAGCGAGTCCCTCAACGCCGCCGTCGCCGCCGCCATCATCCTGTGGCAAGCTGTTTCTGAGGCTCCTTAGGCAAAGGAGCTGCCGACGAAGACGGCTGAGGTTGACAAAGGATGTAGAATATGGATAATAGAATATTACCGGGAGATAAAAACAAACCTTGAGGACTCAGGGTTTATTACAGCATATTCTCATACAGAAAGAGAGAGAAGTTCAATGGCGTCGCTGAAGTATTGGGTGTGGCTTTCATCGCTGCCCGGTGTCGGGGCTTTTACGGCCAACCGGTTATTGGATCGGTTCGGTTCGCCGGAGCATCTGTTTTTTTCTGATGAAAAAGAATACGGCGATTTGCAGGGGCTGCGCAAAGGCGATATCGCGGCTTTGTCGGACAAGAATCTGCTCGGCGCCAGAAAAATACTGGAAGACTGCGAAGAACTCGGTTACCGGATACTCACCGTTTATGACGGCGAGTATCCGACGCGGCTGCGGAATATTCCGGACCCGCCGATTGTGCTGTATGTGAAGGGGCGGCTGCCGGTGCTTGACGAGGAAGCCGCGGTCGCGGTTGTCGGGACACGGAGCTGTACGCCTTACGGTGTCAAAGCAGCGGAAAAAATGGGTTACGAGCTGTCCAGGCACGGCTGCCTTGTTGTCTCGGGTTTAGCGCGGGGAATCGATACGGCGGCGGCTAAGGGCGCGCTGCGCGCGGGCGGACGCGTTGTCGGTGTTGTCGGAACGGGGCTCGATATTGTTTACCCGCCGGAAAACAAGCAGCTGTATGAGGATGTTGTCACCATCGGAGCGATCATCAGCGAATACCCGCCGGGGACACCGGCTGCCAGCGAGCATTTTCCGCAGAGGAACAGGATTATGAGCGGTATTTCCGTCGGTGTGGCGGTCGTTGAGGCGCCGCAAAAAAGCGGTGCGCTGATTACGGCATCCTGCGCGCTCGACCAGGGCAGGGATGTCTACGCCGTGCCGGGAAACGTCGATTCTCCAGCCTGCGAGGGCTCCAATCAGCTCCTTAGGGAAGGCGCTGTGCTCGTCACGTCGGGCAAGGAAATTGCCGAGGAATATGCGGCTTTATTCCCTGATAAAATCCAGTCCGTTCGCAAAAAATTACCGCTTGACGCGGCACTGGCGGAAAAACTTATCAGCAGTGTCACTGTAAAAAAGCGACAGAATTCGGCAAAAAAAGAGATTGACAACGTTAAACCCGTGGAATATATTGACTTAGTAAAACTCAAAGAGTGCCTGAATGACGATGAATACAAGGTCATTTCGTCGATTGGGCCGAATACGCTGCACATCGATGAAATCATCGCCCTGTGCGGACTCAGCGCGGGCGGTGTGCTCTCGGCGCTCACGATGCTCGAGCTTGACGGATATATCGAGCAGACAAACGGCAAATACTTTAAGCTGCTGTACGAACAAAAGAGAGAATAACCTGTTCACGGCATTTTACATACTTTGAAATGAGGATTAAACCGGATGGCAAAAGCAAAAACCAATCTCGTCATTATCGAATCACCGGGCAAAACAAAGTCGATCGGAAATTATCTCGGCGGCGATTATAAGGTGATGGCGTCTATGGGGCATTTGCGCGACCTGCCGAAGAGTACCCTCGGCGTTGATCTTGAAAATGGCTTTATTCCGAGCTATCAATCAGTCAAAGGGCGCGAAGATACGATCAATGAACTTAAAGCGGCAGTAAAAAACAGCGCAAAGGTCTTTCTCGCAACCGACCCTGATCGGGAAGGCGAAGCAATAGCATGGCACTTAAAGGAGCTTCTGGGGCTCAAGGATGAAGACGCGCTTCGCGTTACATTTAATCAAATTACAAAAAAAGTCGTGTGTGACAGCATCCAAAATCCGAGGGAAATCGACCAGAACCTTGTCGATGCCCAACAGGCGCGCCGGATTCTTGACAGGATTGTCGGGTATAAGCTCAGTCCGCTTTTATGGCGGAAAATAAAGCGCGGGCTGTCTGCCGGGCGCGTCCAGTCTGTCACGACGCGTATGGTGACCGATAAGGAAGATGAAATCCGCGCATTCGTCCCCGAGGAATATTGGCTGCTGAACGTCGATGTATCCCGGACGTCGAAACCGGGGCGTTTTACGGCTGATTTTTATGGTAAAGGCGATAAAAAGCTGGAGCTGACCAGCGAGGACGAGGTGAAAGCTGTCGTTGCGGCTGTGGAAAAGGCACCTTTTACCGTCGGGAATGTCAAACGGGCTGAAAAAAAGAGATCGCCGTCGCCGCCGTTTATTACCTCGACACTCCAGCAGGAGGCGTCGCGCAAGTTCGGCATGGCACCGCGCCGTACAATGTCGATCGCCCAGCAGCTTTATGAAGGCATCGATATTGAAGGCGAAGGCACCGTCGGCTTGATTACCTATATGAGAACCGATTCGCTGCGTATTGCCGAGGAGGCGCTCGCCGAGGCGAAAACGCTGATTGTTGACCACTATGGCCCATCCTATTACCCAGGCAGCCCGACGCAGTATAAAACGAAAAACGCGGCGCAGGACGCCCATGAAGCGATCCGTCCGTCGATTATTACCCTTATGCCGGATAAGATCAAAGCCAGCCTCACCAGCGACCAATATAAACTCTACCGCCTCATCTGGAGCCGGTTCATTTCGAGCCAGATGACGAGCGCCATATATGACAGCGTCACTGTCGATGTTCTGTCGGCAGGCTATATTTTCCGCGCAAGCAATACGGTTATTAAGTTTGCGGGCTTTACTGCCGTTTACGAGGAAGGCCGCGACGATGATAAAGAGGAGAACGATTCGCCGCTCCCGGATCTTGAAGCAGGCGAGCCTTTAGCGCTCGAGGATATAAAAAACGAGCAGAAATTTACGCGGCCGCCTTCGCGCTATACCGAAGCGTCTCTTATCAAATTCATGGAGGAATCGGGCGTGGGCCGCCCGAGCACCTACGCGCCGACGATATCAACAATCCAAGACCGCGAATATGTCGTCAAGGACGGGCAGTATCTGCGACCGACGGCGCTTGGCGAAGTCGTAACCGGCCTTATGAAAGAACGCTTCGCGGATATTGTCGACCTTAAGTTCACTGCCAGGATGGAAGAATCGCTTGACAGTGTTGAAAAGGGCGTCGTGGAATGGAAGAATGTTCTTGCCGATTTTTACGAGGGATTTGCATCTTCGCTTGAAAATGCCGAAAGCGCCTTGGAGGGCGAGCGGATTAAGATACCCGACGAGGTATCCGAGGAGATCTGCGACCGCTGCGGACGGCAGATGGTCATCAAAGCGGGCCGGTTCGGCCGGTTCCTTGCGTGCCCGGGATATCCCGAATGCAATTTTACAAAACCGCTCATCGTGGAAATGCCGGGCAAATGCCCGAAATGCGGAAGCCGGATTTTAAAACGTACATCAAAAAACGGTTACACATACTACGCCTGCGAACAGCTGAAGGAATGCGGATTCATGACCTGGGATGTCCCCGTCAAGGATAACTGCACGGAATGCGGTCATACGCTGTTTAAAAAATCAGGCAAGGGCTTCAAAAAACCGTTTTGCATCAATGAAGCCTGCCCGAATTTCCTGCCCGAGGATAAGCGGGGCTATATAAAGAAGCCGCAGACACAGACCTCCGAAGAAGCCACCGCCGCCCCTGAAGCGGCGACAACCGCAACAGCTAAAAAACCAGCTGTGGGAAAATTCGGCCAGAAAAAAGCGGCAGCCGGTAAGAAAGCCGCCGCGACTAAAAAGACCGCAGCAGCGAAAAAAACCGCCGGCAGTAAAAAAGAAGCTGTAAAAAAGACAGCTGCAGCCGGTAAAAAATGATGAATACCACTGTTGTCGGAGCCGGCCTCGCCGGTTGTGAAGCCGCGTGGCAGCTTGCGCAGCGGGGCGTCGGTGTTGAACTCATCGAGATGAAGCCGGATAAAAAAACACCGGCACATGTGTCGGATGATTTTTGCGAACTCGTCTGTTCGAATTCTATGCGCAGCGATGAGCTAACGAACGCCGTCGGTCTTTTAAAAGAAGAGATGCGCCGGCTCGGAAGCCTGATTATGACATGCGCCGACCAAACACGCGTTCCCGCGGGCGGCGCTTTAGCCGTCGACCGGCTTGCTTTCTCAAAAAAGGTCACGGATAAAATTAAGGGGCATCCCCTGATTACCGTCATAGCGCGCGAGCAAAGCGAAATCCCGCCAGGCCGGGTCATCATCGCCACAGGCCCGCTGACCTCGGACGCGCTCGCCGAGCAAATCGCCGTTTTGCTGCAAGGCACACAGTATTTAAGCTTCTTCGACGCGGCAGCGCCGATTGTCGCGAGGGACAGCATCGATATGGCAAACGCTTATTTCGCCTCTCGCTACGATAAAGGCACGGCGGATTATATCAACTGTCCCATGACCGAGGCGGAGTACAAGGCGTTTCAGTCTGAGCTCGGCAGAGCCGAGGAAGCGGCTGTCCGCGGCTTTGAGGATTCCGGTGTTTTTGAGGGCTGCATGCCGATTGAGGTCATGGCGCGCAGAGGCGAGGATACGATGCGTTTCGGGCCGCTCAAGCCCGTCGGCTTGAATGACCCGAAGACAGGAACCGAGCCATACGCTGTTGTCCAGCTCCGCAAGGACAATGCCGAAGGGACGCTGTATAACCTCGTCGGGTTTCAGACACACCTCAAATTCGGGGAACAAAAGCGCGTTTTTTCCATGATACCGGCGCTTAAAAACGCGGAGATTGTCCGTTATGGCGTCATGCACCGCAATACCTATCTTGATTCGCCGCGGCTTCTGGATAAGTATTACAGGCTCATCAGCCAGCCGCGCATCAGCTTTGCCGGTCAGATGACCGGCGTGGAGGGCTATATCGAATCGGCGGCTTCCGGACTGCTCGCCGGAATTGAAGCGGCGCGGGAAATGAACAAGCTGCCCCCCGTCGATTTTCCCGGTGAAACGGCAGTCGGGGCGCTGGCCCTGTATATCTCCGGCGGCTCCGTATCGGCATTTCAGCCGATGAACATTAACTTCGGCATTATCAGCCCGCTCGGGCATAGGGTTAAAGGTAAAAGAAACAAAAACCTTGCCATATCGCAGCGTTCACTTGAAATCATTGACGATATCCAGGCGAGCGGAGAGTTTAAAAGATAGATCTTTCAAACTCGAAAGGAATGGTTATATAAATGAAAATAATCGTCGACGCTATGGGCGGTGACAACGCGCCGGATGAAATTGTTAAAGGCGCGATACAGGCATGCGAGGAATACAAAATTGAGATTATCCTGACCGGTAAAGGTGAAGCGATACTCAGAAGCCTTGAAAAAATGGGAAGAAAAGAGCTGCCAAAGGGGATTGAGATTGCTCACGCTGACGATGTTATCACCATGGAGGAAGACCCTGTTACGGCAATCCGAGACAAGAAAAACTCCTCGATGGTCATCGGACTCACAATGCTGCGCGACGGCTTGGGGGATGCTCTGGTCTCTGCGGGGAGTACGGGTGCTCTGCTGTCGGGAGCCACGCTCATTGTCAAACGCATTCGCGGTGTCCGGCGGGCGGCGCTGGCGCCCGTGCTGCCGGTCAATGAAAAAGGCCTGATCATCATCGATTGCGGCGCGAACGCCGAGTGTACGCCGGAATACCTGCTGCAGTTCGCGTATATGGGTTCTTTTTACGCGGAGAGTGTCCTGAAAATCGTCCATCCGCGCGTGGGGCTTCTGAACATCGGCACGGAGCCCGCCAAGGGGACAGATCTCCAGATAGAGGCCTATAACCTTCTTGAAGAAGCGTCAAAAGACGGGTCGATCCATTTTATCGGCAATGTGGAAGCCAAGAGCGTCATGAAGGATGCGTGCGATGTTGTCGTCTGTGACGGTTATACGGGCAATATCCTTCTCAAGTCGATCGAGGGCACCGCAACCTTCTTAATGCACGAGATAAAGCATGTTTTTATGAAAAACGCGCTGACAAAATTCGCGGCGCTTCTCCTGAAAAAACAATTTATAGAGTTGAAAGAGCGTATGGACCCGGACAAGGTCGGCGGGACGGCGCTGCTTGGAATTTCAAAACCGGTCGTCAAAGCACATGGCTCGTCGAACGCCGCTGCCTTTAAAAGTGCCGTATATCAAGCAATCTGCACGGTAAATGCAGGAATTGCCGATGATATTCTGAGTAATATCGACCGCATGAAAATACCGGAGGCGAAAGAAAAAAATTAATGGCAATACCTGACTAAAAACAGTTGACAAATGATATCCGGCGTTTTAATATTTCGTTAGGTGAGCGGTAACACCGTGATTGAGCAGACACCGGGCATCGGGCTGCATAATATCGGAACCGCATTTAAGTAACAATGAGGTGATAGTAGTGATATTTGAAAGACTGCGTGCCCTTATAGCCGAGCAGTTTTCAGTCAGCGAGGATTCCATTGACATGGATACCTCATTTACAGATGATCTGGGAGCCGATTCACTTGATGTTGTAGAATTAACGATGGCACTTGAAGAAGAATTTGACATCCCCGAAACAGATGAAGAGGTGCTGTACAAGCTCGTTACCGTCGGCGATGTATTCAAATATATCTCCAGCAAAATCGACTGATCAAGCTGCAGATCTTGGGCGGGTTTTCACCCGCCCTTTTTATTGTATAAACATTTAATGCCAGAGGTATAAAATACCTACTGGCGATCGCAGATCGCCCCTGCGGTTTTGCTTACTGGGGCTCCTATCGTATTTTAAACATCAGAGGATTTGGTTAATAATGGACAGGCTTGAAGATAAACTTGGTTACACGTTTCGGAATAAGGCGCTTATTCAGGAGGCACTGACGCACAGCTCCTGGGCGAATGAAAATAAAAAAAGCGGAATCAAGTGCAATGAACGCCTTGAATTTTTAGGCGATTCTGTTCTTGGGTTTACCGTTGCCGAATTTCTGTACAGAAAAGAGCCTGAGATGCCGGAGGGGCTGATGACGCGCGTGCGCGCCGAGCTCGTCTGTGAAAAGAGCCTGGAAGGCGCGGCGTCTGAGCTGGAGTTGGGGACGTATCTTCGCCTTGGCCGGGGCGAAGAGCAAAGCGGCGGCGGCAAAAGGCCGTCCATACTTGCCGATGCTTTCGAGGCTGTTCTGGCTGCGGTCTTTCTTGACGCCGGAATCGAACAGGCAAAAGCAATGGTGGAAAAATTTGTGCTATGCCAGTATAGTGACGGCGAGCAGACAGGGTATGATTATAAAACGGTGCTTCAGGAGCTTGTCCAGAGAAAAAGCGGACAGACGCTCCTTTATCATATGACGGGTGAAAGCGGCCCGGACCACGCGAAGCAATTTATCGTGGAGGTGCGCCTCAATGGCGCCGCCAAAGGGGAAGGCACCGGCAAAACAAAAAAAGAAGCGGAACAGGCAGCGGCGAAAGCCGCGTATGAAGAGATGATAAAATGACGCCGAAGCGACATGTTATTCCCGTTTTTGTGCCGCATTTGGGCTGCCCGAATGACTGCGTTTTCTGCAACCAGCGCCGGATTTCCGGACAGGCTGCGCCGGCGACGGCAGAAACGGTTCGGAAAATGCTCGAAAACCTGCCCGATATGCGGTCGGATGGGGTCCCTGTGCAGCTGGCCTTTTACGGCGGCAGCTTTACAGCGATTCCTATCGCTGCTCAGGAGGAATTGCTTAAAGCGGCGGAGCCGTTTCTTAGCAGATATGAAAAAGCGAGTATCAGGATATCAACGCGGCCGGACTGCATCGGCGAGGAGACCCTTCGGCGGCTCGTACGCCATGGCGTCCAGACGGTCGAGTTGGGCGCACAGTCGATGTGTGACGACGTGCTCAGAGCCTCCGGGCGCGGCCACAGCGCGCAGGACACAGCTGCAGCCGCGCGCTTAATAAAAGAGTTCGGTCTGGAGCTTATCCTCCAGATGATGACCGGTCTGCCAGAGGATACGCCGGAGAAATCGGTGCTCACCGCAAAAAAGCTGCTTGCGCTTTCGCCGGACGGCGTCAGAATCTACCCGACGGTCGTTATCCGCGATACAAGGCTCTATGATATGTGGCTGGGCGGTACGTATAAAGAGCATACGGTTGAGGATGCCGTCAGCCTCTGCGCAGTGCTTTATGAGCTGTTCGAAAAAGCGGACGTTCCGATCATTCGGCTGGGGCTTAACCCGACGGAGGAACTCTCCGGCGGCGCTGCGGCAGCAGGGGCATATCATCCCGCTTTCGGAGAGCTTGTCTATTCGCGCGTTTATCTGAAAAGAGCCCGTATACTGCTAAAAGGTAAAGAAAACACGCAAAAGGTGACGCTCGGTGTGTCGCAGGGGCGCGTTTCCGTTATGACGGGGCATAAGAGATATAATGCCGAAGCGCTTCAGCGCGAGTTCGGTATCGCCCAAATTTCGGTTGCCGCGGCAAATGTCAAGCCGGGAGAAATCGTTATCATGCGCATTGAAAATACGCTGTAAATGAGATATAATACTCTGAATGTTTGATAATATTTTGAAATCAAAACGAGCAGCGCGCACAAATTACGCATTATGCTCGTAGTTTTGGTTTCAAATTTCTATAATGGCAGACTGTAAAAATTGGACTGGGGGTGGTTTGAGTTGTATTTAAAGTCATTGGAAATTCAAGGCTTTAAATCCTTTCCGGAAAAGACGCGGCTGACATTTGAAAAACCCATAACAGCCATTGTCGGGCCCAATGGCAGCGGAAAGTCCAATATATCCGACGCCATCCTGTGGGTCATGGGAGAGCAGTCAACACGGACGCTCCGCGGCGGAAAGATGGAAGATGTCATATTCGGCGGTACCCAAAAGCGTCCCCAGGTCGGGTTTGCCGAGGTTTCTCTGATTCTGGACAACACGGACCGCGGTTTCAACCTGGATTATACGGAGGTCATGATCACCAGACGGTATTACCGTTCCGGTGAAAGCGAATACTTTATCAACCGCCAGATGGTGCGTCTGAAGGATATCGGCGAGCTGTTTATGGACACCGGTCTTGGCCGCGAGGGGTACAGCATCATCGGGCAGGGCAAGATCGATGCGATATTATCCCTGAAGAGCACCGACCGGCGGGAAATTTTCGAGGAAGCCGCCGGTATTTCGCGTTTCCGTCACAGAAAAGAAGAGTCCGAGCGCAAGCTCGAGCGCACCGATGAAAACCTTATCCGGATCAATGATAAAATTTCGGAGCTGTATCTGCAGGTGGAGCCGCTCCAGGCGCAAGCCGAGACGGCAAAAAAATATCTCCTGCTCAGAGATGAGCTGCGCGGCCTGGAAATATCACTCTGGATGGATAACCTGGATAATTTGCAGGAACAAAGCAAAAAGAACGAAGCAGACTATGTCAGCGCGCAGGCGCAGAAGAACAGCGTCAGCAGTGAGATCGAAGCCTACTATGAAAATTCGTCGGCTTTCTCCGATACAATGCACGAAAAGGATGTCGAGCTTGATCATGTCCGTGAGGAAATATCCGCGCGCGAGGCGCAAAACGCCGAGTCGGACAGTGCGACGGCGGTCCTTAAAGCGAAGCTTGAAAACAACATCAGCGAGTCCGACAGAATACGGCGTGAGCTCGATGAGCAGGAGGGCCGCGACGGCGGAATCAAAGCGCAGATTGATGAGCGCGAAGCAAGAGTCCGTGAAATCGTATCTGAAAAAAGGCTGCTTGCCGAAAAAACCAGCCTGCTTTTCAGCGAGCAGCAAAACCTGGCTGATACGGCAGGGGAATCATCAAAACGGCTCGGCGCGTTATTAAGCAGCGAAAATGAAATGCTCTCGAGCATCAGCGACGCCAAGGCACAGCTGTCGGCGCTGGCTTCCTCCGGTCAGGAAATGTACGACAGAGAGAGCACGGTAGCGCAGGATTCTGCCGCGGCAGCGGACAGGCACCGCAGCCTGGAAAGTGACGCGCGCGCGTGCGCCGATGAAATGAAGCATGCCGGCGAAGACCTCAAAAGCATTAAAAATGTCATCAGCGGGTATACAATGCGCATGGAGAGCCGCAGAAAAAAGGCCGAGGATGCCGGCGATAAAAAAATGAAGATGACGATGGAGCTGAATTCGCTCAAATCCAGAATCAGCCTTCTAACCGAGATGGAAAAGGATTTTCAAGGGTATTCGAAGGCTGTCAAGCTCGTTATGCAGGAATCACAAAGGGGTATCCTCAAGCATGTGCACGGTACGGCGGCAAGCCTTGTAAAAACAGAGGATAAATACACCATCGCCATAGAGACCGCGCTGGGCGGCGCTTTGCAGAATATAATCGTCGACACCGAGGAGGATGGCAAAGAGGCAATCAACTACCTCAAACGGCGCGACGGCGGCCGGGCGACCTTCCTGCCGATCACAACCGTCCGCGGCAGTATCCTTGAGGGCAGAGGGCTTACGGGTGAAGCGGGCTACGAGGGCTTAGCCATCGAGCTCGTGCGTTTTGACGAAAAATACGCGAACATATATAAAAGCCTTTTAGGCAAAGTAGTCATTGCCGATAATTTAGATGATGCCATCCGGATTGCCCGTAAAAATAACAACAGCTTCCGCATCGTGACACTCGATGGGCAGGTTTTAAATGCCGGAGGCTCCATGACAGGCGGCTCGGCAACGAGTAATACAGGTATACTTTCCCGGGCGAACGAGCTCAAGCAGCTGTCTGAACAGGAGACATTGCTCGAAGAGGCTGTTTCACGCGCGGAGCGCGAGTACAATGAAGCCGTCAGGGACAAGAACGCGGCGGAATATGAGCTGGAGACGTCGAACGCCGAAATGCGGACCGTTGAAGACCGTGTTTTGAAGCTTGAAACGAATCAGAAGCACTTTGAGGCTCTGCTTGGAGCCTCCGCCGAAAATCTTGCCGCGCTGAAAGCGGACGCGGCAACGCTCACCGACAGAATTAATAGCAACATCAGCCAGACGGAAACAGTCCGTGCTGAGATTGCGGCCTTTGAAAATCAGCTGTCCGATATCAGGGCAAGCATTGTCAAGGATACCGAAGGGCAGGAATTTCTTGCCGGTGAGCGTGACAGGATTACAAACGCCCTGTCGGAGCTCCGCGCGCAGGAAGCGTCGTTTGACGCGGAGTACGACGCTCTTGTGAAAGCCGTTTCCGAATTATCGGAGCTGCGCGATATTTTAACGGGCGGACGTCAGCAGCAGCTGGATTTCCTCGAAGAACTGAAAATCAAGCGCGATGAGATTCAAAATGAGATATCGGTCAACGAGACCGCCCTTGGCCGAATCGCCGAGAGAATTGAAGCTTTAAAGGGGCGCGCCGCGGAAATCACGGCGGAAAAGCTTGAACTGGAAGCCGCGAGAACCCGACGCGACAAAATGAACCAGGATAAAAACCGCGAGCTGCTGGAGCTGGAACGGGAGTGCGCCCGCCTCGAGCAGAAGAAGCTGACCGCAGATTTGGAAGAAAAACAGATCATCGACCGGCTTTGGGATACCTACGAGGTCAGCCGGACGACGGCAATAGGCATCCGGCAGGAAATCCAAAACCTGACAGAGGCGAGACGGCGTGTAACCGAGCTCAAGCGCGACATCTCCGCGCTCGGCAACCCCAACATCGGAGCCATCGAGGAATTTGAGCGCATCAACACCCGTTATCTCTATCTGACGGAGCAGCGGGACGATGTCGAGAAAGCCAAAAGCGAGCTTCTAGCGATTATTAAAGACATTACGTATGAAATGCGTACGCTGTTCGCCCGCGAGTTCGAGGTTATCTGCTCGAGCTTTAAAGAGACCTTTCTGGAATTTTTCGGCGGCGGTCAAGCCTCGCTGGAGCTTGAGGACCCGGAGGATATTCTAAATTGCGGCATAGAAATTAAGGTTCAGCCGCCGGGAAAATCGCTTAAGATAATTACCCTCTTATCCGGCGGAGAGAAGGCTTTTGTCGCCATTGCGCTGTATTTCGCGATCTTAAAGGTCAGGCCGACGCCGTTCGTCGTCATGGACGAAATCGACGCCGCGCTCGACGAGAGCAACGTTCTGCGTTTTGCCGACAATATGAGAAAAATGGCGGTAAAGACGCAGATGATCGTCATCACCCATCACCGCGGGACGATGGAAGAAGCGGATGTGCTCTACGGCGTCACGATGCAGGAGCAGGGC
>DBTM01000013.1:27475-27597 GCA_002307055.1 Clostridiales bacterium UBA1316
AAACTTTTGGGTTTTTTCGATAAAATCAGGGAAGGCTTGTCAAAGACAAAAAAGAACCTTTCTGTTCAGCTTAACAGTATCTTTTCGTCTTTCACGGGAGTCAACGAGGACTTCTTCGACGC
>DBTM01000028.1:0-22042 GCA_002307055.1 Clostridiales bacterium UBA1316
ACCCCTCCGATGTCAACCCCCTTTTTGTTCTTTTTTAGCCATTTTTACAGCATTGTTCAATAGCGGCAAAAGCACTTGTGAAATATGGCAAAAGCAACGCTCTCCCCGCACGAACTTCACATACAGGGAGAGCGGATACATCTGCGGGAGTGTATGAGGGGCTTATTATCTGATAATGATGTTGTCTCTTTCAGGGCCGACAGACACGTACTTTATATGGCACTCGATTGCCTTCTCGATATATTCGATATAATTTCTTGCGGTTTCCGGCAATTCATTATATTGGCGGATGCCGGTAATGTCCGTGCCCCAGCCCGGCATCGAGGTCATGACCGGTTTCGCGTTATCCATAAGCGGTGTAAAGGGGAAGGTATGCACAATCTCACCATTAATGTCATAGGCCTCGCAGATGGGTATCTCCTTCATATATGAAAGACAGTCGATTTTAGTCAGGGCGATCTCGGTCGCACCCTGCATTCTGACGCCGTAACGCGTCGCCGGAATGTCAATCGGTCCAACACGCCTTGGTCTGCCTGTCGCGGCACCGTATTCACCGCTGATTTTTCTGAGCTCCTCCGCCTGTTCTCCGAACCATTCCGCAACAAACGGCCCTTCTCCGACGCAGGACGAGAAGGCTTTGACGATGCCCAGGACCTCATCAACCTTTATAAACGGCGCGCCGGAACCGATAGGCGCATATGACGCCATCGGAGAGGAAGACGAAGTGAACGGATATATGCCGAAATCGATATCACGCAGCGCGCCGAGCTGCGCTTCAAACATAATGCTTTTACCGGCTTTTGAGGCGTTATATAAATACTCCGATATATCGCATATATAGGGTAAAAGCGGTGTGCCGAATTTATCTGCCCATGCCAGCATTTCGGCAACTGAATGCGTTTTGGCGCCGTAGACGCCCTTTATATAGAGATTCTTCCATTCCAATACGGTTTCAAGATGCTTTTTAAACGTCTCGGGCAGCTGCAGATCGCCGATTTGAATGCCTTTTTTCTGATATTTATCGCTGTAAACGGGAGCTATTCCTCTTTTTGTCGAGCCATATTTTGCGCCTGCTAAGCGGTCTTCCTCGAGTGCATCCTGCTCTTTATGAAACGGAAAGACGATAATCGCCCTGTCGCTTATTTTAAAATTGTCGGGTGTAATTTTTATGCCCCTGTCCCTGATAGACTGCATCTCGACGCACAGGTGTTCAAGATCGATAACCGTTCCGTTACCTAAAATATTGACCGTATTTTCTTGGAATATGCCGGATGGGATCAGATTAAGCGCAAACTTACCGAATTTGTTGACAACCGTGTGTCCCGCGTTGCTGCCTCCCTGATACCGCACGACGATATCGTACTTTTCAGAAAGCAGGTCAATCATACGGCCTTTACCCTCGTCTCCCCAGTTAACACCGACAACTGCACAATTAGACATAATCCTCTCACCTTTCGCGTTTAGCTGTTTAATTTAAACCGGTTTTGCAACAAAATTGATTTTACATTATATTAATGATGAAGTCAATTTTGCGGGAAAATAAAGCACCGATAAAATAGGCCGAGTTGTCATACACTCGGCCTGTCCATATGATTCCAAAGCGAGCTAACTATACGTCTCGATTATCAGTCTGGCTGTTTCCGCAGCTTTTGCGCCGGTGTCCATGCTTCTTCGCTGGATAAACCGGTGTGCTTCCTGTTCCGTCATACCGCTTTTACTCATGAGAAGCTCTTTAGCCCTGCTGATATCCGATATTTCTTTCTCGGTCCTGCGGGGCGGCGCAGATTTGTAATGCTTTTCCTGCATCTGAACAAGCATTCTTATCGTGGAAACAAGATCGCCCCTTGAAAACGGTGTCGGCAGTTTAAAAACATTATCATTTCCGCATAATTCCAGCTGCTGCGGGGGTGCTATAGCCAAAATCATCGCTTGACTTCCCAGGTCATAAGCCAAATCTGCCGCCGTCATTTCGGCAAGCTTGAAGCCGCAGATAACGATTCCGCCGCTCATTTTTCTGACTGCTCTGATTGCTTCTCCGCCGGATTTACAGCTGACTCTGACGGTGATGCCGCTCGCTTCAAGCATGTCGCAGATGCGTTTTCTGTTGTTTTCGTTTTCAAATGCGACAATGATATTCTCCATAGCATCACCTCCATTTGGACAGCGCTGAAATTTGTTCAGTTATTTGTGACTATTAATTAATCAATACGCGACAAAGTATTTCTCGATTTCCCAGTTGCTGACTCTTGTGCGGTATTCGTCCCATTCCGCCTCTTTGCCTATAATATACTGTGTCAGCACATGCTCGCCGAGCGTTTTTTTAATCAGTTCATCTTTTTTTAGCTCGCATATTGCTTCTTCAAGCGAACCGGGGAGGCTGGTTATACCATTTTTCTCCCGCGCCTCAGCGCCCATCTTAAAGATATTTTCCGTGACCTCCGCAGGAGGTGTCAAACCCTTTTCGATCCCGTCAAGACCGGCTGCCAGGCAAACAGCGAGTGTGAGATAGGGGTTGCAGGCAGGATCCGGGTTCCGAAGCTCAACGCGGGTGCTCTGCCCGCGCGCAGCCGGTATACGGATGAGCGCGCTGCGATTGCTGGCCGACCATGCTAAATAGCAGGGTGCTTCATAACCCGGGACGAGTCTTTTATACGAGTTGACGAGCGGATTGGTGATGGCGCACATACTCCGGACGTGCATCAACAGACCTGCTATGAAGCTGTAAGCTTCTCGGGACAGCCCCTTTTTTCCGTTTTCATCGTAAAACACGTTCTTCCCATCACGGAAAAGCGACATATTGGTGTGCATACCCGACCCGTTAATTCCGTATATGGGCTTGGGCATGAAGGTCGCGTGCTGACCGTTTTTCTGTGCCAGTGTTTTGACCGCCAGCTTAAATGTCATGATATTGTCAGCGGCTTTAAGCGCCTCGGCATATTTGAAGTCAATTTCATGCTGACCTGCCGCCACCTCATGGTGTGAGGCTTCTATCTCAAACCCCATATCCTCAAGAGACATGCAAATTTCGCGCCGGGTACCCTCTCCGCGGTCCAGCGGGCCCAGGTCAAAATATCCGGCCTCGTCATCTGTTTTAGTAATTGCGTTACCCGATTCATCGGTCTGGAAGAGGAAAAACTCGCATTCCGGGCCGACATTGAACGAATACCCCATATCATTAGCCCTATTTAATACGCGTCTGAGGACATAGCGGGGGTCTCCGACAAAAGGTGTACCATCCGGGTTGTAGACGTCGCAGATGAGTCTGGCGACCTTCCCGTATTGCGGCCGCCAGGGAAGAATCGCAAAGCTGTCCAGGTCGGGATATAGATATTGGTCTGATTCCTGTATGCGAACAAAACCCTCTATGGAGCTCCCGTCGATCATGATCTGGTTATTGACCGCCTTTTCAATCTGCGATGCCGTGATTGCAACATTTTTTAGCTGCCCGAAAATATCGGTAAACTGCATGCGGATGAATTTTATATCATCTTCACCAACCATTGATACGATATCTTCTTTCGTATATTTGCTCATAATTCGTCTCCTCTCGGATTTTAATGATTTGGCCACTGAAGCCGCAGCGATATATACCGATTAATATAGTTAGTATTTGCATTAAATTCCATATAAAATACGGATTAAACTCGCCGCTCCTTGCCGCGCCGGATGATCTGCGCGGAAATAAACGAAAAGAGCAGCGGAAACCTTCGTTTTAAAAGCCCCTTTGCCCTTTTTGATACCTGAATTATACTGCGCCGGATAGGACCGTGTCAATGATGATGTTGTTCATTCTACAAAAATATAGCTTTTAATTTTGTTTATTATGGCCATTTTCATTGCCCGTCTCCTCCATAAAAATACAAGTCGGCTTATATCTGCAGGGCCTATTGACAACCATAGTGACCAATGTTAAGATACACTATTATTGTTTAAATTTTGTGTGTGAAGGAAGGGGATAAAATGGTTACAAAACATATATTTGTTACCGGCGGTGTCGTTTCAGGGCTTGGTAAGGGCATATGTGCCGCGTCTTTAGGCAGGCTCTTAAAGCAGCGGGGGCTACGTGTCACGCTCCAGAAATTTGACCCTTACATCAACGTTGATCCTGGTACGATGAGTCCCTACCAGCACGGCGAGGTATTTGTCACCGATGATGGTGCCGAAACAGACCTTGACCTCGGTCATTATGAACGTTTTGTTGACGAGAGCCTGACCGGCGACTCCAGTGTCAGCTCCGGCAAAATCTATTGGACAGTGCTCAACCGCGAGCGCAGCGGTGATTATTTAGGGCGCACAGTACAGATCATACCTCACATTACAGATGAAATTAAAGCACGTATTTACAGCCTTGATACAGGCGATTTGGATGTTGTCATTACGGAGATCGGCGGCACGGTCGGTGATATCGAGAGCCAGCCCTATCTCGAGGCTATACGCCAGGTTGCAAATGAGAAGGGCAGAGAAAACGTGCTTTTTATACATGTTTCCTTGATTGTGCAGATTCCCGGTTCGGACGAGCTCAAGAGCAAACCAACGCAGCATTCCGTCAAGGAGCTATTAAGTGTCGGAATTCAGCCGGACATTATCGTCTGCCGGAGCGACCTCCCAATTACTCAGAACATTCGTTATAAGATATCGCTGTTTTGCAATATTGAAGCGGACTGTGTTATTCAAAATGCCACCGCGTCCTGCCTATATGAGGTACCGCTCCTCTTAGCCAGGGAAGGCCTTGACCGTGTCGTATGCCGGAAGCTCGGTCTCAATGCCGTGCCGATGCCGGATCTTGCAGAGTGGACCGCCATGGTAGAGCGCGTAAAACACGCGTCAAAGAACGTGACAATCGCTCTCGTCGGCAAATACACGCAGCTGCATGACGCTTATCTCAGTATTGTAGAAGCGCTCAGTCACGCCGGAACAGAAAACGATGCCATTATTACAATTCGATGGGTTGACTCAGAGGAAGTAACGGATGAAAACGTTTTCACCATTCTGGAAGGCTGTCACGGTATTCTTGTTCCGGGCGGATTTGGAGACCGTGGCATTGAGGGCATGATATCGGCGGTCAAATATGCCCGCGAAAATAACATCCCTTATTTCGGCATCTGCTTGGGCATGCAAATGGCCGTCATTGAATTTGCACGCCATGTGGCGGGGCTCGAAGACGCGCATTCCACTGAATTCAACGAGCTCACAACGCACCCTGTTATCGATTTGATGCCTGAGCAGGTAGGCGTTACGAAAAAAGGCGGAACAATGCGTCTGGGTAAATATCCGTGCAAATTAGATGCCGACAGCCGGTCGGCTGCATTGTACAACTCGACTATCATATCCGAGCGCCACAGGCACAGATATGAGTTCAACAATGATTACAGAGCCGTTCTCTCTGAGCATGGGCTGAAACTTGTCGGGATGTCACCCAGCGGCAGTCTTGTTGAAGTTATAGAAAACCCCAATCATCCGTGGCTCGTCGGTGTTCAGTTCCATCCGGAATTCAAAAGCCGCCCGAACAGAGCCCATCCGCTGTTCTTCGGATTCGTGAAGGCTGCCGTTGAATACTGTGATACAAACGTATACGGCTCCTTCATGTTATATAACTAACATGTGCATTAAAGAAGCAGGCAGTCGCAACTGCCTGCTTCTTTGTCATTCATTTTCTGCGCCGTATTCTGGTTAACCGGCAGCGAATAATTTTTCGAGATCAAGCGCTTTATATTGGTTGCTGTAGGTGACGTTGAGGCTGTTCAGCCAGGTATCGGTTACGGCTAAATACATATCGTACGCCGCGATAAAGCGCAGAGATTGATTGCCGGAGCTGGAATTCTCAATCGGGGTTGTATTGTAATCAATCGGGAGCCTGTAGATAATATGATATCCGACTGTCGATTCGACGAGTTCCGGTGTAAATTGTCCGATTTGCAGTGCCTTGGCGGCATTATCAAACTCCGTGACCATATCTCCGGATTTAAATAAATAGCCGTTTGGGAACGATGAAAGTCCGCCTTTATCCTCACTGTTTGCGTTCATCAGCTCGTCAAAATAGGCGTCAAAGTCTTTACCCTTATAGTTTTTAAGTTCGGTAAGCACCGCTTCCGCTTTTTCGCGTACCTTGGCTTTTTCGGCATCCGAAATTGGGTTCGTGTTGCCGGACTCGTCTGTTGTTACCGTCATGAATAAAATATGTTTTGCCATGATGTAGTTGTCACTGGCGGTATAATCGGCGACATCCTTATCCGAAAGCTTGCTGCCGTCATCTCCATAGAGCGCAGTAAAGCAATCCTTGGAAAGGTAGCCAATTTCTGAGAGCATGTTATAGATTTCTTTCGTTATGTATCCCTCTTTGAGCTGAGCCAGGAAGGCTTCCTCCCCGCCTGAAGAACTGACCTGTGTATCATAATCCGTTTGCAGGTCTGTTTTATCCTTGTCGCTCAGCGCAACGTTAAGCTGCTTGGCTCCATAATTAATTGCCTCGTTCTGCAGGGCGAAATTGGCGGCGGAATTAAGCACATAGTCTTTATATGTGGTTTCATCCTTCATAATGGCTGACCAGTCGGATATTTGCCCGCCCTGTGACTCCACTTGATATATACTGTAGGTGATATAATAAAACAGCTCATCCCATTGGACATCTTTTCCGTCAATCGTCATCATAACGGTTTTCGGATCTAGTGATGCATAGGCTTTCTCGTAATTCAACGCTGCTGCTGAAGGGGATGCGGCGGCGGCGCTCGCCCCGCTCGGGGTTGCAGACCCGCTGCTGACAAAGGGTGATTTAGTCGTCTGTTTGCAGCCTGTAAATACTGCGGCTATCATAACAGCAGATAACAGCAAAGCCAATATTTTTTTTAGTTTCATTATGATCCTCCGATAATTAATGACCGGACTTTTCCTAAGCCCGGACGATATTACTATACCCCTTTTTTGTCATTGTGACAATACAGGATACACATAATTTTCCTAATATTAATATTCCGGTGATAATACACCTCCGGAGCCGGCGGATACCCGCCCTTATTTACAGAGCACTCGCGTACGCACGGACAAATTTCATCGCTTCGTCAACGACTTTTGGTGTACGCAGCTTTAATGAAATAACCGGGACGGCACCTGCTTCAATCTTTACCCGGCCCTTATATTCCGGCTTGCTGTATAACGCTGAAACACGATTCATTTCAAACTCGTTCAGCCGCAGACGTATATATCCGGCTTTCTGTGAAATTTCCGTAATGCCGGCTATTGTTGCTTCTCCTCGGAGCAATGCGATGGAGACAAGCGCCACAGCTTCCTTTGGGGGATCACCGTAGCGGTCAATAAGCTCGGAAATCATCTCGTCGGCATCGTCTTCTGTTCGAATTCTTGCAATACGGCGATATAAATCCATCCTCTGTTCTCCGGACGGGACGTATTTTTCCGGAATGTTTGCGGAAACGGCAAAATCGGCAGCGCAATCTGTACGTTTTTCCGGTTTCTCGCCTTTTTCCTCAAGAACCGCTTCCTCAAGAAGCTTCAGGTACATGTCGTAACCCACGCTCATCATGTGACCCGACTGTTCGGCTCCGAGCAGATTGCCCGCACCGCGAATTTCAAGATCACGCATCGCTATTTTGAAGCCGGAGTTGAATTCGGCAAATTCCCAGATAGCGGAAAGCCTTTTTTCAGCAATTTCCGTCAGAACCTTTCCCTGCTTGAAGGTGAGATAAGCAAAGGCGCGGCGGGGGGAACGGCCAACGCGTCCTCTGATCTGGTGCAGCTGTGATAAACCAAGCTTATCGGCGTCTTCAATGATGAGCGTATTGACATTCGGAATGTCAATGCCGGTTTCAATAATCGTCGTGCAGACAAGAACCTGTATCTCGCCCGCGGACATGCTTTCCATAACGCCGCTCAGCCGGTCTTCTTCCATCTGTCCGTGTCCGACAGCGACCGAAATTCCCTCCAGCATGGCAGACAGCCGCGACGCCGTCCGGTCTATGTTTTCCACACGGTTGTGGATATAATAGACCTGCCCGCCGCGCGAAACCTCGCGCCGTATAGCGTCGCACAGGATACTCCAGTCATGCTCAAGCACATAGGTCTGCACCGGCTGCCGGTCTCTCGGCGGTTCTTCGATCGTCGACATATCGCGGATGCCGGACAGCGCCATATTCAATGTCCTCGGAATCGGTGTCGCCGATAGTGTTAAGGCGTCCACCTGTTTTGAAATTTCTTTTAGCCGCTCTTTGTGAGAAACACCGAAGCGCTGCTCCTCGTCGACAATCAGCAGACCGAGCTTCTTAAACACGACATCCTTCTGCAGCAGGCGGTGCGTGCCGATAACGAGGTCTACCGAGCCGTTTTCAATGGCTTTAACGGCACTTTTTATCTGTGCCGGTGATCGAAAACGGCTTAATACCTCAATTTTTATAGGATATCCCGCGAAACGGCGCATCGAGGTAATATAGTGCTGCTGTGCCAAAACCGTTGTCGGAACGAGCAGCGCCGCCTGATAACCATCTAAAATGCACTTCATCACCGCGCGGAGGGCGACCTCTGTTTTTCCGTAACCGACATCGCCGCAGAGGAGCCGATCCATCGGAATGGCGTGCTCCATGTCGGCTTTGATTTCTTCAATGCACCGGAGCTGGTCGTCTGTCTCCTGATAACCGAATCGTTCCTCAAATTCTGTCTGCCAGACGGAATCAGGCGCAAAGGCGTGCCCCGTCAAGCGCTGACGCGCGGCATACAGCTCAATGAGCTCCTTTGCCATCTCTTTAGCCGCGCCCTTAGCTCGGATCTTTGCCTTTGTCCACTCCGCTCCGCCCATTCTCGAGAGCTTGATCGGCGCATCCTCGCCGCCGCCGATATATTTTGAAATGAGGTCAAGCTGTGTTGCCGGTACATATAAGCTGTCGGTTCCGGCATACGCAATTTTCACATAGTCCTTTTCAATACCGTCCACCGGCATCTTAAAAATCCCAATGTATCGCCCGATCCCATGATGCTCATGGACAACGAGATCACCTGGCGACAAATCCGTGAAGCTTTGCAGGCGCTCCCTGTTTGATGGCAGCGCCTTTTTCTTCTTCCGCAGAGACACCGGTTCTACAAACTGCCCTTCCGTAATAACAGCGAGCTTTGCTCCGGGATATTCCATACCCGCTGACAGCGCGCCGATTGCAATAATGCAGCAGTCAGTTTCCGGCAGCTCGGTCAAAGCAAAGTCAATGGTCGCAGGGATATTGTGTTCTTTAAGATAATCATACAATATTTTCGCGCGGCGTTCATCCTGACACAGGATAATTGTCTTATAGCCCGAGCCTGAATAATGCGCGATATCCCCGGCTGCTGTTTCAAAGCTCCCGCCGTAGGACGGCAGCTGTTTCGCCGAGATATTGAGGATTGCCCGCGGTTTAAGGGGATATTTGCTCCCGGTGAAGCTGTCCGCCATCACAACCGGGAAATCTTCTATTTTCCCGCAGAATTCCTCCCAATCCAAAGAAAACCGAACGAGGCTGCTGTCAATAACACCCGCTTCCAGGAGCGTCTTGGTATCTTCACCGAGCTGCCACAGAAAATTTTTCGATCGTTCACCGATTCTCGCCGGTTCGTTGATAATAATTACAGCCGTGTCATCGATGTACTCCAGAGCCGAGGACATAGGATATATGATTTCCATATATTTATCCCAGGCGGAGAAGGTGCGTCTGTTTTCCAGCCGCTCTATATCCGAAGTGAGGTTTTTCTTCAGCTCAGGATTGCTGGATTTGCGCTTTTCCAGGGTAAGCAGGAGAGCGGTAAGTGCCTTTTTCAAGCCTTCTTCGCCAGCGCCGCCGTCTCCCTTGTACAAAGCGGCAAGCGTTTCCGCCGCCGGCAAAACAAGCGCGGAATCGACAGTTTTTGACCGGCGTTGCGTCGATACATCAAAACTGCTGATGGAATCAACCTCATCCCCGAAAAATTCACACCGGAACGGCATGTCATCTGCCGGTGAAAAAAAATCAAGAATACCGCCTCTTAAGGCGAATTGTCCGGCTCCTTCAACCTGCTCGCACCGGCTGTAGCCGTTTTTAACAAGCGTATCGGCAACAGCCCCCAAATCATAGGTGCCGCCTATTCGAAGCTCGATCGCCGCGTCATTCATAAATGCTTTCGGCATCGTTCTCATAAGCAGGCCGTCTATTGTCGCAACGATGATTGGCGCACCGCTTTGCATCTGATACAGCGCGTGCAACCGCCGCTGCTCAAGCTGCCTTGATACACCCTCGGCATTATAGAAAGTAAATTCTCTTCCGGCCAGTAAAACAGCCTGCTCGGACGTAAATGATTCTAAATCCGAAGCGACCCTCTTCATTTCCATTTCATCGGTGCAGACAATAACGACAGGTCTGCCCGTCAGGCTCCGGATTGACGCGGCAGCGTGCGACTTGTGTATGCCGTCAAGTCCGGATACAACAATGGGGCAGCCTCCGCCTTCTATTCTGGCGGCAATCTGGGCAAAGCCGATTTCATTCATTAGGGCCGTCGTTAAAGCACGCATCGTTCTGCTCCCTGTCTGTAAAAATATACCAATTTGTGAACGCAGCACCACCCCGATATTAAGACATATCGGGGGTGGTGTTATTTTTGATCTGTTATTTCCAATGTTTCACGTGAAACATTTCTGCGCTTGGGTACTTAAAGCGATCATTATATTCTCGGCAGCTAAAGCGGGCTTTTTTGGATTTTTGCAAATCTGCGGGGGTACTGGGCTGGCGTTGCCGCGGTTTTTCGTATTATGACCGCTCTGTGGATAATGCCCGTCCCCGGAATTTCATAATCAACGATTTTCTCGGTCGCGGCTCCGAGTTTTTTAAAAGCGTTTCGCGCCTCATTTATTTCAGCATCGGAGTCTATGCCCTTCATAGCGATAAACACGCCGCCTGCTTTTATAAAAGGCAGACATATTTCAGCCAGAACATTGAGCCGCGCAACAGCGCGCGACACGGCAAAATCAAATCCCTCACGCATATCCGGCAGCAATGCCGCTTCTTCCGCTCGTGCGTGCATGCAGCGGATATCCGGCAATTGAAGATGCGCGCTCAATTCTTCTAAGAACGCAACCTTCTTTTGCTGCGCGTCGAGCAAGGTCAAACGAAGAGCCTTTTCAGCGATTTTCATAGGGATACCGGGGAATCCGGCGCCGCTGCCAATATCGATAACGGATTTGCCCGTGAAAGAGTCAAGCGTCAATAATGCCAGGCAGTCGAGAAAGTGCAGCTCGGCTGTGTCCTTTTCCCCCGCGATCGCCGTTAAGTTCATAACTCGGTTTTTTTCTTCAAGAAACTCGTAATAGCGGCAGAATTTATCAAGAGATTCTGTCGGCAGGCTAAGACTGAGTTTTAATGCACCTTGAATCAGTATATTCTTCATTATGTCTGACTATTTATCCTTCTGTTGTTTAAGTATATCCCTGATTTCAGTCAGCAGCAGCTCTTCTTTTGTTGGAGCCGCAGGAGCAGGCGGCGCTTCTTCCTGCTTTCTCTTTAACCTGTTGATTCCTTTGACGAAGAGAAAAACGATAATGGCAAGTATCAGAAACTCAATGACAGTGTTGATAAAGATACCCACATTCATTTCAATCGGCTTAGGTTGGTTGAAAAAACGCGGAAGGTCGATAACCCAATTTTTGAAATCAACGCCGCCCAGGAACATACCAATAAAGGGCATGACAATATCATTCACGATCGAGGCAATAATTTTGGAAAAAGCACCGCCGATAATGACGCCGACGGCTAGGTCTATAACGTTCCCTTTAATCGCAAAAGCTTTGAATTCACCGGCGATCTTTTTTACAGCCGACCCGCCCTTTTTTATGTCAGGTTTTTTCATTTAATAACCTCCAGCCCTCCAAGGTACTTGCGGAGTACCTCCGGAATGATTACACTTCCGTCTTTCTGCTGATTCTGTTCGACAAGCGCGGGCAGAATTCTGCTGGTCGCGAGGCCTGAACCGTTGAGCGTATGGACAAACTCAATTTTGCCGGTCGCCTCTCTCTTAAACCGCATCGCGCCGCGCCGCGCCTGATAATCACGCGCGTTTGAGACAGAGGAAACCTCTTTATAACCGGCCATTGAAGGAATCTGGATTTCAATATCGTAGGTACGCGCCATAGAAGCCGAGCAGTCGCCGGCGGCCAGCTTCACCGTTCTGAAATGGAACCCAAGCCCTTTGACAAGCGCCTCCGCTTTCCCGACAAGCTCCCCGAAAGCGTCATCAGATAATTCGGGTTTCGTAAACTGTACCATTTCAACCTTATTGAACTGGTGCCCGCGTACCATACCGCGCTCATCAGCGCGGTAGGAGCCGGCTTCGCGCCTGAAACACGGCGTATAGGAGATATATTTGCGCGGCAGCTCTGCTTCAGTAAGAATTTCGTCCCGGTGCAGCGATACCAGCGCCGTTTCGGCAGTCGGCAGCATAAAACGGCGTCTTTCGTCCTCATGATTATCCAGCCAGTAGACGTCATCCTCAAATTTCGGGAACTGACCGGCTGTGAGTCCGCATTCATATCCGAGCATGTGCGGAACGAGTACGAGCTCATATCCGTCGGCTAAATGCGTGTCTATAAAATAATTCAGGAGTGCCCATTCAAGCCGGGCCCCTATACCGCGGTATATCCAAAATCCGCTGCCGGAGAGCTTGGCGCCGCGGACGTAATCGATCAGCCCCAGCTTTGTACACAGGTCGACATGGTTTGATGGTTCAAAATCAAATGTTTTAGGTTCTCCGAAATAACGAATGGGTAAATTATTCTCTTTCCCTCCCGGCACCAGGTCGTCATCAGGCAGGTTTGGAAGGCTCAGCAGAAGCGTATTATATTCACTTTCAACATCCTTTAGCTTCGTTTCAGATGTCTTTATAATTTCTTTAATTTCGTTCATCTGCGAAACAAGCGCTGTCGTATCGGCGCCGTCCTTTTTCAGCTGCGGCATTTGCTTTGATATTTTGTTCTGTTCGGCTTTGCAGTTTTCTGACTTCAAAATGAGCTCTCGTCTCAAACTGTCCAGCTCGAGGATTCTGTCGACCGTATCGCAGCAATCGATTTCTTTATTTTGAAACCGACCCTTTACTTCATCCGGTTTTTCTCTTATCAGCTTAATATCAATCATTTCTTATTCACCTTGACTTCATACTTCTTCAACAGTTCATTATATTTCGTGAGAAGCTCATTATATTGCGCCGTGTCATTTGTGATCACATTCTGCACATCGCTCTGCCATTGCTGTTTAACGTTACTATTCTGGCTTTCGAGGTCGCTGATTTTCGCTTCCAGGTCCGCAATCTGTTTTTTATACGCATCATTATCCGTTTGAAGCTGCAGATTCGCAGTTTGCAGATTCGCGATATTCTGCTGTGCCGTTGCGTTCTGCTCGTTAAGCGTATGAAGGTCTGAATTATTGCGCTGCTGTATAAAATACGACAGCATTATAAAAAAGAGAACAATAACAAAAAGCGCCGCGATATAAATGTAAACAGATTTTCTGGATTTCGTTTTTTTACTATTTTCTTGTTTAATTGTATCGATGTTTTGCATAGGCAATTCGTCTGCTCTTTTTTGCATCGTACGGTTTCTCCTTTATCCTTGAAGAGAGGACAGCAATTCATACAATCGTTCAAAGTCCTCGCGGTCATAATACTCTATTTCGATGCGGCCTTTCGATTTTCCGTCGGTTATTTTCACACGTCTTCCGAGCGATTTTGTCAATCTGTTCTCGAGCTCCTCAATATAGTTGACAACCAGCCTGTCACCGGTTTGCCGCTCGTCCTCCGACCGTTCTCTTTTAATCCGTTTGACCAGCTTTTCCGCGTCTCTGACCGTCATGTTGTTGTCGGCAATCGCCTGTGCTGCAGCCTGCATCTCCTCCTGACTGTCGAGTGATAAAAGCGTTCTGGCCGAGCCGACAGAGAGCTCGCCGATTTCCAGCTTCCTTAATAGGCTTTCAGGCAAAGCAAGCAGCCGCAGCGCATTTGCTATAACCGGCCTCGACTTGCTGACACGCTGAGCCACCAGCTCCTGAGTCATACCGTATTCTGTTATCAGTGTTTTGTAGCCAAGCGCTTCTTCAACGGGATTCAGGTTTTCTCTCTGGAGATTTTCAACCATCGCGAGCTCAGTGGCTTTTTTATCATCAGCCTCGATCACTCGGGCAGGCACCTCGTATAAGCCGGCAATTCTGGACGCGCGCCATCGGCGTTCTCCGGCAATAATCTGATAATACCCGCTGCCGAGGCGCCGTACCGTCAGCGGCTGCAGAACGCCGTGTTCTTTAATCGATTCCGCCAGCTCTGAAAGCCCTTCCTCATCAAATACACTTCGAGGCTGTTCTTTGCGCGGCTCGACTTTCGAGATTGGCAAATAGACAAAATCGTTTGGGATTGCTTCAAGCGCCGCATCCCCGAATAAAGCGCCGAGACCTGTTCCAAGCCCCTTTTCCGCCATTCATTTTCTCTCCTTAAAATAACTGCATTTCCAGCCGGATTCTGCAGTCGTCGTATTTGATGTTTACTTAATTAATCAGACGGTGCTTTGTTGCGGCGCATAAATTCCCTCGCAAGCTCGATGTACGTCTGCGCTCCGCGCGAAAAGCGGTCATAGACAAGAACGGGAAGCCCGTGGCTCGGCGCCTCCGATATCCTGACGTTCCGCGGGATAACGATATTATAGACCTTGTTCTTAAAAAACTTCTTCACCTCGTCCGCCACCTGCATCGAGAAATTGGTCCTTGAATCAAACATTGTCAAAAGGACGCCCTCAATTTCGATTGCCGGATTCAAGGCTTTTTTCGTCATTCTGATGGTTGATATCAGATCCGTTAAACCCTCCAGCGCAAAATATTCGCACTGGACGGGGATGAGCACACTGTCGGCTGCACACAGCGCATTAAGCGTCAGCATTTCCAGCGACGGCGGGCAGTCAATAAATATGTAATCATACCTGGATTTAATTCCCGCCAGCGCCTTTTTTAATATGTATTCCCGCGCCTCAGCGCTGACAAGCTCAATACCCGCACCTGACAAGATTGCATTTGACGGCAGAACGTCACCAAATTTCGTTACAACAATTGCTTTTTCGGCTTGTACACCATCCACAAGAACATTGTATAAATTCGGGGTCGCGACATTTTTGTCAACGCCCATCCCGGATGTGCAATTTCCCTGAGGGTCAATATCACACAGTAATACCTTGACGCCGGCTTCTTTCAGTGCGCAGCACAGATTCACGCAAGTCGTCGTCTTTCCCACGCCGCCCTTTTGATTTGTGACGGCGATTATTTTTCCCATATGTTCAGTTTCACCTCCAGATATTGACGCTTTCTCATTATAGCATAACAGACCTTGTTTTCAAGGATAATAATCACTAAAATGTTTCACGTGAAACATTCGTCACTTTTTTGTTTGATTATCGGCTTTTGATCAGCTCAAAAACATATTGATATCATCCATGCTTAAATCCTTGTGCAGCGCAAGATTAATGCCGTAGCCGACCAGCTTCGCTATATCGCTGACATTGGCATCGATTTCCTTTGGTGTGACAATCATGGACCCGCCATAATTCGACAGGTCTTCCGGATTAATATCCTTTGCTCCGGCTTGTTCTGCTAAATCGGCTGCGAGTGTCGCCGCGTCGACGACGGTCGGCACGCCTATCGCCGTCACTGGCACGCCAAGTGTTGTTCTGTTAATGGCAGCCCGGCTGTTTCCGACGCCCGACCCGGGTACGATGCCGGTGTCGGCCATCTGTACTGTCCTGCAGACACGTGCAAGCTTTCGCGATGCCAGCGCGTCAATAACTATCACTTGATCGGGTTTCATTTTTTCGACAACTGCTTTGATAAATTCGGCGCTTTCAATTCCTGTTGTCCCCAGGACCCCAGAAACAAGAACAGAAACGCGGCGCATAGAACCGAATTCCTCCGGCATTTTTTCGACAAGATGGCGCGTCACCATGGTGTTTTTTGCTGTTTTCGGCCCAATAGCATCCGGCGTAATCGCTTCGTTGCCCAAGCCGACAACAAGAACACTGTCTTTTTCCTTCAGCTTCAGGAGCTCCGATATTTCAGCACCCAATGTTTCCGCGCCGAGCGTAAACGCGTTATCCTCACGTTTGACAAGCTTGTCAATCTCCATTGTAATATAAGAACCGATCGGTTTGCCCAATTCACGCGCACCTTCGTCATCGAGTATTTCGACGGTTGTTATTTTATAGCCGTTTGTTTCCTTTTCCCGCGATTTGACACCGCTGAGCTCCGTCTGCTTTTGCGCGCTCTCGCGCCACAGCTCCTTTGCTTCAACAGCCAAATCCGTACGTTTTGCCCACATATCTTTCATCCTCCCGAATTTGATTCTGTTTATTCTCTGCAAATTCTTTCCGCTGTATACGCGCAATAACACCGTCTGATGTAATATAATTTTCATCCTTTAATATTTTGCTTGATTATTATTTCATCCTGTGTTAGAATAACAATCCGCACAACAAAAACAGTCTGTGACATTATAGGAGGAGGTGGCTAAAGAATATGCCCAACATAAAATCCGCTGAAAAGAGAGTTCTCATCGCCAAAGCGCGCAATGCCAGGAACAAGTCGGCCAAGTCTGAGCTGAAAACTAACTTAAAGAAATTTGACACTGCAGTAACCGAGGGTAATCGGGAAACAGCCGAAAGCGCCTATAAAGTCGCTGTTAAGACTGTCGATCAGGCAGCGTCAAAAGGTCTTCTTCATAAAAATAACGCGGCTCATAAAAAGAGCGGACTCACCGTCAAGCTTAATGGCATGGCTCAGTAATATTACATTTGAATAACCGGAAGGCAGGGTGCACCCCTGCCTTCTTTTACGTTCTGCCCTTATATTTCTTTTTTTAATTGTATATCGCTTAAACACTTGATTTTATTGTCATTTTTTGATAAAATGTTTACGTGGCGATATACGGTTCATTTACGAGCTGCAAGACAGACGGTTTTATTTTTTTGCACCTTTTCAGCAGTCCGTTTTTAAAGACCGTTTTTCTTTTTATGAATCCCCGAAAGGATTGAAGTTATGAATTCAGCTTCCGACGTGTGGAGTAAGGTCCTCAAAATTCTGAGTACCGAGCTAACCTCTACCGCAATAACAACATGGTTTGATGATTGCCAGGCTATTGATATCGGAGATAACCGTCTTGTTATTCACACGCCTTCAAACTTCAAAAAAGATGTCATCGAGGGCCGGTTTATCGGCTCCGTTAAAAGTGCTCTGAAAGAATTGTTCTCCGGAGATTTCGACGTACTCGTTCTGGGAGAGAACGAGCTTGATAATTATATGCATAAAGAGATACCGGGTACTGAGGCTTCTGAGGGAGAATTCACTTTTGAACGCTTCGTCGTCGGTAATTCGAATAAATTTGCCCATGCCGCGGCAAAAGCTGTTGCTGAGGGCCAAATCAAAAATTTCAACCCTCTTTTTATTTATGGCGAATCCGGACTCGGCAAAACGCATCTGCTGCACGCCATCCGCCATGCAGTCTCAATAAAGCATCCTGAGTATAATATCGTCTATGTAAAAGGTGACGATTTCACAAATGAATTGATTAATGCGGTACAAATCGGTAAAAACGTCGAGTTTCGTGAAAAGTATCGCGGTGCTGATCTTTTCTTAATGGACGATATTCAGTTTATCGCCGGTAAAATCCAGACTCAGGAAGAGTTTTTCCACACCTTCAACACCTTGTATGAAGCCAACCGCCAGATTGTTTTTACCTCAGACCGTCCCCCCAATGAAATGACTCGCCTGGAAGACCGCCTTAAAACACGTTTTGAGTCAGGCCTTTTAGCCGATATTCAGCCGCCTGACTATGAAACCAGAATGGCTATTATTAAAAATAAAGCGCAGCAGCTCGGATTATTCCTTCCCGACGACGTTTCAACTTATATCGCTGAAAATATGACCTCAAATGTCCGCCAGATTGAAGGCGCTGTCAAAAAAGTAATGGCCTACCGCGACCTCATGAATGACAGTATCACCGTCTCATCCGTTTCAAAAGCGATTAAAGATATGCTCAAAGAAAAAACAGAATATATACCGACCTCTGACCTGATCATCGATGAAACCGCTAAATTTTATTCACTGACTTCAGATGACCTCAGGGGACAGCGCAGAACCCGTAATACCGCGCTTGCCAGGCAAATATCCATGTATCTTGTCCGAAAGCTGACAAACCTCTCTTTAAAAGATATCGGCGGACTATATGAAGGCCGGGACCATACAACCGTCCTTTCATCTATACGCCGTATTGAAGATAATATCAAAGCCTCTGCATCATTTTCTCAAACTATTAAAGATATCACCGCGAATATAAATTCAAGAAATTGATGATTCATGTAATAGACGATAAATAATATTATCTGTCCACATTATGTGACAATGCCTGTTAGCAACATGTGCAGTATCTGTTATCATTTTCTTTTTCAATATAATGCCGCTGAATTCTCCACAATATAAAAATATTATTATCACAGCATTTACGGGGTTTTTTATGGTTTTCCACATATTTTCGTACTACTGCTACTATTACTAAATTATTTATATATTCTTTCTGTCTGTCTTTTATGCAGATATCCGTGACAGACGGAGAAAGGACAAATGATTATGAAATTCACAGTTGAGAAAAATTTACTGCAGTCTGCTGTTATGACAGCATCCCGCGCTTCTGCCGTTAAAAGTGCCGTCCCTGCCTTGGAGGGTCTCTTAATAGAAGCGGCGGCCGACAGTGTCAAGATATCAGGTTATGATCTCAAGACCGGTATTATAACCGCAGTTCAGGCGGACATTGTCAGTGAAGGCAGCATTGTGCTCAACGCGAAGCTCTTTGGTGAAATTATCAGAAAACTGCCGGACAATGTTGTTTCAATATCTGCTGATGAGAATTTTATGACGAAAATCGAATGCAGTATGAGTGAATTTCAAATTCTCGGTACATCAGCCGCCGATTATCCCGACTTACCGGCTGTCGATTATCAAAAGTCCTTTGGCTTGACCGAAAAATTACTGAAAAATATGATTTCTCAGACAAATTTTGCCGTCAGCGACAATGAGTCGCGTCCAATCCAGACGGGTGCGCTTTTCGAAGCCGAGAAAAATGAATTGACAATCGTGGCATGCGACGGTTTCAGGCTGGCACTCCGCCGTGAACAGCTCAGTAAAACGGACATGTCGTCTCTGAGCTTTGTTGTCCCGGGCGGCGCACTGAATGAAGTTGAAAAGATTTTATCAGACAGTGATAATCTTGTGTCTATTATGCTGGGTTCAAAGCATATCATGTTTGTCATTGACGGAACAGTGCTGATATCAAGGCGTCTGGAGGGAGAATTCCTGAATTATAAGGGTTCGATCAAGCAGGCGGAAAAATATAACATAGAAGCTGACAGGCGAACCGTTGTCGACGCATTGGAACGTGTCTCTCTGATTATCAGCGATAAAATGAAAAGTCCCGTACGTTGTACGTTTGACGACGGTATTCTCAAGTTTTTATCAAATTCAGCGCTTGGAAGAGCCAGTGATGAGTGCGCTGTCAAGGGTGACGGCGAAGGCTTGGAGATTGGCTTTAATAACAGATATCTGCTTGAGGCGCTCAAAGCCGCACCAGCCGATCATATTCGTTTTATTATCACATCCGGCATTTCACCGTGTATCATTATTCCGGCGGACGGGAGCAGCAGCTTTTTATACATGGTTCTGCCTATGAGATTAAAAGCCAATGAAGTTTAGGGTTAAAATTGCCGAAAGCAAGCCCGGACAGCCTGTTTATATCAGCACCGAATTCATCAGGCTTGACGCTCTTTTAAAATTTGCTGCGCTGCTGCAGTCTGGCGGTGAAGCAAAATACTTTATTCAAAATGGTGAAGTAAGCGTCAACGGCGAGGTCTGTACTCAACGAGGCAAAAAAATCCGTCCGGGTGACATAGTATGCTTCAAAAAAACCGTTTTGAATGTTTTCAGTGCGGACAAGGACAACAATAATGTTTGTTAATAAAATAATTCTTGACGGTTTTCGTAACTATTCTGAATTTTCAGTCGATTTTTCCGATAAGGTCAATGTTATCATCGGCAACAACGCGCAGGGCAAAACAAATCTTATTGAGGCAATTTATTACCTGACATCGGGCCGATCCTTCCGCGCTAAAAATGACAGAGAGCTTATCGGGTTCGATAAAGACAGTGCTTACATCCGGGCGAATATCTTCTCAGGTGAGAGAGAACAAAAGCTTGAAACCCGCATAGACCGCGTAAAACGCCGTCTGTTTACGGCAAATGATGTGAAGCTTCGGACAGCCGCTGAATTGTCCGGTAAGCTGCGTGCGGTTCTTTTCTGTCCGGACGACCTGAATCTGATCAGAGAAGGCGCTGCCGTGAGAAGACGGCTGATGGATGCCTGCCTCTGCCAGCTCAGACCGCGTTATGCGCAATCACTGACCGAGTTCAACAAGCTTCTTGACCACAAAACAAGAATACTTCGGGACTATCATCAAAAACCGTCGTTATTGTACGCGCTGGATGATTTCGATCACCATCTCGCATTAATGAGCGCAGAACTTATCCACTACAGAGCAGCGTATGCTGCTCTGCTCTCTGAAAGGGCTTCGCGGATACACAGGGAATTTTCAGGCGGAGCCGAAACGCTAACGATTAAATATTGTACGGTCAAGACGATTACCGATACAGGCAGGCCGCCGTCTGAACTGCTCCCTCAGATTCTGGAGCATCAGCGCGAGCATCGGCGCGCGGAGCTTGAAACAGGCTCGTGCCTCACCGGCGCGCACAAGGATGATCTTGACATAGAGATTGACGGCAGAGCCGCCAGAAGCTTCGCTTCGCAGGGGCAGGCCCGGACAGCGGCGCTTTCCGTCAAGCTGGCGGAACGGCAGATTCATTATGATGACAGGGGCGAATACCCGCTGCTTCTTCTGGACGATGTCCTTTCGGAGCTAGATGACCGGCGGCAGAATTTTGTATTAAATCATATCAATGACGGGCAGGTTTTTATCACCTGCTGCGAGGATGCCCGGATAGCTTCCAGAACCGGCGGAAAGGTGCACCGTATAGACGGTGGAAAACTTCAGTGATGATGGTGACATTTCGGTAATATATAATTGATTTTATAATTAATGCCATAATATGGGCACAATTAGTCATAAGCTTCAGCATAGGCTGTTCTTTTTCCTGCGAACTTCCGGTTCAAGTATTATGAAGATAAGGTTTGATTATATGTATCTGCATCTCGGACAAAATGTTGTTGTTCCAATCAGCGCCGTTATCGGTATATTTGATCTGGATAATACGACCGGCTCGCATTTGACGCGCGCATTTCTCAGCAATGCCGAAAAAGCCGGACATATCGTCAACATTTCAGAGGATATACCAAAATCATTTATTATATGCCGGGAGCAGGATAAAGAGATAATCTATCTTTCTCAGCTGGCGTCATCGACCCTTTTGAAACGCAGCGAAACAATGCGCTTTGATTAACGGTGCGTATGACGCACGGCACAATATGTTTTACACGATACTACGGTATTTGCAGTACACTGATTATGCTGCCCGTATAATTCCATTGGAGGAGATTTAACATGTCTGATATTATTGACAAGGAAACGCACGAATCTGATCGTGTTGACAAGGTTCCAGGCGAATCGGAAATGATCGACAAGGCGCCTCACGAATATGACGCGTCTCAGATCCAGGTGCTCGAAGGTCTGGAAGCCGTCAGGAAAAGGCCCGGTATGTATATCGGGTCGACGTCACTCTCAGGCCTGCATCACTTGGTTTATGAAATTGTGGATAACGCCATAGACGAAGCGCTGGGAGGCTACTGCAACGATATCTCCGTTATTATCGGAGAAGGCGATATTATTACCGTTATCGATAATGGCAGAGGAATTCCGGTTGATATCCATGAACAAACCGGTAAAAGCGCTCTTGAGGTCGTTTTCACAGTTCTGCATGCCGGCGGTAAATTCGGCGGCGGCGGGTATAAAGTGGCGGGGGGGGGGGGG
>DBTM01000028.1:22274-23119 GCA_002307055.1 Clostridiales bacterium UBA1316
GCGGCGGCGGGTATAAAGTGGCGGGCGGACTGCACGGTGTCGGCGCGTCCGTTGTCAACGCGCTGTCTGAATGGCTCATTGCCCAGGTACACTTAAATGGCAATATCTACGAAATGCGCTTCAAACGGGGCGATATCGCCCAGGAACTGACGATTATCGGCACGACGGACAAAACCGGCTCGACGATTACATTCAAGCCTGACAACGAGATATTTGAAGAGCTGGTTTTTAACTACGACACACTTTTAACGCGCATGCGTGAGCAGGCGTTTTTGAACGCAGGCCTTAAGATCAGGATCATCGATGAAAGAAGCGGGCGGGAAGCAAGAGACGAAATGTGCTATGCCGGTGGCATCAAGGAGTTTGTCACCTACATCAACCGCAACAAAACGCCCCTGCACGATGAAGTGATCTATATTACAGGTTCCCGGGACGATTCCATAGCCGAGGTCGCTCTGCAGTATAACGATACTTATAATGAGATGATCTTGAGTTTCGCGAATAATATACACACACCTGAGGGCGGTATGCACGAGACCGGCTTTAAAGCGGCGCTTACCAGAGTGCTCAATGATTACGGCAAGAAGAACAACCTCCTCAAGAACGAGGACAAGGTTTCCGGAGAGGATTGCCGCGAGGGGCTGACCGTCGTCATTTCCGTCAAGCTGACAGACGCCCAGTTTGAAGGGCAGACAAAGGCGAAGCTCGGCAACAGCGAAATCAGAACACTCGTTGACAATATTGTCAGCGATAAGCTGACAGAGTTTTTAGAAAAGAACCCGGCAGTCGGCAGGATCATTCTCGATAAAGCCATGACGGCGTCGCGCGCTCGGGAAGCGGCTCGT
>DBTM01000028.1:23364-23508 GCA_002307055.1 Clostridiales bacterium UBA1316
GCGCGCTCGGGAAGCGGCTCGTAAAGCAAGGGAGAACATCCGCCGCAAAAATGCGCTCGAGGGCATGGCTCTTCCCGGTAAACTGACGGACTGCAATGAAAAGGACCCCTCTCTGACAGAGATTTACATCGTCGAGGGCGATTC